>NZ_FOQJ01000025.1:0-6405 GCF_900113725.1 Bradyrhizobium sp. cf659
CGGGCACTGACCAGCTTGATCGTGGGATAACGCGCCAGCTGCTGCCGCGCCTCGGCCAGGATGTCCAGCGGCGGCTTGTGATCGTGGCCGAGCAGACCATGCGAGTGGCCAGCGAAGCGGTTGCGCGGCAGGCCGATATCGAGAACGGTAACCTTGCGGCGGGCCCGGCCGAGCTGCAGGGCGCCGGCGAGACCGGCAAAGCTGCCGCCAATGATGATAACGTCATCCATGGTGATGAGCTCCGTGTCGTGGGTGGAGAGGGTTGGCTGGGGCCTGGCGGTGGCCTGGGCGCGGGCGAGGCTGATGGTGGAAAGCGCGGCCAACTTCAGCAGGGTCCGTCGTTGCATGGGATCCCTCGTGCTTTAGGTCGGCGCAATATCGTCAGACGATACGCGCTCCAGACGGGCAGCGAGCATGGCTTCGGTATCGACGAGAAAGTCGCCCATCACTGTGTTGGCCGGCCGGACAATGCCGCATTCGAGATCGCCGGGCGCCCCGGGAAACTTGATTTGGAGGACAAGTTGAAACCTAACCATTGGCTTGCACATTTCGGATACTTCATAGTATCGTAATGCTGAATTAGAATACTGTCAAGTACCGGAATTGCCGTGACCGAAAACAAACAGGGCCGGCGCGGCCGGCCCGCCAACGAGGCGCTTGGCCAAACGATCGTCGACGCCGCGCGCGAACTCTTTGTGGAATTGGGTTTTCAGGCGACGACATTGGACAAGCTCGCCCGGCGGGCGAAGATATCCAAGCTCAGCATCTACAGGCATTTCGAGAACAAGGAGGCGCTGTTCAGCGCGGCCATCGCTGCCGGCTGCCATCAGTCGTTTGCACCACAGATCCTTCTTGAAGGCGGCGACGGTTCGGTCGAAGATCAGCTCATGGCGGTGGGGTCATTGCTGCTTCGCACGCGGTTGAGACCGGACGTCCGCAGTGTCGAAGCCATGGTCATGGCCGACAAGACGAATCAAAAGTCGTTAAGCAGGCTCCATTTCGAAGCCGGCCCCGCCCATGTCATCGCCCAAACCGAGGCCCTGTTGCGCCAGTTGCACGCGAAGGCGGTTCTGAACGTGCCCGATCCTCACCGGTCCGCCCGCTTGTTTGCCGCGCTTTTCAAAGGATCCGATCTCCTGATGATCGGACGCTTCGATCAGGCGAGAGCAGAGGACGACAACGAAATCGAATCCTATTGCCGGTCGGCCGTCGCCATGTTCATCGCCGCGCACGGTGGCAACGACCGCGCGGGCGGATGTTGGCCTGCCCCAAGGTCACAAGACAAAATGTGAATCGTGCGTGACCGATGTGGTCAAAACAACCGCGACCGGTTTGAAAATCATTGAGGCGCTCGGCAAGCTCCAGCAGGCGACGCCGTCTGAAGGGTCTGCCTTCTCGGCAATGACCCGAACCCGCTGTGCGAAACGTTGGTAGAATTCCAGCTCCATGACGCCCACCCCCACAACATCACTGCGGCCCAGCGCTGTGATGCTGCGGAAATAGTCCTGGATCGCGGGCGTGTTCAAGGTGCCGCCTGCGAAATCCGTCTCGATCGCGCCGGGCGCGACGAGGGTCTCGTGTCGGTCAGGGAGCGTCGATTGACCGCAGCTGGAAGGTCGGCGTCTGGCCCTTCTTGGAAGGATCCATGAGGTAGCCAATCTGGCCTTCCGCTACCCAAAGCTTGTCGCCGACGCGCGCGACGCCTGTTGGTCCAGCGAATTCCTTGATCGTTTCGATTTGGGCCCTGTCCCCGACGATCGTGACCTTAGATAGCGGACCGGCGCCTTCAACCATCACGAATCCGGTCTTGTCTGCCCTAAGACCGTCCGGAAACTTGATTGGGCGTGACGTCTCAAGCTTCGTGACGGCACCCGCGACTCCCGATTTGGATTCGATGCGGAAGAGTTCGCCGCTTTGGAAGGTGTTGACGTACAAGGCGCCATCCGGTCCGAACGCAATCCCATCAAGCCCCCCTTCAGCTTATCGTCCTGGACCCAGACGTCCAACTCGGAATATCCCTTCTTCAAGCGGAGTATCTGTGGCTGCAGAGTATTTGTGACGTAGAGTGCGCCGTCCGGGCCAACCGCGAGATCGTTACAGATCGAGGGTTTCGCGGGCAGTCGGGCGCTGATTTTTCCCTCTCCGGTTGTTAGGTCAAACCCCTTAACGAACGAGCCTTCGATCGTGTTTGGACCTTTGACGCCGAGCGGGGTGGCATCGTTCGAACATACCCAAAGAAGCCCTGACTTCTCGTCGGCGAGAACGCCGAACGTCGATCGCGTATCGAATGTCCCCGGCTTGATCCAGGCTTCGGCCTCGGAGGCGCCCGGCTTTACGCGCGCGATTCCGCCGTTCGTCAAGCTGCTGGCAAAGAGCGTTCCATCCGTTGTCGCTGCCAGACTTTCCGGGAACGGCGATCCTGATAGGATCACGGTCTGCGATCGGGCCTCACTCGCAACCGAGGCCGCGACTATGCCTACCACCGCTGCGATGACCAGGCGGGACAGGTCTTGAAATAGGTCTAATTTGTTAGCGCGCATGCGTTCCTCCAAGCTGATTATATGGTCGACGTCACTTCTGAGGGATGTTGAGCCGCTCAATCAAAGATTGTCATCTTGCGAGAGGGAAGACGGTGGTGCTCGGGCAAGCACCGCAAGCAGCGCCGGAATAGTCAGAGCCAGCGGCGAACCTCGGCCTTGTAGCGGCGGTAGTCGTCGCCGAACTTCGCTTCGAGATAGCGCTCCTCGCGGGCGATCACCTGCGTCTGGATCGCGATCAGAACCAACGGGAGCAAGGCGAAGGCGATCGGCCCGTCGAAGCCGATCGCAAGGCCGGCATAGATGAGCGCCATGCCGAGATACATGGGGTTGCGGGTCCACCGATAAGGACCGGTGGTTGCGAGGAGGGTCGTTGGCTGCGACGGCCGAGCGTTGGTGCCCAGCCGCCGGAACAGCCCCGCCGCTGCAAGCATCATCGCCGCGCCGGCAACGAACAGCAGCGCGCCCGTCGCGACCAGCAACCGCCAGTCGATGCCGAAAGAGCGCAGGGTGACGAACCGCTCCGCCGCCAGCCCCAACAGCAGCGCTCCCAGATAGACGAAGGGCGGAGGGAAGCGCACACCCGCGCTGTCCGGTTCGACGGCCATGCTCATCTCCAATCCGTGCTCTCAAACCAGCATGGTCTGCCGGGTGAAGATACCCGCCATCGCGCCTTGCCATGATGCCTTCAGCACAAACCTGTTGACCTGTAGGGCTTGGACAGACCCTAGATCGTCTCTCTGACGCGCTGTTTCTCCAAAGCTGATGACTTCGTCGACTTAGTACGCTTCTCGCAAGTGTCCTTGCTGAACGACCTTTTGCTCCCGAAGCTGACGACATTCCGAAATTTCGTTCGGGGTAGTGAGTGGTCCAACGCACAAACGCGTCGGCCTGGCAAAAGCGGAAGTGACTGTCACACATCTCCGCTTCCCCGACGGGCCAATTCCGGACAAAGACTGCGCTGACCAATCCGGGCCCAAGCCCATCCTTTGCCCAACCGACGCTCGCGCCGCCGTCGCATGGATGCCTCAGACCGGCAGCTCGTTCTGCTTCCGCAGGCTTTTGTCGAAAGCCGACGCGGGGACGAAACGGCGCAGCAAACTGACCTGTTTCGCCATTTTTCCCGCTGCATAGCGTCTTCTCGGAACGGCAGCGGTCGCTGCCTTCAAGATCGTCTCGGCGACGACTTCGGGAGCATCTCCTGCTTCTATCGCTTTTCGCATGGTCGCATTCATGCCGGCTCGCGCGGAGTCATAGATGTCTAGCAACTGATCCGGCTTGGCGAGATTTTCTTCAAACGACGTGCGCGTATAGGCGGGCTCGACCAACACAACGCGAATTCCAAATGTCCGTAGCTCGTGATCGAGCGATTCGGAGTAGCCTTCGATGGCGTGCTTGGTCGATGCATAGAGTGCGGAATAGGGAGCCGGGATCAGGCCGAGCACCGAACTCACATTGACGATTCTGCCGCTGCTTTGGCGTCGCATTGCCGGCAAGACCGCGTTGGTCATGCGGAGAACGCCGAAGACGTTGACATCGAACAGCGCCTGAGCCTGTGCAGTCGAAGACTCTTCCGCGCCACCGATCAAGCCGATGCCGGCATTATTGACAAGCAGGTCGATACGCCCGGCCTTACCCAGCACTTCATCGACAAGTTTCGCGACGGACACATCATCGGTCACGTCGCAGGTCAGCATGGTAATGCCGTCGGCTCTTCCGGAGGCGGCGCGACGGCTGGTGCCGACCACGCGATATCCCGCGTTCTGCAGGGCTTTGGCTGTTGCGTGTCCTATGCCGGAGGATGCGCCTGTCACCAGGGCGACGCCGGAATTGGTCTTGTTCATGGAAATCACTTCCATCTTTGTGTTGAAAGGGTATTCACCCCACCCTGATGGGGTTTCCGCTGGACGAGACGATGCTAGGTGCCTCGGCACGGCGTTAGGGTTTCTCGGCAAGCCACGCGACGAAGTCGCGTGCGTGGTCGGCCCAAAGAGCCGGACGTGTCATCGAGAGGTGGCCGGCCGATCCATCGGAGACGTCACGTACGACGAACCGCGCGCCGGGGACGATGCGGATGTCGTGCTGAAGCGTCTGAAGGCTGTCTCGATAGAACTCATCGTCGGCAAAGTTCACCGCAAGCACCTTCGCCTTCACGCGGCTCAATCCAGGCCGGGTGTCAAAGTCGCGCGATGCTTCCAAGGCGTACATCACATCGTTGGCATCGACCGGGACGGCTTGCTCTCTCACGCTGCGAACGAAGGCATCCGCGCTTTCGGTGGTGGCTGCTGCCTCTTGCAGGCGGGGTACGCCGTCGATCAAGAGGCGCGCGATCGCGAGCCCGTTGGTCGCGGAGGGCGGCTGCTGTTTGTAGTTGCCGCCCGCCCAGGCTGGGTCGGACTTGATGGCGTCCACCACCATCCTACGCCACAGGAGGTTTCGTCCCGCGATCGACGATGGAAAGCATGCGATGGGCATGATGCCGTCCATCGCGTCCGGATAGGCTTCCGCCCACTGCCAAGCGTTCATGCAGCCCATTGATATTCCGACGATGGCGCGCAGACGCGTAATCCCGAGCACCTCCGTCACCAGCTTATGCTGGAGGTCGACCATGTCGCCGTAACCATAGCGCGGAAAGGACGCCCGCAATCCGTCACTCGGCTTGCTCGACCGACCATGGCCGATAGCATCGGGCAGGATCACGAAATATCGGGTGGCATCGAAGGGTGCGCCCGGCGCAAACAGCGCTGTCCGAAACTCTGGCGTCAGCAAGGCCTGACCGCTGGCGCTGGTCCAGTGGAGCATCAGGACTGCGTTGTCGATCGCGCCGTGACTATTTCGGCGAGGCTGGCCGAGCGTGGTGTAGTTCAGGCGAAGCTCGGGGAGCGTCTCGCCGGCGCGGAACCGGTAGTTCGCAAAGATGGCGTTCGCCTCTTTGGGCGGGGCCTCGTAAGATTGTGCGGCCTGCGCCCCGGCATCCGAAGCCTGCGCTATCGACAAAGCGGCGACAGCCGCCGCGGAAAGCGCGATCTTCAACAAGGTCGTCATCTCTGGACTTCGTTTCACGGGTACTTCTCCTGCATCAGGCAACGGCCCCTCTGGCGTTTCCCATCGGAAGGCTTTCCGTCCAGCGCCGGAAAAGGGCGCGCCGGACTTCGAAGGACAACCGCGGCCGCGGCAACCGGAGAAGGGAATCTGTGCTCTCAAACCACCATCGACTGCTGGGCGAAGATACCCGCCATCGCCCCGTGCGATGATGCCAGGGTGACCGATGGCGGCGTGATGGGATTGGCGAGGTCGCCGGCGGCATAGATGCCGGGCATGCTGGTTTCGCGGCGATCGTCGACCTTGAGGATGATGCCGAGGGGGGTTTTGACCGTGGCGAGGCCCAGTGATTCATGCAGGCTTGCGGACGGCTTGTTGCGCGGATGCGCGAACAGGATGTCGACCGCGACATCGGGGCCGGTATCGAGCCTGACGGTGGCGTTATGGGCCCCGCGTTGGGCGATCCCAGTGATCCGGCCATCGACGACGGGTATGTTGCGTCGCGCCAGATCGGCCCGGATATCGGGCGGAATGTCGTGACCATCGGCGAAGAGCGTCAACTTGTCGGTCCAATCGCGGAACAGCCTGACCTGATTGTGCGACTGCGGGCCGGACCAGACGAGGCCCCAATGCTGGCCGGCGACTTCAAAGCCGTCGCAATAGGGGCAGGGCACGATGGACGTGCCCCAACCTTCGGCAAAGCCCGGAATATCAGGCATCTGGTCGGTGATGCCATAGCTCAGGATCAGACGGCGCGCTCCAAAGCTTTCGCCATCGGAAGTGAGGACGGAGAAATTGTCGATGGCGCCGGAGATGCTGTCGGCCC
>NZ_FOQJ01000010.1:0-272958 GCF_900113725.1 Bradyrhizobium sp. cf659
ACCCGTGTCGCGCCAAGCGTAAAAATAGCCCTGAACCGTCGAGTATGGCGGGAACTCCTTCGGCAAGGCTCGCCACTGGCAGCCGCTCGACAGAATATAGAAGATCGCCTGCACGATCTCGCGCAGATTAACCTCCCGCGGCCGGCCCAATCGCCGTCGCGGCGGCATCTTCCGGGAGATCAACGCCCACTCTGCATCGGTCAGATCACTTGTGTAACGCAGTCCACTGCGCTGATACTTGATACGAGCGGCTTTGGTCCACGGCATGGTGTCCTCCCTCGAATCTTTGCAAATCCGAAGGAATCACAGGCCAGCTAAAGCCGCTCACCTTTTTCGGTCAGGCTCTCAGGATGAGGGTCTGGCAGTCGTTCGAGTCGACTACGCGCCGACCGCGATATCCGCAGACTGAATCCGCTTCACGCCGGCTTTGGCCATGTCGGCCCAGGCTTTTGCCAGCGAGCCCTGCGTGTCGATGCCGCGGCAGGCGTCTTCCACGACATAGACCTCAAAGCCCGCCTTGCGCGCGTCGAGCGCGGTCCAGGCGACGCAGAAATCCGTCGCGAGGCCAGCGACGAAGACGCGCTTGATCTTGCGGCCCTTCAAATAGCCGGCGAGGCCGGTCGACGTCTTGCCGTCGGCTTCGAGGAAGGCCGAATAGCTGTCGACGTCCTTGTGAAAACCCTTGCGGATGATGAGCTCGGCATGCGGGATCGAAAGGTCCTTCGACAGCGAGGCGCCGTCGGTGCCCTGCACGCAATGGTCGGGCCACAGCACCTGCTTGCCGTAAGGCAGATCGATGGTCTCGAACGGCTTCTTGCCGGAATGCACCGAGGCGAACGAGACATGGCCGGGCGTGTGCCAGTCCTGCGTCATCACCACGTTCGAAAACGCTTTCGAGATCTTGTTGATGACGGGCACCACCTGCTCGCCTTCCTTCACCGCGAGGCTGCCGCCCGGCAGGAAGCAGTTCTGCACGTCGATCACGAGCAGCGCGGATGCGTCGTCCGGCTTGATCGACGCGGCTGCCAGAAGTGCGGTTGGCGCAAGGGTCGCCAGCGCCGTCGTTCCCAGCGCCGCCAACAAGATATGTCGCCGATCCAGCATCGTTCGCCTCCCTCCAGGATGATCCAATGGAGGGAAGCCTAGTTCCGTTCGTATACGAACAGAAGCCCGAAAATGCAGCCGGTTCTGTCCAGCGCTTGGGCGTGCTATCTCCTCGTCGTCCCGGCGAAGGCCGGGACCCATACGCCGCAGCAATAGTTTTGCGAGGACTCGGAGTTACCAGCGCGCCCCGTAACCACTCCCTGTGGTTATGGGTCCCGGCCCCCCGCGCGCAATTGCGTGCTAGGCCGGGACGACACCGAGGTTGTTGGACGAGCGTTCTTACCCCTTCGGCTGGATGCCGTCCCGCACGGCGCGGAAGCGGGTGAAGGCGGCGGGCCACTGGTCGCGCGGGGCACTGGCGATGATGCGCAGCGAGGCGCCGCCGCTTGAGAAGCGGATCCACTGCACCACGGTCACGGGGGTCTTGTCCTTGCCGCTGACGCCGTCGATCCGGGTTTCGAAACCCTGCTGGCCGTTGATGCGGATCGGCTCGGACATGGTGACGCGCGACTCGCGCACGCCGGGGATCTGGAGCGCCGCCTCCTGGGCAAAGCGGGCGCGGTCGTCGGGCTGCTGCGGGGTGGCGCCGATCAGGCCGAGGATCATGAACGGCTTCGATTCATAGCCCGTGCTCTCGTCGCCGTCGGCCAGGATGATGCTGGAGCCCGGCGCCAGCGTGCGGATGTCCTTGAAATTGGCGAGATCGGTGATCTTGAACGGCATCAGCGCGATCTGCTCTTCGGCCGAGACCTGCTTGCGGGTGACGGCGCTCGCAAACATCTGCCGCACCGCCTCGTCGGTGTAGATCTTGGTCGCGTTCTCCGGGATCTGCACCGCGACATAGCCGGAGAAGCCGGCGCCTGGCACGATCATCGAATAGCGCTTCACCGGGGTCTCGCCGGCCTTGCCGCTTTCGGTGGTGAAATAGGCAAGGCCCGCGGGGGTCTCGATCTTGTCCTGCTTGACGCCGCTGGCGCCGGCCGGATTGGAATTGAAGGCGCTCGCGACCTCGCCATAGGCGGCCGGCGGCAGCTCGGTGATCAGCACCTTGACGGTGCCGTCCTCGCTCTCGAAGCCCGGAAAGGTCTTGGCCGTGCTGAGGCCGATCAGCGGCACCATGCCGAGGCGCAAGCCAGGGGGGAAAACGACGTCGGCCGCAAAGGCCGGAAGCGCGGAGGCAATGAGCAGGGCGAGCGCGGCGAGGGGGCGGGTCAGCTTCATGGGCACTCTGATTGGTTCATATTGAGGCCGTTCGATGGTCGGACACCGGGCCGCTTTGTCGCGCGAAGCAGCCTGGGTGCGCCGCTCCGGCCGGTCCGCCTTTTAGCGGGTTTGGCCTTGCCGCAACAGGGCAGGGCGGATTGCGGTAACCGGGGCTTGCCGAAGCCCGAACCTGTTAATAATTCCTCACCCGCAAGGGCGGTTGGGCCCGGATATGATCCTCCAAAACCCAATGTTTTCACGGCCGAAACGTTGCTTCGGTCCTTGCGGGCCCCTCCCCCCCTCCTATATGAGCCTCAACCATCGCAATATCGCGAATGTTTGATCTTAGGGGGTTTCGGTTCGGGTGCCTTCTGGGCCCAACCAACCTGCCGCAAAAAGAAGGATATCAGGACCATGGGAAAGGTCATTGGGATCGACCTCGGCACCACGAATTCGTGCGTCGCCGTAATGGATGGCAAGAACGCCAAAGTCATCGAGAATTCCGAGGGCATGCGCACGACGCCTTCGATCGTCGCCGTCACTGATGACGGTGAGCGCCTCGTCGGCCAGCCGGCCAAGCGCCAGGCCGTCACCAATCCCGAGCGCACCTTCTTCGCAGTGAAGCGCCTCATCGGCCGCCGCTACGACGACCCGATGGTCGAGAAGGACAAGAAGCTCGTTCCGTACAAGATCGTGAAGGCTTCCAACGGCGACGCTTGGGTCGAGGCCGACGGCCAGACCTACTCGCCCTCGCAGGTCTCGGCGTTCATCTTGCAGAAGATGAAGGAGACCGCGGAAGCCCATCTCGGCCAGAAGGTCGACCAGGCCGTCATCACCGTTCCCGCCTACTTCAACGACGCCCAGCGCCAGGCGACCAAGGACGCCGGCAAGATCGCGGGCCTTGAAGTGCTGCGCATCATCAACGAGCCGACCGCGGCCGCGCTCGCCTATGGTCTGGACAAGACCAAGACCGGCACGATCGCCGTGTACGATCTCGGCGGCGGCACGTTCGATATCTCCATTCTCGAAATCGGCGACGGCGTGTTCGAGGTGAAGTCGACCAACGGCGACACCTTCCTCGGCGGCGAAGACTTCGACATGCGCCTGGTCGGCTATCTCGCCGACGAGTTCCAGAAGGAGCAGGGCATCAACCTGCGCAACGACAAGCTCGCGTTGCAGCGCCTGAAGGAAGCCGCTGAAAAGGCCAAGATCGAGCTGTCGTCGACGACGCAGACCGAGATCAACCTGCCCTTCATCACCGCGGACCAGACCGGCCCGAAGCATCTGACGATGAAGCTCACCCGCGCCAAGTTCGAGGCGCTGGTCGACGACCTCATCCAGAAGACCGTCGAGCCCTGCCGCAAGGCGCTGAAGGACGCCGGCGTCACCGCCGGTGAGATCGGCGAAGTCGTTCTGGTCGGCGGCATGTCGCGCATGCCGAAGGTCCAGGAAGTCGTGAAGCAGCTGTTCGGCAAGGAGCCGCACAAGGGCGTCAACCCGGACGAAGTCGTGGCGATCGGTGCCGCGATCCAGGCCGGCGTGCTCCAGGGCGACGTCAAGGACGTGCTGCTGCTCGACGTGACCCCGCTGTCGCTGGGCATCGAGACGCTGGGCGGCGTGTTCACCCGCATCATCGACCGCAACACCACGATCCCGACCAAGAAGAGCCAGGTGTTCTCGACCGCCGAGGACAATCAGAACGCGGTCACCATCCGCGTCTTCCAGGGCGAGCGTGAAATGGCGGCCGACAACAAGATGCTCGGCCAGTTCGACCTGATGGGCATTCCGCCGGCCCCGCGCGGCATGCCGCAGATCGAGGTGACCTTCGACATCGACGCCAACGGCATCGTCAACGTCTCGGCCAAGGACAAGGCCACCGGCAAGGAGCAGCAGATTCGCATCCAGGCCTCCGGCGGTCTGTCGGAAGCCGACATCGAGAAGATGGTCAAGGACGCCGAGGCCAATGCCGAAGCGGACAAGAAGCGCCGCGAGGCCGTGATGGCCAAGAACGAGGCGGACGGACTGGTGCATTCGACCGAGAAGGCGCTGGCCGAGCACGGTTCGAAGGTCGCCGAGACCGAGCGCCGCGCCATCGAGGATGCCGTCAGCGACCTCAAGGAAGCGCTGAAGGGCGACGATGCCGAGGCGATCAAGGCCAAGACCCAGACGCTGGCCCAGGCTTCGATGAAGCTCGGCGAGGCCATGTACAAGCAGCAGGCCGAGGCCGACGCCAAGAAGGACGCGGCCAAGGACGACGTCGTCGACGCGGAATTCACCGAAGTCGACGACGACAAGAACAACAAGAAGTCCGCCTGAACCCCAAGAGGGTGATGATGCGGACGGCTTGGACCCCATACACCTCTCCAGCCTCCCCCTTCGCGGGGGAGGCTTCCGTGTCGAGGTCGACGGGCGCCGCTCCCGTTACGATCGATCAATTTCCAGCCGTTATTCTCAACGCTGCCATGCTGCCCTCTGCCGCGAAGCGGAGGGGCGCCTATATCGTTGCGTGGCAACGTTGTTTCGCCCCGGTTTGAATCGCGATTGGATAGACCGAGTTCAACATGTCCACGTCCACCAAGCGCTGCTACTACGAGACCCTCGAAGTCGAACGTGACGCCGACGAATCCAAGTTGAAGTCGTCGTTCCGCAAGCTCGCGATGAAGTTCCACCCCGACCGCAATCCCGGGGACGACACCAGCGAGGTCAAGTTCAAGGAAATCAACGAGGCCTACGAGGTCCTGAAGGACAAGGACAAGCGCGCGGCCTATGACCGTTTCGGCCATGCGGCCTTCGAGCAGGGCGGTCCCGGCGGCGGTGCCGGTTTCGGCGCGGGCTTCGCCTCCTCCTTCTCCGATATTTTCGAGGACCTGTTCGGCATGGCCGGACAGCGCGGCCGTGGCGGCCGCGAGCGCGGCGCCGACCTGCGCTACAACATGGAAATCACGCTCGAGGAAGCCTTCGGCGGCAAGACCGCGCAGATCGAGATCCCGGTCTCGGTCACCTGCGAGGCCTGCTCGGGCATCGGCGCCAAGGCCGGCACCAAGCCGAAGACCTGCTCGAGCTGCGGCGGCGCCGGCCGCGTGCGGCAGTCGCAGGGCTTCTTCACGTTGGAGCGGACCTGTCCGGGCTGCCAGGGCCGCGGCCAGATGATCGAGGACGCCTGCCCGTCCTGCTCGGGTCAGGGCCGTGTGACCCGCGAGCGGACGCTGTCAGTCAACATTCCCCAGGGCGTCGAGGACGGCACGCGGATCAGGCTCGCCGGCGAAGGCGAGGCCGGTGTCCGGGGCGGTCCGCCCGGCGACCTCTACATCTTCCTGTCGCTGGCCCAGCACCAGTTCTTCCAGCGCGACGGCGCCGATCTGCATTGCCGGGTGCCGATCTCGATGGTGACGGCCGCCCTTGGCGGCGAATTCGAGGTGCCGACCATCGAGAAGGGCAAGGCCAAGGTGAAAGTGCCCGCCGGGACCCAGTCCAACCGTCGATTCCGCATTGCATCAAAAGGCATGCCGATACTGCGCTCGCGCCAGACGGGCGACATGTACGTTCAGGTCGTGGTCGAAACCCCGCAGAATCTCACCAAAAAGCAGCAGGAATTGCTGGCCGAGTTCGAAAAGCTCTCCTCCGGCAACACCCAGCCGGAATCCGAGGGCTTCTTCGCCAAGGTCAAGGATTTCTTCGGTAATCGGGCGAATTGACTCGTCTTGACCGTACCGCCTTCGGCCTATACGTCTTTATGACCATTTTCTGACACGCCGCGGTCGCGCGGTCCCGTCCGGTCCAGACATGCCATTGCCATCGTCCGCGCGTGCGTTGAAGAAGCCCCGTCTTGATGACGAGGTGCGCTTTCTCAGATCGTGGATCGAAAAGCCCCTCCACATGGGCGCAGTGATGCCGTCGGGCAAGCTGCTGGCCCGGACCATGGCGCATTACGTCGACGTCAACTCGGACGCACCTGTGGTCGAGCTCGGCCCCGGTACTGGCGCGATCACCTCGGCCCTGGTCGAACGTGGCGTCGACCAGAAGCGTCTCGTCCTCGTCGAGTACAATCCCGGCTTCTGCGCACTGCTGCGCGACCGCTATCCGCAGGCCAAGGTCGTGCAGGGTGATGCCTATCGCCTGCGCGACACGCTCTGGAACGTGCTGAGCGCGCCGGCATCCGCGGTCGTCTCCGGCCTGCCGCTCGTCACCAAACCGATGCTGACGCGGCTGCGGCTCGTTCGCGACGCTTTTACGGCGCTCGCGCCCGGCGCGCCCTTCGTCCAGTTCACCTATGCGGTGGTGCCGCCGATTCCGAAATCGCTGCCCGGCGTATCCACAGAGGCCTCGGAACGGATCTGGATGAACCTTCCGCCGGCCCGCGTCTGGGTGTATCGCAAGGATTAATTCCGTCGGCATTCGTCTTTGCGCGGCGGGCTCGTTTCGCCGAAGCATTGGATCGGATGTCCGCACCGAAAATCCTGATCATTCCCGGCTCGCTGCGCACCGGCTCGCACAATGCGAAGCTGGCCGCGGTCGCCGCCTATGAATTCGCCCAGGCCGGCGTCGACGTCACCCGCATCTCGCTCGCCGATTTTCCGCTGCCGATCTACGACGGCGATCTCCAGGCCAAGTCAGGCGTGCCCAAGCACGCGATCAACCTCAAGCGCATGATCGGCGCGCATCATGGCGTGCTGATCGTTTCGCCCGAATACAATGCCTCGGTGCCGCCGCTGCTGAAGAACGCGATCGACTGGGTCAGCCGCGTGCATGAGCTGCACGAGGCGCGCGGCGAGGTGTTCCGCAACCGCCCCTTCGCGCTCGCCGGCGCCTCGCAGAGCCGGCTCGGCACGGCCCGCGCGCTCCAGGCGTTGCGGCTGATCCTGACCTCCTGCCACGCCAATGTGATTGCCAGCCAGCTCACGCTCGCCTTTGCGGGAGAGGCCTATGACGATATGGACAGGCTCAAGAACGAGGGCGATATCGCCGCGTTGAAGGAGCTGGTAGCGCAGTTGATCGACATTTCCCAACGCATGATGTGAGGTGACATGACGCCAGCCGAGATCGCCCCGAAAGACCGCCTGATCGTTGCGCTCGATCTGCCGAGCGTTGATGTCGCGGAGGCGATGATCGCAAGGCTCGGCGACAGCGTCACGTTCTACAAGATCGGCTATCGCCTCGCTTATGCCGGCGGCTTGCCGCTCGTTGCCAGGCTCGCCGACAAGGGCAAGAAGGTCTTTCTCGATCTCAAGCTGCACGACATCGGCAACACCGTGGCGCAAGGCGTCGAGAGCATCACCAGGCTGGGCGCGACCTTCCTCACCGTGCACGCTTATCCGCAGACCATGAAGGGCGCCGTCGAAGGCCGCGGCAGCTCGAACCTGAAGATCCTCGCCGTCACTGTGCTGACCTCCTACAACGACGACGATCTGCACGCGGCAGGTTTCCGGCTCGGCGTCTCCGAGCTCGTCGAAGCGCGCGCGCAGCAGGCGCAGGTGCTTGGCATCGACGGGCTGGTGTCGTCGCCCGAGGAAGTGGGCGCTTTGCGCAAGATTGTCGGCCACCAGATGAGCCTCGTCACGCCCGGCATCCGGCCGGCGGGCTCGGCAAGTGGCGATCAGAAACGCATCATGACGCCGGGCCGTGCGATCACCGCGGGCGCCGATTATCTCGTCGTCGGGCGCCCGGTGGTGGAAGCCACCGATCCCAAGGCGATCGCAGATGTCATCCAGGCCGAGATTGCGCAGGCGCTGGGAGCATGATCCGGAGCCGGAAGGCCGCGTTAGCGCAAAGTGTGCAGCGGTTTTCCGATCAAATCATGCTCAAATAGAGACAACAACACAGGGAGAAGAACAATGGCAAAAGGCTACTGGATCGGGCGCGTCGATGTGAACAATGACGAGGGCTACAAGCCTTATGTCGTCGCCAACGGTACGATCTTCAAGAAATGGGGTGGCCGCTTCGTCGTCCGCGGCGGCAAGTTCACCACCGTCGAAGGCGCCAGCCGCACCCGCAACGTCGTGATCGAATTCCCGGACTACGAGACCGCGATCGCCTGCTACAACTCGCCGGAATACCAGGCCAACATCAAGGTGCGCCAGCCGCACTCGGTCGCCGACCTCATCATCATCGAGGGCTATGACGGCCCGCAGCCGTCGGACGGCTGAGCCGCACCGTCATTCCGGGGCGCCGAAGGCGAACCCGGAATCTCGAGATTCCGGGTTCGGCTCTGCGAGCCGCCCCGGAATGACGGTGAACGTGGCGTCACCGCCGCCTGCTCCCCCTCGGTTGCCGGAACTGCATCCCCCCGCTACAACGGCCCCGAAGAGGATCACACCATGTCCGACATGCGCTTGATTGTTGCTGGAGCCGGCGGCCGGATGGGCCGGGCGCTGACGCGGGCGATTGCGGAGAGCAAAGGCGCGGTGCTGGCCGGCGCGCTGGAGGCGCCGGGTTCCGAGCTGCTCGGCAAGGATGCCGGCGTGCTCGCGGGCCTGCCGGCCAATGGCATCAAGGTCTCGGCCGATCTCTGGGCGATGTCGAAGGAGGCCGACGGCATCCTCGATTTCACCGTGCCGGCCGCGACCATCGCCAACGTCGCGATCGCCGCCGAACGCGGCATCGTGCATGTCGTCGGCACCACCGGGCTTTCGAGTTCCGACAACGCCGTGATCAAGAGCGTCACCAATCGCGCGGTCGTGGTGCAATCAGGCAATATGAGCCTCGGCGTCAACCTGCTCGCCGCGGTGGTCAAGCGCGTCGCCATGGCGCTCGACGAGAGCTTCGATATCGAGATCGTCGAAACCCACCACCGCATGAAGATTGACGCGCCCTCGGGCACCGCGCTGATGCTGGGGCAGGCGGCGGCGGCCGGCCGCGGCATCTCGCTCGACGATCACGCGGCGCGCGGCCGCGACGGCATCACCGGCGCGCGCCGGCCGGGCGACATCGGCTTCGCCTCCTTGCGCGGCGGCACCGCGGCCGGCGACCACAGCGTCAGCTTCCTCGGCCCGTTCGAGCGCCTGACGCTGTCGCATCAGGCCGAGGACCGCATGCTGTTCGCGCACGGCGCGCTGAAGGCGGCGCTGTGGGCGCATGGCAAGAAGCCGGGGCACTACTCCATGGCCGACGTGCTCGGCCTCGCCGATATCTGAACGAAAATAACGGAAAGTCATCAATGAGCGAACGTCTTCTCGTGCTCGTCCGCCACGGCCAGAGCGAATGGAATCTGAAGAACCTGTTCACGGGGTGGAAGGATCCTGATCTCACCGAGCTCGGCGTCACCGAGGCCAGGGAAGCCGGCCGCAAGCTGAAGGCGCAGGGGCTGGTGTTCGACGTCGCCTACACCTCGGTGCTGACGCGCGCGCAGCACACGCTCGACCTCATCCTCGGCGAGCTCGGCCAGGAGGGGCTGCCCACGGAGAAGAACCTCGCGCTGAACGAGCGCGACTATGGCGATCTCTCCGGCCTCAACAAGGACGACGCCCGCAAGAAATGGGGCGAGGACCAGGTGCTGATCTGGCGCCGCTCCTACGACGTGCCGCCGCCCGGCGGCGAAA
Source organism: Bradyrhizobium sp. cf659 (assembly GCF_900113725.1). Classification (NCBI taxonomy): domain Bacteria; kingdom Pseudomonadati; phylum Pseudomonadota; class Alphaproteobacteria; order Hyphomicrobiales; family Nitrobacteraceae; genus Bradyrhizobium; species Bradyrhizobium sp. cf659. The sequence goes on from NZ_FOQJ01000010.1 coordinate 9,843, forward strand.
GCCTGAAGGACACGCTGGCGCGCGCGCTGCCCTATTACGTGCAGGAGATCTTGCCCGCCGTGCTCAACGGCAAGCGCACGCTGGTCGCCGCCCACGGCAACTCGCTGCGCGCCCTGATCATGGTGCTGGAGAAGCTGTCGCCGGAGGGCATCCTGAAGCGCGAGCTCGCCACGGGTGTGCCGATCATCTACCGGCTCAACGCGGATTCGACGGTGGCCTCGAAGCTGGATCTGGCGGGGTAAAGACGATTCGCTTGAGACGCGACGGAGCCGGCCAAACAATCAGTGTCGTCCTGGCGAAAGCCAGGACCCATAGCCACCGTCATCAGTTTTGCGATGACTGGTGGTCGGCAGTCGATGCCGCAACATCTCCCTGGGGTAATGGGTCCTGGCTTTCGCCAGGACGACCATGCGGGGGCGGCATGGCGAATGCCTACTGCACCCCAAGCTTTCCCGCCTCCCAGCCCAGCATCGCCTGCTTGCGGGTGATGCCCCAGTGATAGCCGGTGAGCGTGCCGCTCTTGCCGAGCGCGCGGTGGCAGGGCACGACGAAGGAAACCGGGTTCTTGCCGACGGCCGCGCCGACGGCGCGCGAGGCCTTCGGGCTGTTGATGTTGCAGGCGATGTCGGAATAGGACACCGCGCGTCCCATTGGGATCTTCAGCAGCGTTTCCCAGACCCGCACCTCGAAATCGGTGCCGATCATCACCACGCGCAGCGGCTGGTCCGGCCGCCACAGCTTCGTGTCGAAGATGCGCTGGGCGAGCGGGGCGGTGCCTTCGTGATCCTCGACGTAAGTTGCATTCCGCCAGCGCCGCATCATGTCGGCAAGCGCTGCGTTTTCCTCGCCGGGATCGGCGAAGGCAAGTCCCGACAATCCACGATCGGTCGCGATCACGATGGCGGTGCCGAACGGCGAGGGATGAAAGCCGTAGCGCAGGATGAGGCCCGCGCCGCCGTTCTTCCATTCACCCGGCGACATCGCCTCATGGGTGACGAAGAGATCGTGCAGCCGGCCCGGCCCCGACAGGCCGGAGTCGAGCGCGGCGTCGAGCACGCTCGCGGAATCCCGCAGCAGGCCCTTGGCGTGGTCGAGCGTCAGCGCCTGCATGAAAGCCTTCGGCGTGATCGAGGCCCAGCGGCGGAACAGATGGTGCAGCTCATCGGGTGTGACGCCGGCCGCATCCGCCATCGCCTCGATGGTCGGCTGCGTGCGCCAGTTCTCCGAGATGAAGGCGATCGCCCGGCGCACCGAGTCATAGTCGCGCAGCGCGGCGTTCTGGGAGCCCGGCTTGGTCAGGCGCTGATCATGTATCGCGAGTGTCATCATGACCGGAAATGTAGGAGAGGGGGCAGCTCGAAACCACCCGATTTCCGACGTGACGTCAGCGAATGGGGTTGAAGGTCGGTCCCCGCTTGGCGGCGTTCAGCGCCTCAACCAAGCCATTGTAAAAGCTCGTTTTTTCTTCAGGCCCCAAAAATCCGGCGAGCTGGAGCCGGCGGCCGCGCGAGATCAGGTAGAGGTGTTCGAGGCCAAAATCCTCGTCGACCTCCAGGTCGAGCCGGACCCAAAGCGGATTGAACGTCCATTCGGCGACCTGGCCGCGATGGCTGATGCGCCGCACCCGCAGTTCCGAGGGCGTGACCACGATCTCCTCGCTGGCCCGCGCCGCGCGGAAATTAACCTTGAAGGCCCACCAGATCACCAGCACGTCGAGGCCGAAAAAGCCGAGCACCGGCCACGCGCCCATCATCAGGAAGACGAGGCCGGTGACGAAGCTGACGGCGCTCAGGAACAGCATCACGGCGAGGAAGCCGGTGCGGTTCAGCGAGCGGTGCGGCGTCAGCAGCGCCGAGAAGATTTGAGCTTCGCTCTGATCTTCACAGTCCCTGCGCTCAATTTCGTTGCCTGTGCTCATCGTCCCTCAGTATATCCCGATCATGGCGAAAATCACCCGCAAGCCGGTCCCGCGCAAAGCAGCCGTGCCGAAGAAAAAAGCAAAGGCGGCTGTGGCGAAGCCGAGGGCCCCTGCGAAGAAATCGCTCAAGGCCGTCAAACCCTGGACGCCGGCCGAGATCCACGAGGTCTTCAGCCGTTTCCGCAAGGCCAATCCGGAGCCGAAGGGGGAGCTCGAGCACGTCAATCCGTTCACGCTGCTGGTCGCCGTGGTGCTGTCGGCGCAGGCCACCGACGCCGGCGTCAACAAGGCGACGCGCGCGTTGTTCGAGGTCGCCGACACGCCGCAGAAGATGCTCGACCTCGGCGAGGAGCGCCTGCGCGACTACATCAAGACCATCGGCCTCTATCGCACCAAGGCCAGGAACGTGATCGCGCTGTCAGCCAAGGTGCTCAGCGAATTCGGCGGCGAGGTGCCGCGCACGCGGGCCGAGATCGAGTCGCTGCCCGGCGCCGGGCGCAAGACCGCCAACGTCGTGCTCAACATGGCCTTTGGCGAGCACACCATGGCGGTGGACACGCATGTCTTCCGTGTCGGCAACCGCACCGGGCTCGCGCCCGGCAAGACGCCGCTGGAAGTCGAGCTTGGTCTCGAAAAGGTGATCCCGGCCGAGTTCATGCTGCATGCCCATCATTGGCTGATCCTGCACGGCCGCTATACGTGCCTCGCACGCAAGCCGCGCTGCGAGGTGTGCCTGATCAACGATCTTTGCCGGTGGCCGGAGAAGACGGTCTGAGGCAAATGCGGAGTGCCGGTGACGTCGTCGCCGTCACCGCATCTGCCGCGCCGGCTCGATCAGCTCGGGGCGCGGGCCGGACAGCCGCTTGTGCATGTGGACCATGAAGGCCATGCCGAAGATCGGCGTCGCCAAATTCACGATCGGGATCGAGACGAAGGCCGCGATGATCAGGCCGGCGGCGAAGATGGTCGCGGCATTGTCGCGCCGCATCGCCTTGGCTTCCTCCGGCGAGCGGAAGCGCATCGCAGCGAGCTCGAAATATTCGCGTCCCAGCAGCCAGGCCGTGGCGAGGAAGAAGATCAGGAAACCGGCGCCGGCCAGCAACACGAAGGGCAGCGCGATCAGATAGACCAGGATGGTCAGCGACGCGGTCTTGACGCCCTCGTAGATCGCCTGGCTGAAAGGCAGCGCCACGCCCGGCCGTTCGGCGGGATAGTGTTCGCGCTCGACATGGTCGGCGACGTCGTCGACGAACAGGCTCGCCACCAGCGAAGTGATCGCCGGCATCAGGAACACCGCCCCGAACACGACGCCCAGGCCCGCCGCGATCGAGACGATCCAGGCCAGGACCTCGAGCGAAGTATGCCAGCCGGGACCGAGCAGGCCCTCGAGCCAGACTTCGCCATAGGTCGCAAACCAGCTGAGCAGCCGCTGCAACCCGATCGCCAGCACGGTGATCAGCACGAGCGCAAGCCCGATCGATCGCCACAGGATCGAGCGCATCGGCGGCGAGATCATTTGCGACAGCGCCTTCACGGCGGCATCCAGCATGGGGGGACCCTCTCACGAAACCACCCGCGAGAGGTAGACATGCCGGGTCGCTTCGGCAAGTCCGTCCGCCTCTCCCCGCCCTTCGCGGGGGGGGGGCGCGACGAGCTTCGCTCGCGCTGGGAGGGTTGGGGTGAGGGCCATCTCCGCGATCACGGTGAGAGCCATATTCGCCGAAATCGCCTCCCCTCCGTCATTGCTTCGTCGCAAGGGCTCCTCGCAATGACGACCGAGCTACATCGCATCCAGCGGCTTGCCGCGCACGTTCGGACCAAACAGCGCCATCGCGATCACCACGATCAGCATGGCCGCGGTGATCAGGCCGAACACGCCGGTGGCGCCGGCCTCCCTCAGCATGTAGGCGACGATGAAGCCCGAGAACGTCGCGCTCAGCCGGCTCATCGAATAGACGAGGCCGGAAGCCCGCGCCCGGATCTGGGTCGGAAACACTTCGGTCTGATAGGCGTGGTAGGCGTAGGACATCGTGGTGTTGGAGGCCGTCAGCAGCACGCCGCAGGCGATCAGCAGCGCGGGCTCGGTCAATTGCGCGAACCCCATGCCGAAGATGATGATGGCGACGCAGGCGCCGGCGATGATCCAGCGCCGCTCGAATTTGTCGGCGAAGCTCGAGGCGAGCAGCGGCGCGATCGGATAGGCAACAGCGACGATGAAGGAATATTGCAGGCTCTTGGTGACGTTGATGCCCTTCTCGACCAGCAGCGTCGGCACCCAATTGGCAAAGCCGTAGAAGCCGAAGGCCTGGCAGAGGTTGAAAACCATGAACAGGACCACGAGCGAGAGATAGGGCGGCCGGAACAAATCGGCGAAGCCGACATTCGTGGTCGATCGCACCGCCTGGCGCGCAGGCGACGTAGGGGGCCGTGAGCCGACGCCGCCGCTGGCGGCCTCCAGCATCGTCAGGATGCGCAGCGCCTCTTCGTTACGGCCGTGCCGCGCCAGCCAGAGCGGGCTTTCGGGCAGGAACAGCCTGAGCACCCAGATGATCATGCTGGCGGCGGCGCCGACCAGCACCACCCAGCGCCAGCCCTCGACGCCGTAAGGCGCGAGCGGCACCAGCCACCAGGCGAGGAAGGCGACGACGGGAACGGCGACGAACATGATGGACTGGTTCACCGCGAAGGCGCGCCCGCGCATCCGGCTCGGCACTAGCTCGGTGATGTAGGCGTCGATGGTGATGACCTCGACGCCGATGCCGATGCCGGCGAGGAAACGCCAGAGCAGAAGACCTTCCGGAGAGGTCTGGCAGGCCATGATCACGGAGGCCGCGGTGTAGCCGAGCAGCGCATAGGTGAAGATCGCGCGCCGGCCGAAGCGGTCGGCGAGGAAGCCGAGGAAGAAGGTGCCGACGAACAGGCCGGCAAAGGTCGCGGCGACGAAGGCGCCGATGCCCGCGAAGCCGAAGAACGCCTGCGTCGTCGTGCTCAGGAGTCCGCTGCGGCTCAGGCCCGGCGCGATATAGCCGGTGAGGAACAGATCGTATATCTCGAAGCAGCCGCCGAGCGAGAGCAGGATGACGAGGCGCCAGACATAGGACGTCCCCGGCATGGCCTCGAGCCGCCGCGAGATCTCGTCGGGCACGGATGGCGCGGTGCCGAGCTCAAAGCCTGTGTCGATGCCGACAACGCTCATGATGTCCTCCCCGTGGCGCGCAGGTCGCGCGCGTTTCCCGGCGGTTCATCTGTGTTGCGTGTCGTGAACTCTGCCGGATCGCGCCATGTTGGCCGGTCGAGGGCGGAAATCCAGAAGAACATATCGATGGAAGCGTTCGAGAATTTCGAACTCGTGTTTTTTGCCTCTCCCCGCGTGCGGGGAGACGCCGGAATTTGCGTCAGCAAATTCCGGGTGAGGGGGAATCTCCGCGAGTCCAATTCTCACCGTTTACGCGGAGGCAGCCCCTCACCCCAACCCTCTCCCCGTAAGAACGGGGCGAGGGAGCGCACCGTCGCCGCGGCGTCTATCTCGTGTCCCTTACCCCACCAGCTCCGCCTGCCAGCCGCCGCTGCGCACCTGCTCGGCGATCAATGCGAGCATCAGGCGGCGCATCTCTTCCATGGCGTAGGTCATCGGGCGGTTGCGCAGGCGACAGAGATAGAGCGTGCGGGTCAGCTTCGGCTCGATCACCTTGCGTGCGACCAGCCGGCCGGCCGCGAGCTCCTCCCGCGCGAACAGCTTTGTCGCGATGGTGCAGCCGAGCCCTTCCACCAGCGCGCCGGTCATGCCGGTGATCGAGTTGGCGTGCAGGATCGCGCCGCCTTCCAGCCGCTTGAGCAGGACCGGATCGTCCAGCAACGCGCGCGAGGACAGGCCGAGACCGTAGCGAAGCAGGATCAGCGGCAAGCGGTTCAGCGCCTCGAAGCGAATCGGCGCCTTGCCCTTGCCGACCAGTTTCGGAATGCCGACCAGGAACATCTCCTCCTCGAGCACGGCCTCCGTGATCAACTCCTTCTCCGACGGCGGATTGTAGACCAGCGCGAGGTCGACGTTGGAGACCATCAGGTGCATCAGCGTCGCGCCGGACAGGCTCTCGGTCAGCGACAATTTGAGCTTGGGGTATTTGGTCAGCACCGTGCGCATCAGCTCGACGCCGATCGCCTTGACGCCGGAATTGGCCATGCCGATCGAGATCTCGCCGGCGATGACGCGGGCGCCCTCGCGCACCTCGGTCTCGGCCTCCGCCATCGCGCGCAGGATGATGCGCGCGTGCTCATAGAGCCGCTCGCCGGCCGCCGTCGGTTCCATGCCGCGCGACTTGCGCTCGAACAGCGGCGTTGCGAACTCGGCCTCCAGGTTCGAGATATGATGGCTGAGCGCGGACTGCGCGACGTTCACCTGGTCGGCCGCGCGCGACAGGTTCCGCTGCTCGTAGACGGCGATGAAATAGCGGAGCTGGCGTGAATCCATGAGCGATCAAGCGTTCTAGAACTGCGAAGGCAATCTTCGACAGATTATATTTTCAGAAGGCTTGTGAAGGCCTAGTCTCTTGGATGGACGAACAGGGAGTGACGCATGACTGAGGCCGGATTGCCGCTCGAAGGCGTGCGGGTCGTCGAGATGACCCACATGGTCATGGGTCCGACCTGCGGCATGATCCTCGCGCAGCTCGGCGCCGAGGTGATCAAGGTGGAGCCGCCCTCAGGCGACAAGACCCGTTCTCTCGGCGGCATGGGGACAGCATTCTTTCCGCTGTTCAACCGCGGCAAGCGCAGCGTCGTGCTGGACTTTGAGAAGCCCGAGGATCGCGACACCATGGACCGTCTGCTCGCGACGGCCGACGTGTTCCTGGAGAATTTTCGCGATGGCCTGCTGGAGAAGCAGGGGTTAGGTGCCGAGGAATTACGCCGCCGGCATCCGCATCTGATCATCGCCGGCCACAAGGGCTTTCTGTCCGGCCCCTATGAGCATCGCCCCGCGCTCGACGAGGTCGTGCAGATGATGTCGGGGCTCGCTGCCATGACCGGCACGAAGGAGAAGCCGCAGCGCGTCGGCTCCTCCGCCAACGACATCATGGGCGGCATGTTCGGCGTGATCGCGATCCTCGCCGCGCTCTACCAGAAGCGGGGGGGAAAACGCGACGGTGCCGACATCCGCATCGGCCTGTTCGAGAACTGCCTGTTCCTGGTCGCCCAGCACATGGTCGAATACGAGATGACCGGCAACAAGCCGCGCTCGATGCCCGAGCGCGAGCACGCTTGGCCGATCTACGATATCTTCGATGCCGCGGACGGCGAGCGCATCTTCATCGGCGTCGTGACCGAGGGGCACTGGCAGAGCTTTTGCCGCGAGTTCGGCCTGGCCGAGCTTCTCGAAGATCCCGCCTTGCGCACCACGACCGACCGTATCCTGGCGCGGCCGCGGATCATTCCGCGCGTCGCCGGGATCATCCGGCAGCAGAAGGTGGCAGAGCTGTCGCAAAAGCTCGACGCGCTCAACATCTGCTTTTCGCCGATCAACCGGCCCGAGGATCTCCTCACCGATCCCCATGTGCTGCGGCCGGGCGGGCTCGTCAGCAATGTCACCGCCGACGGCAAGCCGTTCCATGTGCCGGCTCTGCCGGTCGAGTGGAACGGCAGCCATTTCGGCGAGGGTCTGAAGGTCGCGCCACTCGGCGCCGATACATCCGCCGTTCGCGCCGAGATCGACACCGACATCACATCCAAAGTTCAAGGGAAGCGCGCATGAGCCGGATCGAGACGATTTACCCCTCGGATCGCGTCAGCCTGCGCGAGGTGGGCTTGCGCGACGGGCTCCAGCTCGTGAAGCAATTCCCGTCGACCGAGGCCAAGCAGCGCTGGGTGCGCGAGGAATATGCCGCGGGCGTGCGGCATTTCGAGGTCGGCTCGTTCCTGCCGGCGAAGACCTTCCCGCAATTCGTCGACGTTCGCGATGTCATCGGGGCGGTGGCGAGCCTGCCCGGCGCTCATGGCGTCGCGCTTGCGCTCAACGAGCGCGGCGTCAATGAGGCGCTCGAATCCGGCGTCGGCGAAATCGCGTCGGTGGTCTCGGCCACGGAAGAGCACAGCCAGGCCAACGCCCACCGCTCGCGCGAATCCGCGATCGCCAATGTCAGGCGGCTCTGCGAGATGCGCGACGCCAGCTCGCACAAGCCGCTCGTGAATGCCGCGATCTCGATGGCGCTGGGCTGCTCGATCACCGGGGCGGTCGATCCGACCGAGGTCTTGCGGCTGGTGGACAAATGCCTTGAGGCCGGCGTCGATTTCGTCGCGATCGCCGACACCGTCGGCTATGCCGGCCCGAAGCAGGTCGTCGAATTGTCGCGCGCCGCGGTGAAGCTCGCAGGGCAAAAGCCGATCTGCATCCACCTCCACGACACCCGCGGCATGGGGATCGCCAACGCCGCGGCGGCACTGGACGAAGGCGTCCGCATCCTCGACGGATCGCTCGGCGGCCTCGGCGGCTGTCCCTTCGCGCCCGGCGCGACCGGCAATGTCGTGTTCGAGGATCTCGTATTCCTGTGCGAGAGCAAGGGTTTTGCCACGGGCATCGACCTGGAGAAGCTGATCGGAGTGCGCAGGATCTTGCGCGAGGAGATGCCGAACGAGGCGCTGTATGGCGGCGTCGCGCGCGCGGGCCTGCCGTGCGGGAGTGCGGCGAAGGCGGCGTAGAGCCACGCGTGCGCTGCTCTTCCCTTCTCCCCTTGTGGGAGAAGGTGGCGCGAAGCGCCGGATGAGGGGTTTCTCTCCGTGAACTCAAATCGAGAGAGACGGTCTCACGGAGAGAAACTCCTCACCCGTCTCGCCGCTGCGCGGCGAGCCACCCTCTCTCACAAGGGGAGAGGGTTACGCACCTCGCGTGCGATGATAATTCACCTACTCGTGCCGGTGCGCATGCTTCCGCACCTTCCCCTGCTTCCCTTCCCCCGTCGGGATCATCACCACACGCCCGTAGCGCACGCCGCGTTCGGCGATGATGTGGTCGGCGAAATGCTTGACCTCATCCGCCGCGCCGCGCAGCGCCGTCATCTCCATGCAATTGTTGTCGTCGAGATGGACGTGCAGCGTCGCCAGCGCGAGGTCGTGATGGCCGTGGAATTCCTGCACCAGGCGTTTTGAAAGATCGCGGGCGGCGTGGTCGTAGACATAGACGAGGCCGGCGACGCAGGGGCCGGTCTGCGCCGTATCCTCTGACGTCTGTTGCAGCCCGGCGCGCGCGAGGTCGCGGATGATCTCGGAGCGGTTCTGGTAGCCGCGCGCCTCCGCCGCGGCGTCGATCTCCGCCAGCAGATCGTCCTCGATCGTGATCGTAATTCGCTGCATCAGGCCCTCTCCGCGGGTATCGCTCTTCTTACCTCGCCCCGCTTGCGGGGAGAGATCGGAATTCAAGCCTAGCTTGAATTCCGGGTGAGGGGGACTCTCCGCGAGTCCTTCTCTTACCGGTTACGTGGCGGCAGCCCCTCACCCCAACCCTCTCCCCGAAGGGGGAGAGGGAGTACGCCCTCACAGCCGGGTCGCACGCAGCCGCAGCGCATTGCCGACCACGCTCACCGAGGACAGCGCCATCGCCGCCGCGGCGATGATCGGCGACAGCAGGACGCCGAAGGTCGGATAGAGGATGCCGGCCGCGATCGGAATGCCGGCGGCGTTGTAGATGAAGGCGAAGAACAGGTTCTGGCGGATGTTGCTCATCGTCGCCTGCGACAGCTTTCGCGCGCGCACGATGCCGGTGAGATCACCCTTCAACAGGGTGACGCCGGCGCTCTCCATCGCCACGTCAGTGCCGGTGCCCATGGCGATGCCGACCTCGGCGGCGGCCAGTGCCGGGGCGTCGTTGACGCCGTCGCCGGCCATCGCGACGCTGCGGCCGGCCTTTTGCAGCTTCGTCACCACCGCGCTCTTCTGGTCCGGCAGCACCTCGGCCTCGACCTCGGCGATGCCGAGCCGGCGCGCCACCGCTTGCGCCGTGGTGCGGTTGTCGCCGGTCAGCATGATCACCTTGATGCCCTCGGCGGCGAGGGCCTTTAGCGCCTCGGGCGTCGAGGCCTTGACCGGATCGGCGATCGCGAACAGGCCGGCGAGCCGGCCATCGACGGCCATGTTGATGACCGTTGCGCCATCGCCACGCAGGCGTTCGGCCTCGGTGTCGAGCGTCCCGGTGTCGATCCCGATCGACGACAGATATCGCGCGTTGCCGAGCACGATGGTCTTGCCGTCGACCTTGCCGGTCGCGCCCTTGCCCGTCGGTGAATCGAACTGCTCGACCTGGCCGAGTGTGAGTTGCTTCTCCTTGGCCGCGCGCATGATGGCGTCGGCCAGCGGATGTTCGCTGGCGCGCTCGACGCTGGCCGCCAAGCGGAGAATGTCGTCGTCCGCAAAGCCCGAAGCCGGCACGATCGCGACCACCTTGGGCTTCCCCTCGGTCAGCGTGCCGGTCTTGTCGACCACGAGCGTGTCGATCTTCTCCATCCGCTCCAGCGATTCCGCGTTCTTGATCAGGACGCCCGCCTGCGCGCCGCGGCCGACGCCGACCATGATCGACATCGGGGTCGCGAGCCCGAGCGCACAGGGGCAGGCGATGATCAGCACGCTGACGGCGGCGACCAGGCCGAAGGCCAGCCGCGGCTCCGGCCCGAACCAGGCCCAGGCCGCGAAGGCGGCGAGGGCGACGACGATGACGGCGGGAACGAACCAGCCGGCGACCTGATCGGCCAGGCGCTGGATCGGCGCGCGCGAGCGCTGCGCATCGGCGACCATCTGCACGATCTGCGACAGCAGCGTCTCCCGCCCGACCTTGTCGGCACGCATGATGAAGCTGCCGGACTGGTTGAGCGTGCCGGCGATGACCTTGGCGCCGGTTTCCTTGGTGACCGGCATGGATTCGCCCGTCACGAGCGACTCGTCGAGCGAGGAGCGCCCCTCCAGGATGACGCCGTCGACCGGCACCTTCTCGCCGGGGCGAACACGAAGACGATCGCCGGCATGGAGCGTATCGATCTCGACCTCATGCTCGCTGCCATCAGGCGCTATGCGGCGCGCGGTCTTTGGCGCGAGCTGCAACAGCGCCTTGATCGCGCCCGACGTCGCATCGCGGGCGCGGAGCTCCAGCACTTGGCCGAGCAGCACCAGCACGGTGATGACCGCGGCTGCCTCGAAATAGACGGCAACCGCGCCCTCATGGCCGCGGAAGGTGGCGGGGAAGATCTGCGGCGCGACGGTGCCGGCGATACTGTAGACGTAAGCGACTCCGACGCCCATCGCGATCAGCGTGAACATGTTGAGGTTGCGCGTCAGCAGCGACTGCCAGCCGCGGACGAAGAACGGCCAGCCGGCCCACAGCACCACGGGGGTGGCGAAAACGAGCTGGATCCAGTTCGACAGCGTCGCATCGATCCAGTTGTGCGGGCCCGCGAGGTGGCCGCCCATCTCCAGCACCACCGGCGGCAGCGTCAGCGCGCCGCCGATCCAGAACCGCCGTGTCATGTCGGCGAGCTCGGGATTGGGGCCGGTCTCCAGGCTCGCCACTTCCGGCTCCAGCGCCATGCCGCAGATCGGGCAGCTGCCGGGTCCGACCTGGCGGATCTGCGGGTGCATCGGGCAGGTGTAGATCGTGCCCGCGGGCATCTCCGGCTCGCTCGCCTTCTCCCTGGCGAGGTATTTTGCGGGATCGGCGACGAACTTGGTGCGGCAGCCGGCCGAGCAGAAATGGAAGGTCTCGCCGTGATGCTCGAACCGGTGCTTGGACGTCGCGGGATCGACCGTCATGCCGCAGACGGGGTCGCGGACCGTCGTTGCCGCTGTGCCATGGTCATGGGTGTGATGATGGGCGTCGCCTGCATGTTCGCCATGTCCGCCGCAGCATGAGGCTGCCGCGGGCTTGTCGTTCGGCGGTGGTGCGGCCTTGCTCGAACAGCCGCATCCGGTGTGTCCGTCCGCGTCGTGATGATGCCTGTGTTCCGCGTCGCTCATTCCCATGCTCCGGCCTTGTGCTCGGTCTTGCAACCCATACCCGGTAGGGGTATATAGACGGCATGCGCAAGGACATCAAGGCATCTGTCGGAAAACGTCTCGGCCGGATCGAGGGCCAGGTTCGCGGCCTGTCGAAAATGGTAGAGGAAGACCGCTACTGCATCGACATCGTGACGCAGATCTCGGCGGTGCGCGCCGCGCTGCGCCGGGTCGAGGAGGAGGTCCTGAAGGACCACGTCGCCCATTGCGTCGAGCACGCCATCACGAGCGGCGACAAGGCCGACCAGCGCGCCAAGATCGTGGAGCTGATGGCAGTGATCGGGCGGGCGGAAAGGTAGTTTCGTATTCTTCGGTCATGGGGGGAAGCGCACGATATCTCCCCAACGTCGTCCTGGCGAAAGCCAGGACCCATACCGCGGAATCTATCGATTGCGTTCGGTAGCGGTACCGAACGACGAGTCCTCGCCAAACGTCTCTCAGGGGTAATGGGTCCTGGCTTTCGCCAGGACGACGGCGGAGTTAAGCCGCGATCTCGCGCGCCCGTCCGCGGCGCCGCGGGCGGTACATCGCCAGCTTCTTCAGCAGCGAGACATGCTCAGCGGCGGCGCGTTCGACCATTTCCGCGGGCTGCGCGTCTACTTGCTCAGCCGGAATCTTATCCGGCGCCTCTTCGTCAGCCGCTTCAGGAACGAGCGGCGGCGCACTGATCGTTTCTGGAAACACACTGAATGTGCCCGCTACCTCCTCGAGCGGCTTTTGCTTGTCGGCCCAGTGCAGGGCCGTGTAGTCGAATCCGTGCACGATGGTGGGTTTGACGACTTCGAAATAGGGCGAGATGTCGAAGTCGCGGGGCATGTAGAGCGAGGAATCGCGGATGTGCAGGATCTCGCGGCGCGCGGCGCGGCTGCCGGCCTTGGTGATCTTGGGCAGGATCGGATAGCGCACGGCGTCGAACGCCTGCGCGATCAGCGCCGAGCAGATGATCTTGGTCGGATCGCCCGAGCCGATCGCGATCATGCGGCGCCGCCAGCGCTGCGGTATCGGCAGCGGAAACAGGAAGCGCATCAGGTCGACGATGTTCTTGGTGTCGTAACCGAAGCCGATACGGTTGATCGCATAGCGGCAGACCGTGGTGCGGTCCTCATGGGACAGCCCGACCGGGCGGCAGACGCGGGTGTGATAGGGGAAGTATTTCGACAGGGGCGCCGAGGTGACGCCTTCGCCGATATTGGCCTCGATCAGCACATGCGGCTCGCCATTGGGCTCTTCCGCACCCTCGATCGGGCCGACATAGAGCGCGGCATGCGACCAGGTCGACTGCGTCAGGTATTTGATGATGCCGGAGATGCGATTGTTGCCCTCGACCAGCAGCACGTCGCCGGGCTCGATGATGCCGCGCAGGTGCTCCGGGTCGCTCGGCGTGAACGGCTCATAGCCCGGCACCTCCTTCGAGAGGTACGCGGCAATCAGCTTGCCGACTGAATCTAGGACCGTCCCCATGTCGAGCTCCCCCGCGGCCTTTTGCGGCCGCCTTTTTTCCCTTCTCTATCATGGTCGAAACGTGTTGCAATTCGGTTCATCACTCTGTGAGATCAAGCACGATTGATTCACCATGATGGTTGCCGTGCAACATGAGATACGGCAAGGTTCGCGAGCTGTTCCCGTTCGCCGCAAGTCTCCGGAAACCATGCCATGACAATCACGCGCCGCGATTTCCTTTCGGCGTCGGCGGCCTTTGCGGCGATGCCAGTCCTGCGCGCAACCGCCGCACCCCTGCCGCGCGAGGCTGACATCGTCGTGATCGGCGCGGGGGCAGCCGGAATTGCCGCAGCGCGGCGCATCATGGCGGCCAATCGCAAGGTCGTGGTGGTCGAGGCGGCATCGCAAGTCGGTGGCCGCTGCATCACGGATACGACGACCTTCGACGTGCCGTTCGACCGCGGCGCGCGCTGGATGCACAATCCCGAGACCAATCCGATGATCCGGCTGGCGCGCAGCGCCGGGCTCGACGTTCTGCCCGCGCCGTCGGGCCAGAAGATGCGCATCGGCCGCCGCAACGCGCGTGCCGGCGAGACCGAGGAATTTCTGGCGGCGCTGGTGCGCGCCAACCGCGCCATCGACGAGGCCGCGCGCGGCAAGCTCGATACCTCATGCGCCTCCGTGCTGCCGAAGGATCTCGGCGACTGGGCGGGCGCGGCCGAGTTCATGCTGGGCGCGAGCTTTGCCGGCAAGGACCTGAAGGAGCTGTCGGCGATCGACAAGGCGCGCGCACAGGACCGCAATGCCGCGATCGCCTGCCGCCAGGGTCTGGGTACGCTCATCACCAAGCTCGGCGAGCAGGCGCCGGTCGCGCTGTCGACGCCGGCGAGCCGCATCACCTGGAGCAATCGCGACGTCAGCGTCGAGACGCAAGGCGGCAAGATCGCCGCCCGCGCCGCCATCATCACGGTCTCGACCAACGTGCTGATCGCAGGCGCGATCAAGTTCGCGCCCGATATTCCCAAGCGCACGTTGGATGCGGCGTCAAAGCTCAGCCTCGGCAGCTACGACCACATCGTGCTGCAACTGCCGGGCAATCCGCTCGGGCTCGCGCGCGACGACATCCTCATCGAGCAGAGCAATTCGACGCGCACCGCGCTGATGTTCGCCAACATCGGCGGCTCCTCGCTGTGCTCGATCGATGTCGGCGGCTCGTTCGGCCGCGATCTGTCGGAGCAGGGCGAGAAGGCGATGGCGGCCTTCGCGAAGGAATGGATCGCAAAACTGTTCGGCAGCGAGGCCGCGGCCACCGTGCAGAAGATCAGCGCGACGCGCTGGAATGCCTCGCCCTTCGTGATGGGCGCGATGTCGGCGTCCTCGCCCGGCGGCCAGCTCTCGCGAAAAATCCTGACCGAGCCGATCGGCAATTTATTCCTCGCCGGCGAGGCCACCCACGAGACGCTGTGGGGCACGGTCGACGGCGCCTGGGACAGCGGCGAGCGCGCCGCTGACGCAGCGCTGCGCAAGATCGGCGCGCTGAAGGACGAGCCGGCCGATGTGCCGACGCAGTCGACCAAGCGGCGGCGGACAAGGCCGCAGGGGAATTGATTCAGCCGTCGTCCCGACGCGCGCCTCAAACTCAACTCGTCGTCCCGGCCTAGTGCGCAATTGCGCACGGGGGGCCGGGACCCATAACCACAGGGAGTGGTTTGGCGAAGACTCGGAGTTACCTGTTTCGCGCTACAAAAGCTGACCGGGGTAATGGGTCCCGGCCTTCGCCGGGACGACCCGTGGAGGGAGTTTATCGCAAAACCCCATCCAACGCCGGCAGACCAAAGACGACCGCCATCGCAATCAGCGCATAGCAGATGCCGCGAAACACCTTTTCGCTGGCGCGGCCGAACAGCGAGGCGCCGAATGCGACGCCGATGGCATAGACCGGACCGACGATGAGCGAGAGCACCAGCGATTCGCGGCTGATCAGGCCTGTCGTCGCGTAACTGACCATCGAGAAGAAGTCCGACGCGCCGAAGAACAGCAAGATATTGGCGCGCGCGACGATCGGCGCGATCGGGCGGCCGAGCCAGTAGCCGACGATCGGCGGCCCGCCGGTCTGCGCCAGCCCGCTGCAGAAGCCGGAGAGGCCGCCGATGCCGACCGAGAGCCAGGCGTGGTCCTTGCCGCGATAGCGCCAGCCCGACAGCAGCAGGAGCAACAGCGCGGCGACGAAGCAGGAGATGATCCAGCGCGTGGTGACGGGCTCGAGCACGTTGAGCAAATAGGTGCCGATGGGCACGCCGATCAGCGCGCCCAGCACGATCACGGCGGTGGCCTTGCGATCAGCCTTGCGCCACGCGTCGGGCAGAAGCGGCGCCGCCGCGACGAAGTCGATCACGAGCAGCAGGGCGGCAACCAGACGCGGCGCCGCGATGCTGCTCGCCAGCGGCATGAAGATCAGCGCCGAGCCGAAGCCGGAAAAGCCGCGCGCGGTACCCGAGACAAAGGCGACGGCGCAGAGCGCCATCGCAATGGTGAGGCTGACGTCCTTCGGGAGGAAGTCGGCGAGACTCATGCTCAGTGATTCTGGAGCATGATGTCGTCCGAAAACCGCTTCACACTTTTCGGCATCATGCTCTCAGCGTGCCGCCGGTCTTCTTCGTCACCTCCGCTACGACCTTCGCGGCGACGGCCTCGATCTCCTGGTCGGTCAAGGTCTTCTCGCGCGGCTGGATCGTCACCGCGATCGCGATCGACTTCTTGCCGTCATCGATGCCCTTGCCCTCGTAGACGTCGAACACGTTGACGCCGGTGATCAGCTTCTTGTCGACGCCTAGCGCGGCGCGCACGATGTCGCCAGCCTTCACAGTGCGGTCGACGATGAAGGCGAAGTCGCGCGACACTGGCTGGAAGGCCGACAGCTCGATCACGGGCTTGGCGCGGGTCGGCTTCTTCTTGGCCTCGGGGATGCGGTCGAGGATCACCTCGAACACCATCAGCGGACCGTCGGCGCCGAGCGCTTCCAGCGCGCGCGGATGCATCTCGCCGAAATAGCCGAGCACGTTCTGCGGGCCGATCTGGATCGTGCCGGAACGGCCCGGATGCAGCCAGCCGGGACCGCCGGCCACGATCTGAAGCGCCTGCATCGGCGCGCCGCTCGCGGCCAGCACCGCCAGCGCATCGGCCTTGGCGTCGAACAAATCAGCCTGCACCGAGCCCGACCAGTGCCGTCCCAGGCCTTCCGAGGAGGCAAAGCCGCGGCGCACGCCGCTTGCCGCCATGAACTGATCCTGCGGACGATCGCCCTTGAACACCTGGCCGACCTCGAACAGCGCGACATCGCCAAAGCCGCGATCGGCATTGGCCTGCGCCGCCGCGATCAGGCCGGCCAACAGGGTCGGGCGCATGTCGGACAGGTCCGAGGCGATCGGGTTGGCCACTTCCAGCTCGCGCTGGCCGCCGCCGAACAGTTTTGCCGCCGACTTCGTGATGAACGACCACGTCACCGCTTCGATGATGCCGCGGCTTGCGAGCGCGCGCCGCGCCCGGCGGGTGCGGAGCTGGAGCGGCGTCAGCACCGGTTTGCGTGCGTCCTCGCCGCGCTCGAACGGCGTCATCGGCACCTTGTCGACGCCGAAGATGCGGACGATCTCCTCGACGATGTCGGCCTTGCCGTGCACGTCGGAGCGCCAGGACGGCACCGCGATCTTCACCACCGGGCCCGGGCCCGCCATCATGAAGCCGAGATGGGTCAGGATGCGCTTCATCTCCGCTTGCGGCACCTCGATGCCGGAGAGACGCTTCACTTCCGTAACAGGGAAATCAATCACGTGGTCGTCGCCGAAGGCCTTGCCGACCACGACGTTCTCGGATGGCGTGCCGCCGCACATCTCCATCACCAGCCTGGTCGCGAGCTCCAGCCCCGGCACCATGAAGGCCGGATCGACGCCGCGCTCGAAGCGATAGCGCGCATCCGAGTTGATGCCGAGCTTGCGGCCGGTCTGGGCGATGTTGATCTCGTTCCACAGCGCCGATTCGATCAGCACGTCGGTGGTGGTCTCGTCGCAGCCGGAGGCCTCGCCGCCCATGATGCCGGCGAGCGATTCGACGCCGTGCTCATCGGCGATCACGCAGGTCGCGGAATCGAGATCGTAGGTGCGGCCGTCGAGCGCGAGCAGCGTCTCGCCGTCGCGGGCGCGGCGCACCACGAGATTGCCCTTCACCTTCCTGGCGTCGAACACGTGCAGCGGCCGCGCGCGGTCGTAAGTCATGAAGTTGGTGATGTCGACCAGCGCGTTGATCGGTCGCAGCCCGATCGCGGTCAGCCGTTTCTGCAGCCATTCCGGCGACGGGCCGTTCTTGACGCCGCGCACGAGGCGGAGCGCGAAGCCCGGACACAGGGTCGCGTCCTCGACCGTGACCTTCACGGGACAAGGGAATTCGCCCTTGATCGGCTTGATGGTCGGGTCCTTGAACTTGCCCATGTCGGCGGCGGCGAGATCGCGCGCGATGCCGTGCACGCCGGTGCAGTCCTGCCGGTTCGGCGTCAGATTGATCTCGACCACGGGATCGCCGAGCGCGGCCCATTCGGCGTAAGCCGCACCGATCGGCGCGTCCGCCGGCAATTCCATGATGCCGTCATGGTCGTTGGAGATCTGCAGCTCGGCCGCCGAGCACAGCATGCCGCGGCTCTCGACACCGCGGATGGTGCCGACGCCGAGCGTGATGTCCTTGCCGGGAATGTAGGTGCCGGGGGCCGAGAACACGCTGACGAGGCCCGCGCGCGCGTTCGGCGCGCCGCACACGACCTGCACCGGCGCGCCACCGTCGCCGGTGTCGACCATGCAGACGCGCAGGCGATCCGCATTCGGATGCTGCTCGGCCGAGATCACTTTCGCAATGGTGAACGGCTTCAGCGCCTTCGCCTTGTCCTCGATGTTCTCGACCTCGAGCCCGATCATGGTGAGCTTCTCGGCGAGCCGCTCCAGCGGCTCGTCGGTGTCGAGATGGTCCTTTAGCCAGGAGAGCGTGAATTTCACGAGCTCAGCCCTCCCGCGAGAGTCGGCACTTCGAGCGGCTTGAAGCCGTAATGGGACAGCCAGCGGACGTCGCTGTCGAACAGCTGGCGCAGGTCGGCGATGCCGTATTTCAGCATGGCGATGCGGTCGATGCCCATGCCCCAGGCGAAGCCCTGGTACTCGTCGGGATCGATGCCGCAAGCGCGCAGCACGTTCGGATGCACCATGCCGCAGCCGAGAATCTCGAGCCAATCCTCACCCTCGCCGAAGCGGATCTCGCCCTTGTCACGGCGGCACTGGATGTCGACTTCCAGCGACGGCTCGGTGAACGGGAAGAACGACGGGCGGAAGCGCATGTTGATGTGGTCGACCTCGAAGAACGCCTTGCAGAACTCGTGCAGGATCCATTTGAGGTGGCCGAGATGCGAGTGCTTGTCGATGACGAGGCCTTCGACCTGGTGGAATTGCGGCGTGTGGGTCGCGTCCGAATCGATGCGATAGGTGCGGCCCGGGCAGATCACGCGGATCGGCGGCTTCTGGCTCAGCATGGTGCGCACCTGCACCGGCGAGGTGTGGGTCCGCAGCAGCATGCGCGAGCCGTCTTCCTTCGGATGGAAGAAGAAGGTGTCGTGCATCTCGCGCGCGGGATGGCCTTCCGGGAAGTTCAGCTTGGTGAAGTTGTAGTCGTCGGTCTCGATATCGGGGCCTTCGGCGACCGAGAAGCCCATGTCGGCGAAGATCGTGGTCAGCTCGTCCCAGACCTGGCTCAGCGGATGGATGCGGCCGGCCTCGGCCGGTGCGTCACGCAGCGGCAGCGTCACGTCGATGGTTTCGGACGCGAGCCGCGCATCGAGCGCCGCCGACTTCAAGACGTCGCGCCGCGTGGCGAGCGCCTCGGTGACCTTGTCCTTGGCCTGGTTGATCGCGGCGCCCTGCGTCTTGCGCTCGTCCGGCGACATCTTGCCGAGCGTGGCAAGCAGCGCGGAGATCGAGCCCTTCTTGCCGAGGGCTGCGACGCGCACCGCTTCGAGGGCGGCTTCGTCGCCGGCGGCGGCGATCAGATCGAGGATGGACGTTTCGAGCGTTGCGAGGTCGGACACAGTCAAATCCTTGCTGCTAAATTCGGCTGGGTTGTCGCCGCCAGAAGGCCGTAACGTCAAGCGAAAAGCCGGTCATTCCGGGCTTGGGAACGGCTGGGTTGAACTTTGCGCGGGGGCCCGGCACCAAGGGGGATACGAGGAGGCTTCGTGATGCTCTCAAGGTCCTGCCTGGCCATTCTGGCCGTCGTTCTATCGGCCGCCGGCACCCCGGCACGCGCCATGGTCTGCATGGAGAAATCCATGACGCTGGAGGAGGTCGTCGACACCATCAACGCCCAGAAGGGCTGCGAAAGCGCGATGAAGGTGTTTCAGGATTGCCAACTGACCGCGAGCGGCGATGTCCAGCTCGGCGCCGCCGTCGAGAAGAAATGCGAGGCGGACTTCATGCCCGGCCTCAACGCTGCGCAGAAACAGGCCTACCAACGCGAGATGCGCGTCTGCGATCGAAAGTACCGGAATAAATCCGGCACCATGTATCTATCGTTCACGGCGTTCTGCCGGGCGGAGGTCGCCCAGCGTTACTCGCAACGCGCGCTGAAGGCTGCGGGCCCCAAGAGTCGTTAGTTCAGAACCGTGAGTGAAGGCCCGCTAGCCGAGAGACCTCAGGCTGCGAGAGCGGCCTTGGCCTTCTCGGCGATCGCCTGGAACGACGCGGGCTCGTTGATCGCGAGATCCGACAGCACCTTGCGGTCCACGGTGATACCCGACTTGGCGAGACCGTCGATAAATCGGCTGTAGGTCAGGCCGAACGGACGCACAGCGGCGTTGAGGCGCTGGATCCAGAGCGCGCGGAACGTCCGCTTCTTGCGCTTGCGGTCGCGGAAGGCGTACTGCTGGGCCTTCTCGACGGCCGGCTTGGCGGCGCGGATGGTGTTCTTGCGGCGGCCGTAGAAACCCTTGGCGGCCTTGTAGACTTTCTTGTGCTTGGCGTGGGCGGTCACACCGCGTTTGACGCGAGACATGACAAAAATCCTTCAGAGATGACTTGGTTTTCGGATCGCCGCGCGAGGCGCGGCTGAGGTGGCAGTGATCGTGGACGCGATCAGGCGTTCGGCAAGAAGTACTTCTTGACGTTGTCGCCGTCGGTCTTGAACAGCACGCGGGTGCCGCGAAGCTGACGGATCTGCTTCTTCGTCCGCTTGATCATGCCGTGACGCTTGCCGCGCTGGGCGTGCATCACTTTGCCGGTGGCAGTCACCTTGAAGCGCTTTTTAGCGCCCGATTTGGTCTTCAGCTTGGGCATTTGGCTCTCCTAATGGCCACAGAAATCCGCCCGCGAAGGCGGCTGGCCGTCAAAAATGCTCGTTAGAGCGTTGATTGTGCTCAGGTTTCTACGAACAAGCGCAAAACCCGCACGGACACCGCCACGGCAGCCCTTAATCAGCCGGGCGATGAAGGCTGGGCTTATGCCAGAGCGGAAGCCAATTGGCAACGATGAACCGCCGAAACCCGCCCGCCGACTATCCGGAGTTGCCACCCTCATGTCCAAGCCGTGTCGCCTGGAGACAGGACCAAAATGGCCCATTTCCCGCAATTTGTCCCGCAATTCACTCACCCGCGCCGCCTGGCGCTGCTTGCCGTGCTCGCTGCCGCCGCGCTGCCGTCCACCGCCGATGCCCGCGTCGGCCGCTATGACGGCATCTGGAACGTCACCTTCGCCACCACCCGCGGCAATTGCAGCTCGGGCTACAGCGTCCCCTTCACCGTGACCGGCAGCCGCGTCTCCTCCGCCGGCGGCGGCCGGGTCTCGGGCAGGGTCAATCGCTCCGGCACTGTGGCGGTCAATGTCTCGGTCGGCGCGTCCCATGCCAGCGGCGGCGGCCGGCTTGCCGGCGTGAACGGCGCCGGCTCGTGGCGCGGCATCATTTCCGGCGACCGCTGTAGCGGCACCTGGCAGGCGACGCGGACGTAGCTGTCGCGAAGACAACGGTCTGCTCCCTCTCCCGCTTGCGGGGGAGATGAAAAACAAAACGGCCCGCCGGACAATCCGGACGGGCCGTTGAACTCTCTCGTCCTGAACAGCTGGCGTCAGCGCGGCGCCAGCACCATGACCACCTGACGGCCTTCGAACCGCGCGTCCTGCTCGACCTTGGCGAGCTCGGCGACGTCGGTTTTGATCTTGTCCAGAAGCTTGGTGCCGATCTCCTGGTGCGCCATTTCGCGGCCGCGATAGCGCAACGTGATCTTGACCTTGTCGCCCTCTTCGAAGAACCGCTGCATCGCGCGCATCTTCACGTCGTAATCATGATCGTCGATCATCGGGCGGAGCTTGATCTCCTTGATCTCGACGGTCTTCTGCCGCTTGCGGGCTTCGGCGGCTTTCTTCTGAGCGGAATACTTGTACTTCCCGTAGTCCATGATCTTGCAGACGGGAGGGCTGGTATTCGGCGAAATCTCGACCAGATCCATGCCAGCTTCCTGGGCCATCTTGATGGCGACGACGGTCTCGACCGTGCCTTTATTGTCACCGGTCTGATCGATCAGCTGGATCTGCGCATTGCGGATATCATCATTGATGCGCGGCCCGTCTTTGCTGGCAGCGGGCGGAGCTTTATTAGGACGGCGAATGGGTGGTTCTCCAAAGTTGTGAAAGAAGCGGCTATTTTGAAGGAAGATGCGTTTGCCGGCAAGCAAGTCGCGTACGCGAAGCGAAAAACCGTTAAATGCGAGGCATTTTGGTCACGCCTGGCGGCACGCTGACGGACATAGACACCTTGCCTCTGTTCCGCAAGCGTCCCAAAGGGCCAATACCGATGTCCGGCGGTGCCACGGAACGCGCCCAGACAGCTCAAACCGCACAGCCAGAGTAAACGTTCCATGACCAATGCAATTCCCGATACCGTGCTCGATTTCATCGATGTGGGCGAAGGCGCGTCCGCGCGCAGGATCGCGGTGCGTCGCCGTGCCGGAAAGGGCCCCGGCCTCGTTTGGCTCGGCGGGTTCAAATCGGACATGCAGGGCAGCAAGGCGCTGGCACTGGACGCCTGGGCCAGCGACCACGGCCGCGCCGCGGTCCGGTTCGACTATTCCGGCCACGGCGAATCGGGCGGCGATTTCGCCGACGGAACCATCGGGCGCTGGCTGGAGGAGAGCGTCGCGGTGTTCGAGCGGTTCTGCGACGGCCCGCAGATCCTGATCGGCTCGTCCATGGGCGGCTGGATGGCGCTGCTGCTCGCGCGCGAGATCAGGAAGCGCCAAGAAAACCAGCAAGAGAACCAGCAAGCCAGGGCGTCGCTCGCCGGCCTCGTGCTGATCGCGCCGGCGCCCGACTTCACCGAGGAATTGATGTGGAAGAATTTTCCGGCTGCGGTGAAGAAGGAGATCGAGACCAAGGGCGTGTGGCTGCGGCCATCCGAGTATGGCGACGGCTCGCCCTATCCGATCACGCGGAATCTGATCGAGGAGGGCCGCAACCATCTCGTGCTCGGCAGCGCCATCGATCTCGGCTGCCCCGTCCGCATCCTGCAAGGCGCGCAGGACCCGGATGTGCCCTGGCAGCACGCCTTCGCGCTGACGCACCGCCTGCCGGCCGACGACGTCGTGCTGACCCTGATCCAGGACGGCGACCACCGCCTGTCGCGCCCGCAGGACATCGCGCGCATTCTTGCCGCAGTGGCTGAGATCGGGTGAGGTGTTGCCAAGCATTAGGTGTCATCGTCCGCGAAGGCGGACGATCCAGTATTCCAGAGACGGTCGTGTCTAATCGAGAGGCTGCGGCGTACTGGATGCCCCGCCTGCGCGGGGCATGACAAGAAGAGGGAGAAACGCCCGATGACCACCACCGCCATGCTGCGCGCCTTCTGCGATGCCGTCGAGCAGCACAACGGCCGCGCGTTTGCCGACCTCTTCACCGAGGACGGCGTCTATCACGACGTCTTCTACGGCGCGTTCGAAGGCCGCGAGAAGATCGCCGCGATGATCGACGACTGGTTCTATCGCACGGCGACCGATTTCCGCTGGGACATGCATGACCCCGTCACCGACGGCATCACGCTCTATGCGCGCTACACCTTCAGCTATCGTTCGACCTTGCCGGAAGCGAACGGCGCGCGGGCCATGTTCGAGGGCGTTGCGATCATGACGCTGAGGGACGGCAAGATCGCTGGCTATCACGAGGTCGCCAACACCGCGCCGGCGTTTGTCGATTTGAAGTTTGCAGCCGAACGGATTGCCAAGATCGTCGCCAAGCAGGGCGCGGAGCTCAAGGCGCGGCCGGAGATGAAGCGCCATCTGGCGTAGCTGTCATTCCGGGGCGCGCCTCTTGGCGCGAGCCCGGAATCCATTCCACCTCCCGGCTTGCGGCCCGATGGATTCCGGGTCTGCGCCTGACGGCGCATCCCGGAATGACAAAGCGGACAGACCCCGCGACTTCGGCGCGCCCCGGAATGACGATGGAGAGCTACCGCTTCGACGGATTCGCCATCGGCTTGCGCTGCGCCAGCGCGGCGACTGTGGCCGTGCCGATCGGGCCCTGTTCGTCGTAGAGCCAGCATTCGCCGATCGCGACACCGTCGGTGGCCTGGTGGTTCACCACGTCGAAGCCGATCCAGTTCGTCACCGGCAGACGGTGCAGATAGATCGTCACGTCGCTGTTGATGTAGCCGAGCCCCTTGTCGCCGGCATTCGCAAACGGGCTCGCGAAATCGGCGCCGGTGGCGACATGGACGAACGGCGTCATCGGCACGCCGGCAACGAGCTCGCGCACCTCGCTCATCCAGAGACGGCGCGGACCGAGCGAGCCCATATGGCCGACGATCGGCCGCGTCGTCCATTTGCCGTTCATGCCGAGCCTGGGATCGGTTGGCTTGGGAATATCGGCCGGCTTCGGCACGTCCCAGTTCGGCGGCGACCAGACATTGCCGTCGGGATTCTGCGTTTTGCGCAGCAACTGACAGGAGGCGCGCGCCATGCCGACGCCGCCGGAGACAAACTCCGCCTCGACCACGCGGATGCGCAGTCCGTCGCGGACGAGCCGCGTCGTCACTTCGATCGGCTTGTCGATGGTCGGCAGCCGAAACATGTCGACGGTGAGCCGCGCCGGCACGAATTCCGGGCCCGAATGGCGCTCCTCGATGGCGAAGCCGAGCAGCCCGACGATGACCCGTCCGTGCAGCGATTTCGGATCCCACGGGCCATTGGCAACTTCCGTCGGATGGAATGTATCGCCGTCGCGGGTGAAGAAAGGCATGTTTATCATGACGCGCGAGATTGAAGAAACGCGCGGGGAAATCAAGTGTGCAGGAAAGGGGAGTGACCCGCTTACTCCATTCTCGGTGTCATCGTCCGCGAAGGCGGACGATCCAGTATTCCAGAGACGGTGACGAATACGGAAAAGCCGCGGCGTACTGGATGCCCCGCCTTCGCGGGGCATGACACCGAGGATTAGGAGACGAGGTCCCACTCCTGACGCACACTTTCGTCGCGCTCTGTGCTCATCGCGGCAGACTTCATCGCCGCAAACTCCTGCCGCGGCAGCAACTGCGCCAGCGCCCACACCGCGGCCCCCCGCACCAGCGGGCTCGCATCATCCAGCAATCGCCGCGCCTCCTCCGCGAGCGTCGCCTCGCCCGAGTTGCCGATCGCGATCAGCACGTTGCGCAAGAAGCGGTCACGGCCGATGCGCTTCACCGGCGACTTGGTGAACAGTGCACGAAACGCCGCATCATCGAGCCGCGCCAATTCGGCGAGGCCCGGCGCGCGCAGCTCGTCGCGCGCGGCGAGCTTGGCCTCGCGTCCCGCTTGCGCAAACTTGTTCCAGGGGCAGGCGGCAAGGCAATCGTCGCAGCCATAGATGCGGTTGCCGATCGCCTTGCGAAATTCGCGCGGGATCGGTCCCTTGTTCTCGATGGTGAGATACGAGATGCAGCGGCGCGCATCGAGCTTGTAGGGCGCCGGGAATGCCGCGGTCGGGCAGATGTCGAGACACGCCCGGCACGAGCCGCAATGATCGATCTCGGCAGCGTCGCGCGGCAGGTCGAGCGTGGTGTAGATCGCGCCGAGAAACAGCCATGAGCCGAACTCGCGCGAGACGAGATTGGTGTGCTTGCCCTGCCAGCCCAGATGCGCGGCCTGCGCCAGCGGCTTCTCCATCACCGCGGCGGTGTCGACGAACACCTTCACTTCCGACGGCGTGGTCGCGACCAGCCAGCGCGCCAGCGCCTTCAGGCGCTTCTTGATCAAATCGTGATAGTCGTCGCCCTGCGCATAGACCGAGATCGCCGCGCGCGTGCGCTGCTCGAGGATCGCGAGTGGATCGGCGTCGGGACCGTAGTTGACGCCGAGCATGATCACGCTGCGCACGTCCTGCCACAGCCCGCGCGGATCGACGCGGCGTTCCGGCTGCGCTGCGAGCCAGTCCATGTCGCCATGGCCGCCCGAGGCGATGAATTCGAGGAAGTATTTGCCGGCGTTCTCGATCGTGCCTGGCGCGGTGATGCCGATACAGTCGAAGCCGAGCGCGCGCGCCTGTTCCTCGAATGCGGCACGCAGCCGATCCATGTCGGTGGCAGATTTGATCGCTATTGTATCCACGCTCGTCATGGCCGGGCCTGTTCCGGCCATCCACGTCTTTGCGTTGCGCTCATAAGAAAAGAAGGAACGTGGATGCCCGGGACAGGCCCGGGCATGACGATCCTCATCAGAAATCGAGGTCCACATAGGTCCGCGACGCCGGCACGCCCGCGAGCCATTCGCTCAGCAGCGGGCGGAACGACGGGCGGGATTTCACCCGCGCGTACCACGCCTTTGCTGCGTCGTCCTCGCTCCATGGCACGTCGCCCAGATAGTCGATCGCCGAGAGGTGCGCCGCGGCGGCGAGATCCGCGTAGGTGAGCCGGTCGCCGGCGAGGAAGTTACGCGTCTGCGCCAGCCAGCCGATATAGGCCAGATGATAGCGCACATTCGCCTTGGCCGCGCGCATCACGTCGGCCGAAGGCGCACCGCCGCCGTTCTCCTCGCTCATGAAGCGCTTGTAGATCCGCTCGGTGACGAGAGGGTGCGAGACCTCCTCGAAGAACTTCTCGTTGAACCAGGCCATCAGCCGGCGCACCTCGACGCGCTCGCCAAGCGTCTCCGGCATCAGGCGCTTGGCTCCCATCCCGGCGCCATAGGCCTCGTCGACATATTCGGCGATGATCGCCGCGCCCGGTATCGGCGGCTGTTCCTCGTCCACCAGGACCGGCGTGGTGCCGGCGGCATTGAGCAACAGGAATGCCTCGCGCCGTTCCCAGCTGCGCTCTTCGACCAGCTTCAGGTCGAGCCCGTATTCGCCCACGATCAGACGGATGAAGCGCGAATGCGGACAGAACGGATGATGAAACAGCGTAAACATGAAGCCTTTGACTATTTGATGGTGCTTAAGAATCCATCAATGTTTGTGCGGCGCCACACTAGTCCTTCAAAACCGCGAAGCAAGAGCGTGATGTCGTATTTTGCGATTGCAGCATGGGGACGAATAGGCGAGAAGAACCCCGCTTTTCCAGCGGAAATGGACCGTAAATATGTCAGATGTAATACGGGCAGTGATCCTCGGCATCATCGAGGGTGTGACCGAGTTCCTTCCCGTTTCCTCGACCGGCCACCTGCTGCTTGCGGAGCGTTTCTTCCATCTCGGCGAAGGCGCCTTCTGGGATTCGTTTACGGTTCTGATCCAGTTAGGTGCGATCCTCGCGATCGTCGGGCTCTACTTCAAGAAGCTCTGGGATGTCGTGATCGGCTTCTTCACGGGCGACACCTATTCGCGTCGTTTCGTGATCGGCGTGCTGGTGGCGTTCCTGCCGGCTGTCGTGGTCGGCCTCGTCGCCGGCAAGTACATCAAGAGCGTGCTGTTCAATCCGTGGGTCGTCTGCTTCACGCTGATCGTCGGCGGCGCCGTTCTGCTCTGGGTCGACAAGCTCGACCTCAAGCCGCGCGAGCATGACGCCACCCGGTTTCCGCTGCTGATGTATCTCTACATCGGCATCGCGCAGTGCGTGGCGATGATCCCGGGCGTGTCGCGGTCCGGCGCCAGCATCGTCGCCGCCATGCTGTTGGGTGCGGACAAGCGCGCGGCGGCGGAGTTCTCGTTCTTCCTCGCGATCCCCACCATGATCGGCGCGTTCGCCTACGACTTCTACAAGAACCGCTCCGAGATGACGATGGACCACATGGGCATCGTCGCGATCGGCTTCGTGGTGTCGTTCATCACCGCGGTCATCGTGGTGAAGACGTTTTTGACCTACGTCACCCGCCACGGCTTCGTGGTGTTCGCCTGGTGGCGCGTCATCGTCGGCACGCTCGGACTGATCGCGCTGGCATTGGGGCGCTGACGTCCGAAGACGTCGACGCGCCAAGACCCGGAAATTCTGGCGATTGTGGGATTCGCACTGCGGCCACGGCGGCGGTGCACTCCCTCGCCCCGTTCTTGCGGGAGAGGTTAACCGAGCCCGCGGTCTAAGCGGGGCTCAAATGCTCATGCGCTGGAACTGCCCGGCGGCGCGGTAGCGCCAGAGATATTGCGGAGCGATCGCCTCCAGCGAATCCGCCGTGATGCCGAGGCCTTCCAGCGTCAGCCCGGCCGCCTTCGCCGCATCCGACACGACATTGTCGCGCTCGAGCAGCGTGACCTGGTCGGGCGTCAGCTTGAACGCACCCGGCGCGAATTGCAGGAAGTTGGCCTGGAAGCGGGCAAGTCCGAACGGCAGCGGCACCAGCATCGGCTTGCGAGCGGTGATCTCGAGGATGGCCTTGATGATCTCGCGCATGGTCAGCACTTCCGGCCCGCCGAGCTCGTAGGTCGCGCCAGCCTTGGCCTTGCCGTCGACTGCATCCGCGATCGCGGTGGCGACATCGCCGACATAGACCGGCTGCATCCGGGTCCTCTCGCCGATCAGCGGCAGCACCGGCGACATCCGGGCCAGCGCCGCAAAGCGGTTGGTGAACTGGTCCTCGGGGCCGAATATCACGGAGGGACGGAAGATCGTGGCCGACGGCACCGCGGCCAGGACCGCCGCCTCGCCGGCCGCCTTGGCCTTGGCGTAGCGCGAGGGCGATTCCGCGTCGGCGCCGATCGCCGAGACATGCACCAGGCGGGCCCCTGCGGCGGCCGCCGCCTTGGCGACGGTCTCGGCGCCCTTGGCCTGGACCGCGTCGAAGCTCTGTTTGCCACCCTCGGTGAGGATGCCGACGAGGTTAATCACGACATCCGAATCACGCAGCGCCGCCTCGACCGAGGCCGGGTAGCGTAAGTTGGCCTGCACCACATGGACCTGCCCGACCTTGCCCGAGGGCTGGAGGTATCCAGCCAGTTCCGGCCGCCGCACCGCGACCCGGACCCGGTAGTCGCGCTTGCACAGCGCCCGGACGACATTCCGGCCCAAAAACCCCGATCCGCCGAAAACCGTGACGAGAGTTTCCAGATTCGATGCCATGGGGATCTATTCCTGAGGGAGAGTGCGCCTGACGAGGCTTGTATCGGGCCGGTTTGCGATGCGCAATCCGCATCCCTACTCATGATTTGACAAGCGCGTCACCGAACCTTAGTAACCGCCTCCGTGCCCCAAACCGGCATGCCCAGGTGGTGGAATTGGTAGACGCGCTGGCTTCAGGTGCCAGTGGCTTAACGGCCGTGAAGGTTCGAGTCCTTTCCTGGGCACCATACAGTTCTGGATTTCAAACAAATCCAGATAGATAAGCCCAATCAGAGTGTTGCGTTGGCCCCGACTGTGTAACAATGGGGTGTAACATTGCTGTTCAGGGTTGTTCGGCCGATGCGCCGGGTTGGGTCTCGCTTTCCTCGTTTCGTGCAGCGCATTCCGGCTGATGTCCGGCGCAAGGCGGTCGGATTCGAACTGGCGATTCCGCTCGGTGACAGCTTCGTTTTCGTGACGCCTCGCGAGGACGCGTAGGCTGTCCGGTTCTCCCTCCGCACCACAGAGCCCAGCGAGATCAAAACGCGTCAGGCGCTGGCAGCGTAGACGTACTTTGGCTCCTCCCGCCGAAAATCTCGGAGCCCCTTCGATATCTAGGCTCGCTGCAGAACACCCGCTCGCCAGCAAGGTTTCCGTCAATCGACCCAACAGCGGAAAGTCGCCAGTCCGCTCATTCAATCGCCTGGTCGACACAAGTCGACATGTTGATGCAAATCAATGGTCATCCCGACGCTTCGGGGTCAGTTGCCGCGGATGCCACTTCATCCTCACGGGAGGCGAGCATGCGGATGTTGGCTGTCGCTGCTGTCCTGAGCCTGACGCCGGTTACGGCCTTCGCCGCCTCCGAGTGCCGGGTCACCGGTCATCCGTCCGTGTTTGGCGTCGACATGACGGCCTACTTCGCGGTCAGGTCGGGCGAAACGTGCAATTTCCCGATGCGAATTCCGGGAGCGATGCACAGCTCGGGCGTTTCGCAGAAGCCTGCGCACGGGACGCTCAGACAGATCAACGTAACGACGTTCAGGTACACCGCGGCATCCGGTTACAAGGGCAACGATACGTTCGCGATCTATGGTGAAGGAAAGGGGCCATACGGGTCAGGCAGATCGGTCATGACGGTGAATGCAACGATAGAGTAGGAGCGGCAAACGAACCGTCCGACCCCGTTGGGCAAGCCCCGATGACCACTCTGGGTCACACGCGGCCTCGCCAAATCCGCAGGCCCCCGTCAGACCATCCTTTTGCCGGCCCGCTCCGCCACCGCCTTCTGCACGAAGTACATCGCGACCAGCGACACGATCGCTGACGCGACGACGACGTAGCCGATCCGGTCGAAATGGATCAGCGATCCGTCCGGCGCTTGCGCGATGATCGCGCCGGCGAGCGCCGAACCGAGCCCGCCGGAGAGCTGCTGGAGCGAGGCGCTGATCGCGCTGAACGAGCCGCGCTGGCTGGGGTCGGGGATCGCCGACATCAGCGCCTGCGACGGGATCATGCGCGAGAAGATGCCGACGAACATCAGGACGTTGACGAGAATCGCGGTCGCGAGCGAGACGTGGCCGAGATGGGTGTAGATCAGCACCATGATCACCGACACCACGCTGCCGAAGACAAAGGTCGGGTATTTGCCGAGCGCGTCGCTCGCCCGGCCGACCAACGGCCCCGTGACGATGCTGAACAGGCCGGAGACGAGATAGATCGTCGGCAGATGCAGCATGTCGATGCCGAGATTGTTCACGGTGTAGGCGCTGGAGAACGGCATCAGCATGTATCCGCCCGTCGCCAGCAATGTCGTCACCGCGAAGGCCAGCGTGTAGCGCGGCTGCCCGACGGTCGCGATCAGATGGTGGAATGGGTTCTTGTCCTGCTTCAGCCGCAGATGCGCGTCGACCGGCTCCATGGCGAAGGCGATGATGGCGATCGCTGCGATCGACAGGCCGACGATCGCAGCGAAGCAGACATGCCAGTTCCAGTGATTGGCGAGAAACAGCCCGGCCGGAATGCCGAGCACCTGGCTCGCGGCGAACGCCGTCTGGACGAATCCCATCACGCGGCCGCGCAAGTGCAACGGGAACAGGTCGGTGATGATGGCAAGCACGACCGAGCCGATCACGCCGCCGAACAATCCGGTCACGATCCTGCCGAGCAGCAGCACGTGGTAAGTCTGCGCCATTGCGCAGAGCAGGGTCCCGAGCGTGAAGCCGACATAGAAGAACAGCAACAGGCGCTTGCGATCGAAGCGATCGGCAAAGCCGGCGGCCAGGATGCCCGATAGTCCCGCGCTGAACGCGTAGGCCGACACCGCGACGCCGAATTGGGTGGCCGTGATGTCGAGCGCGGGCATCAGGATGGCGCCGAGCGGCGACATGATGATGAAGTCGAGGATGATCGTGAACTGCGTGAACGCGAGCAGCGCGATGAGGAGGGACTGGTAGCGCGAAAAGCCGCGCGGGCGGTCCTGTTGATCGTCGATAGGCGCAGCGAACGTCTGTTCGGTCATGACATCTCGGTCGTGGTGAGCGGGGCAAGGGCGCGGGGGACCGGCAACAGATGGGGTGGGCCGGGACGATTTTCACGGGGCGCATGACGCAAGTTCTGCCGGGCCATCAAGCTCGCGCCGGGTTGTGGGATCCATGCAACAGCCCGGGGGGCTAGAAACCGTCCATCCTTGATCGGGCGCCGCGCACCTGCCGCGAGATGCACGGCGGCGATCCGCCTCGGCCTGGGAGGGCATGACTGCGGTTGCGCGGACGGCCCGCAATAGCTACATCGC
The DNA here is from genome assembly GCF_900113725.1 of Bradyrhizobium sp. cf659. Lineage (NCBI taxonomy): Bacteria > Pseudomonadati > Pseudomonadota > Alphaproteobacteria > Hyphomicrobiales > Nitrobacteraceae > Bradyrhizobium > Bradyrhizobium sp. cf659. Next base: position 41,522 of record NZ_FOQJ01000010.1, read on the forward strand.
GGGCCATCTGAATTAGCCTATTGTGTCGCGACAGACCGATTCGACCCGAGGTTTTGAAACGCCATGACCGTACGCCTGCACCGCGGCGACCTGCCCGACCTGTCCCGCTACACCGGAGCGGTGGCGATCGACACCGAGACCATGGGACTGAACCCGCACCGCGACCGGCTCTGCGTGGTGCAGCTCTCGCCCGGCGACGGCAGCGCCGACGTCGTGCAGATCCCCAAGGGCCATACCGACGCGCCGAACCTGAAGGCGCTGCTGGCCAATCCCGCCATCACGAAGATCTTCCACTTCGCGCGGTTCGACGTCGCCGTGCTGTACCAGAGCTTCGGCGTCATGACCGGGCCGATCTACTGCACCAAGATCGCCTCCCGCCTGACCCGCACCTATACCGACCGGCACGGCCTCAAGGACCTCGTGCGCGAGGTGCTCAATGTCGACCTCTCCAAGCAGCAACAATCCAGCGACTGGGGCTCCGACAGCCTGACCGAGCCGCAGCTCGCCTATGCCGCCTCCGACGTGCTGCACCTCCATGCCCTGCGCGAGCGGCTCGACGCCATGCTGGTGCGGGAGGGACGCACGGCGCTGGCCAAGGCCTGTTTCGACTTCCTGCCGACCCGCGCCTTGCTCGACCTCCAGGGCTGGCAGGAAGAGGACATTTTCGCGCATTCCTGACACCTCAACCGGCGGCTAGGTTGGGCCAATCGCCCCGTTTCGGACACTTTCGTATCGGTCTGTCCGAGGCTGCATATTCAGGCGGCGCCGGGTACAATGGCGTGCACTTGACCGGACAAGGCGAGCGACACCTCAGGAGCCCAGGTGAATTCGGCCCACAATCCCACCTACGACGCCGCGCTTGCGGCGAAGTTTGCCAGCGCGGCGCGCCATAGCCGCCTGGTGCGGATTCTGCGCGTCGCGGTCCCGGGTGCGGTGCTGTTGTCCCTCGCCGCCATCGTCGGCGTCTCGGTCTTCAATCCATTTCGCATGCTGCTGCCGAAGCTGCCGCTCGATTCCGGAAACATGGTGGTGTCGGGCACCAAGATCACGATGGAATCGCCGCATATGTCCGGCTTCACGCCGGACCAGCGGCCCTACGAGCTCTGGGCCAAGACGGCAACGCAGGACATCACCGACCCCGACCATGTCGACCTCAAGGATCTGCGTGCGAAAGTGCTGATGGAGGATCAGTCGACGCTGTTCCTCGATGCCCGCACCGGCCGCTTCGACAACAAGCAGCAGCAGCTCGACCTGCGCAAGGACATCTTTCTGCGCACCTCGACCGGCTATGAGGCGCGGCTGAACTCCGCCTTCGTCGACATGAACAAGGGCACGGTCTCATCGGACGAACGCGTCGACGTCAAGCTGACCAACGGCACGCTGACGGCGGATCGGCTGCGCATCACGGAAGGCGGCGATCTCATCCGCTTCGAGGGCAATGTGGTGATGCATCTGGACAAGCTGGATGACCCCGCCGTCGCCCAGCCTGCGCCGGCCGAGCAGCCCGCGCCGCCTGTGAAGACACGCACGCCGCAGAACAAGTCGGCCAATTCAAAGTGATTTTCATGATCAGGTTTTTTTCGCGCAGCGACAGCAAATGGTGCGCCGTCATCGGTGCGGCCGCGTTGGCCGTCGGCGTCGCGCTGATTGCAGCAGGCGCGGCCATCGCACAGAGCACGATGCAAGGCGTGCCGAACGCGATGCAGGGCTTCTCGCAGAACCGCGATCAGCCGATCCAGATCGAGGCCGCTTCGCTCGAGATGCGCGACAAGAAGAAGGAGGCGACCTTCGCCGGCAACGTGAAGGTCGTGCAGGGCGACACCACAATGACTTCGAAGACGCTGGTGGTGTTCTACGAATCCGGCGGCGACAAGCCCGCCACGCCGCAGCCTGCGGCCAAGGGCGCCAAGGCGGCGCCGATGCAGTCGGCGACGCCGGGCCCGGGCGGCAGCTCGTCGATCAAGCGGCTGGAGGCGCGCGGCAATGTCGTGGTCACCCAGAAGGACCAGGTGGTCACCGGCGACACGGCCGTGTTCGACACCAAGACCAACCTCATCACCATGCTCGGCGGCACGGGCCAGGTGGTCCTGACGCAGTGCAAGAACGTGCTGCGCGGCGACCGTCTGATGGTCGACATGACGACGGGCGTGTCGCGTGTGGAATCCGACAATGGCAGGGTGCAGGCCCTGCTGCCGCAGGGCGGCGGCAATGATTGTGGCCCGGGCGGGCAGGGCGGCAAGCCCGGTGCGGCGTCGCCCCTGCAATTGCCCGGCGCAACTAAACCGAAGCAAACTCAATAGCTTGTGTCGAACGCTCCCGATCCGAGGTTGAAGCTTGCCCGGCGAGACTGTATTTAGCGCGCAGGGCTTTCGAAGCGGGGTCCGCCGCTTATCGGGCGTGTTTCACTGGGCATGAGACATCCCTTCACTCATGTTGCGCCGGTCAATCGCAAGGCCGGTGCGGCAGCTCGCGCATAGACCGCGAAAGGCTAGAAGGCGGGGATGGTCGATCTTTTCAGCATGTTCCGTCGGCGCCCCGCCAAGCGCGGCCGGCCAGGATTTGCACGCGGGGACATCACCGCGCTCGGTGACAGCGTCGGCGGGCTGGTGGCCAGCCCGGTGCGGGATGCGCCGCCGATCGCCCGTGACCAGCCGATGCATGCGCCCGACCAGTTCCAAGGCGACTACCAAGCCGACTTCCCGGCCGACTATCAAGCCGAGCCGCCGCGGGCGCAGGCGGTTCACCCGGTCAGGGCCGCCGGCAGGCCGAACGGCGCCGGCGGGCCGCAGCTTCTGAAGCGGCCGGGCTTCCTGGCTGTGCATAGCGTGGAAAAGGCCTTCGGCAGCCGCCAGGTGGTGCGCGGCGTCAGCATCTATGTGCGCCGGGGCGAAGCGGTCGGCCTGCTCGGCCCGAACGGCGCCGGCAAGACCACCGTGTTCTACATGATCACCGGCCTGATCAAGGCCGATCGCGGCGCGATCGAGCTCGACGGCCACGACGTCACCAAGCTGCCGATGTATCAGCGCGCGCGGCTCGGCATCGGCTATCTGCCGCAGGAAGCCTCGATCTTCCGCGGCCTCACCGTCGAGCAGAACATCCGCGCCGTGCTCGAAGTGGTCGAGCCCTCGCGCAAGAAGCGCGAGCAGCAGCTCGACTCGCTGCTCGACGAATTCAACATCACGCGCCTGCGCAAATCGCCGTCGATCGCGCTGTCCGGCGGCGAGCGGCGCCGCGTCGAGATCGCGCGCGCGCTGGCGACGCGTCCGAACTACATGCTGCTCGACGAGCCCTTCGCCGGCATCGATCCGATCGCGGTCGGCGACATTCAGGATCTCGTCCGCCATCTCACCAATCGCGGCATCGGCGTGCTCATCACCGACCACAATGTGCGCGAGACGCTCGGCCTTACCGATCGTGCCTACATCGTCTATGCCGGGGAAATCTTGACCGAGGGCAGCCCGGATGAGATCGTCGCCGATCCGGACGTTCGCCGCCTTTACCTTGGCGAGGAATTCCGCCTCTAGCCTTTTTTTGCGTTACGTCAAGACGTGTACATCAGGCTCAGACTAGGATAAGCAAAAATCGGACCAACTTTTTGGATCGGTTCTTGCTTCATGGCGCTCACGCAGAGATTAGAGTTCCGGCAATCGCAGTCGCTGGTCATGACGCCGCAGCTGATGCAGGCGATCAAGCTGCTGCAATTGTCCAATCTCGATCTCACGACCTTCGTGGAAGAGGAACTCGAGCGTAATCCGCTGCTGGAGCGGGCCAATGACGAGGCCCCCGGCGGGGAAGCCCCGGCCGAGGCCGGCCAGTTCAGCGATTCCGACGGCGGCCACAATGACGAGCCCGGCGGCGGTCCGGGCGAGGCGTTCGAGCCGGGCCAGGAAGAATGGATGAGCAAGGATCTCGGCACCCGCGCCGAGATCGAGCAGACCCTGGACACGGGTCTCGACAACGTCTTCTCCGAGGAGCCGGCCGAGGCCGCGGCGCGCAACGCCCAGGACGCGGCGCCGACCACCTATACGGAATGGGGTGGCGGCGCCTCCAGCGACGAGGACTACAATCTCGAGGCGTTCGTCGCCGCCGAGGTCACGCTCGGCGACCATCTCGCCGAACAGCTCTCGGTTGCATTCACCGCACCCGCGCAGCGCATGATCGGCCAGTACCTGATCGATCTCGTCGACGAGGCCGGCTATCTGCCGCCGGATCTCGGCCAGGCCGCCGAGCGGCTTGGCGCCCCGCAGCAGGACGTCGAGGACGTCCTGGCCGTGCTGCAAAAATTCGATCCGCCCGGCGTCTGCGCGCGCAATTTGAGCGAATGCCTGGCGATCCAGCTCCGCGAGCTCGACCGCTACGATCCCGCCATGCAGGCGCTGGTCGAGCATCTCGATCTCCTCGCCAAGCGCGACATCGCGGGCTTGCGCAGGGTTTGCGGCGTCGACGACGAGGACATCGCCGACATGATCGGCGAGATCCGCCGTCTCAACCCCAAGCCCGGCATGAAGTTCGGCTCGGCGCGTTTGCAGACGATGGTGCCTGATGTCTATGTCCGCCCGGGTCCTGATGGCGGCTGGCATGTCGAGCTCAACAGCGACACCCTGCCGCGTGTGCTGGTCAACCAGACCTACTATTCCGAGCTGTCGAAGAAGATCGGCAAGGACGGCGACAAGTCCTATTTCACCGACGCGCTCCAGAACGCCACCTGGCTCGTGCGTGCGCTCGACCAGCGCGCCCGCACCATCCTGAAAGTTGCAACCGAGATCGTGCGCCAGCAGGACGGCTTCTTCACCCACGGCGTCGCGCATCTGCGGCCGCTGAATCTGAAGGCCGTCGCCGACGCGATCCAGATGCATGAATCCACGGTGTCGCGCGTCACCGCCAACAAATACATGGCGACCAATCGCGGCACGTTCGAGCTGAAATATTTCTTCACGGCCTCGATCGCCTCGGCCGACGGCGGCGAGGCGCATTCGGCCGAAGCCGTGCGCCACCACATCAAGCAGCTGATCGATTCGGAAGAGCCGGCCGCGATCCTGTCGGATGATACCATCGTGGAACGGTTACGCGCCTCGGGCATTGATATTGCCCGCCGCACGGTCGCGAAGTACCGCGAAGCCATGCGCATTCCTTCCTCGGTGCAACGCCGCCGCGACAAGCAGAGCGCTCTTGGTAACGTCCTCTCCACCGCAATGTCCGATCGCTCCCGCAACCCCGAGCCGGCCTGATTGCGCTGGCGCCAAATCGCGCTACTCTCGACCTCCCATCGAGACCGATCCATGCGTGCGCATGATCCGGACCCGGAGGGCCGCGCTGGCGCAGAATGTGCAGCGGTTATCCGTATGGATCACGCGCAGACAAGAACCTAACCAGGTGAGGTTCACATGACTCTCCGCATCTCGGGAAAGAGCGTCAGTGTCGGCGAGGCCCTGCGCGGCCGCGTCTCCGACCGGACCGAAGAGGTCTTGCGCAAATATTTCGACGGCAATTATTCCGGCCACATCACGCTGAGCAAGGATGGCTTCGGCTTCCGGACCGATTGCGCGCTGCATCTCGATTCGGGAATTACGCTGGAGGCCGATTCGAACGCGCCGGACGCCTATGCCAGCGCCGACCAGGCCCTGGTGATGATCGAGAAGCGGCTCAAGCGCTACAAGAGCCGGCTCAAGGACCGCTCGGCCCGCAAGGCCCATGTCGCCTCCGCCGCGCTCGCCGCCATGGATGCCACCAGCTACGTGCTGGAGGCGCCGGGCGAGGGTGAGGACGAGGACGAGGTCACCGGCTACAGCCCGGTGATCATCGCCGAGGCAACCACCTCGCTGAAGCAGCTCTCGGTCAGCGAAGCCGTCATGGAACTCGACCTCAGCGGGGCACCCTGCCTGGTATTCCAGCATGGCTCCAGCGGCCGGGTGAACATCATTTACCGCCGGGCCGACGGCAATGTGGGCTGGATCGACCCGCCCGGAGGCAAGGCAGATGGCAAAGTGGGCGGTTAGGGCCGGATTCGGGCCCCGTACGATCCGCAGGCCTTCACAATGACCGGGGCAAAGCCGCACGCAGGAGTTGGCACCGGGATTGCGTTGGAGTAGAAGCGCCCCACATCAGGACCGGGGCTAAGTCCCCCTCCTGCTTCACCTTCTTGACGCCGGCCCGGCGTGGTTTCTCTCCAAGCTGGCCAATTCGGAACCTGACGGTTTAATTCACCTCGGAAACCCTCCATGCCGATTACCGATCTGGTCGCACCCGAGGCGATTCTCCCGGCATTGAAGGTCAACAGCAAGAAGCAGGCCTTGCAGGAGCTCGCGGCCAAGGCTGCAGAGCTGACCGGGCAGAACGAGCGCTCCGTGTTCGAGGTGCTGCTGCAACGGGAAAAGCTCGGCACCACCGCGGTCGGCTACGGCGTCGCCATTCCCCACGGCAAGCTGCCCAAGCTGGAAAAGATCTTCGGCCTGTTCGCGCGCCTCGATCGCCCGATCGATTTCGAGTCGATGGACGGCCAGCCGGTCGATCTCGTCTTCCTGCTGCTCGCCCCCGAAGGCGCCGGCGCCGATCATCTCAAGGCGCTCGCCCGCATCGCCCGCCTGCTGCGCGACCAGGACATCGCCAAGAAGCTCCGCGCCTCGCGCGACGCCCAGGCGATCTACTCGGTGCTGGCCCTGCCGCCGGCGACGGCGGCGTAACGCCTCGCATTCACCGCGGCCATTCCCGGACAGAAATTTTTGGCCACGCCTTCGTTGGCGCCGCTCGTTTGCTTCAGCAGACCGTCGGCAGCAGGCGCCGGACTTCGTCGAGCAGTTCGGGAATCGCCGTCTTGTCACCCGCGAGGTGCTTGAGCAGCGCACTCTGGAATAGGCCGTCGAACAGCGCATAGAGCGCGGCCGGCGACGACACCGGCCGCTTGCCGCCGAGCTCGGCATAGCGGGAGGCGATGCGCCAGATCATCGCTTCCAAACTCTTGTCGATCTCGAGTACATCCTTGCGAAACGCCGCCTCGAACATCGCCTGCGAGCGCAGGTCGTACCAAAGACGGTGCATACGGGCTTCGTTCTGCAGCGTTGCTGCGAGCTTGGCGAGGAAGCCCTCCGTCAGTTCGTCGCGGCTCGTTGCTGTCGCGACGACCTCGTCATATCGCGTCACGCACTTCGCCTTGTAGTGGCGGACGCAGCAGCAGATTAGGTCGAGCTTGTCGCTGAAATAATAGTGGAACACGCCGTGCGTGAACGCCGAGTTCTGCGCGATTTCGCGCAGGCTGGTGCGTGCGAAGCCGAGCTCTCCAAGCGTTTCGAGCGCGGCCTCGGCAAGCTCGATGCGCCGCGCGTTGAACTTCTCGTCGCGCAGCACCTCGGCCGCATCAGCCACACGCCGGGCCGCCCCCGTCACCTGCCGCGCCATCTCGTCCCTTCCTCAGTCCCGTTCTTTCAAGGACTTATACCGCGTCGACCGCGGAATGCTCCATCCCCTCACAACCACTTCCTTTGACAACTGTCAAATTCGTTCTTGACAAGTGTCAAGATTCTGGCGGAGCTTCGCATCAAGAATTTGGACAGTCGTCAAGACGTCCGATCATGGAGGAACGCTTCGCTGGGTGCCGCCGAAAGGCCTGCGCCCATCGACCTGGTGCGCGCCGATTGGCGCAGCCCGAATCGATCGATCACCAGCAACGGAGGAGTGCGTCATGAGTGGGAAGAGCCTTGCAGGCAGGAAAGCCCTGGTCACCGGCGGTGCCCGAGGGATCGGCGCGGCCATCGCGCAGGCGCTGGCGCGAGCCGGCGCCTCGATCATGATCGCCGACATCCTGGAGGAGGCCGGCCGCGCCAGCGCAGCCGCGATCGCGAAGGAAGATGTCGCGACGGGCTTCGTCCAGCTCGACGTCACCGACGACGCGCAATGGGAGAGGGCGGTGGCCAAGACCATCGCCACCCTCGGCGGCTACGACATCCTCATCAACAATGCCGGCATCGAGATCACGTCGCTGATCTCCGAGGTCAAGGCCGAGGACGCGCGGCGGATGTGCGACGTCAACATCGTCGGCACCGTGCTCGGCATGAAGCACGCATTCCGCGCGATGCGGCCGGGCGGACCGGCCGGCAAGGGCGGCGCCGTCGTCAACATCGCCTCCGTCGCGGCGACGATCGCCTTCCCGAGCATCGCGGTCTATTCCGGCACCAAATCCGCGGTCGACCGCATGACGCGGGTTGGAGCGATGGAAGCGGGCAAGCTCGGTTTCGGCGTGCGCGTCAACTGCATCTATCCCGGCCTGATCCCGACCGAGATGGGCATGCAGCTGGCCAACGACATCGTCAAGATCGGTCTCGCGCCTGACGTCAACGCCGCAGTCGGCTCGGTGGTGGAGCAAACCCCGCTCGGCCGTCTCGCCGAGGTCACGGACATTGGGGACGCCGCGGTGTTCCTGTGCTCGAACGAGGCGCGCTTCATCACCGGCATCGGACTGCCGGTCGATGGCGGCATGGGCATGTAGCAAAGAACCTGACAACGAACATTTCGGAGGAACGCAATGAGCGCGAAGAAGCCCGTCATCGTCTATGGCGCGTCCGGCTACACCGGCCGGCTGGTCTGCGAATACTTACGCGAGTACAACATCCCCTTCATCGCCGCCGGCCGCAGCGCCGAGAAGCTCAACGCCGCGATGAAGGCGAACGTGGCCGGCATCGAGACCGCCGACTACGAGGTGGTTAAGGTGCCGCACACAGTGAGCGCACTGACCGAGTTGTTCAACGGCGCCTCGGTGGTGCTCAACACCGTGGGCCCCTTCGCCAAGTTCGGCGGCGAAGTGGTGCAGGCTTGCCTCGCTTCCAGGTGTCACTACACCGACACGACCGGCGAGCAGGACTGGCTGATCATGCTCGAGCAGGAGTGGGGCACGAAGTTTGCCAATGCCGGCCTGCTGTTGGCACCAGGCATCGCACAGATGTACACCACCGGCGAGATCGCCGCGCAGCTGTGCCTGGAGACGCCCGGCCTCGACACGCTTGATATCGCCGTGTTCTGGGGTGGCAGCCCGACCATCGCATCGACGCAGACCATTTTGGTCAACGCCGCGATGGCCAAGGCCTACTATCTGGAGCAGAACAAGTACGTCGAGCACCAGCCCGATGCCGGCCTCTACAACCTCGCCATCCCCGGCCAGCACGAGCTGGCGCTGGCGCTGCCCTGGGGCGGCACCTCGCACCCGGTGTGGTTCAAGCGCGATCCGCGCGTGGCCAACGTGAAGGTGCTGGGCGGCGTGTTCAACCGCGCGCTGATGCTGGGCGTGCCGCAGATCGTCGCCGCTGCGCTGCAGGCGACCAAGGACATGAACCCCGACGACCGCTACGCCGCATTGGCGCAGACCGCCGCCGGTGTGATGAACACCATGCCGCCGCGCGAGAACCCGCGCGTCAACAAGTCGCTGGATTCGGTGTATGCCTCCGGCCCGTTGGGGCGCGCGCACTGCATCATCTACGGCAACAGCAACTACAAGCAGACCGGCTTGCTGCAGGCTTATGCCGCGGCGCATCTGCTGCAGCAGCCGCCGAAGCGCGTGGGCTTCGCCTCCGGCTGCCAGGCGTTCGGCCATCACGAGCTGCTCGGGCAATTGCGCAGCTTCGGGCTCGTCAGCAAGCCTGTTCTGACCGTGCACGATTAAGTAAATCATGGGTGGCGCGGTCCTCCGCGTCACCCGCTGCCACTTCGGGTGTTGATCATGCGCTTCATCGACTATCTCGACAAAGGTGCCTCGCTCGGCCCCGACGCGCCGTGCCTTACCATGGATGGACGCGACCTCAGCTATGGCGAGGTGCAGCGGCTGAGCTACCGGTTTGCGCGCGGGCTCGCGCGATCGGGAATTGCTGCTGGCGAGAAGGTCGCAATCCTCTCCGGCAACGATCCGGTCGCGTTTGCCTGCGTGTTCGGCATTTCCCGCGCCGGCTCGGTCTGGTGCCCGATCAATCCGCGCAACGAGGCGGCCGAAAACCGGCTCATCCTCGACCAATTCGACTGCAGCCTGCTGCTGTTTCATTCGAGCTTCGCGCCCATGGTCGAGGCGGTGCGTGCGGAGCTGCCAAAGCTGCGCGCCCTCGTCTGCCTCGATGCCGAGTTACCCTTCGCGCCCTCGTTCGACGGCTGGCTCGCCGGCCTCGCCGACGACCACTATCAACGCGAGACGGTCGACGATCTCGCGATGATTCCCGGCACCGGCGGCACCACCGGCAAGCCGAAGGGGGTCATGCTGTCGGGCCGCAACATCGAGGCCATGACGGCACTGACGCTGATGGGCTATCCCTTCAAGGGCCGCCCGGTCTATCTCGCGCTCGCGCCGCTGACCCACGCGGCCGGCGTGCTGTGTTTCCCGATCATGGCGCTCGGCGGCCGCATCGTGATCATGCATCACCCCGACATCGCCGAATTCCTCGATCTGATCGAGCGCTACCATGTCACGCACACCTTCCTGCCGCCGACCGTGATCTACATGCTGCTCGATCATCCGAAGCTCGACTCCGCGAAGCTCGGGTCGCTGCAATGCTTCTGGTACGGCGCGGCGCCGATTTCGGCCGCGCGGCTTGCGGAGGCGCTCCAGCGTATCGGGCCGATGGCGCAGTTGTTCGGTCAGACTGAAGCGCCGATGATGATCTCGATGATGGCACCTAGCGAGCATTACAATGCCGACGGCACAATCGCGATGGAGCGCCTCGCTTCGGCCGGGCGGATCAGCCCGCTGGTGCAGGCCGGCATCATGGATGGCGACGGCAATTTGCTGCCGAGCGGCGCGCGCGGCGAGATCGTGGTCCGCGGCTCGCTGGTGATGGAGGGCTATTACAAAAATCCCGAGGCCACGGCGGAGGCCTCCGCGCATGGCTGGCACCACACCGGAGACATCGGCTACATCGACGGCGACGGCTACCTCTATATCGTCGATCGCGCCAAGGACATGATCATCACCGGCGGCTTCAACGTCTACTCGATCGAGGTCGAGAACGCGCTACGGGCGCATGAGGCGGTGCAGGATTGCGCCGTGATCGGGCTGGCGGACGAGAAATGGGGTGAGCGGATCGTCGCCGTGGTGCAGCCCCGCGCCGGCCAGAGCGTCGATGCGACGGCGCTGGCGGCCTTCGTCAAGCAGCGGATCGGCAGCGTCAAGACACCGAAGCAGATCGAAGTCTGGGACGATCTGCCCCGCTCCAAGGTCGGCAAGGTGCTGAAGCCGGACATCCGCGCGCGGCTGGCAGGTCGTTCAGGCGACTGAGTCTTGTACTCATAGACACAACGTCTGCCTTCAACCAGTCGACGTAACGCTGGCGTTAAATCTCTCTGCTGGGTTTCAAATCCTGGCCCTGGGGACGCCATGCCCGCTACTAGAGGCGAACCGGACGTGGGTCGCTAGTTCGGGAATGTCTGCAAATGGACCCTTTGCGGACATATCGGAATCAAAAGGACCAAAAGAGAGGCGGAGACGAGAAGCACCGCGACTCAACTACGGGAGTCCTTTTGTCACCGTAAAGGGATTGAACCCACGTTCCGCGAGGGCAGCCCACGAAGCTGCGCCAAGATGTGACAATCGGAAATAGAGTCGCGGCTTGGTCGGATCAGTGTCCAACACGAACCCGGTCGGTAACTCGCGGACAGTTGTGGCATAGAACCCACCATCCGGCGACCTCTGGGATTCGATTACAGCGATCAACGAGTTTGCCCTCCCAGTCCTGCCGAGCAATTTCATCAAGAGAGCCATTTGGCACGTCCCTTCGGTCCACACACCGTCTCGGTCTTCACCGTAAGAAAAGCCCTCGTCGACACTCATTCGCTGTTCGGCGGTCGTAATTGCCGATGCAAATTTCTCGACCGCTCCGTGGAGCGCTATTAAAGGCCAGACCTGAGCATCGAGAGCCAAAATCGGATTGTGGGTGACGCCGTCTTCAGCGGTCCCTGCAGCGAAACAGGCGCATGCCGGATTCCACATCGTATTTACGAAGTACTCAGCAGCCGTTGCCTTATCACGCCAGCGCGAATCCCCTGTACGGATCGCGAGAAGGCCAAACGCGGCGGCGAGGTCAGTATTATGTTCAGTCGATTTCCACGCCCGCACTTCCGGCGTCGGTTCGTGCCCAAACGTACCGCCCGTGAAACCGCCAGTACCGCGCGTATCGGCCCATTGCGCGACCCAGGCGCCAAGCCGTGCAGCACCATCGCGGAACCGAGAGCCGGCGTTCACATCGTCAAGCGACAGCAACGCCAACATGGCCCATGCCATGTTACCATTGTCGCTGCCCACCTGATATCGATCCTCTAACCATTTGTTCTGGGCATTGTCCCACCACCCCGGAAGTTTGACGGGGCCATTCGCCACCACACCTGCGGCGTAAGCGTTCCGGAGCCGTCCATCATGCCAGGTGCGGTCGTTATCGATGGCCCAGAGAAGCGCCGAGCCAATCCGATACGCTTTGTCTTGCTCACCGCAACCGACCAACGCGATGGCGGCTACCGCATTGTCATAGAGGTAGGCGGCGCCATGCAGAGGCCCCGATTCGACGGTCGGATAGCTGGGTAGGAACAAGGGCCCTGATGGCGGTCCCTTATCAATCAGACCAGCGAGGTATCCGCACGCTGACGCGTTTGGTGCTGCTGAAGCCTGTAGCGGAGCGGCGGCCACAATGATTGTGAAAGTCGTGACGATCCATGTGTGAAGGCAGAGCCCGCGATAACGGTAGAAGCAATAAGCAATTGGTTCCGGTAGCATTTCGCTGCCTCTCGCGCCTTTTCAACCAAGATAGGCTTTGGGACATCGGGAAGAAAGCCGGTCAGGATCGAGTAAAAACATCGTGCCTTCATCTTCAATGGCAGTTTATGGCCCTTAGCGGACGTGCCGCGACGGAGTTTTCTTGTCCGTTTTGGGGATGAAGCGGGACTGCATGTCAGGAGCTGAAGCGACGGCTTCGAGAGTCCACGCCCTAGCACGCGCCCTCACCGTGAGGGGTCTCGTCATCTGCCAGGCGCCAAAAAAATACGCGGGCCGCCTCGAGGCTTGCCCGCGTATTTGAATTCGTCAACCGCGCACGACTGCGCGCGCGTGCGTCAGTGCACGCTCACCGCTTGCAACTCGTTGCTCCAGGCGTTGGCGACTGCGGCTTCGCGGCTGTCGGTCAGCATGATCGGCGTGCCGTCGGCGGCGTGGAGCGCGAAGAGCTTCAGGCCGGGCGCAATCTTCGGAGCCTCGGGGAATAGCCCAGGCACGTCCTCGGAGCGGATCTGCTTCACATAGGCGATATGGCCTTCGCCGAGTGTTGCCAGCGTCTCCGGAGAGACATTCTTGGCTTCGTATTCGAACGCAACGTGACCTTCACTCATGGTCTCGACTCCTTCACAGAAACTAAGCGGTCGAGTCCGCTACTCGTTCCATTATTCGTGCTCATTGATAGCGATTGTCTTAACGATCCTCTCCGGTTCAGGCCGGGCAAGATCGATCGACAGCAGCCCGTTCTTCAGATCCGCACCTAGCACCAGCATCCCCTCCGCCAGCACGAAGGTGCGCTGGAAGTGGCGCGCGGCGATGCCGCGATGGATGTATTGCCGGGTCTTGTCGTCCTGCTGCCGCCCGCGGATCACGAGCTGGTTTTCCTCAATGGTTACATCGAGTTGGTCGCGGGTGAATCCGGCGACCGCCAGCGTGATGCGCAAACGCTCGGGCTGGCCGTCCGACCGGTCGCACCTCTCGATATTGTAGGGAGGGTAACCGTCGGCGCCTTTGACGACCCGATCGAGCACGCGCTCGATCTCGTCGAAGCCCAGAAGGAACGGACTGGATAACGTGGGAACACGAGACATAGTTTACAAAGTCCTCTCGAAGCGACTTTGGCATTTCAGGGCCCGTAGAGGCGCCCCTTGGTCAGCAATATGGGCATATCCCCGTGTGGGTTCAAGGACGTAGCGCGGGGCTGTGGATTCAGTCCTTCGACCGTCGCCTGGCGAACAGATTCATCCGGATCGTCATGGCCGGGCTCGTCCCGGCCATCCACGACCTTCCCCGCGGCACCAAGAACGTGGATGCCCGGGACAAGCCCGGGCATGACGAATAGCGGTGTGATTTCCTCAATGAAAACAAGCCCCTTCTACTGTGCATGGGGTTGTTTTCGCGGTTTTTGATCGAGGGGCCCCTCGGAACCGGTCAGGCCTCCAGCCGCGTTCGCCCGTCGCCGCTGAACAGGTGCAGCTTCGGCCGTATCGCGGCGACGCGGATTCTCGCGCCGATGGCGGGGGCCTCGGTTCCGGGAATGCGGACGATGACCTCGCCGGGCGGCAGCTCGCCGGGGTTGGCGGCGACGCGCTGTTCCTCCTGCTCGCGGGAACCGTAGACGAAGGTTTCGGCGCCGACGCGCTCGATCGCTTCCACGGTGAGCGGAAGCGCGACGCCGCCGGCCGGGGTCTGGTCGGTGATGACGAAATCCTCCGGGCGGATGCCGAGGATGCCGGCCTCCGTCGCAGCACCATTGAGCTGCGATTTGATCTCGTCGGCGCGCGTCGACATCAAATTCATCGGCGGGGCCCCGATGAAGGAGGCGACGAAAGTCGTGGCCGGCTTCTCGTAGATCGCCAGGGGATTGCCGACCTGCTCGACCTGGCCGCCATTCATGACGACGAGTACGTCGGCGAGCGTCATCGCTTCGAGCTGGTCGTGGGTGACGTAGATCGAGGTCGTGTTGAGCCGGCGCTGCAATTTGCGGATCTCGACGCGCATCGCGATGCGCAGCTTGGCATCGAGGTTCGACAGCGGCTCGTCGAACAGGAACACCTTCGGCTGGCGCACGATGGCGCGGCCCATGGCGACGCGCTGGCGCTGGCCGCCGGAGAGCTGGCGCGGCTTGCGCTCCAGCATCGATGTGAGCTCGAGCACGCGCGCGGCTTCCTCGACGCGGGTCTTGATCTCGGTCTCGGCCATGCCGCGATTGCGCAGGCCGTAGGCCATGTTGTTGTAGACGCTCATATGCGGATAGAGCGCGTAGTTCTGGAACACCATCGCGATGTCGCGATCGGCGGGCTCGATCTGGTTGACGACGCGGCCGCCGATGTCGATCTCGCCGCCGGTGACGGTCTCGAGCCCTGCGACCATGCGCAGCAGCGTGGACTTGCCGCAGCCGGAGGGACCGACCAGCACGCAGAACTGCCCGTCGGCGACATCGACGTTGACGCCCTTGATGGCCTCGAAGCCGCCGGGATAGGTCTTGCGGACGTTGCGCAGGGTGACGTTAGCCATGAAAACTCACTTGCAAGAACCTACTTTTCCGTCTCGACCAGGCCGCGCACGAACAGCTTCTGCATCGCGACGACGACGAACACCGGCGGCAGCATGGCCAGCACGGCAGTCGCCATCACGATCGGCCATTCGGTCAGCGCGTCGGTGGTGGTGATCATCTTGCGGATGCCGACCTGGATGGTCTGCATGTCGTCGCGGGTGGTGATGAGCAGCGGCCAGAGATATTGATTCCAGCCGAGGATGAACAGGATCACGAACAGCGCCGCCATGTTGGTGCGCGACAGCGGCAGCAGCGTGTCCCAGAAGAAGCGCAAGGGGCCGGCGCCGTCGATGCGTGAGGCCTCCAGCAATTCGTCCGGCACGGTCATGAAGAACTGCCGGAACAGCAGCGTTGCGGTGGCCGACGCGATCAGCGGCAGCGACAGGCCCGCATAGCTGTCGAGCATGTGCAGGTCGGCGACGATCTTGTAGGTCGGATAGATGCGCACCTCGACCGGCAGCATCAAGGTGATGAAGATGATCCAGAAGATCGCCATCCGGAACGGAAAGCGGAAATACACGATCGCATAGGCCGAGATGATCGAGATCGCGATCTTGCCGATCGCGATCGCCAGCGCCATCACCAGCGAGTTCAGCATCATGTTGCCGACCGGCTCGCGGGTCGAGCCGCTCGTGCCGACGAAGATGGTCTGGTAGTAGACCTCGAAGAAATGACCGCCGGGCAGCAGCGACATCTGCCCGTTCGCGATCAGCGCGTTGTCCTGGGTCGAGGCGATGATCGCGATGTAGACCGGGAACGCGACGATCGCGATCCCGATCCAGAGAATGAAATGGGCGACGTAGCGCCTGATACCCTCGTCTTCGACCATCAGTAGGTCACCTTGCGTTCGACGAAGCGGAACTGGATTCCCGTCAGCACGATGACCATGATCATCAGGATCACCGATTGCGCCGCCGAGCTGCCGAGATTGCCGCCGAGCAGGCCGTCCGAATAGACCTTGTAGACCAGCGTTTCCGTCGACTTGCCGGGACCGCCGCGGGTCATGGTGTCGATGATGCCGAAGGTGTCGAAGAAGGCGTAGACGATGTTGACGACCAGCAGGAAGAAGATGGTCGGCGACAGCAGCGGGAACGTCACGGTCCAGAACCTGCGCATCGGGCGCGCGCCGTCGATCGCTGCGGCTTCGAGCACGCTTTTCGGGATGGCTTGCAGGCCGGCGAGGAAGAACAGGAAATTGTAGGAGATCTGCTTCCAGGCGGCGGCGAGGATGATCAGCGCCGCGGCCTGGTCGCCGTCGAGCAGCGGATTCCAGTCGACGCCCAGGCCGCGCAGATAGCGCGACAGCACGCCCAGCGAGGGATGCAGCATGAAGATCCAGAGCACGCCGACGACGGGCGGTGCGACCGCATAGGG
The DNA here is from genome assembly GCF_900113725.1 of Bradyrhizobium sp. cf659. Taxonomy (NCBI): domain Bacteria; kingdom Pseudomonadati; phylum Pseudomonadota; class Alphaproteobacteria; order Hyphomicrobiales; family Nitrobacteraceae; genus Bradyrhizobium; species Bradyrhizobium sp. cf659. The sequence continues at coordinate 58,177 of NZ_FOQJ01000010.1, forward strand.
CCAGATCAGCAGCGTGCGGTAGAGCATCGAGCCGCGCAGCGGCTTGTCCGCCATCACGGCGAGCAGCAGCGCGAAGGACAGCGACGAGACGGCGATGGCGAACGAGAAGAAGAAGGTCCGGACGATCGCTTCGAAATAGGCGCGATCCCCAAACAGCTCGACGTAATTCTCGAACCAGACGAAGCTCGTCGACAGACCGAAGGCATCCTGGAGCAGGAAGGACTGGATCACCGCCTGCAGGGCCGGCCAGTAGAAGAAAATCAGAACGATCGCGAGCTGCGGCGCAACCAGCGCGTAGGGCAATAGCTTTGACTGGAAAATGGCTTGCTTTTGCATGATGTCATGGGAAGCGGCAGGCCGGGTCGCGGCCTGCCGCTTCAATGCCTCACTTGACGGCGGTCTTTTCGAACTGGCGCAGCATGGTGTTGCCGCGTTCGACGGCGGCGTCGAGCGCCTGCTTGGCGGTCTTCTTGCCGGCGAGCGCCTGCTCGATCTCTTCCGACCAGACGTCACGCAGCTGCACCATGTTGCCGAGGCGCAGACCGCGCGAGTTCTCGGTCGGCTCCTTGTTGGTCAGCTCGAGCAGCGGGGTCTCGAGATAGGGCTGATCCTTGTAGAAGCCCTCGGCCTTGGCTTTCTCATAGGCCGCCTTGGTGATCGGCAGATAGCCCGAGGCCTTGTGGATATAGACTTGGCGATCGGTGTCGGAGAGGAAGGTCAGGAACTTCGCGACGCCCTTGTATTCCTCGGCCGACTTGCCGCCCATGACCCAGAGCGAAGCACCGCCGATGATCGAGTTCTGCGGCGCGCCCTTCACGTCCGGATAATACGGCATCGGCACGGCGGTGAAGGCGAACTTGGCCTGCGCCTTGACGTTGCCGAAGAACGCCGACGAGGTCAGGTAGATCGGGCATTCGCCCGAGGTGAAGCGGCCCTCGCCGGTGTTGGTGCGGCCGGCATAGTCGTAGACCTTGGTCTTCTGGAGCTCGACCAGGGTTTCGAGATGCTTGACCTGAAGCGGTCCGTTGAACTCCAGCACGGTGTCGAAGCCGTCGAGGCCGTTGGCCTTGCTTGCCAGCGGCACGTTGTGCCAGGCCGAGAGCTGCTCGAGATTGACCCAGGTGATCCAGGAGCCCGAGAAGCCGCAGGTGTCATGACCTGACGCCTTCAGCTTCTTGGCGGCCTCGAACGTTTCGGGCCAGGTCTTGGGAATCCCGACGTTCGCCTTCTTGAGCTCGTCGAGGTTGACCCACATCACGGTCGAGGACGAGTTGAAGGGGAACGACAGCATCTCGCCCTTCGACGTCGAATAGTAGCCGGTGATGGCGGGCAGGTAGATCTTGGGATCGAACTTCTCGCCGGCCTCGGCCATCAGCTTGTAGACCGGCTTCACGGCGCCGGTCGCGGCCATCATGGTCGCGGTGCCGACTTCGAACACCTGCATGATGTGCGGCGCGTTGCCGGCGCGGAACGCGGCGATGCCCGCGTTCATCGTATCGGGGTAGTTGCCCTTGTAGGTCGGGATGACCTTGTAGTCGGTCTGCGACGCGTTGAAGTCGGTGGCGAGCTTGACGATGACGTCGTTGTTGGCGCCGGTCATCGCGTGCCACCACTGGATTTCGGTCACGGCCAGGGCCGGAGAGGCCGACATGCCGACCGTGATTGCAAATGCGGCAGCTGCCCCAAAGTGTCGAAGAGCCATCAAGAAAACCTCCCTTGCCCGTCAATAAAGAAGCGCTTGCGCTAGCAGCGCCATATGACGTTCACATGACTGTGTAAGCGGCCGAAACGAAAGCGGCAAGCGCGGGAAAAGGGAAGCTGTCAAATAGGCGAAGACGCCGCGGGCAGCCTCCTCCATTCGCGCTGCACATGCGTGCTCGCGCCGCAGTGCGGCATTGGATGATGTGGGGCAGGCGAGGCCGCGGGTTCGAATACCTCTCCCGCTTGCGGGAGAGGTCGCGCCGAAGGCGCGGGTGAGGGCTTTCTCCTCGGGGGATTGTCCAATTGTGGAGACTCCCTCCCCCGCAAGCGGGGAGGGAGCGCACCCGCGCTGCCGCTCGATCTCGTTCTCTTCGAAGCCTTAGCGCTTGCGCTCGGGACCGCAGACCGTGCCCTTCTTGACCATCGCGTCGATCTCGGCCTTGGAATATCCGAACTCGCCCAGCACCTCCGCCGCGTGCTGGCTGAATTTCGGCGGCAGGCGGCGCAGGCTCGGCTTGCTGCGATCGAGCCGGATCGGCGAGGCCACGCCCTTGTACCAATCCTTCTCGATGACATCGCCGCGGGCGATCGTGTGCGGGTTGGTCAACGCCTGGTCGATCTTCTGCACGGGGCCTGCGGGCAGGCCCGCTGCGAGCAGGCGATTGCAGAGCGGCTCGGCCTCGTGCTGGCTGAACACGGCGGCCAGTTCGGCGCGCAGCGCCTCGCGATTGGCGATGCGGTCCTTGTTGCGGGCAAAGCGCGGATCGGTGCCGAGCTCGGGCTTGCCGATCTCCTTGGCGAGCTTCCTGAAGGTGCCGTCATTGCCGACGCCGATGAAGATGTTGTCGGTCTTCGTCGGGAAGATTGCGTAAGGCACGAGGTTGGGATGCTCGTTGCCGGTCAGGCCAGGCGGCTTGCCATGCATGAAATAGTTCGCGGTGTGCGGATGCATGATGGCAAGGCCGGTCTCGTACAGCGTCGTCTCCAGGAACTGGCCCTTGCCCGAGCGCTGCCGCTCCGACAGCGCCATCAGGATGCCGATCGCCGCATAGAGGCCGGTCGTGATGTCGACCAGCGGCACGCCGATCCGCATCGGTCCGCTCTCGGGCGAGCCGGTCGCCGCGATCATGCCGGTCATCGCCTGGATGATGGCGTCATAGCCGGGATTGCCGCCGCGCGGACCATCGGCGCCGAAGCCGCAGATCCGGCAATGTACGAGGCGCGGGAATTTCTCGCGCAGCACCTCGTTGCCGATGCCCCATTTCTCCAGCGTGCCCGGCTTGAAATTCTCGATCAGGACGTCGGCCGTCTCCAGCATCTTGAGCAGCACGACGCGGCCGCCCTCGGAGGCGAGGTCGAGGCCGATCGAGCGCTTGTTGCGGTTGATGCCGATGAAATAGGCCGCGTCCTCCTCGTGGAAGGGAGGGCCCCAGTCGCGCACCTCGTCGCCGGCGGGCGGCTCGACCTTGATCACGTCGGCGCCATGGTCGGCGAGGATCTGGGTGCAGTAGGGGCCGCCGAGCACGCGCGTGAGATCGATGACGCGCAGTCCGCTCATTGCACCCGTAACGGCTTCAGAACTCATGCCTTCGCTTCCCCTGTGTCGATCGTTGGTCACAGGCCTAGCGAGGTTTTTTTGCGCCAGCAATGGCTTGTTGCGTAGGGCCGCATGCACCGCCGCGCGTCAATCCCGCGGCATGGCAAAACAGGATCTGGCAAAACAGGATCCGGCACAATCAAACGGAAGCGGCCGGCCCGAGGGGGATCCCGGGCCAGCCAATCCGCACTTTCGATCAGACGACCGTCAGGCGAACGTCGACATTGCCGCGCGTGGCATTGGAATAGGGGCACACCTGGTGCGCCTTGGCGACCAGCGCTTCGGCCTCGGCGCGGGCAAGGCCCGGCAGCGAGACGGCGAGGTCGATGTCGAGGCCGAAGCCGCCTTCGGAGCGCGGGCCGATGCCGACGGTCGAGGTGACGGCGGCGTCGGCGGGGACCTTCGGGCCGCCCTGCGAGGCCACGAACTTCATCGCGCCGATGAAGCAGGCGGCGTAGCCGGCCGCAAACAGCTGCTCGGGATTGTTGCCGGCGCCGCCGCCGCCGCCGAGCTCCTTCGGCGTGGTGAGCTTGACGTCGAGCGCGCCGTCGAGGGTCGCGGCATGGCCGTCGCGGCCGCCGGTGGCTTTTGCGCTGGTCTTGTACAGGACGTTCACGGACATTTTCGTCTCCCTGGGTTTCGGTGGGGTGCGATCTCTATCGCAGACAATTAGATTGTGCGCAATTGAAATTGCGACGTCTCACATTTAATTGTTCGCAATTGAATGTCCCGCCGCACGGCCCCACAATGCGGACAAACCTCGTGAGATTCTCCATGGCTCGGAAACACTCGGCAGCGGACGCGCCGCTGCGGCTCGACAACCAGATCTGCTTCGCGGTCTATTCGGCCGCGCATGCCTTCAACCGCGTCTACAAGCCGCTGCTCGACCGCCTCGGCCTGACCTATCCGCAATATCTGGTGATGCTGGTGCTGTGGGAGCGCGACGACGTGCCGGTCAAGGACATCGGCGAGAGGCTGTTTCTGGATTCGGGCACGCTGACGCCGCTGCTCAAGCGCCTCGAAGCCGCCCACCTGGTCAAGCGCACCCGCTCGAGCGAGGACGAGCGTCAGGTGCTGATCGCACTGACGCCGCAGGGCCACGCGCTGAAGGACAAGGCGCGCGCCGTGCCGCAGTCGATCCTGGCGGCGTCGGATTGCTCGGTGTCGGAATTGGTGGCGATGAAGGATGAGATCGTCGCGCTACGCGATCGGCTCAATGCGGTGATCGGGGAGTAGGGGGGCGGCGCTTACGACAGCCGCTTCTTCGTGAAGGCGCGGCCGGAGTGAGACTTCAGGTACGCCTCAAACGCGAGCGCCTTATGCTTGTCGGGGAAAGCGCAGTACCAGATCAGCTTCCAGGGCTTAAACTTGGCGGTGTGGGAAGACTTGCCCGCATTGTGTTCCGGAACACGCCGTTTCAAATCTTCCGTGGCGCCGATGTACTCTTGTTCAGGAAATTCGATGCTGCGGAGAATGTAGACGTACCACATTGACGGCTTTCGCCTGGGCAGTCGTTGAGGGGAGGCAATTCTACCAGTCCGTCTTCGCCCTTCGCCGGACACCACGCTTCGCCCTTCGGGCCCCGCGCGGCTGCGCCACGCGTAGCCCGAAGGGCGAAGCGTGGTGGAGCCAGGCGGGATCGAACCGCCGACCTCTTGCATGCCATGCAAGCGCTCTCCCAGCTGAGCTATGGCCCCTTAAGTCTTCCAGTGGGGAGGATCCTGGGGGATCCGTCCCGGCCGGCGAGCCCTAGGCGACTCGCGCGGTGCACCCTTTTTCACAGATCAGGGCTGATCTCAAGTCTCTTCATCGCCTCCGACATCACCAATGATGTCGGTCACGTCCTCATCGCCCTCTTCTTCGTCGGCAATGAAGGTCGAATCATCGTCATCGTCGTCGTCGAGGGTCTCGTCGACCTCGATATCGTCCTCCGATTCGGGCACGACGGCCTTGACCTTGCCGGTGTTCTCCTCGGCATCAGCCTCCTCGAGGGAGACCAACTCTTCGGCCTCCGCCGGCTCCGGCGTGGTGTCCGCAGCGGCCGTGTGGCGGGCTTCGGCGCCGCGAGTCGCGCGCGCAGGCGCCACGGGCGCGATCGGGACCACTTCGCCGGTATAGGGCGAGATCACCGGATTCTTGTTGAGGTCGTAGAACTTCTTGCCCGTGGTCGGGCAAATACGTTTGGTTCCGAGTTCGGACTTGGCCACGGCAGAGGAATCCTGGGAATGTCTGAAAAGCGGTGTTTCACTTGGCTAGTTGGCGGCCCGCTGTCAATAGCGCATTACGGGAGAAAGACATGCCGGTGACGGGGCGCGGACCATGTGGTACCTGCGCCCCAGCTCTCCGGGGCATATTCAAGGACACAATCTTGACCCATTCCGACCAACCGAGGCCGCTTCAGTCGCGCGCAAACGGTCCCCTGACCGGGAAAGTACGGGTGCCCGGGGACAAGTCGATCTCCCACCGCGCCCTCATCCTGGGCGCGCTCGCGGTCGGCGAGACCCGGATTTCGGGCCTGCTGGAGGGCGAGGACGTCCTCAACACCGCCAAATCCATGCAGGCGCTGGGCGCCAGGGTGGAGCGCACCGGCGATTTCGCCTGGAAGGTGCAGGGCGTGGGCGTCGCTGGCTTTGCCCAGCCCAAGGCGGCGCTGGATTTCGGTAACTCCGGCACCGGCTGCCGGCTGGTCATGGGCGCCGTCGCCGGCTGCCCGATCTCGGCGGTCTTCGACGGCGACGCCTCGCTGCGCAGCCGTCCCATGCGCCGGATCCTGGACCCGCTCGAGAAGATGGGCGCCAGGGTCGTCTCCGGCGGCGAGGGCGGCCGTCTGCCGCTGACCGTCCAGGGCGCGCGCGATCCGCTGCCGATCACCTACAAGACGCCGGTCGCCTCGGCCCAGATCAAATCCGCCGTGCTGCTCGCGGGCCTCGCGGCGCCGGGCATCACCACGGTGATCGAGAACGAGGCCAGCCGCGACCATACCGAGCTGATGCTGAAACACTTTGGCGCCGACATCACCTCCACGAAGGAGGGCCTGCACGGCCGCCGCATCACCCTCGTGGGCCAGCCCGAGCTGCATGGCGCCAATGTCGTGGTGCCCGCCGATCCCTCCTCGGCGGCCTTCCCGGTCGTTGCGGCGCTGATCGCCGAGGGCTCCGATGTCGTGCTGTCGGATGTCATGACCAATCCGCTGCGCACCGGCCTGTTCACCACGCTGCGCGAAATGGGCGCCTCGATCGAGGAGAGCGAAGTGCGCGGCGATGCCGGCGAGCCGATGGCGCAGCTGCGCGTGCGCGCGTCAAAGCTGCGCGGCGTCGAGGTGCCGCCGGAGCGCGCACCCTCGATGATCGACGAATATCTCGTGCTGGCGGTTGCGGCCTCGTTCGCCGAAGGCACGACGATCATGCGCGGCCTGCACGAGCTGCGCGTCAAGGAATCCGACCGCCTGGAGGCCACCGCCGAGATGCTGCGCGTCAACGGCGTCGAGGTCGAGGTTTCCGGCGACGATCTGATCGTCCAGGGCCGCGGTCACGTCCCCGGCGGCGGCACCGTCGCCACCCACATGGACCATCGCATCGCGATGTCTGCGCTGGTGATGGGCTGCGCCTCCGACCAGCCCGTGACCGTCGACGACACCGCCTTCATCGCCACCAGTTTCCCGGATTTCATTCCGATGATGCGTTCGCTTGGGGCCGAGTTTTCATGATCATCGCCATCGACGGGCCCGCGGCTTCGGGCAAGGGGACGCTGGGCAAGCGTCTCGCTCATCATTACGGCTATCGTCATCTTGATACCGGCGTGATCTATCGCGCAGTCGCCTACGCCTTGATGCAATCGGGCCATGATCTCCGCGACGAGGCGGCTGCGGTCGCGGCGGCGCTGGAACTCGATCCCGAAAAGTTCGGCGATCCCGCCCTGAAGACCCAGAAGGTCGGCGAGGGCGCCTCGATCGTCTCCGCGATCCCAAGGGTTCGCGAGGCCCTGGTCAATTTCCAGCGGCAATTCGCCGCCGATCCGCCCGGCGCCGTGCTGGACGGCCGGGACATTGGAACCGTGATCTGCCCTCATGCCGACGTGAAGATTTTTGTCGTGGCGGACCCCAAGGTTCGCGCCCGCCGCCGCACCATGGAGGCCAAGGCGCGGGGCGAGGAGGCGGACGAGGCGGCCGTGCTCGCCGACATCATCCAGCGTGACGAACGCGACAAGAACCGGCCGATTGCACCCCTGAAACCCGCCCCTGATGCTTACTTGCTAGATAACTCCCAACTCGATATAGAAGGCGGCGTCCGGGCCGCCATCGACATTATCGAGGCCGTCCGAGCGGGCCGGTCGCGGGGTTAAGCCGCAGCCGTCATTGGAGGAAGCGCCCGCTCCCGCTCTTTGAGGTCGATACCCCCGGTCCGCCTGTTTCGGGACCGGTGCGATCCAGGCTCCGGACAAAGATTTCCACGTATCGAACGCGCGGGCCTCAGCCGGCCCGCTTCCGCCGTTCCGGTGCCAGCCGGGGCAGCAAGCGGTCGCTCGAAGGTCTTGCGGACCTTCCGACACTGCGCGTGCGATGCGCCCATGAACCCAACGGCCGGCAAGACATCCGCAACTGGAGAACAAATGGCTTCGATTTCTGCTGATACCTATAGCCCCTCGCGCGACGATTTCGCCGCGATGCTCGACGAGTCCTTCGCAGGTGGCAACCTGCAGGAAAGCTCCGTCGTCAAGGGCAAGGTGGTTGCAATTGAAAAGGACATGGCCGTCATCGACGTCGGCCTGAAGACCGAGGGCCGCGTCGCCCTGCGCGAATTTTCCGGCCCCGGCCGTGACAGCGAGATCAAGGTCGGCGACGAGGTGGAAGTGTTCCTCGATCGCATCGAGAACGCCCTCGGCGAAGCCGTGCTGTCGCGCGACAAGGCGCGCCGCGAAGAGAGCTGGGGCAAGCTCGAGAAGGCGTTCCAGAACAACGAGAAGGTCAACGGCGTCATCTTCAACCAGGTCAAGGGCGGCTTCACCGTCGACCTCGACGGTGCCGTGGCCTTCCTGCCGCGCTCGCAGGTCGACATCCGTCCGATCCGCGACGTTGCGCCGCTGATGAACAACTCGCAGCCGTTCCAGATCCTGAAGATGGACCGCCGCCGCGGCAACATCGTCGTCTCCCGCCGCACGGTGCTGGAAGAGACCCGCGCCGAGCAGCGTCAGGAGCTGGTGCAGAACCTCGAAGAGGGTCAGGTCATCGACGGCGTGGTCAAGAACATCACCGACTACGGTGCGTTCGTTGATCTCGGCGGCATCGACGGCCTGCTGCACGTCACCGACATCGCGTGGCGCCGCGTCAACCACCCGACCGAGGTGCTCTCGATCGGCCAGACCGTGAAGGTCAAGATCATCAAGATCAACCACGAGACGCACCGCATCTCGCTGGGCATGAAGCAGCTGCTGGACGATCCGTGGCAGGGCATCGAAGCCAAGTACCCGCTGGGTGCCCGCTTCACCGGCCGCGTCACCAACATCACCGACTACGGTGCGTTCGTCGAGCTCGAGCCGGGCATCGAAGGCCTGATCCACGTCTCCGAGATGTCGTGGACCAAGAAGAACATGCACCCCGGCAAGATCGTCTCGACCTCGCAGGAAGTCGAAGTGCAGGTGCTGGAAGTCGATTCCATCAAGCGCCGCATCTCGCTCGGCCTCAAGCAGACCATGCGCAACCCCTGGGAGGTCTTCGTCGAAGGTCACCCGACCGGTTCGGTGGTCGAGGGCGAGGTCAAGAACAAGACCGAGTTCGGTCTGTTCCTGGGTCTCGAGGGCGACGTCGACGGCATGGTCCACCTTTCCGACCTCGACTGGAAGCTTCCGGGCGAGCAGGTGATCGACAACTACAAGAAGGGCGACATGGTGAAGGCCGTGGTGCTCGATGTGGACGTCGAGAAGGAGCGTATCTCGCTCGGCATCAAGCAGCTCGAAGGCGATCCCTTCGCCGAGCCGGGCGATGTCAAGAAGGGCGCGGTCGTGACCTGCGAAGTGCTCGAAGTGAAGGAGAGCGGTATCGAGGTGAAGATCGCCGGTACCGACTTCACCACCTTCATCAAGCGCTCGGAGCTCGCGCGTGACCGCAACGACCAGCGCGCCGAACGCTTCGCCGTCGGCGAGAAGGTCGATGCCCGCGTGATCCAGTTCGACAAGAAGGCCCGCAAGGTCCAGGTGTCGATCAAGGCGCTCGAAGTCGCCGAAGAGAAGGAAGCCATCGCGCAGTACGGCTCCTCCGATTCGGGTGCGACGCTCGGCGACATCCTCGGCACCGCGCTCAAGAACCGCGACAGCAAGTAAGCGAAACGTTCGTTTCGCCGACATCAAAGCCCCGGCGCAAGCCGGGGCTTTTTTTGTTGCGATCGTCGTCCCGGCGAAGGCCGGGACCCATACCGCGTGATCTATCGATGGTGGGCGGTAGAAGTACCGAACGAAGAGTCTTCGCCAAATTACCTTTTGTGGTTATGGGTCCCGGCCCCCCGTGCGCAATTGCGCACTAGGCCGGGACGACACTTGAGTGTGTGGCGGCGTCCGGGCCTACACCGCAGCCAGCCTTGTTTTCTTCAAATTGCGCCGCAATTGATGTATCCAGATAAGCCGTTGGTCACGCCGTGACGGCACAACGCGCCTGGGCCTTTCATTTGGAGATATTCCGATGTCGCTCGATTCGGACATCATCGTCGATCGCCGCAGGATCCGCCGCAAGCTGACGTTCTGGCGCGTCGTGGCCGCGCTGATCGCGATCGCGGCGATCGCGGGCTTCGCGCTGATCGCGACGCCCGGTGCGCGCGGCACGTTCGCATCCGCCGGCTCGATAGCGCGGGTCCAGATCGACGGCCTGATCCGCAGCGATTCCGATCGCACGCAGGCGCTGGAGCGGCTGGAGAATTCGCAGGCTGCCGCCGTCATCGTTCACATCAACTCGCCGGGCGGCACCACCGCAGGCTCCGAGCAGCTCTACGACTCGCTTGTCCGGCTCAAGGCGAAGAAGCCGCTCGTCGTCGTGGTCGAGGGTCTCGCCGCCTCCGGCGGTTACATCACGGCGATCGCGAGCGACCACATCATCGCGCAGCAGAGCTCGCTGGTCGGCTCGATCGGTGTGCTGTTCCAGTATCCCAACGTCACCGAGCTCCTGAAGACCATCGGCGTCAAGGTCGAGGAGGTAAAATCCTCGCCACTGAAGGCCGCGCCCAACGGTTTTGAGCCGACCAGTCCCGAGGCGCGGGCCGCGCTCGACGCGCTGGTGAAGGATTCCTACGCCTGGTTCAAGGGACTGGTGAAGGAACGGCGTGGCATGGACGACACGCAGCTCGAGAAAGTGGCCGACGGCCGCGTCTTCACCGGACGCCAGGCGATCGATCTCAAGCTGATCGACCAGATCGGCGACGAGAAGGCTGCGGTGACCTGGCTGGTCGAGCAGAAGGGCGTCAAGAAGGGGCTTTCGGTACGCGACTACAAGCTCCAGACGCGCTTCGGCGACCTGCCGTTCCTCAAGACGGCCGCTGCCGTGACGCTGGAAGCGCTGGGTTTAGGCTCGATTGCGCATCAAATCGGGCAAACCGGCGTCGCGCAGGCCGTCGACCGGTTCGGAATGGATGGAATGCTGGCCTTGTGGCAGCCGGCTGCGTCAAACTGACGGGGACGGGCGAGCGCTCAAGGGTATTCTCGTCTGGCGAGTGTCGGGGCAGCCTGCTTTTTTGGCATTTGTCACGCATTTTCACGACGCTCAACCTTGATTTAGCGTCTTGACAGATCACGGTATTTTCACGGAAATGGTCATCCGCACGCTTCCGGGTCCTATCTCTCGATGATCAAATCCGAACTTGTTCAGCGTATCGCCGAGCACAACCCGCATCTGTACCAGCGGGATGTCGAGAACATTGTGAATGCGATTCTCGAAGAGATCGTAGCGGCTCTCGCACGCGGCGACCGCGTCGAGTTGCGCGGCTTCGGTGCCTTCTCGGTCAAGCATCGCCCTGCACGCGCCGGGCGCAATCCGCGCACCGGCGCCCATGTGCCCGTCGATCAGAAGAGCGTTCCGTTCTTCAAGACCGGCAAGGAAATGCGGGAGCGGCTGAACCGCGACCATCCGGATCCCGGCGCGGCAGACTAAGGCCCGGCGTCAGGGTTTCCCGCGGTCGCGAGCGATGCGGCCGGAAGCTTGATTCAAGGCGAGCGAAGCGAGATGCGAAAGTTCCTGACCGCGCTGATCGTGATTCCGCTGGGTCTGATCCTGGTGGTGTTCGCCGTCTCCAACCGGCATTTCGTCACGGTCTCCTTCGATCCCTTTGTCTCCGACGACCCGGCATTGTCGGTCACGCTGCCGCTGTTCCTGCTGCTGATCCTGGTGGCGGCGCTGGGCGTCCTGGCCGGCGGCTGTGCCGTCTGGTTGGGCCAGCGGCACTGGCGCCGCGCGGCCCGCCGGCATGAGGCGGACGCGCGCAGCGCCCGGACCGAACTGGCCGGCCTGCGGGCCCAGACGGTCGCGGCGAAGCCCGATTCCCAGCGCCTCCCCGCCCCCGTCGGGGTGGGCCTTTACGGGCCCGTCGGGCGAGACAAGCAGCGCGCGACGTTGTAGAAGCGGCCGCAACCGAAAACCCTGCTTTCCGGCCGCGGACTTGCGGCCTTTACCTGCTTTGAGACCATGTCCCTGCTCGTCAAAATCTGCGGCCTGTCCACGCGCGAGACGCTCGAAACAGCGCTCGACGCGGGCGCCGACATGGTGGGGTTCGTGTTCTTTCCGCCGTCGCCCCGGCATTTGTCGCTGGAGCTTGGCCGCGATCTCGGCCGCCAGGTGCAGCGGCGCGCGCTCAAGGTCGCGCTCACGGTCGATGCCGATGACGCCACGCTCGACAACATCATGGACGCGCTGTCGCCGGATATTTTCCAGCTCCATGGCAAGGAGACCGTCGCGCGGCTGCGCGACATCAAGCAGAAGTTCGGCCGCCCCGTGATGAAGGCGGTGCCGGTCGCAACGTCAGCCGATCTTGCCGTGCTGCCCGGCTACGCCGCGGTCGCCGACCGCATCCTGTTCGATGCGCGCGCGCCGAAGGACGCGACGCGGCCCGGCGGCTTAGGGGCGCCGTTCGATTGGCACCTGCTCGAAAACCTCGATCTGAAATTGCCCTACATGGTCTCGGGCGGGCTTCACGCCGACAACGTCACTGAAGCCCTTCGCGTCACCCGCGCCGGTGGCGTCGACGTGTCCTCCGGTGTCGAGAGCGCCGCCGGCGTCAAGGACCCCGAGATGATCAAGGCCTTCATCCGCGCCGCGCGCGCCACCCAAGAGTTGAGCGTCCGATGAACATCGCCAAGCCAAATTCCTACCGCAGCGGCCCCGACGAGCGCGGCCATTTCGGCATTTTCGGCGGCCGCTTCGTCGCCGAAACTCTGATGCCGCTGATCCTCGATCTCGAGAAGGCCTACACCGCGGCCAAGGCCGACCCGGCTTTCCAGGCCGAGATGAACGGCTATCTCAAGAACTATGTCGGCCGGCCCTCGCCGCTCTATTTCGCCGAGCGTCTCACCGAGCATCTCGGCGGCGCAAAAATCTACCTCAAGCGCGAAGAGCTCAACCACACCGGCTCGCACAAGGTGAACAACGTGCTCGGCCAGATCATGCTGGCGCGGCGCATGGGCAAGAAGCGCATCATCGCCGAGACCGGCGCCGGCCAGCACGGGGTTGCCACCGCGACGCTGTGCGCGCGCTTCGGCCTCGAATGCGTGGTCTATATGGGTGCCGTCGACGTCGAGCGGCAGCAGCCCAACGTCATCCGCATGGAGATGCTGGGTGCCAAGGTGGTCCCGGTGCAGTCGGGCACGCGCACGCTGAAGGACGCCATGAACGAGGCGCTGCGCGACTGGGTCACCAACGTGCACAACACGTTCTACTGTATCGGCACGGTGGCGGGCCCGCATCCCTATCCGACGCTGGTGCGCGACTTCCAGTCGATCATCGGCAACGAGACCAAGGCGCAGATGCAGGAGGTCGAAGGCCGCCTGCCGGATTCGCTGGTCGCCTGCATCGGCGGCGGCTCCAACGCGATGGGCCTGTTCCACCCCTTCCTCGACGATTCCACCGTCGAGATCTTCGGCGTCGAAGCCGCCGGCCACGGGCTGACGCAATTGCATGCGGCGTCGATCGCAGGCGGCCGTCCCGGCGTGCTGCACGGCAATCGCACCTATCTCTTGATGGACGCGGACGGCCAGATCCAGGACGCCCATTCGATCTCGGCCGGTCTCGACTATCCCGGCATCGGCCCCGAACATTCCTGGCTGCACGAGGTCGGCCGCGTGAATTATCTGTCCGCGACCGACGACGAGGCGCTGGCTGCGTTCCAGCTGCTGTCAAAGCTGGAAGGCATCATCCCCGCGCTCGAACCCGCGCATGCCATCGCCAAGGTGATGGAGCTCGCGCCGAAGCGGGCAAAAGATCACCTGATGGTCGTCAATCTCTCCGGCCGCGGCGACAAGGACGTCCCGCAGGTCGGCGACATCCTGAAGGGCAAGAGCAAGTGACCACGCGTATCGACACCCGTTTTGCCGAGCTTGCGAAGCAGGGCCGCTCGGCCTTCGTCACCTTTCTGATGGCCGGCGATCCAGATCCCGCCACCTCGCTCGAGATCATCAAGGCGCTGCCGAAGTCCGGCGCCGACGTGATCGAGATCGGCATGCCCTTCACCGATCCGATGGCCGACGGTCCGTCGATCCAGGCGGCGGGCCTGCGCGCGCTCAAGGCCGGCATGACGCTGAAGAAGACGCTCGAGCTCGTGCGCGGCTTCCGCAAGGACGATAATGCGACGCCGATCGTGCTGATGGGCTATTACAATCCGATCTACATCTACGGCGTCGACAGGTTCCTGGTCGATGCCAAGACTGCCGGCGTCGACGGCCTCATCATCGTCGATCTGCCGCCGGAAGAAGACGACGAGCTCTGCCTGCCCGCCATGAAGGCCGGCCTGAACTTCATTCGCCTGGCGACGCCAACGACCGACGACAAGCGCCTGCCGGCCGTGCTCGCCAACACTTCGGGCTTCGTCTACTACGTCTCGATCACCGGCATCACGGGGGCTGCGGCGGCGGACTCCTCGGCGGTGAGCGAAGCGGTCGCCCGCATCAAGCGCCACACCAAGCTGCCGGTCTGCGTCGGTTTCGGCATCCGCACGCCGGAGACCGCGCGCGCCATCGCGTCGCATGCGAACGGCGCGGTGGTCGGTACCGCGCTGGTCGATGCGCTCAAGAACAGCCTCGATGCAGAGGGCCGGGCCACCGCCAAAACCGTTAACGCCGTCGCCGAATTGACGGCGTCCCTGGCCCAGGGCGTCAAGGGCGCGCAGCAGGCGGCGGAATAGGCCATAATTCCGCTTTTGGGGCGGACGACACGGCGGCTTGCCGGGGCAGGGTCCGGCAGCCATATATTCCTTCAGGCGGTTCCCGGAGCGGGATCGCACATCGGAGCAAACCATGAACTGGCTTACCAATGTGGTCCGGCCGAAAATCCGCAACATGCTGCGGCGGGAGACGCCGGAGAATTTGTGGATCAAGTGTCCGGATTCCGGGCAGCTCGTGTTCTACAAGGACGTCGAGGCCAACCAGTTCGTCATTCCCGGCTCCAACTACCACATGCGCATGGGCGCGGTGGCACGTCTGAAGTCGATCTTCGACAACGAGACCTGGTACGACGTCGCGCTGCCCGAGGTCACGCCGGACCCGCTCAAGTTCCGCGACGAAAAGAAATACGTCGACCGCATCAAGGATGCGCGTGCGCGCACCAACCTGAATGACGCGATCAAGGTCGGCTACGGCAAGCTCGAAGGCGCCGCCGTCGTCATCGCCGTGCAGGATTTCGACTTCATGGGCGGCTCGCTCGGCATGGCCGCGGGCGAGGCCATCGTGCGTGGGCTCGAACTGGCGGTCGAGAAGAAGTCGCCGTTCATCGTGTTCGCCGCATCAGGCGGCGCGCGCATGCAGGAAGGCATCCTGTCGCTGATGCAGATGCCGCGCACGACCGTTGCGGTACAGATGCTGCGCGAAGCAAAGCAGCCCTACATCGTCGTGCTGACCAATCCGACCACCGGCGGCGTCACCGCCTCCTACGCGATGCTGGGCGACGTGCAGATCGCCGAGCCCGGCGCGCTGATCGGCTTTGCCGGCGCGCGCGTGATCGAGCAGACCATCCGCGAGAAGCTCCCGGAAGGTTTTCAGCGCGCCGAGTACCTGAAAGAGCACGGCATGATCGACATGGTCGTGCATCGCCATGAGCTGCGCCCGACCCTGGCGCGGCTCTGTCGCCTGTTGACCAAGGCTCCGGCGCTGGAGACCGCGTCGAAATCGGTGCAGCCGGTCGTCAGCCCGGCGCAGATCGTATCGGCTTCCGAGACGGCGCCGGCCGCGCCGCACGCGTGAACGCATCTCCTGACAGCGCAAAGCCACCGCTCGGCGAAATGATCGGGCGGCTGTCGGCCCTGCATCAGAAGCGCATCGATCTCGGGCTGGAGCGGATGCATCGTCTGCTCGAGCGGCTCGGCCACCCCGAACGCAAGCTGCCGCCGGTGATCCACATCGCCGGCACCAATGGCAAGGGCTCGACGCTCGCTTATCTGCGCGCGACGCTGGAAGCAGCAAACCTGCGCGTCCACGCCTACACCTCGCCCTATCTGGTTCGCATCAACGAATGTTTCCGGCTCGGCCGCCTCGGTGGCGGCGTGCTGGTCGGCGACGACGAGCTGTACGCCGCGCTGGAAGAGGTCGAGCGCGTCAATGCCGGCGAGCCTGCGACCGTGTTCGAGCTGAAGACGGCCGCCGCGTTTCATCTGTTCGCGCAGAACCCGGCGGACGTGGTGCTGCTCGAAGTCGGTCTCGGCGGACGGCTCGATTCGACCAATGTGGTCGACACGCCGGCGGCCACCGTGATCACGCCTGTCAGCATGGACCACATGGACTTCCTCGGCGATACGCTGACCTCCATCGTCGGCGAGAAGGCGGCGATCATCAAGCGCGGCGTGCCCGTGATCTCGGCCGAACAATCGCCCGAGGCCATGGCTGTGATCGAGGCGCAGGCCAAGCGCATGCGCGCGCCGCTGTTTGCCGCGAACGAGAGCTGGCACGTCAATGTCGAGCATGGGCGCCTGGTCTATTCCGACGATCGCGGCCTGATGGATCTCGCCGCGCCGCGCCTGTTCGGCCGTCACCAGTTCGACAATGCCGGGCTTGCGATCGCGACGCTGCGCGCGATTCCGACGTTCAAGGTCAACCAGGCGGCGTTCGAGGCCGGCATCGTCGGCGCCGAATGGCCGGCGCGGATGCAGCGCATCACCTCGGGCGAGTTGCTCTCCTGGGGGCCGCAGGGCTCGGAGATCTGGCTCGACGGCGGACACAATGCGGAAGGCGGGCGCGTCGCAGCGGCCGCGCTCGGCGATCTCGAGGAGCGGGTGTCGCGGCCGCTGGTTGTGATCGCGGGCATGATGGCCAACAAGGATGCGCGAGGCTTTCTCGCCAATTTCGCCGGCCTCACCCGTCACATCATCGCGGTGCCGATTCCCGATACCGAGAATGCGATGCCGGCCGACCGTCTCGCGGACGCCGCACGCAGCCTCGGCATGCGGGTCGAGCCCGCGCCCGGCATCGAGGCCGCGCTGCGTGCGCTGTCGAAGCTCGCCTACGAGGTGCCGCCGCGCATCCTGATCACGGGTTCGCTCTATCTCGCCGGCCACGTGCTCGGCATCAACGGCACGCCTCCTGCATAGACGGTCTCGTGTCCCGGACGCGGCGCGGCATGAAATGACGCGACGGCAGAGCCGGGACCCAGAATGCCGTAACATGGGCCCCGGCTCTGCAGCGCACCGCTGAAGAAGCGCCGCGCTGCGTCCGGGGAACGAAAGAGAGACTGCCAATGCGCTTCGCCGCGATTGCCGACGTCCATGGAAACCATCTCGCGCTGGAAGCGGTGCTCGCCGACATCCGCGCCCAGGGCATCGCCGACATCGTCAATCTCGGCGACATGCTGAGTGGCCCGCTCGATGCGCGGCGGACCATCGAGATCCTGATGCAGCTCGACGCCGTGCATGTGCTCGGCAATCACGACCGCTATTTGCTCGACCGTCCGCCGGAGAAGATGGGCTCGTGGGATCGTCCTGCCCATGCGGCGCTCAATGCGGCGCAACTCGACTGGCTGCGGGCGCAGCCGATGACGCGCGTGTTTCGCGACCGGGTCTTCCTCTGCCACGCAACGCCCGACGACGACGAGGTCTATTGGCTCGACACCGTGCATCCCGACGGCACGGTCGCGCTCTCGCCGCTCGATCGCATCGAGCAGTTCGCGCAAGGCATCACGCAGTCCCTGATCCTCTGCGCCCACACCCATCTCGCCCGCGCGGTGCGGCTTCGCGATGGCCGGCTGATCGTCAATCCCGGCAGTGTCGGCAGCCCCGGCTATCGCGACGTGCACCCGTTCCCGCATGTGGTCGAAGCCGGCACGCCGCACGCGCGCTACGCGATCCTCGAACTCACTGACGGTGCCTGGCAGGTGACGTTCCGCCAGATCGCCTACGACCATGAAACGATGGCGGCGCTCGCCCGTCGCAACAACCAGCCGGAGCTCGCGAACGCGCTGGCGACGGGGTGGATCAAGTAGACGGCTCCATCAGGGCTGCGGGCTTGACATTATCATATGCGCGCTTATTATAAGCGCACATATGAAACGAGAGGTCATGCCATGAGCGACGAAAACACCTGGCGGAGCGAATACGCCATCGAGACGCCGGCGACCCCAGAGACGATCTGGAGCATCTTTCGCGATGTCCCCGCCTGGAAAAACTGGAACGCGGGCATCGAGCAGATCAACATCGACGGACCGTTTGCGACCGGCACCTGGTTCACGATGAAGCCGCCCGGCGAGGAGGCGCTGCGCTCGCAGCTGGTCGACGTTCGCGAGAACGTCTGCTTCGTCGACGAAACACGGGTGGGCGATCTCGTCATCCTTGTCGCCCACCGCATCGAGCCGCTTGGACCGGCGCGCACGCGCATTGTCTACGCCGTCGATGCCCGCGGCCCGCAGGCCGCCGAGATCGGCCCGGCGGTTTCCGCCGATTTTCCCGAGGTGCTCGCGAGCCTGTCCAAACTGGCCGAGGGGGCGCGATGACGAAGCCGCCACTCCCGACCCGTCTGTCCGGACCCGCCGAAAGCCCGGGCTTCCTGCTCTGGAAGATCTCGAACGCCTGGCAACGCCGGTTGCGGGTGGCGCTTCAGCCTTACGAGCTCACCCATTCCCAATTCGTGTTGCTGGCAACGGCGACCTGGTTCGGCGCTGAGGAAACGCTGACCCAGGCGCGGCTCTCTCAGCTCAGCGGCATCGATCCGATGACCACGTCCCAGGTGTTGCGCGCGCTGGAAGCAGCAGGGTTGATCGAGCGGGTCGATCATCCCCAGGACCCGCGCGCCAAGGCGATCACGGTCACCAAGGTGGGCCGCGATCTCGCGCGGAAAGCTGTCGTGGCAGTCGAAGACGCCGACGCCGCGTTCTTTAAGCCGCTGGCGTCCGACACCAAGCGACTGGTTGCGATGTTTCAGGCGCTCGTCGAAGGCATCGAGCGCGCCGCGGCAGACGACAAATAAAACGGCCGGCTATTCGCCGGCCGTTGCAGAATTCTCAGTTACTCGCGACGCGGATCACACCGCGGAGGTGATCCACTGCTGGAGCTTCGCCTTCGGCGCTGCGCCGACCTGGCGGGAGGCCATCTCGCCGCCCTTGAAGATCATCAGGGTCGGGATCGACATCACGCCATACTTCGACGCGGTCTTCGGGCTCTCGTCGACATTGAGCTTCACGATCTTGACCTTGTCGCCCATCGCGCCGGCGATCTCGTCGAGGGCGGGGGCGATCATGCGGCAGGGGCCGCACCACTCGGCCCAGAAATCGACGACCACAGGGCCGTTCGCCTTGAGCACTTCGGCTTCGAAATCGGCGTCGGAAACCTTGCTAACGGCCATTGGAGTACCTCACTCGGTTGTAAAGAATCGGCGCGGTTGGGAATCGCGCCCGGGATCATGGCGTCAACCTATGAACGGCCCCTTGCCGGGTCAAGGACGCTCACACTGAGATGAAGGGATGCCAGCGCCGCGTCCAGCGCGGGGGCTGAAATCTCCATATATTCAAGGGCCTCGGTCCAGAGCAGGACGGCCCTGACAGGCTTTTGGGGATAAAGCCTCGACAGCACCGCCCGGTACAGCGCGAGCTGGCGGACATAGGCCGCGGGCGCCTCGGCCGCGCTTTTGGGCGCCGCCTGGTTGGTCTTGAAATCGACGATCAGGACCTCGTCCGGACGAACGACCAGCCGGTCGATCTGCCCCGACACCAGCGCCGGGCTGCGGCCCGGCCGCTCCAGCCTGCCGGCGATGGCGACCTCGGCCCGGCTGCCGGCGGCAAAGACCGGGGCAAAGCGGGGCTCGGCGATCAAGGCGAGCACCTTGTCGGCCAGCGCGGTACTGTCGGCCTCCGCCCAGTCCGAGGCATTGCGCGCCATGAAGCCGAGCGCGGCCTCGCGCCGGCGTTCGGTGGCGATGTCGGGCAGCGACTGGAGCAGCCGATGCACCAGCGTGCCGCGTTGCAGCGCAAGCGCGCGCGACTGCACCGATTCGCCTGACCGCACCGCGCGGCCTTCCTCCGCGGACTGGCCCGAGGGGCGCACGGCATCGTCGTCAAGCATCTCGCGCGGTGCCGGCGTCCGCAGCCAGTCCGGCAACGCGATCGTCTGATCCACGGATGTCGCGGGCGTGCCGAGGGCAACGGCGTCCTCCGGCCGGGCGAATCGCGTCACCTTGCCAAGCGGCGTCTCCACCGTCTGCTTCTCCAGGCCCGAGCCGGTGAGCCCTGTGTCGACCAAATCGTACCAGCTCAGCTTGCGGACCGTCCTCATATTGCCGGGCATGCAGCCGCCGACGATCAGCCGGTCGGCCGCGCGCGTCATCGCGACGTAGAGCAGGCGGCGGTATTCGTCCTCGGTTTCCTCGAGCATGGCCTTGCGCGCCTCGACGACCGGCTTGGGATCGTCCGCCTTGCGGCCGGCCCACACCACCACCTCGCCGCCGTTGCCGCGCGGCACGTGGATCAGCCGCACCCGCTGCGAGTCCGCAGGCGACGATGTCGTGTCGACCATGAACACGACCGACGCCTCCAGGCCCTTGGCGCCATGCACAGTCATGACCCGCACCTCGTCGCGCGAGATCTCCATGTCGCGCTTCACTTCGGTGTCGGCCGAGCGCAGCCAGGCCATGAAGCCTTGCAGCGACGCCGGCGCCTTGCGCTCGTAGTTCAGCGCCAGCTCCAGGAATTCGTCGAGCGCGTCATTGGCCTCGTGGCCGAGCCGGCGCAGGATGCGCGCGCGGCCGCCGTCGCCGCCGAGCAGCCAGGCGTAGAAGGCGAACGGCGTCTCCTCGCGCGCGCGCATCTCGCAGGCCTCAAGCCGGCGCAGTGCCGTGGCGAACTTCCCGCTTGTCGGTGCGTGCTCTCCGAGCGCCCGGCGCAGCGAGCCCTTGCGGCCATGGGCAAGCTGAAACAGATCGTCGTCGTCGAGCCCGAACAGCGGGCTCTTCAGCGCCACCGCGAGCGCGAGATCGTCCTGCGGCAGCAGCAGCGCGTCGGCGAGGTTCATCAGGTCGATGATGCCGATGTGCTCGGTGAGCTTCAGCCGGTCGGCGCCGGCGACCGGCACGTTGGCGTGCTTCAGCGCCTGGATCACGGCGTCGAACGCGTTGCCGCGGCGGCGGACCAGAATCAGCATGTCGCCGTAGCGCAGGGGGCGGCGTTCGCCGTCATGTCCGGTCAGCGTGCCGCTCTCGACCAGCCGCTTGATCTCGGCCTGGATGCGGCGGGCGAGCTTGACCTCGGGGCTGGTGACGGCGACGCCATCGAACGGTGCGCGCCAGCCCTCGATGTCCTGCCGATCGTCGGCTTCAGCCAGATCCCACAGCTCGATCACGCTGGGCCCTGCATCGGCGAGCGCATTGTGCAGGGGATGGCCGATCTCGACCGAATGGATGCTCTTGTAGATCGCGGGGTCGCGGAAGACGTGATCGACCGAGTGCAGGATCGCCGCGCCCGAGCGGAACGAATAGGTGAAGGCGACCGGATCGAATTTCAGCCCGGCGGCGGTGAATTTGCGGTGCAGCTCGCGACGGCGCGCGTCGAATTCGTGGGGAGCGGCGCCCTGGAACGAGAAGATCGACTGCTTCTCGTCGCCGACGGCGAAGATGGTGCGGTTCAGCCCCTCGCGCGCGCCTTCGCCCGCGGTGAATTCGGAGATGATGTGCGCGACGATGTCCCATTGCCGCGGGCTGGTGTCCTGGGCTTCGTCGATCAGCACGTGGTCGACGCCACGGTCGAGCTTGTAATGCACCCAGCCGGAGGAGACTCGGTTCAGCATCGCCAGCGTCTTGTCGATCAAATCGTCGTAGTCGAGCAGCCCGCGCTCCTGCTTCTCGCGCCGATAGTTCGCTGCCGCCGCGGTCGCGATATGGAGCAGGGCCGCCGTGCGGTCACGCATGGTCACCGCACGCCGCTTCTCGATTAATCCACTGATGCGCTGCGCCTCGTTCTCGAACAGGCGGGCCATGGAGGGGTTGTGATCGCAAAACTTCCTGGTCAGCACCGCCTTGCGCGGCAGCTTCTCGTCGGTGAGGAAGACGCCGAGATAGGCATCGACCTGCGCGCTGCCGGAAAAGGCTTTTGCCTCGCGGAGCCGGCTGGCCTGGTCGTTGTCGGACTTGCTGCCGTCCTCCAGTGCGAAGGCGATGTCGTCCCAGCGCGATCGCGGCAGGAACGGACCGTCGAGAATCTCCGTCTCGACGTCCTCGATGCGGTCGGCGGCGTCAACGCCGAGCACGGCCGCCATTTGCGCGGCTGCAGCTTCTGCGTTGCCGGCCTCGTCGGTCCAGGCCATGAAATGATCGCGGCTCAGACAAGCCTCGCGCACAACCTCCTTGAAGGTGACGTCGGCGGCGCTGGCCATCGCGGTCAGCAGCGCGCGGCCGGTGATCGTCTCCGGATCGCGCGCGGCCTCCAGCAGCACCTTCAGATTGGCGCGTTCCATCATGTCGGTCTGGTCGCGCTCGTCGATGACGGAAAAGCGCGCCGGCACGTTGGCCTCGAACGGAAACTGCTGGAGCAGGCGGGTGCACAGCGCGTGGATGGTCTGCACCTTCAGTCCGCCGGGCGTCTCCAGCGCGCAGGCGAACAGTTTTCGCGCTTCGCGCCGCAGCTTTGCGTTGGGATGCGGGATGCCGACGGCGCGGATCGCCGCATCGAGCGCGGTGTCGTCCAGCGTCACCCAATGGCCGAGCGTGGTGAACACGCGCTCGGCCATGTTGGCGGCGGCCGCCTTGGTGAAGGTGATGCAGAGGATCTTTTCCGGCGGCACGCCGGACAGCAGCAGGCGGATCACGCGCTGCACCAGCACATGCGTCTTGCCCGAGCCGGCATTGGCCGACACGAAGGCCGATGCCGTCGGATCGGATGCGCGCGCCTGCCGCGCGCGCACCTCGTCGGGGATGGGGCGTGGCGCCTTTACCATTCCTCGATCCCCAATCCGCCGGCCGCCGACCACTCCTTGATGCGGGCGAGGTCGTCATAGGTGCCGTAGCGGTTGGACCACATCGGCAGGTTCAGCGAGGTGTAGGCCTGGTTCTCGTCCTCGAAGGCGCGGATCAGCGCTTCCAGCTTGGCCCGTGCCTCAGCGGCAGCAATATCCGGCGGCTGCGGTTCGTCGCCTTGCTTGAACTTGAGCTCGAGGATGCGCTCCTCGCCCGGCGGATTGTTGCCGCTGAGGCGGACATAGACGAGCTGGCTCACGGTTGAGCCGGCGTCGATGTCAGGGAAGCCGCCTTCGCGCAGGATCGCCGCCTCCAGCGTGAGCTGCGGCGACAGGCCCATGCGGACCTGCTTGCCGGTCGGCGGCTGGCCGGTCTTGTAATCGAGGATGGCGTAGCCGCCGCCCTGGCGCCGTTCGATGCGGTCGGCGCGGGCAGAGAGACGGAAGCTGCGTTCATTGTCGAGCGTGATCGAGATCTCACCGCGGGTCTCCGCGGTGATCGCCTCGACCACGTCGCGCCGTGCCGTCTCCCATTCGCCGAACCAGCGCGCGATTCGCTGGAAGCGCGGCCACCACAGCGCGCGCGCCTCGGGGCGCTCCATCAGCGGCGCGAAGTGTTTTTCGCCGATCGCGCGCAGCACGCGGGCGGGATCGTCGGGCAGGCGCGTGGCATAGCTTTCCGTGAATTCGCCGATCGCATCGTGGATCGCCGAGCCGCGGTCTGCGGCCGACAGCGGCATGTCGACGGGATCGAGCGCATCCAGCCGCAAGATGTGCTTGGCGTAGATCGTGTAGGGATCGCGCAGCCAGTCCTCGATCGCGGTCACCGACATCTTCAGCGGCCGTGTCGCGCGCGGTGGCCGTGGTTCGGGTTGCTTGATCGGCCTGACCGCGTCGGGCTGGTCCAGAGCATCGGCGAACTGCACGTATTTCTCGCCGGCGCGAATGGCCGCCTTCCAGCGATCGTCACCCGCAACCGCCTCTAGCCGGTGCAGGAAACGCGAGGCCACCGCCGGCGCGCCGCCGGCCTTGGCGGAATGGGTGAGGATCACCTCATCTCCGCCGAGCAGTTGCGCGAAATCGTGGGCGGAGAGGCCGATGCGCCGCTCCGGCAGATCGAGGCCGAGCTCGTGCCGCATCGGCCGGCTGAGCCAGGGATCGATGCGCGGCGCCGGCGGCCAGACGCCCTCGATCAGGCCACCGACGATGATCCGGTCGGCCTGCATCAGGCGCGATTCCAGCGGGCCGTAGATCTGGAGCCGCGCCCCCGGTCTGTCACGCCGCCGCACCGCGCGATCGCCGAACGCGGTCTGGAAGACGTCGGGGTAATCAGGCAGCGGCACCATCAATCCGCTGGTCGTGCCGCCGCGCAGGAGATCGTCGAAGGCGCTGGCGAGCGCGAGGCCCTCGCGCTCCTCGAAGGCCAGCGGGACGCCCTGCTCGTCGCGCGACAGCTCGATCATGATCTCGCGATGCCGATGCGCGAGCTCGGCGAAGTCATACGGTTTCGATGATGCGAGACTCTCGATCGGCGCCAATGCTTGTCGCAAGGCATCGATCAGGGCCTGGATGCGATCGAGATCCTCCGCCTTGAGGCGTGCACGCGGCTCGGCCCTGTGGAGCGCGGAAACCTCGCTGCGCCACAGCTTGGCCAATTCCTCGCGGAAGCGGTTGAATTCACGCAGCAGGCCTGCCGTGCCCGCAGGCGGGCGCGTGCCGCGCAAGACGGCGAGCTCCAGGCCTTCGATTGCGGCCTTCCAGGCGCCCGGAGCGCGGCCGAGCCGGCACAGCGGATGCTTCAGCATCGCCAGCAGCGTCGGCGGCTCCAATCCCTTGGTCGCCGCTTCGGCCGCAAGGCGCGCAAAAACGCCGGCGGACGTTTCCATCAGCACGTCGCCGCCGGAATCGTCGAAGGCGAGATCCCATCGGGTCAGCGCAGCCATCACCCGCCGTGCCAGTGCGCGGTCCGGCGTCACCAGCGCCGCCGACTTGTCGAGCTGCCGCGCCTCGCGCATCGCGATCGCAATCGCCAGCGCCTCCATTTCAGGGTTGGGGGCCTCGACCACCGCGAGGTTCTTCATGCCGCCGGCGATCTTTGCCGCGACAGCCGGCTGCTTCAGCCGGTCGTGCCAAACTTCCGTCTTGGCCGACGGCCGCATCGATTCCGATGCGAGCAGATCGCGGCCGCCTTCTGCAGGCGGATGAAGCAGCTCGACGTCACTGCGCTTGATGCCGAAGCGCTCCAGCAGCGCGTGCATGGCATATTGCGGATGGTTCGACGCCGGATGTTCCGCGAACTTGCCGAGTGCATCGCGGACGCCGCCAATGGTCCGCCAGGCGTCATCGTCGAGATCGGTGTCGAGCCCCGGCAACACCACCGCGCCATGCGGCAGCGAAGCGACCGCATGCAGGAATTTTGCGGTGGCCGGCATCGAGCCGGTCGAGCCGGCCGCGATCACGGGCCCATGGGGATGCGCGGTCAGGCGCCTCGCTTCCGCGGCGATCAGGAGATCGCGCCGTGCCGCGGGCTCGATCCGATTGATCTCGGCAAGATGGCCGGGCCAGGCGATGCGCGCGATGCGCAGGAATTCGAGCGAGTGCTGCCAGTAGCGATCGAGCTGGTCCGGCACCAGGCCATCGAGCGCGCTCCAGTCGACGCCGCGCGTCACCATGTCGTCGATCAGGCGCGCGAGATCGCCGGCGAGAGCCAGCGTCGAGGCGGGGCCGCCGACCACCAGCGGCGACAGCACCGGGCCCTTGGCCCAGGCCGCGACGAGTTGCGCCAGCGTCAGCCGCCGTTCGAGCTCACCGAGCCGGGGCGGAATGTCGAGCGGAGTGGCGCTCGCGAACTGCTCGCCTTCATCGGCAAAGGCGAGCTCGTCCTCGTCGATGTCGCCGAGCGCGACGATGCGCGGCAGCACGACGGCGTCGGCCTTTATCTCGTCGAGGAAGATCTCGCGGACGACGCGCATGGCGCGCCGGGTCGGCAGGTACAGCGTGGCGTCCGCAAGCCGCGCCGGCTCCTTGCGCGCCTCGAATCCCTCGACCAGCCGGCCGTCGAGCAGGGCCGTGACGACCGTGCGCAGGAACGGAACTGAGATGGGAACACTGAAAACGCGCATCGGCTGCCTGATTCGAGGGATCAGGCGCCAATATAGGGAGGCGGACTCAAATGGTCATGGGCGGAGGTGAAGTCGTCCCCGCTGTTCGCCATCCTACGGTTCTGGCGGCTTGTTTCCCGCTGTCATCATCCGCGAAGGCGGATGATCCAGTATTCCAGAGACGGTCGAGATTCAGCCGAGAAGCCGCGGCGTACTGGATGCCCCGCCTTCGCGGGGCATGACAGCGATGCGAGTGGCTGAACTCTAAGCCACGCTCTCCAGAAACGCCTCTTCGGCGGCATGCACGGCATCAGGGGTGCCGACATGCATCCAGACGCCGTCGAGGCGCAGGCCGAACAGGCGCTCCTGCTCGTTGGCGCGGTCGAACATCCTGGTCAGCGAGAACTCGCCCTGCGGCGCATCGGCGAAGATCGACGGCGACAGGATCGCCGCGCCGGCATAGACGAAGGGAACGACCTCTTTCTCCTTGCGCTTGCGCAAGGCCCCGTCGGGCAGCATGCCGTAATCGCCGCGGCCGCTATAGCCGATGCTGGTCGCCGTCGGCGCCATCAAGAGCAGGATGTCCATGCGTGCGGGATCGAAGTTTTCGGCAAGGCGCGCCAGGTTGGAGCGCACGCCGTCGATCCACAGCGTGTCGGAATTGACATGGAAGAACGGCGCGTTGCCGAGCAGCGGCAGCGCCTTGACCACGCCGCCGCCGGTGCCGAGCACCTGGTCGCGCTCGTCCGAAATGGTGACGCGCGGTTGCTGGCGCGATGCAACGTGATCGATAATCTGGTCCGGCAGGTAGTGCACATTGACCACCGCCTCGGTCACGCCGGCCTGGCCGAGCTTGTCGAGCACGTGGTCGAGCAGCGGCTGGCCCGCCACTGGCACCATCGGCTTCGGCATCTTGTCCGTCAACGGACGCATGCGCAGGCCGAACCCCGCGGCGAGCACCATGGCTTTGGTCGGTTTGACGGACATCGTTTGCCTTCTCGGATTCGTCTTTCTCAGCCTCGTGGACTCAGAACTCTCGGAATTACTCTTGGAATTCGCGTTCGCAGCAATCCTAGCACGGCCCTCATTCAGCCGCACCGCATCTCAACCGCCTTAACCACCTGCCGTGACGGTTGTACGACGGGTGTGACCGTTACGCCCCGACGGATGCGGAACGGGCCTTTTTCTTCTTCTCGCCGAGCTTGAGGAAATTGGCGCCGATCTGGTCGCCATTGACCCAGGCCAGCTCGCATCGCCGGTACGCGAGTCCGGTGGACGACAGCAGGAGAAAGAATTCCTTCAGATGGAGGCCTTCGACCGAACCGTCGATGGTCAGCTTGGCGCCGCTCTCGGAGACGTCCTCCATGGTGCAGTCGCGCCGCCACGTGCCGTCGATCCCCATCATCTGGGCCGGAATCCCGCGTTCGAAAACAACCCGGCTGTTGCCGCGCTGGTCCGTCTTTACTGCCATCTGTCCCGCTCCAGCCCCGCAATCATCCGGCTGCCTCGCCGCCAGAATACCGACGTCTTGGCTAACAGCCGGTAAATCGGGCCCGAATCAGCCTTCAGGCAGCCCTTGGGGCGGCGGGACGCAGGCAAGATACCAGTCGCGCAAATGGGCGAGCGAGGGATGCGCCAGCGAACGCTGGAGATAGGTCCAGATCCGCGGCTGGTGGCGCAGATAATGCGGCTTGCCGTCGCGGCGGTTGAGCCGGGCGAAGGTGCCGAGCAGGCGGGTGTTCCGCTGCGCCGACATGATGGCGTAGAGCTCGGCGAAACCGGCCGGATCGAAGCTCGCATCATCAGCGCGGCGCGCTTTGATGTAGCGCGACAACAGCGTCAGCTCGAGATTTTCGGGCACGTCGATGCGGGCGTCCTGGAGCAGCGACACCACGTCGTAGGATCGCGGCCCCAGCACGGTGTCCTGGAAGTCGATCACGCCGACGCGTTCGATGCCGGTGCGCATCCCGAGCCAGATCAGATTGGGCGAGTGGAAGTCGCGGATGATCCACGTCGTCGGCGCGGCCAGCGGCTTCTTCAGCAGCTCGCGCCACATCGCAAGGAATTCCGTACGCTTCGCCTCGCTCAGCGGCGCGTTGCGATCGGGCAGATACCACTCCAGCATCAATCCGATTTCGATCAGCATCGCCTCGGTGTCGAAGACCGGAATGGCGTAGGTCTGCCCGTCCAGCGGCAGCGTTTCCGGCAGCGTCTTGCCGTGCAGCACCGCCAGCACATCGGTCGCGGCCTCGTAACGCTCGACGATCGGGCGCGGCGGGTCGCCTTCGATCACGCCTTCGCTGCCAAAATCCTCGGTGATGAGGAAGCCGTGGTCGAGATCGCAGTGGTGGATCGCGGGCGCGGAGATTCCCTGTGCGCGCAGGCCTTCGTCGATGGCGACGAAAGGCTTGACGTTCTCGGCGAGATGCACCGCGGCGCTGTAGGATCTTCCGTTGTAGAGCGCTGCGCCGTCGGGGCGCTGCGGAAAGTTCATGAGGATAACGATCTCGTCGTCGCGCACCAGCCGCGCGTAGGAGCGGGTCGAGGCGTCGCCGGCCATGCGCCGCCGCGTCGCGTCGAGATAGCCGGATGTGTCGAGGAATTCGCGCAGCGCCTTCAGACGCGCGACCTGGGCTGCGCCCTTGCCGTAACCGGTGATGTCGGCCGCGCGCGCATTCGAGCCCAGAGCCGGACGATGCGTGAGTGCGATGTCGATGCGATCCGCGGGCATCGCCGACGGCGCACGCTCCGGCCATTCGATCAGGACAAGCGTGGCGTCCGGCAGCGGCGACAGCCCGATCTCCTCGAGCTCGCTCTCGTCCTCGACACGGTAGAGGTCGGCATGCATGACCGGGAACGGCGGCAGCTCATAACCCTGCACCAGGGTGAAGGTCGGGCTCGGCACTTCCAGCGCATCGTCTGCGGCGAGGTAGCGGATCATGGCGCGCGCGGCCGCGGTCTTGCCGGCGCCGAGGTCGCCGGTGAGCGTGATGACATCGCCCGGGCCGACCAGTAGCGCGAGATCGGCCATCAATTGCGCGGTGGCCGTCTCGTTGTGAAGCGCGACGGAGAATGTGGTTGGCGCAGTCATTCGGCGGCGTCGCGATGCGCCGCCTGGTCGGTCGGGAAGTCGCAGATCACGACCGTGCCCCTGCCCACGATCGAATCCACCCGCACCTTGCCGCCATGCAGCTCGACGAAGGAGCGCACCAGCGACAGGCCGAGCCCGGCGCCGCGGTGACGCGACCCCTGCGAGCGGCTTTCGAACCAGTTGAACACCTTGTCCTTCATGTCGGCAGGTATTCCAGGCCCGGAATCTGTCACAGTGAAGACCACACTGTGCTCGGTGCGGCGCGCGCTGATGCCGACGGTGGAATCCTGTGGAGAAAACCCGACGGCGTTGGCGAGGAGGTTATAGAGCACCTGCACCACGCGCTTCTCGTCGCCGGTGAAGCTGCCGATATCGGGCGCGATCTCGACCTTCAGGCGGATACGGTCGGTGGCGAGCCGGTCCTGGATGCCTTCGGCGGCGAGCTCGATGGCCTTGCTGACGTCGACCGGTCCGAGTTCCAGCTTCATCGCACCGGCGTCGATGGTGGCGAGATCGAGGATGTTGTTGGTCAGCGCCAGCAGCGCGTTGGTCGATTTGGTGACGTAGTCGAGATATTCGGCCTGTTTCGGCGTCAGCGGTCCGGTCGAGGGATCGCTGAGGAAATGCGCAAAACCGATGATGGTGGTGAGCGGCGAGCGCAGCTCGTAGGAGACGTGGTGGACGAAGTCCACCTTCATCTGGTCGGCGGCCTCCAGCGCCTCGTTGCGCTCGCGCAGCGCGCGCTCGACGTTTTCGGTGTCGGTGATGTCCTGGAACGTCAGCATGGTCGCGCCGTCATGCAGCGGCCGGATCATGCCGTCGAGCACGCTGCCGTCCTTGCGCTCCAGCTTCAGCGGCACGTCGGCGCGGCTCTCGATCGAGGTGACGGCCTCGCGGATCTGCCGCCAGACCACGGGGTCGTCGAACAGCTGATGGCACCAGCCTTCGACGGTCTGGATGTGCGGCTCGTCGCGCATCGCGTCGCTCGACAGCTTCCACATCCGGACGAAGGCCGGGTTGAACAGCTGCGCCTTGCCGTTGCTGCCGAACACTGCGACGCCCTCGGCGAGGCTGTCCAGCGTCTCGCGCTGGACGCGGATCATGCCGTCGAAGCGGCGGGCGAGCTCGAGGCTCGCGGTGACGTCGTCGAACAGATAGGTGACGCCGCCTTCCGGGTTCGGCGTGGTGACGACGGAGAGGGCGCGGCCGTCGGGCAGGTACCAGGTGTCCTTGGCCGCCTCGACCGCGCGATACGCCTCGTGCAGCTTGGCCTTCCAGGCGCGGAAGTCGGGCTGCTCCGGCAGTTTTCTCGCGGCACGGAGCTGGTCCAGCACGCTGGAATCATCGGGATCGGCGTCGAGGAACGAGCGGTCGAGGTCCCACAGCCGGCGGTAGGAATCGTTGTAGAAGGCGAGGCGCCGCTGGCCGTCGAACACGGCAACGCCGGAGGAGAGCTGGTCGAGCGTGCGGCGATGCGCCTCCGCCATCCGCACCAGCGCCGAGCTCAGCGCGTCCGCCTCGCTGGCGTCGATCGCGACGCCGACACTGCCGCTGCCGACTTTGACGGCGCGCACGTCGTAGATGCGCCGCTCGCCGTCGATCACGATCGGCAGCCGCGAGGTGAAATTGGCCGCGTCCTTCAGTCCCCGTTCCATCGCGCTGCGGTCGGCGCTGTCGAGCAGCTCGAGCTTGCGCTCCTGGGCGTCGCTGAAGCTCGCAGCCTCGGTCGCGCGGACATAAGCCGGGTTGGCGAAAGTGAGCGCGCCGTTCCCGCCCTTGGCCCAGATCGGCCAGGGTGCCGTGGCAGCGAAGCCGCGCAGCATCTCGGTCTCGTCGGAGAGCGCCTTGTAGCGCAGATTGGTCTCGGCCAGATCGCGGCGCAGGCCCGAGAGTTCGCGAATCCTGACAATGGCCTGGCCGCCGATGGCGCGGCCGATGGCCTCCAACGTGTGGCCATGCGCGGTGGTCAGCGTCAGCTGGAACCCGTCGCCGCGGTCGCGCAGCGCATCCACGGCGTGGTCCATCTGGAGGGCGGGTTCCGGCGGCAGCCAGGTTCCGAAGGCGAGCACGCGCTGCGGGGAGGAGTCGCGCGGCAGCACCATCGAGATGTCGCCGGAAATCTGCGCGCGATTGTCGCCGGCCGGCCAGGAGATCAGGATCTGCGGCTCGGCGAACAGCAGCGCGCCGAAACGGTCGGCCTGGAGTTGCAGTTCCCCGATCCGCGCGCGCAGCCGCGCCTCGCTCTTCGCCGTGCGCACGCGCGTGCGCATCAACAGGATCGCGGCCACCACCGAGAAGCCAAGCAGCGCCAGCGCGGTGGCGAGCACCGCGAGTTCCTGCCGGTTGAAGTCCAGCAATTCCGAGAGTGTGTCGACGAAGTCGGCGGCCTCAGCCGGCGCAGCCGGCAGCAGCGCCGCAAGAGCGCTCCCGATCAGGCCGTTGCGCACGAGCGATGAGCACGATAGCAGCGTCCGACGCATCGACACGATCACGCCTGACATAATTGCCCCAAGACCGCACGAATTTACGCGCGGCGACCCCCGTCGCGCGCGAATCAAACGACAATACCCTCACCGCGACTCCACCGGTAAGAGTCCAGATCGTGAACGCAAAGGTGGCCCCAAAAAAATGCGGGGAGTGGCGTTCCAGGCTCCCGTAGTTCTTCGGGTGATTCGGCTGGAATTGCCGTGCGTTAGCGGCCGGTCGAGCCGAAGCCGCCGGCGCCGCGATCGGTCGCTGACAAGGTCGCCACGGGAACCAGCGCGGCCTGAACCACGGGCGCAATGACCATCTGCGCGATGCGCTCGCCGCGCTTGATCACGAAGGGGACCGCGCCGTGGTTGATCAGGATCACCTTGATCTCGCCGCGGTAGTCCGCGTCGATGGTTCCGGGCGTATTCAGCACCGTGACGCCGTGCTTGGCGGCAAGTCCCGAGCGCGGCCGCACCTGCGCCTCGTGCCCGGGCGGCAAGGCGATCGCAAGTCCCGTCGGCACCAGCGCATATTGGCCGGATGCAAGCGTCAGCGGCTCGCTGTCCGGAACCGCGGCCATCAGATCGAGACCGGCGGCCTCCGCCGTCTGATAGGCCGGCAGCGGCAGGCCCTCGGCGTGGGCCAGCTGCTGCAGTTCGACGGTGACCTTCGTGCTCAAGATGCGGATTCCAGGGATTTGCCGGTCACGCTCCTTGCGACATGCGCGACCAGTTCGATAGCGACCTGTTCCTTGGTCATCACCGGCCAGGAATCAACTGCAATCTCTCCATCCCTGCGACTAATCAAATGCACGGTGTTGCGGTCGCCGCCCATCACGCCGGTCGCCGGTGAGACGTCGTTGGCGACGATCCAGTCGCAGCCCTTGCGGGCAAGCTTGGATTTGGCGTTGTCGATGAGGTGCTCGGTCTCGGCGGCGAAGCCGATCACAAGCGGCGGGCGCTTGTCGGTCAGCTTCGAGATCGTGGCGAGGATGTCGGGGTTCTCGACCAGCTGAAGCGGCGGCATGCCGGCCGAGGTCTTCTTCAGCTTCTGCTCGCCTTCATTGGCGACACGCCAGTCGGCGACCGCGGCGGCGAAGATCGCGATGTCGGCGGGAAGGGCGGCCTGCACCTGCTCCAGCATCTGCCGCGCCGATTCCACATGCTTTACCGTCACGCCCTGGGGATCCCCAAGATCGACCGGGCCGCTCACCAGGATCACCTCGGCGCCGGCGACGTGCGCGGCAGCGGCGATGGCAAAGCCCTGCTTGCCGGAGGAGCGGTTGGCGATGTAGCGCACCGGGTCGATCGGCTCGTGGGTGGGGCCAGCGGTGATCAGCACGCGCTTGCCGGCAAGCGGACGCGGCACCGGCGGCCGCAGCAGGCGTTCGGCGGCGGTGGCGATCTCGATCGCTTCCGACATGCGGCCGACGCCCGCTTCGCCGGCCTCGGCCATCTCGCCGGAATTGGGGCCGATCAGCACCACGCCGTCGCGCTGGAGCAAGCCAACGTTGCGTCGGGTCGCCGCGTTGTTCCACATCAGCGGATTCATTGCCGGCGCCAGCAGCACCTTGCGATTGGTCGCGAGCAGGATGGCGCTGGCGAGGTCGTCGGCATGGCCGTTCGCCATCTTGGCCATCAGGTCGGCGGTGGCGGGGGCGACCACGATCAAATCGCAGTCACGCGCCAGGCGGATATGACCGGCGTCGAACTCGCTCTGGGGATCGAACAGGTCGGTATAGACGCGCTCATGCGAGAGGGCGCTGACCGAGAGCGGCGTGACGAATTGCTGCGCCGCCTTGGTCAGCACGCAGCGGACCTCGACGCGGCGCTCCTTCAGCCTTCGGATCAGGTCGAGCGATTTGAAGGCTGCAATCCCGCCGCCGATGATCAGGGTGACGCTGGCCTCGGGAAGGGCGCCGGTGCGCTGAGGTGCCGGAGCGGTGGATGCCGCAGGCGGCACCGAAAACGGCGTCAGCGGCTCCTCACGGCCCTCGATCAGCTCCCGCAGGATGACCCGGACCTCTTCCTCGACGGACCTGTGGTTCTTGGCCGAACGCAGCCGTAGATAGGTTTTGACACCCTCGTCGAGCTTGCGGATGGTCAGGCTTGCCATGACGCCCCTCCAGCACGGAATGATAGCGATGCTATCATTCACATGATTGCAGTGCAATCATAGATTCCGGACGGCGATCAGGATTCCGATAAAGGTCGCGGCGATGATCCAGAGCGCCACGGTGCGCCAGCGGTTCTTGCGGCCCTCGCTGCGGCCCATCGCCGCGATGCTCTCCGGCGACAGCCGCAGGCCCTCCCGCGTCATGGTCTCGAGCTGCTCCAGCACCGCGACCGAGCGCTGCGCGATGTCGGGCAGGCGCATCAGCACACGGGCAAGATCGCCGCCGCCGGAAATCGCGCCCTGCACGCGGCCGATCGGTCCGAGATTGCGCTCGATCCATTCACGCACCACGGGGTCGGCGACCTTCCAGATGTCGAGCCTGGGGTCGAAGACGCGCGCGACGCCTTCGACCACCACCATGGTCTTCTGGAGCAGGATCAGCTCGGGCCGCGTCGTCATGTCGAACAGGCCGGTGACCTCGAGCAGCAGCGTCAGCAGCCGCGCCATCGAGATCTCCTCGGCGGTGCGGTTGTGGATCGGCTCGCCGATGGCGCGGATCGCTTGCGCGAAATTCTCGACCGAGTGGTGCGCGGGCACGTAGCCCGCTTCGAAATGCACCTCGGCGACGCGGCGATAATCGCGCGTGATGAAGCCGAGCAGGATTTCCGCGAGGAAGCGCCGCTCCTTCATCCCGAGCCGGCCCATGATGCCGAAATCGACCGCGACGAGGCGGCCGGTATCGTCCAGGAACAAATTGCCTGGATGCATGTCGGCATGAAAGAAACCGTCGCGCAGCGCGTGGCGCAGAAAACTCTGGATCACCTTGCGGCCGAGATCGGGCAGATCGACCTGGGCTTCTGCAAGGCGCTTGTGATCGTTCAGCGCGATGCCGTCGATCCACTCCATCGTCAGCACGTTATGCGTGGTGCGGTCCCAATCGACGGTCGGCACGCGGAAATCAGGATCGTCGCGGGTGTTCTCCGCCATCTCCGACAGCGCCGCCGCTTCCAGCCGCAGATCCATCTCCATCGCGACCGAGCGCGACATGGTGTTGATGACCTCGATGAGGCGCAGGCGCCGCGCCTCGGACGAATAGGCTTCGGCCTTGTACGCGACGAAGAAGAAATCGGAGAGATCGCGGCGGAAGCGCGAGGCGACGTTGGGCCGCAGCACCTTGACCGCGACCGACTTGCGCATGCCGTCGCGCAAGACTTCCCCGCGATGCACCTGTGCGATCGAGGCGGCGGCGACCGCCGGGCCGAAGCTCGTAAACACGTCTTTCAGCGGGCGTTCCAGCGAGGTCGCGATCGCCGCTTCCGCTTCCTCCTGCGAAAACGGCGGCAGGCGATCCTGGAGACTTTCCAGATCGCGCGCCATGATGAAGCCGACGACGTCGGGGCGCGTGGCCAGAAACTGCCCGAGCTTGAGATAGGCCGGGCCCATCCGGGTCAGCGCGCGCGACAGTCGCGGTCCGTGCTTTGGACCGCGCCGTTCGACGATGCGCGCAAGCTTCAGCGCGAGCTGCCCGGGCGGCGGCACCAGGCTCGGGTCGACGGAGCCGAACACGCCCTCACGCGCGAACACGAACGCAGCGCGCATCAGGCGCGCAGTGTGGGTGATGGCAGAAATCACAAACGCCAGCCCGTATGCAGTGCGACGATGCCGCCGGACAATATCTGCCAGTTCACGCGGGCGAAGCCGGCGTTGCGGATCATGTCGGCGAAGGCGTTGGGCTTGGGAAACTTGCGGATCGATTCGACGAGATATTGGTAGGACTCGGCATCGCCCGTGATCATGCGGCCGAGCGGCGGGATCACCTTGAAGGAGAACAGGTCATAGAGCTTGTCGAGGCCGGGCATCTCGACGGTCGAGAACTCCAGGCACAGGAAGCGGCTGCCGGGCCTCAGCACGCGGTAGGCCTCGCGCAGCGCCAGGTCGATCTGCGGCACGTTGCGAATGCCGAAAGCGATCGTATATGCGTCGAAGCTGCGGTCGGCAAAAGCGAGCGCTTCGGCATTGCCCTCGACGAAATCGACCTGGGTCTCGAGATGGCGCTTGGCGGCGCGCTCGCGGCCCACGGCAAGCATGTCGGAATTGATGTCGCAGACCGTGGCGTGAAAGCCGGGGCCGGCCGCCTTGGCGGCACGGAACGAGATGTCGCCGGTGCCGCCGGCGACGTCGAGCAACGCGAACGGCCGGTCGCTCCTCGGCGGATCCAGCGCGTTGATCATGATGTCCTTCCAGACCCGGTGCAGGCCACCGGACATCAGGTCGTTCATCAGGTCATAGCGCGACGCCACGCTGTGAAACACATCGTTCACCAGCGTCTGCTTGTCCCCCAGGGGAACGTCCCTGAAGCCAAAATGCGTGGTTTCGCCCGGCCGATCCATTACTCTACTCCACGAGGCGGACCATAGCGCGCCCGCCGCAATGGCGCTATCACACCGCCCTCATAAGGTGAATGCCTGACCATGCCTGAATTGCCCGAAGTCGAGACCGTCCGCCGCGGCCTTCAGCCCGTCATGGAGGGTGCGAAAATCGTCGTGGCGGAGGCCCGCCGGCCGGACTTGCGCTTTCCGTTCCAGCCGGATTTCGTGGCCCGGCTCCAGGGGCAGGTCGTCACCGGCCTTGGCCGCCGCGCAAAATATCTCATGGCCGATCTGGCCTCCGGCGACGTGCTCTTGATGCATCTGGGCATGTCGGGCTCGTTTCGCGTCATCAAACCGGACAATGATGCCGCACCTGGCGAGTTTCACTATCCGCGCGGTAAAGACACCACCCATGACCACGTGCTGTTTCGGATGTCCTCGGGCGCCGACATCGTCTTCAACGATCCGCGCCGCTTCGGTTACATGAAAGTGATCGCGCGCAACGCGCTCGAAGATGAGCCGCTGTTGCGCGGCCTCGGCCCCGAGCCGCTCGGCAACGAATTCGATGCCGCGATGCTGGCGCGATCCTGCGAAGGCAAGACCACGAGCCTGAAGGCGGCGCTGCTCGACCAGCGCGTGGTGGCCGGGCTCGGCAACATCTATGTCTGCGAGGCCCTGCATCGCTCGCATCTCTCGCCGCGCCGGATCGCCGCGACGCTGTCGACCAGGAAGGGCGAGCCGACAGACCATGCGAAGAGATTGGTCGGTGCGATCCACACCGTGCTGAACGACGCCATCAAGGCCGGCGGCTCGTCACTGCGCGACCATCGCCAGACCACGGGCGAGCTCGGCTACTTCCAGCATTCGTTCAAGGTCTATGACCGCGAAGGCGAGACCTGCAAGACGCCTGCTTGCGGCGGCACGATCAAGCGCTTCAACCAGAACGGCCGGTCGACCTTCTGGTGTTCGAAATGTCAGAAGTGAGGATCAGGCTCGCAGCCGAGAGGCCGTAAGTCTCTGCGAGGGGCCGCGCCTGCCACGAGCGTCATTGCGAGCGCAGCGAAGCAATCCAGGGTCTTCCCGCGGAGGAATTCTGGATTGCTTCGCTGCGCTCGCAATGACGGGATGGATGGAGCCGAAAACGCGAAGCGAAGCAATCCGGCCGGGCTGGTGGCCGAATTGCTTCGTCGCTGGGGCCCTTCCGGATGGTGAAGGGCTGGCGGCCGCCTGAGCGATCGCCCCGCTCAGGACGCCAGTGTCGTGGTCTCGTCCGCCGCAAGCTCGGTGGCGGCATGCAGCATGCCGTCCGTGGCCGAGATGACCTGGTCGATCAGCACATTGGTCGTGGCGCTGAGCTCGAGCCGGGTCTCGATCCACTGCCACAGGCCGCGGATCTCGTCCGCCGACTTGCCGTTCGGCGCGAATTCGCTGACGGCGAGGCCGCTGGCGAGTGAATCCTGGTGGTCGTTGCGCATCGCGATCAGCGGGCGCGCGAGCACTTCGGCGAGATCGAGCGCGGCTTCCTCGGCGAGTGTGTTGGCGGCGTTGTCGATGCGCTGGCCGCGGATCGGCGTCTGGTTCAGCGCGAAGCTGTAGGGCCGCTTCCAGGCGCGCGCGACGCTGAGCGTCGAGGCGGTCGCCTCGATGTCGGCGACGCTCGGGCGGGCCGGGATCAGGCAGAGGTCGGAATGGCGGATCGCGGCGGTGGTCGCGGCGCTGAGGCCGGCCGCGGTGTCGACGATCGCAAGCTGGAGGCCGCTGTCGGCGAGCATCTTCAGGCGCGGGCCGATGTCGGCGGCGTGATAGATCGGCTCGACCACGAGATCCTCGGTGGTGCGACGGCGCAGCCAGTTGGACAGGGTGCCCTGCGGGTCGGTCTCGATCAGGCGGACGGTGAAGCCGGCCTGCTTGGCTGCCAGCGCGAGGCCGATGGCAAGCGTGCTCTTGCCACTGCCACCCTTTTGGGTGGCCAGTACGATCGTGTGCATGGAAGATAAATCCTTTGGAGTGCCTGGGTCAGGAATACGCCACGCGAACGTGCATCGCTTCTGGATGCTGAGCTCTTCTCGCTCAGGACGTGCCGGCCCGATCCAAAGGGGATCGCGGAGGTCCGAATCAACGGTAATAATGATGGCGGAATCGGGAATGCCAGCTAATCCGTACCATTACTGGACCCGTAGTCGTACGTGCGATGTGCGCCGATCGACACGAGAGATTGTGATTGTCGACCGGCTTACTTCCGCACGCAGATGACACGCACGACAGCCGCCTTCGCATCCGTTGACGTGCCGTTCGCCGTGACGCCGTTGGCCTTCAGGAAATCGCGCACCGTCTCCGCTGAGACCATCACGGCTTGCGATGCCGGCACCGCTGTCGCGGGTCCCGCCACCATCGCCGGCTTCAGCAGCGCAATGCCGGCGAATTTGCCGTCGGCGTCGATCGCGGGGCTACCGGAAAATCCGACCGCCGGTGGCGGCGACAGTGCGGAATCGCTGTTCGTGACGGGCGCCAGCGCGCCCTTGACATTCGAGACCCCGGCCGCGCCGCCCTGGCTTTGCGGATCGGCGATGCCGACGACGTCGACATTCGTCTTCGCCCCGCCACCGGCGAGGCTGAGCGGCTTCAGGCCGCGCGCGCCGTAGATGTGCAACAGCGCGAGATCGTGCTCCTTGTCTTCGGCAAGACGATCGGCGCTGCCGTAGCCGGCGATGGTGATCGCGAGACAGCTGTCGGTGACGAGGCGGTCGGTGAGGATCGCGCCGTCGTCGCTGACGACGATGCCGGTGCCGTATTCGACGGTCTTGCGCGGCGCCGGTCCGGCTTGCGGTCCTGCCGGAAATGCGTTGAACGCGCTCGACATCGCGATCACGACCGGCTCGACCGTGTTCTCGGTGGCCTGATCGTAGAGGATCGTCATGATGCGGACTTCGTCGCCCTTGAAGGTGCCGCGCACGTAGAATTTCTTCAGGCCCTGGAGACCGGACAGCGCGAAGAAGTCGGGCTTCACCACGGTGTAGTCGATCTTGCGGCCGGCCGGCTCCTTCTTCTCGGCGTCCGCGAGCTTTGCGGTGGTCGGGTTCGCCTCCTTGCGCCGGCTGAGCAGCACCTGCACCGTTCCGGTCGGCGAGGTCCATTTCGAGCCGTTGGCGTCGGTCGCCTGCTGCGGCACCAGCTTGCCGGGGATGCCGAGCCGGGCGCCGCTGGTCGGCTCCATCACGATCTTCCAGCCGACGCTGTCCTGCTTCCGCCGCGCGGTCTCGGCGAGCGCGGCACGCTCCTGCGGATTGAGCACGCCGGTCGGCTTGCCGCCCTTGTTCTTCTGGTACTCCTTGATGGCATTGACCATGCGCTCGCTGACGTCGCCGGTGATGGCGCCGTTATATTGGCCGACCCAGGCGAGGTCGAACTGGAGCGACAGGCGTTCGGCCTGCGCCATGGCATCGGCCGTTTCCGACGGTGTTTGGAGTGCGGGCGGGCGGATCGGAACGGTCTGGACCGTCTTCGGCTTGGTGCCGGGGCTCTGCGGCGTCGTCATCTGGGCGTTCGCGCCTGTGGCGGCCGCAAACATCAGTGTTGCCGCAAGCATCGATCTCATGACAAATCCAGCCAGCCCATTGAACGCAATGCCATTGAAGCACATCTCGTTGGTCGCGAACAATCTCGGGGTGGTTCAGGCCTGCGGGCAGGCCGGATCCTCATCTGAGAGGACGTGAGTGTTACGGAGTCATTCCGGGGCGGCTCAAAGAGCCGAACCCGGAATCTCGAGATTCCGGGTTCGATGCTTCGCATCGCCCCGGAATGACAGTATGTGCGACTTCCGCGCTCCTCACGGGGAGCGGCAGCAATCTAGGAAGAGCTGAGAATGCTGAGCCCGGACGAACTCGAACGCTATGCCCGCCATATCGTGCTGCGCGACGTCGGCGGCCCGGGCCAGGCTGCGCTGAAGCGGGCCTCGGTGCTGGTGGTCGGCGCCGGCGGGCTCGGTGCGCCCGCCTTGATGTATCTGGCCGCCGCCGGGATCGGCACGCTCGGCGTGGTCGATGACGACGTGGTATCGCTGTCCAACCTCCAGCGCCAGGTGATCCATACGACGCCGGACATCGGCCGCCACAAGGTCGAGAGCGCGGCCGAGCGGATTTCCGCGCTCAATCCGCATGTGCGCTTCGTCGGTCACGCCACCTGGCTCAACGCCGACAACGCGCTCAGCCTGATCGGCGACTACGACCTCGTGCTCGACGGCTCCGACAATTTCTCGACGCGTTATCTGGTCTCGGATGCCTGCTTCTTCGCGAAGAGGCCGCTGATCACCGCGGCGCTCGGCACCTTCGACGGCTCGCTCACCACCATCCGCGCACATGAGACGAACGAGCAGGGCGTGTTCAACCCGACTTATCGCTGCCTGTTTCCGGAAGCGCCGCCGCCCGGCACGGTGCCGGCCTGCGCCGAGGCGGGCGTCATGGGCGCGCTCGCGGGCGTGCTGGGCTCGATGATGGCGCTGGAGGCGATCCGCGAGATCGTCGGTTTCGGCGACGGCCTCGTTGGCCGCCTCCTGATGATCGATGCGCGCGCGATGCGCTTCGAGACGCTGCGCTACGAGCGCGATCCGGCCAATCCGCTCAACGGCGATGGGCCTGTGATCACCGACCTCAGCGCCCATCGCACCTGATTGCCGGCCTACGCGCCGGCCGGCTTCTCGCTGTCGAGATGCGCCATCTGCTCGGCCGCATAGCGCGTGCCGGAAGCGACATTCGGCGGGAAGGCCTGTGCCAGGGCCGCAAGATGCGCCGGTGTCAGCGTCACCTTGGTCGCGCCGAGCGCTTCGGTGAGGCGGTTGCGGGTGCGGGCGCCGACCAGCGGCACGATCTCTTTGCCCTGCGCCGCCACCCAGGCGATCGCGACCTGCGCCGGTGTCGCGCCGATCTCGGCCGCGATGGCACGCAGCCGCTCCACCAGCGCGAGATTGGCGTCGAGATTGTTGCCCTGGAAGCGCGGCGTCATCAGCCGGTAGTCCCTGCCGGCCTTGCCCGAGTCCTTCGACCAATGGCCGCTGATCAGGCCCCGCGCGAGCACGCCATAGGCGGTGATGCCGATGCCGAGTTCGCGGCAGGTCTTCAGAATGTCGCGCTCGATGCCGCGCTCGATCAGCGAATACTCGATCTGGAGATCGACGATCGGATGCACCGCATGCGCGCGGCGAATTGTGTCGGAGCCGACCTCGGACAGTCCGATATGCCGGATGTAGCCGGCCTTCACGAGATCGGCGAGGCCGCCGATGGTCTCCTCGATGGGAACGTTGGGATCGAGCCGCGCCGGGCGATAGACGTCGATGTAGTCGGTGCCGAGACGCTGCAGCGAGTAGGCGAGGAAGTTCTTTGTCGCGCCCGGCCTTGTGTCCATGCCGGCGAATTCACCGGCGGGGCCGCGCAGCGCGCCGAACTTGACGCTGATCTGCACTCTGTCGCGCGGGACGTTCGTCAGCGCCTCGCGAACCAGCATCTCGTTGTGGCCCATGGCGTAGAAGTCGCCGGTGTCGAGCAGCGTGATGCCGGCATCGAGCGCCGCATGCACCGTAGCAATGCTCTCGCCGCGATCGGCGGGGCCATAGACCTCCGACATGCCCATGCAGCCGAGACCGAGGGCGGAGATGGTGGGGCCGGTTGAACCGAGTTTGCGCTGTTCCATGATGGCTCTCCTCGAAAAGGCGGGCGGATTGCGCCGCGTGACGAGGCTGGATATGCGCCCGGGCGATTGCGCCGATAAGCTGGACAATCTGGAATAGCTTGTTCACATTAGCGAACAATGACGGATCCTGACCTGCGCGATCTCGATGTCTTCGTGGCGGTCGCCCGCACCCGCAATTTCCGGCGCGCGGCGGTTGAAATTCGCGTGTCGGTGTCGAGCCTTAGCCAGAGACTACGGGACCTGGAAGAGCGCCTTGGCGTCCGCCTGATGAACCGTACCACCCGCAGCGTCGCCCTGACCGAGGCGGGTGAGCTGCTGCTCTCGCGCGTGGCTCCGGCGCTGCGCGATGTCGGCGATGCGCTCGATCAGGTGCGGGGCCTGCGCGAGGTCGCCTCGGGCCGCCTGCGCATCAACGCGCCGCCGCCGGCAGTCGATCTCGTGCTGGCGCCGATGGTCGGGCCGTTTCTTCAGGCGCATCCGCAGGTCGCTCTCGACATCGTCAGCGAAAGCGGCTTCGTCGACATCGTCAGCGCCGGCTTCGATGCCGGCGTGCGCTATGGCGAGCATCTCGCGCAGGACATGGTGGCGGTCCCGCTGAGCGGCCCGCAGCACTATGTCGTCGTCGCATCGCCTGCTTACCTCGCGCGCCGCGGCAGGCCGCGACATCCGAAGGACCTGCTCGATCATGATTGCATCCGCGCCCGCTACTCGAGCGGCGTCATGCACGATTGGGAGTTCGAGAAGGGTGGCCAGATCATGAAGGTCGATCCGCCCGCAAAACTGATCTCGACCAATATGGGCCTTGCCATGCGCGCCGCACTCGATGGCGTAGGAGTGTGGGCAACGCTCGACGGCTATGTCGGTGAAGCCTTGAAGTCCGGTGCGCTGGTCAGCCTGCTCCAGGATTGGTGCGAGCCGTTTCCGGGACCGTTCCTGTACTATCCGAGCCGGCGCCAGGTGCCGCCGGCGCTGCGCGCCTTCATCGATTTCGTCGCCGACTGGCGCAAGCGCGAAACGCGCAGCAAATAAGCCTCAGAGCATGCTCGGCAGCACGCGATCCGGCGGCTTGTGCGCGTCGAGGAAGGTGCGGATGTTGATGATCACCTTCTCGCCCATCTCGACGCGGCCTTCGATCGTGGCCGAGCCCATATGCGGCAGCAGCGTCACCTTGCCGGCCTTGGCGAGCCGCACCAGCTTGGGATTCACCGCGGGCTCGTGCTCGTAGACGTCGAGGCCGGCGCCGCCGATCTCGCCGCCTTCGATCAGCTTGATCAGCGTGTCCTCATCGGTGACCTCGCCGCGC
This sequence comes from Bradyrhizobium sp. cf659, assembly GCF_900113725.1. Classification (NCBI taxonomy): domain Bacteria; kingdom Pseudomonadati; phylum Pseudomonadota; class Alphaproteobacteria; order Hyphomicrobiales; family Nitrobacteraceae; genus Bradyrhizobium; species Bradyrhizobium sp. cf659. The sequence continues at coordinate 101,206 of NZ_FOQJ01000010.1, forward strand.
GCGGTATTGACGATGTAGGCATCCTTGCGGATCAGCTTCAGCCGCCGCGCCGAGAGCAGGTGATAGGTCGCCGGCGTGTGCGGACAGTTCACCGAGAGGATGTCCATCCGCGCCAGCATCTGGTCGAGGCTTTCCCAATAGGTCGCGCCGAGCTCTTCGGCGATCTTCGGCGCCACGGGACGGCGATTGTGGTAGTGGATCTGAAGGCCGAAGGCGCGGGCGCGGCGCGCCACCGCCTGGCCGATGCGGCCCATGCCGATGATGCCGAGGCGCTTGCCGCCGATGCGGTGGCCGAGCATCCAGGTCGGCGACCAACCGGGCCAGGGCTTTCCTTCCGTCAGGATCGAGGCGCCTTCGATCATTCGCCGAGGCACGGCCAGGATCAGTGCCATGGTCATGTCGGCGGTGTCTTCGGTCAGAACCTTTGGCGTGTTGGTGACGGTGATGCCGCGGGCATGCGCGGCCTCGACATCGATATTGTCGACGCCGTTGCCGAAATTCGCGATCAGGCGGAGCTTGCAGTCGGGCTGGTTGACGATGTCGGCGGTGATGTGGTCGGTGACGGTCGGAACCAGCACGTCGGCGGTGCGCGCGGCTTCCGCGATCTGCTCGGGCGACATCGGCGTGTCGTCGAGATTGATCCGCGCGTCGAACAGCTCGCGCATCCGCGTCTCGATCGAATCCGGCAGCTTGCGCGTCACCACGACGAGGGGCTTTTTCTTCACCGACATGTCCTGCTCTCATGAGGCATCGCAAGCCGCCTCTGTCGCCAAAGGCCGGCCGTTCAGGCCTCATTAACCCGGTTGTTCGACACTGCCCTTGCCGTGTCGTCCCCGGCGTTTCCTTCAAGCTCTCCCGATATTTCCACCCGGAAAATCGGGCCAAACTGGTTGTTCAAGCGTCCGTCCTCTCTAGCAGAAGGCCGGGCCAAGACAAGAACCACGGGCCGGGCTTGGGGAACACCCGCGTGGGGCGGGTCAGGGACGACCGCGGCAGGGTTTTTTTGGAATTTTGGGGTGAGGGTCCGGCTCGGCCGGGTCCTCGACAGGAGACGGGTTGATGGCGTTGGGGCGTTTTTGTTCGGTGATGGCGCTCGTTTGCACCTGGTTGAGCGCCTCGGTCAGCCCATCGCATTCGGCGAAGGACAATACCCCCCAGAGCGCCAGCGGCCTCCCGGTGCCGCGCTATGTCAGCCTCAAGTCGGATCACGTGAACGTCCGTGCCGGCCCGACCAAGGACAATGACGTGGCCTGGGTCTATACCCGTGCCGGCCTGCCGGTCGAAATCACCGCCGAGTTCGAGAACTGGCGCCGGGTGCGCGATTCCGAGGGCGCCGAGGGCTGGGTCTATCATTCGTTGCTGTCGGGCCGCCGCACCGCGGTCGTCACCATGAAGCACAAGGACGAGCTCGCGCCGATCTACGACCGCGCCGATCCCGACAGCGCGGTTGCGGCCAAGCTCCAGGCCGGTGTCGTCACCCAGGTGAAGAAGTGCAGCGCAAACTGGTGCCGCGTCACCGGTAACGGCTTTGACGGCTGGATCCAGCAGGAACGCCTCTGGGGCGTGTATTCGGACGAGCAGGTGAACTGACTTGGTTGTCGTCCCGGCGAAGGCCGGGACCCATAACCACAGGCAAGAGTTTTACGAAGACTGGTGGTTACTCAGTCGTCCCGCGGGACGGACAGCTGTTCCTATCGATAAATCACGCGGTATGGGTCCCGGCCTTCGCCGGGACGACGCTAGCGCTTCTTGCGCAGGCGCACGACCATGTCGATGCGCGAGATCTCGTAACCCTCGGGCACCTCCGGCATCTTGGACAGGGCCAGATGCGGATCCTCGATGTCGACCAGCTCATGGCTGTTCTCGAGGTAATAATGGTGGTGGGTGGTGACGTTGGTGTCGAAATAGGTCTTGGTGCCGTCGACACTGACCTGGCGGAGCAGGCCGGCGTCGGTGAGCTGGTTCAGCGTGTTGTAGACGGTCGCCAGCGACACCGGAACCTTGGCCAGCGTGGCTTCCTCGTACAGCATTTCAGCCGTAAGGTGGCGCGCACCCTTGCCGAACAGGAGCCAGCCCAGCGCCATGCGCTGGCGCGTCGGACGGAGCCCGGCGGACTGGAGCATTTCGTTAACGTCGTGCCACGGGCAGCCGGTCAAAGCCGGCTGGCGGCCCGATAGGAGGGCCGCGGCATGGACGTCGTCGTCGTGATGGGACGCGGTATTCTCGCTCATTTCCAGATTTCGGGCACGCGTGAACAATATGTACCTGCAATATAAGAACAGATAGATGCAGATGCAAGTTTCTCGCAACTAGAGAGGTTCTAATCAGGCTGGAACCGAGCGAGCAGCCCGTCATTTTACCTTCATGACAGTGCTTTGCCGCCGAAATGGCCTGTGTTAGAGAGCGCGCGGTTCCGCTTAGCCGATTTTGGTGCACCCGGGCATCGAGGCCCGGTCCGCAGTCCATACGGGGCTTGTGGGAGTTGCGCCTGACGATGGCAGTTGGCGTTGCTCTCCGACCGGGACGGGGCCCATTTTCGCCAAAAAACGTCGCTCAATCGGACTTTGAACAGAGGCTCATGCATGCTGAACAGGCGCAACGGTTACGAATACGAAGATCTGCTGGCGTGTGCCCGCGGCGAGATGTTCGGCCCGGGCAATGCCCAGCTGCCGCTGCCGCCGATGCTCATGTTCGACCGCATCACGGAAATCAACGACAATGGCGGCGAGTTCGGCAAGGGACTGGTGCGTGCCGAGCTCGACGTGAAGCCCGACCTCTGGTTCTTCGGCTGCCATTTCAAGAGCGATCCGGTGATGCCCGGCTGCCTCGGCCTCGATGCGCTGTGGCAAATGGTCGGCTTCTATCTGGGCTGGAGCGGCGGTGAAGGTCGCGGTCGCGCGCTTGGCCTGAACGAGCTGAAGTTTAGCGGCCAGGTGCTGCCCGAGGCCCGCAAGGTTGTGTACAACGTCGATATCAAGCGCGTGATGCGGGCAAAGCTCGTGCTCGGTATTGCCGACGGGTGGCTTTCGGTCGACGACCAGATTATCTATCGCGCGAAGGACCTGAAGGTCGGCCTGTTCAAGCAGGGCACGAGCCTGGGCTGAACGCATCACAAAGAAAGACAACGATTTAGGCGAGGCTGTCATGAGGCGGGTTGTGGTCACCGGGATGGGCATCGTCTCGTCCATCGGAAACAACACCCAGGAAGTGCTTGCGAGCCTTCACGAGGCGAAGTCGGGCATTTCGCGGGCTGAGAAATATGCCGAGCTCGGCTTCCGTTCGCAGGTGCAGGGTGAGCCTACGCTCGATCCTTCGACGGTGGTCGATCGCCGCGCCATGCGTTTCCTCGGCCAGGGCGCAGCGTGGAATCACGTCGCGATGGAGCAGGCGATCCAGGATTCCGGTTTAGGGCCTGACGAAGTCTCCAACATCCGCACCGGCATCATCATGGGCTCCGGCGGCCCGTCCGCCCGGACCATCGTCGAATCCGCCGACATCACCCGTACCAAGGGGCCGAAGCGCGTCGGACCGTTTGCCGTGCCGAAGGCGATGTCCTCCACGGCCTCGGCGACGCTCGCGACCTGGTTCAAGATCAAGGGCGTCAACTATTCGATCTCCTCGGCCTGCGCGACGTCGAACCACTGCGTCGGCAATGCCTATGAGACGATCCAGATCGGCAAGCAGGACGTCATCTTCGCCGGCGGCTGCGAGGAGCTCGACTGGTCGCTGTCGGTGCTGTTCGACGCCATGGGCGCGATGTCCTCGAAGTACAACGACACGCCCGCCACGGCGTCGCGCCCCTACGACCTCAACCGCGACGGCTTCGTCATCGCCGGCGGCGCCGGCGTGCTGGTGCTGGAAGAGCTCGAGCATGCCAAGGCGCGCGGCGCGCGCATCTATGGCGAGATCGTCGGTTATGGCGCGACGTCCGATGGCTACGACATGGTTGCGCCTTCCGGCGAGGGTGCCGAGCGCTGCATGCGCATGGCGATGTCGACGGTGAAGACCAAGGTCGACTACATCAATCCGCATGCGACCTCGACGCCGGCCGGCGATCCGCCGGAGATTGACGCGCTCCGTCGGGTGTTCGGAAGTGGCGAGAAGTGCCCGCCGATCTCGGCGACCAAGGCGCTGACCGGCCATTCGCTGGGCGCCACCGGCGTGCAGGAGGCGATCTATTCGCTGCTGATGATGAACAACGGCTTCATCTGCGAGAGCGCGCACATCCAGGAGCTCGATCCCGTGTTCGCCGACATGCCGATCGTGCGCAAGCGCATCGACAACGTCAAGATCGGCACCGTGCTGTCGAACTCCTTCGGCTTCGGCGGCACCAACGCCACGCTGGTGTTCAGCCGGCTGGATGTGTAAGCCCAGCACGCTGTCATGCCCCGCGGAGGCGGGGCATCCAGTACGCCGCGGCCTCGCGATTATCATGACTGTCTCGGAATATTGGATCGCCCGCCCCAGTGCGCAGCGCGCACAAGGCGGGCGATGACGTCGAGAATAGGAGCGACGGCTGCAATGCAGGAACTGATGAAGGGCAAGCGCGGTCTGATCATGGGCATCGCCAATGATCATTCGATCGCGTGGGGCATGGCGAAGACGCTGCATGCCCACGGCGCCGAGCTTGCCTTCACCTTCCAGGGCGATGCCTTGGGCAAGCGCGTCAAGCCGTTGGCGGAGCAGCTTGGTGTGGATCTGGTGCTGCCGTGCGACGTCGAGGACATCGCCAGCGTCGATGCCACCTTCGCCGCGCTCCGCGAAAAGTGGGGCCGGCTCGATTTCGTGATCCATGCGATCGGCTTCGCCGACAAGAACGAGCTGAAGGGCCGCTACGCCGACACCAGCCGCGAGAATTTTTCGCGCACCATGGTGATCTCCTGCTTCTCGTTCACGGAGGTCGCAAAACGTGCCGCCGAGCTGATGACGGAGGGCGGCAGCATGATCACGCTGACCTTCGGCGCCTCGGAGCGCGCGATGCCGAACTACAACGTGATGGGCGTGGCCAAGGCGGCGCTGGAGGCGTCGGTGCGCTACCTCGCCTCCGATTTCGGACCGCGCGGCATTCGCGTCAACGCGATCTCCGCCGGCCCCATCCGCACGCTCGCCGGCTCCGGCATCGGTGAGGCGCGCGCGATGTTTGCCTTCATGCAAAAGCATTCGCCGCTCCGCCGCGGCGTCACGCTCGACGAGCTCGGCGGCTCGGCGCTGTATCTGCTGTCGGACCTCTCCGGCGGCGTGACCGGCGAGATCCATTACGTCGATTCCGGCTACAACATCGTTTTGATGCCGAGGCCGGACGATCTGAAGCCGGAATAAAACGTCCGCAGGCCGCTCGAAGCCGCGACGTTTCCTCGCATCCCCCACGATCATGGGGCAGACTCTCCCATAAGATGGTGTTTCCTCTGCCCGGTGGCGCCGCGTGAATGGCGCGTCCCGCGGTTCAGGAGGAACGATCTTGCCGAGGGTGCATGCGATTTGTCGCGCAGGCGCGCTGGCGGCCGCCATGGGCGTCGCGTTGGTCTGCGGCAACTCCCGTGCCCTGGCGCAGTCGGCGATCTGGGATTCGACGCTCTCCAACACGAACTGGTACGTACCAACCGCGCAGCTGCTGGCCTACGCCGCGCCGAAGACCGGCTTCTCCAATCCAATCCCGATCGGCGACCAGACGCTATGGTCGCTTGCGGCCGCGACCAACGGTGCTTTCACCGGAACGAGCGTGGCGCAACTCAAGCTTGGTCCGGCGCTTCTGACGGATACCTCGACCATCCAGGGGTTCGTCACGACCGCGGGCCAGATCACGATGCTGTTCACGCCGACCGCGGGCGGCGCAGTGACCGTCGGTCTCGGCCATATGCGAACCGTCAACGGCGTGACCGCGATGGAAATGCAGATGATCACCGGCGACAGCCTGCTGGTGACGCACTGGGCCTATATGCTTCCTTACGATCCCGCGACCTTCACGCCGCCGGCCTCGCAGGCCGTTCCCGCGAACTCCGTACCGCAATGGGCCTGGACATCGGGTACGCCGTGGCGGATCGTCAGCTCCACGTTGTTCGGCACGTCCGCGCCCGGCCGCTTCGTCATCACGAATTACCAGAATGGATATTTCTGGGGCGCCGGCGTCGCGCCCGCGGGAAGCAGTGCCGCGAACTTCACACTGCTGGGGTCGGTGACGCCGGAGGGCAACGTGCTCTTCAACACGCTTTCGCGCGGCACGCTCGCCAGCCTCTATGGCGCAGCCAGCGGCGACGCATCGGGCGCACGGATGCTCGTCAGCAGCTACGATCTCTCGGGCAACCCGATCGGCGGCGTCGCCTATCTCTCCTTGGTGCGCCCCTACGCCGAAACGCTTCAGGCGCAGAACAGCCGTGCGGGATCAGGCGCGGCCGACATGCTCTATCGCCTGTCCGCGACGTCACTCGGCTGGACCGGCAGCATGGCGACCGGGTTCACCGCGCTCGACAATCTCAGCGGCTCCGGTCTCGTCAACGCCGTCAACCAGACATTGCCTGTACTCACCGGCGCGGCATCGCAGGCGACCTATTCCACGCAGCGCATGTTCCATCAGGCGATGACGGGGCGGCTGGACGACGTGCTCGGGTTGAACGCGGGTGCAACACCTGAGCGGAGTTTTTGGATGAAGCCGCTCGGCGGCAGTGTCCGGCAGAGCAGCGTGGATGGCGTCCCCGGCTATAACGCGTCCGGCGGCGGCGTCGCCGTCGGTGCGGACACGACGGTCTCGCCACGCGCAATGCTAGGCGGTGTGTTCGCCTATTCGCATCAGACGATCACCGGCAGCGAGGATGCAGTCCCGAACCGGCTCGCCATCGATTCCTATCAGGCCGGACTCTACGGCGCCTATGCGCTCGGCCATGGCGTTCAGGTCGATGGCCAGCTTGACGGCGCACTGAACGACAATGGCGAGAGCCGCTCGCTCACGTTCATCAACAGTTCCGCTGCGGCCGGCTATCGGTCCTATAGCGGGCACGCCGGTGCGGGTGTTCGCAAGCTGATCCCGATCGAGCCTGGATTTGCGATCGCCCCGTCACTGCGGCTGGACTATGGACAGGTTCGTTCGCCCGCCTATCAGGAAGGTGGCGCAGGCGGCTTCAGCCTCAACGTGGATTCGCAAGCCTATCGCGAATTGACGCTGACGGCAGGGCTGAAGGGCGCCTACAGGATCGCGCAGCACGTCTATCTTACCGGCGATGTCGGCGTCGGCTACAACGCGCTGAATCAGGGACTTCAGATCAAGTCAGCGTTTGCCGGAGGCGGCGAGACCTTCACGATCGGCGGCCTTGCCCTGTCGCCGTGGATCTACTCGACCGCGCTGGGCCTCGTCGCGGCCGACAACAGTCGTTTCGATCTTGGCCTCCGCTACGGCCTCTCGGCGACATCCTCCGGGCTGCTCCAGCAGTCCGGGCTCGCCGTCCTCAAGATCAGACTGTAAGCGAGCTGCTTCACCCGGCCGCGATCTTCTCCGCGCGCTGAAATGCAGGTCGTGCCATGCAGCGCGCCAGATAGGCATCGAAGGCCGGGCGCGACGGCACCATCTTGAACAGGCGCACCGCAAAGTTCAGGCCGGAGCCGATCGTGATGTCGGCAGCCGAAAAATCCTCGCCGAGAATCCACGGCCCCTTGGCGAGCGCAGCTTCCAGCACGTCGAACACCTGCGTCGCGCTGCCCCACGCCGCCGTCGAGGTCGCGATCTCGATCTTGGTGAAGATCTGGATGATGGCGGGCTCAATGCAGCCCGGCGAGAAGAACAGCCATTGCAGATAGCGCGCGCGGCGCGGATCAGTCACAGCGGGTGCAAGCTTCGTCTCGGGATAGCGGTCGGTGATATAGGCGCAGATCGCCGCGGCCTCGCCGAGTGCCGCGTCTCCGTCGCTGAGCGCCGGCACCTTGCCCATCGGGTTGATCTCTAGATAGTCCGGCGCCTTCTGCGCGCCGGTCGAGATGTCGGTCAGCACGCGCTCATAGGGCAGGCCGCTCTCTTCCATCAGCCAGAGCGTCGTGAACGAGCGCGAGCGGGGCGACCAATAGAGCTTGATCATGGCGAGAAACCTTCCATCGGCAGGAGGCGAACAGCGCGCAATTCATGGCGCGTTTGCCGTGCATTCGCAACGCACTAGGCCTAGATGGATGCGCCGTGCCGCGAGCGACATCTTGGTCAACGCGACGGAGGCGGTGCCGGACGTTGCAGCAGGGCCGGCAGCGTCTTGTCGAGGCTCTTCGTCAGCATCGTGCGCACGCCGTCGCGCAGCGCTGGATTGTTGGCTACGTCCGCCGGTTTCTCCGGAAACATCGCGCGATCCAACTGGGTCGACGGGCCGCCAAGCGGATAATGCAGCAGGCGCTCCGAAAACGTGTCCTCGGTCATCAAGGCGGGCGCTTCCTTGATCAACGCGAAGGTCGTGCCGTCATAGACCCTGATGTACATCATGGCGAAGAGATGTACGGGCCCGTTGAAAGGGTATTGCGAGATTCCAATGCCGTACTCCCGTTGGCTCCCGCCGTGACGATGCACCATGACGTAGCGCTCACACTGGACTTTCGGCGCGAGAAACCGAACGAAGTCTTCGAGGTCGGACGCGATGCGATAAGAAGAAAATAGCTTCTGTCCTTCTCGACCTCCGGACTTGAGCTCTTCCCTGGTGAAGGGAATCCTTTTCACGGCAATGCCGGGGGCAGCGGCGCGAACGCGCGAGACGACGAGGTCGTCGAGCGCCCACGCCGCAACGGAGGTCCGCGAATATTTATCCAGGGACCTGAAGGGTCCGAATTTCTCGACCATGAAGAGGTCGCCGGCGATCGGAATCACGCCGATCTGGCACGGGCCAGTTTCGACAGGCCTGGTCGGAGCGACAGTTGCGGGTTTCCTGACGGTAGGCCTGACCACCTCCGGCTTTGGCGCAGGCTGCACTTGCCCACCTGTCGGCGACAAAAGCGCATATGAGACCAATGCGGCGGCAAGCAGGTTCATCGTCACACGTCACCGCGCCTCACTGCGCGAAATAGGGTGGCAAGGTTTGTCCAGCCGCTCCGTCAGGAAATCGCGAATGTTGTCGCGCAGGGTCGTGTTGCTGGCGGAGTCGGCCGCCGTGGCCGGAAACAGGGAGTTGTCCACTTTGCGCAGATGTTCGTCTTGCACAAAGTTGTCAGCCATATGCCTCATGACGCCTTCCAACGTCACGCCAGGCCCCTTCTTGATTTCAAAGGTCTGGCCGTCGAGCACGGTCACGCCGACATAGACGTAAAGATACGAATAGCTGATGATACCTACACCACGATTGAGAATGCCGAGTCCCCGGAGCGGCTGATTGGTCCCCGGCAGCATCCCCTCGCCGCGCGTGACGACGATATATCGTTCGCAGCCAGCATTGCCCGCGATCTGACGGACCAGGTTCGACAGCTCTTCGCGGTCGTTGCGAAACAGGCTGGGCTTCGGGTGATAATAGGTGTCGAACGCGCCTTTGGCGTAGGCGATTCGCCGGAGCGGCGTTGCGCCCGCCGCCGCACGCACACGTGCGAAAACTAGATCGTCAAGGCCCCAGGAAACCGGCACTTCCGCATATACGTTGCCGAACACCGTTAGGCCGATCTTCTCGACGACGAACGGGTCCTGCGTCGCCGCGATCACACCGATGCCGCAAGGACCGGCCGTCGTCTGTTCCGCGGGTTTGGCCGGCGCTGCTTTTGGCTTCGCGGCCTTCTTGGCCGCCGGCTTTGCCGGTGTCGCAGTTTGAGCGGGAAGTGCGGTGGTTGCGGGAGGGGTTTGCGCAGCTGCCGGAGCGAGCAAGGACAGCAGGGCGACGACCGAGACAGCAATTCGAACCATGGATTCCAGAAGATCAGAAGCAGGAGAATGTCGGACACGCCACACTAGGTTGGGATTGTGACAACCGCAAGCTGCGGCCGGTGGTCACTGCCTATCCGGCGGCGCGCTGCCGCTTCCACCGGTAGCACTTCATCATGAAGCCCGTTGCCGTCGCGACCTCTTCCTTCTCGAACACAAAACCCTCGCGCTCATACCAGCGCCAGGCCTTTTCGTTCTCGCGCACGCAGCGCAGGTACATCTCGTCGGGCATTTGCGTGCGCGTGAACGCGAGCAATTGCCGCCCGAACGATTGGCCCTGATGGCTGGGTGCGACGAAGAGCTGGTCGAGATAGAGCTTTGGCAGATGCAGCGCCAGCATCGCGGCAATCGTGCCGCCATCGTCGGCGACGAACAGGCTCCAGCCGTCCTCGATCTCGCGCCGGATGCGCGCCCGCAGGTTCGCGAGCAGGAAATTGCTCGCCTCGGCAAGCCCGGTCGAGACCCAGCTCTCCATCCAGACGCGGGCGATCTCGTCATATTCGTCCGCGCTTGCAGGGCGAATGACGAGATGCGACATCGGAAGTCAGGCCCTGTGGCCGCGCACGGATTGCCGTGTCCGCACCTTGCCGGCCGACAGGCACACCACCTCGGAAATCTGGAGCAGCTGCCGCGCCAGCGGGCTGGTCTTGCGCCAGACCATGCCGATGGTGCGCGAGGGCTGCGGGTCGCGAAAGCGCGTCAGCGAGACCGAGGCCGATCGCGTCTCCACCGGCACCGCCATCTCCGGGATCAAGGTGACGCCGATGCCGGCGCTGACCATCTGGACCAGCGTCGACAGCGAATTCGCATCCAGCATCTCGCGCGGCGGCGCCGATTGCATGTTGCAGAACGACAGCGCCTGGTCGCGGAAGCAGTGTCCTTCCTCGAGCAGCAGGAGCCGCATCTCCCGCATCATCTCCCGCGAGGGTGCGGGCGTTCCCTCATCCGCGCCCGGCCGTACCAGCAGGAATTTTTCCTCGAACAGGGCGACCTCGGTGAGCGAGGATTCGGACACCGGCAGCGCGACGATGGCGGTGTCGAGCCGGCCTTCGACCAGTTCCTGGATCAGCCGCGGCGTCATCGTCTCGCGCACGCGGATGTCGAGTTCCGGATGCATGCGCGTGAGATTCTTGGTGATCTTGGGCAGCAGGTAGGGCGCGATCGTCGGGATCATGCCGATGCGCAGGCGGCCGGCGAAGCGGTCCTGCGACGCCCGTGCGAAATCGCCGAGCTCGTCGACCGAGCGCAGGATGTCACGGACGCGCGGCGCGAGCTCTTCGCCGAACCGCGTCAGCGCGACCTGCCGGGCGGTACGCTCCAGCAGCAGGCCGCCGAGCGCCTCCTCCAGTTCCTTGATCTGCATCGAGAGGGCCGGCTGCGAGATCGAGCTCGCCTCCGCCGCGCGCCCGAAATGCCCGTGACGCGCCAGCGCGTCGAAATACCGGAGCTGGCGCATCGTCACGTTGACCATCAGAAAATCCTATCGCAGCGATCACTAAAGTCAACTTCCCCTGATGGAATGCGGGGCTTAGAGTGGTTCTACCTGGTCAAAGGCGCGAGTTCGACGCCACCAGAGGAGGTATTCATGGACGACTCTTCAAAGTGCCCGTTTTCGGGTGGAAAACGTGCGCCGGCAAACCGCGACTGGTGGCCGACCCAGCTCAGCATCGAGATGCTGCACAAGAATTCCGGCCTGTCCGACCCGATGGGCAAGGAATTCGACTACGCCAAGGAATTCAAGACCCTCGACCTGAACGCGGTCATCAAGGACCTGACCGCCTTGATGACGGACTCGCAGGAGTGGTGGCCCGCCGACTTCGGTCATTATGGCGGCCTGATGATCCGCATGGCCTGGCACAGCGCGGGCACCTACCGCATCAACGACGGGCGCGGTGGCGCCGGCGCCGGTCAGCAGCGCTTCGCGCCGCTCAACAGCTGGCCTGACAACGCCAACCTCGACAAGGCGCGCCGGCTGCTCTGGCCGATCAAGCAGAAATACGGCCGCAAGATCTCCTGGGCCGATTTGATGGTGCTCGCCGGCAACGTCGCGCTGGAGTCGATGGGCTTCAAGACCTTTGGTTTCGCCGGCGGCCGCGCCGACGTGTGGGAGCCGGAAGAGCTCTATTGGGGTCCGGAAGGCACCTGGCTGGGCGATGAGCGCTACAGCGGCGAGCGCCAGCTCGCCGAGCCGCTCGGCGCGGTGCAGATGGGCCTCATCTACGTCAATCCGGAAGGCCCGAACGGCAAGCCGGACCCGATCGCCGCGGCCAAGGACATCCGCGAAACCTTCTTCCGCATGGCGATGAACGACGAGGAAACCGTCGCGCTGATCGCCGGCGGTCATACCTTCGGCAAGACCCATGGTGCGGGCGATCCGTCGCTGGTCGGACCGGAGCCGGAAGCGGGTGCGCTCGAGGAGCAGGGCCTCGGCTGGAAGAGCAAGCACGCTTCGGGCCTGGCGGGCGATTCCATCACCAGCGGTCTCGAGGTGACATGGACGACGACGCCGACGAAGTGGAGCAACAACTTCTTCGAGAACCTGTTCAAGTACGAATGGGAGCTGACGAAGAGCCCGGGCGGTGCGAACCAGTGGACGGCCAAGGGCGCCGACGCGATCATTCCGGATGCCTTCGACAAGTCGAAGAAGCATCGGCCGACCATGCTCACCACCGACCTCTCGCTGCGCCTCGATCCGGCCTATGAGAAGATCTCGCGGCGCTTCCTGGAGAACCCGGATCAGTTCGCGGACGCCTTTGCCCGTGCCTGGTTCAAGCTCACCCATCGCGACATGGGTCCGATCCAGCGCTATCTCGGCCCGCTGGTGCCGAAGGAGACGCTGATCTGGCAGGATCCGATCCCGGCCGTGAATCACGAGCTGGTCAGCGATCAGGACATCGCTGCGCTGAAGACGAAGATCCTGGCCTCGGGCCTCTCGGTGCCGGAGCTGGTCTCGACGGCGTGGGCGTCGGCATCGACGTTCCGCGGCTCGGACAAGCGCGGCGGCGCCAACGGCGCGCGCATCCGACTTGCTCCGCAGAAGGACTGGGAGGTGAACCAGCCGGCTCAGCTCTCGAAGGTCCTCGGCAAGCTCGAAGCGATCCAGAAGGAGTTCAACGCCTCGGCCGGCGCGAAGAAGGTCTCGCTCGCCGACCTGATCGTCCTCGGCGGCACCGCCGCGGTCGAGAAGGCTGCGAAGGACGCCGGCGTCGACGTCAAGGTCGCGTTCACGCCGGGCCGCATGGATGCCTCGCAGGAGCAGACCGACGCGGCGTCCTTCGCGCCGCTGGAGCCGCGGGTCGATGGCTTCCGCAACTACGTCAGCAAGAAGCATCAGTTCCTGCAGCAGGAAGAAGCGCTCGTCGATCGCGCGCAGCTTCTGAAGCTCACCGGACCTGAGTTGACCGTGCTGGTCGGTGGTCTGCGCGTGCTCGGTGCCAATGCGAACGGTTCGAAGCACGGCGTCCTCACCGCGAAGGCGGGAACGCTGAGCAACGACTTCTTCGTCAACCTGCTCGACATGAGCGCGCAGTGGACGCCGGCGGCCGACGGCACCTATGAGGCTCGCGACCGCAAGACCAACGCGGTGAAGTGGACCGGCACGCGCGCCGATCTGATCTTCGGCGCGCACTCGCAGCTCCGCGCCTACGCCGAGGTCTATGCCACGTCGGACTCCAAGGAGCAGTTCGTCAAGGACTTCGCCAAGGCCTGGACCAAGGTGATGAACCTCGACCGGTTCGACATCGCGGCGTGAGGTGCTCGACCTCTCCCGCTTGCGGGAGAGGTCGCGCATATCGCCCGAACAAGCGGCAAACAAAAAGGGCGGCCTTTCGGCCGCCCTTCGTGTTTCTGATGGTACGAGAACTACTCGCCGGCCGCTTCGCGCGGGGCCTTCTCGCCCTCGGCGGCCTTGTCCTTGGCCTCGAGGTCCTCGCCGGTGGTCTGGTCGACCACCTTCATCGACAGCCGGGTCTTGCCGCGGTCGTCGAAGCCGAGCAGCTTGACCTTGACCTTGTCGCCTTCCTTGACGACGTCGGAGGTCTTCTGCACGCGCGCCGAAGCGAGCTGGCTGATGTGGACGAGGCCGTCCTTGGAGCCGAAGAAGTTCACGAAGGCGCCGAACTCCATCACCTTGACGACGGTGCCGTCATAGATCTGGCCGACTTCCGGCTCGGATGCGATCGACTTGATCCACTTGATCGCGGCCTTCATCGCCTCGCCGTCGCTGGAGGCGACCTTCACGGTGCCGTCGTCCTCGATGTTGACCTTGGCGCCGGTCTTCTCGACGATCTCGCGGATCACCTTGCCGCCGGTGCCGATCACTTCGCGGATCTTGTCGGTCGGGATCTTGAAGGTCTCGATGCGCGGCGCGTATTCGCCGAGCTCGGCGCGGGCGTTGGTGAGCGCCTTGGCCATCTCGCCGAGGATGTGGATACGCCCATCCTTGGCCTGGCCGAGCGCGACCTTCATGATCTCCTCGGTGATGCCCTCGATCTTGATGTCCATCTGGAGCGAGGTGATGCCCGATTCCGTGCCGGCGACCTTGAAGTCCATGTCGCCGAGATGATCCTCGTCACCGAGGATGTCGGAGAGAACCGCAAAGCGCTTGTCTTCGAGGATCAGGCCCATCGCGATGCCCGCGGTCGGCCGCTTCAACGGCACGCCGGCGTCCATCAGCGCGAGCGAAGCGCCGCAGACCGAAGCCATCGACGAGGAGCCGTTGGATTCGGTGATCTCGGAGACCACGCGGATCGTGTACGGGAACTCGTGATGCGGCGGCAGCACCGGGTGGATCGCGCGCCAGGCGAGCTTGCCGTGGCCGATCTCGCGGCGCTTGGTGCCGCCGAGGCGGCCGGTCTCACCGACCGAGTAGGGAGGGAAGTTGTAGTGCAGCAGGAACGTCTCTTTGTACGTTCCCGACAGCGCGTCGATGTACTGTTCGTCCTCGCCGGTGCCGAGCGTGGTCACGACCATCGCCTGGGTCTCGCCGCGGGTGAACAGCGCCGAGCCGTGAGCGCGCGGCAGCACGCCGACTTCGGCGATGATGTTGCGCACGGTCTTGGAGTCGCGGCCGTCGATGCGCTTTCCGGTGTCGAGGATGTTCCAGCGAACGATCTTGGCCTCGAGCTCCTTGAACACGCCGGCGATGCGCAGCTTGTCGTATTTCGGCTCCTGCCCTTCGGGGAAATAATGGGCGATCACCTTTTCCTTGACCTTGCCGACCGCGGCGTAGCGATCCTGCTTGACCGGAATGGCGTAGGCGGCGCGCAGTTCCTGCTCGACGAGGCCGAGCATTTCCTTCTCGAGCGCGGCATTGTCGATGACGGTGACTTCGCGCGGCTCCTTGGCGGCCTTCTCGGCGAGCTCGATGATCGCGTTGATCACCGGCTGGAAGTGGCGGTGACCGAACATCACCGCGCCGAGCATGATGTCTTCGTTCAGTTCCTTGGCTTCCGATTCCACCATCAGCACGGCGTCGGCCGTGCCGGCGACGACGAGGTCGAGCTGGGTGTCGACCATCTCGTCGAGCGTCGGGTTGAGCACGTATTCGTCATTGACGAAGCCGACGCGCGCGGCGCCGATCGGACCCTTGAAGGGAGCGCCGGACAGGGTCAGCGCAGCGGACGATGCCACCAGCGCGACGATATCAGGGTCGTTCTCCATGTCGTGCGACAGCACGGTGGCGATCACCTGGGTCTCGTTGCGCCAGCCATCGACGAACAGCGGGCGGATCGGACGGTCGATCAGGCGGGAGACCAGCGTCTCCTTCTCGGTCGGACGGCCCTCGCGCTTGAAATAGCCGCCGGGAATGCGGCCCGCAGCGTAGGTCTTCTCCTGGTAGTCGACGGTCAGCGGCAGGAAGTCGACGCCTTCGCGCGGCGCCTTGGCCGCGACGACGGTGGCGAGCACCACGGTCTCGCCATAGGTGGCGACGACGGCGCCGTCGGCTTGGCGGGCGATTTTGCCGGTTTCGAGCTTGAGAGGGCGTCCGCCCCAGTCGATCTCGACTGAATGCTTATTGAACATAGAGGTCTTCTTTCATGGGTTCTCGAAACAAGGGCCGCTTCGAAAAACAAAAACCATGCGCAAGATTGCGGGACGCTGATCGGAGCGGATGATCAGCGTCCTGCGATCCTGCCATGGTTTTTGGATTTCGGATGGCGTCCATCCTTTCGGGTCATACGGGCGCCTTGCCCGTTGTGCCCAGCCGCCGGATTGCTGCTGGACTGTCAGTCGGCACGAACGCGAACACCGAACCGCGGTCCTCGCTGATCATACCCGGATGCTGGCCGTCAACGGCTCGCACCCGACGCGCACGCAGCCTCGATCAAAAACCTTTAAACAAACGCTTTCGTTCGAAACCACGCGAAAACGCGCGCCAGTGGCGCGCGCAGGAACACTTAACGACGAATGTTGTGCTTCTCGAGCAGCGCCTTGTACCGCGCCTCGTCCCTCTTCTTGAGGTAGTCGAGGAGCGAGCGACGGGTCGAGACCAGCTTCAAGAGGCCGCGACGCGAATGGTTGTCCTTCACGTGGGTCTTGAAATGGCTGGTGAGGTTGTTGATGCGTTCCGACAGGATCGCGACCTGAACCTCGGGCGAGCCGGTATCGCCGGCCTTGGTGGCATTCGTCTTGATGACTTCCGCTTTGCGTTCTGCGGCAATCGACATCGTCAATTTCTCTCGTTGCGACCGGGGCTGGCAGTCAGGCCGGTCAGGTTGAACACACGCTTGGGGATGATTTCGCCATTGCCGACTTCGGCAAGCGCCAAAAGGCGGCCTGCCACCGTGACATAGACTGTGCCGCTACAAGTGGGCGCATCCCGTCCGCGCAACAAAACGGCCTGGCCCCGATGGAGCCTTGCCGCATCAGCCCGAGTGACGGCCAGTGCCGGGATGTCGTCCAGCGCGGTCTCAACGGGCAAAAGCGCGTCGGCGAGGCTACCCTCGCCGGACGCGGCTCTATCGCACAAAGCCTCCAACTGATCCAGCGGAATCATGTCGTTTTCACCAAATGGGCCGACCAGCGTCCGCCGCAGCGCGCAGATATGGCCGTAAGTGCCCAGAATCCGGCCCATGTCGCGGGCGAGGGCGCGGACATAGGTGCCCTTGCCGCACTCGGCCTCGAACACGGCCCGGTCATTATCCGGTTGATTCAAAAGGGTTAATTGGTGAATCTCGACCGGGCGGGGAGCCAGTTCCACGATCTCGCCGTCGCGGGCAAGGTCATAGGCGCGCTCGCCCTGGACCTTGATCGCGGAATAGCGCGGCGGGATCTGCTCGATCACCCCGGTGAAGCGGGGCAAGAGCGCCAGGATGGCCTCCCGGGTCGGGCGCTGGTCGGAGGTCGCGGTGACCCGACCCTCGATGTCGTCGGTGTCGCGCTCCTCGCCCCAGCACACGGTGAACTGGTAGCGCTTGCGGCCGTCCATGACGAAGGGAACCGTCTTGGTGGCTTCGCCGAGCGCAATCGGCAGGCCGCCGGACGCGAGCGGATCGAGCGTGCCGGCGTGGCCGGCGCGCTTGGCATTGAACAGGCGCTTGAGCACCGCGACGGCCTGCGTCGAGGTCATGCCGATCGGCTTGTCGAGCACGACCCAGCCGTGGACGTCGCGGCGGTCGCGGCGAGGCTGGTTGCCCTTCTGCTGCTTGGCGCGGGGATCGTTGTTGACGCGGCGCGGCTCCTGGTGCGGCTGAGAATCGCCGCTCATGTCCGCAAAATTATTTTTCTGCACGTCGCGCTGATCGGCCTCTTCACCGCCGATCGTGCCGTGAGCCGGGTCCATCGTCATTGCTCTTCTTCCCGATCCGAATCCGGATCCTGTTCCAGGTCCTTCTGCACCGCAGGTGTTCGCAAAAGCTTCTCGATCCGTTCCGCTTCGTCGAATCGCTCGTCGACACGGAAGCGAAGGTCAGGTGCAAATTTCAGGTTAACGCGCCGCGCGACTTCGCCGCGCAGGAATTTCTTGTTGCGCTCGAGCGCAGCGATGACGACCTCGGTGTCGCGGCCACCGAGCGGCATCACGTAGATTGTCGCGAGCTTCAGGTCGGGCGACATCCGCACCTCCGGCACGGTGATGATGTGACCTTCGAGGTCCGCATCATGCACATTGCCTTGCGCCAGAATCTCGGCCATCGCATGGCGAACCTGTTCGCCGACGCGCAACTGGCGTTGCGAGCCTCCGCCTGGCGCGGAACTCTTCTTTTGATGGTGGCGGGGCATGGTCTGGAAATCACCTCGTCGTGCCCGTGTTTGGGACACGTGCATTGTCATTTGTCCTGTTGAAACGAAGCGGCGTGGATGGCCGGAAAAAATCCGGCCATCTCACTCCCGCTATATCAGTTCAAAAAGATCCGGGCGCTTCGGTAAGATTTGGACTTACAGGGAGCGCTGGATCGTCTCCACGCGATAACACTCGATCACGTCACCGGCACGCATGTCGTGATAGTTCTCGAAGGCCATGCCGCATTCCTGGCCGGACTGGACTTCCTTCACTTCGTCCTTGAAGCGCTTCAGCGTCGACAGCTTGCCTTCGTGCACGACGACGTTGTCGCGGATCAGGCGCACATTGGCGCCGCGTTCCACGGTGCCGTCGGTGACGCGGCAGCCGGCGACCTTGCCGACCTTGGAGATGTTGAAGATCTCCAGGATCGCGGCGTTGCCGAGCATGGTTTCGCGCAAGGTCGGCGCGAGCAGACCGCTCATCGCCTTCTTCACGTCGTCCACGAGGTCGTAGATGATGTTGTAGTAGCGGATCTCGATGCCGTTGCGCTTGGCGGCCGCAGCGGCCTCCTTGTTGGCACGAACCGAGAAGCCGATGATCGCGGCGTTGAAGCCTTCCGCGAGCGTCACGTCCGACTCCGAAATACCGCCGACGCCGGCATGCAGGATGCGGGCGGCGACTTCGTCGGTGCCGAGCTTCTCCAGCGAGCCGAGGATCGCTTCCAGCGAGCCCTGCACGTCGGCCTTGATGATCAGCGGGAATTCCTTGCGGCCCGCCGTCTTCAGCTGCGACATCATCTGCTCGAGCGAGCCGCGCATGCCGGAGATCGAGGCTGCCGCGTTCTCGCGCTTCTGGTGCGCGCGGTAGCTCGTGACCTGGCGGGCACGGGCTTCGTTCTCGACGACGGCGAGGCGATCGCCGGCTTCCGGCGGACCGTTGAAGCCGAGCACCTCGACCGGCACCGACGGACCTGCTTCCTGCACCGTCTCGCCCTGATCCGAGATCAGCGCGCGGACGCGGCCCATCTCGGCGCCGGCAACGATGATGTCGCCGACACGGAGCGTGCCGCGCTGGACCAGCACGGTCGCGACCGGACCACGGCCGCGGTCGAGCTTGGCCTCGATCACGGTGCCTTCGGCCGGGCGTTCCGAATTGGTCTTCAGGTCGAGGATGTCGGCCTGGAGCGCGATCATCTCGAGCAGCTTGTCGAGATTGGTCTTGTTCTTGGCGGACACCTCGACGTCGACGACGTCGCCGCCGAAGGATTCCACCTGCACTTCGTGCTGGAGCAGCTCGGTGCGCACGCGCTCGGGCTTGGCATCGGGCTTGTCGATCTTGTTGATGGCAACGATGATCGGCACCCGCGCCGCCTTGGCGTGGTTGATGGCTTCGACGGTCTGCGGCATCACGCCGTCATCGGCCGCGACCACCAGCACGACGATGTCGGTGACCTTGGCGCCGCGGGCGCGCATCGCGGTGAACGCGGCGTGGCCGGGCGTGTCGATGAAGGTGATCTTCTTGCCGCTTTCGGGCGACACCACCTGATAGGCGCCGATATGCTGGGTGATGCCGCCGGCTTCGCCGGAGACGACGTTGGCGTGACGGAGCGCGTCGAGCAGCGAGGTCTTGCCGTGGTCGACGTGACCCATCACGGTCACCACAGGCGAACGCGTCTCGGTGTCGGTGGAATCGTCGACCTGGTCGAACAGACCCTCTTCGACGTCCGACGCGGCGACGCGCTTGACGGTGTGACCGAGCTCTTCGGCGATCAGCTGTGCGGTGTCGGCGTCGATCACGTCGGTGATCTTGTGCATCGCGCCCTGCTTCATCAGCATGCGGATGACGTCGACCGCGCGCTCGGCCATGCGATTGGCGAGCTCCTGGATCGTGATCGCTTCCGGAATGACCACCTCGCGGATGAGCTTTTCCTTCGGCTCGTTCGAGGCATGGCCCTTCAGGCGCTGGGTGCGGCGGCGGAACGAGGCGATCGAGCGCTCGCGCACCTCGTCGGCGTTGAGCGCGGTGACGACGGTGAGGCGGCCGCGCTCTTTCTGCGGGCCGGGCTTGTGAGTGGTCTTGGGCGGGGGCGCGGGACGCGCGGCGCCGCCGGGACCGCGACGGATCTGGCGCGGCGCCTCGTCCTCATCCGGTTCGGCTGCAACTGCGGGGCCGCGACCGGCCGGTGCACCCGGACGCTGTGCGGTCGTCGTTGCAGGACGCGCCGTCGTTGTTCCCGGGCGGGTCGTCGTGGTTCCGGGCCGGGCCACGGGGGCGCCGGGCCGCGGCGCAGGCGCGGCCGGTGCCGCGGTTGCGGGACGCGCGGCCGATGCCGGCTGCTCGCCTTCGCCGAAACGCTTCTTGGCCTCGGTCTCGGCCTTCCGCTTGGCTTCGTCCTCGTGGCGATGGCGCTCGTCCTCGGCCTTGCGGCGGGCTTCGGCGGCTTCGCGCTCGGCGCGTTCGGCGGCCTCGCGGACCGCGCGGCGCTGGGCCTCTTCCTCGGCCTGGCGGCGTTCCTCGACTTCGCGCAGCTTGGCATCGGCCAGCGCGCTGGCACGGGCCGAACGCTCGTCCTCGGTCAGGGTGCGCAGGACCACGCCGGAACCGGCGTTGCGCGGCTGGGCGGGCGGAGCGGGGCGCGACGGAGCGGGCGCGGCCGGTGCCGGCTTTGCAACAACCGTGGGAGCCTGCGGCTCGGGGCTGCCGTCGATACGGCGCTTGCCGCGCTTCTCGACCACGACCTGCTTGCTGCGGCCATGGCTGAAGCTCTGGCGCACAGTGCCCGTTTCGACGCGCGGCTTGAGCGATAGCGTCTTGCTCGGAACGCTCAGCTTCTTGTCGTCAGGGGTCTTGGTATCAACCATTCAGCAGTCCTAATCCTGATCTTGTTGTCGTTGTGCGTTGCCGCACCGCCATATCGGTTCGTCGTTGTCTCTCAGAAATCCTGGCCGGGCATTTCGGCAGTCTTGTCATCGTCCGCCATCCGGTATCGGACCAGCATCTGGCTACGTGACAGGAATGACCTGCTCGCCGGGCCCGCGAGCAGGGCAGCATGTATCACATTTGACCGGGTCAGTGCCAAATCCAATTCTATCGATTTCAGTACCGTCACGACGGGAATTTGCGGCTTGGCGCCGCGATTCCCGGCATTTTGACGCGCCAGCATGTCCAATTTGCGGATTCCGTCCGCGGCCCCGTCGCTGGCGTGGATCAGGACCTCGACCGTGCCTTCGCGCAGGGCGCTCTCGACCTTGCCGAAGCCGGCCACGATCTGGCCCGCCTTGGCGGCGATCCCAAGGGCTTCCGTCACGCTCCGGACCAGGAGCGCCTCGATGTCGGCGGGAAGCGTCTGAGGGGTGCGCAGCTCGCGCTTGAAGGCCTTGCTAAATTGGTGACGCCGCACGGCTTCCGCAACCACCTCGCGCGAGGCGGTGATCCACATGCCGCGTCCGGGCAGCTTGCGCTTGAGATCGGGAACTATGTGCCCTTCCGGCGAGACGACGAAACGGATCAGCTCGTCGATCGGCCGGACCTCGCGGCTGACCGCGCACATCCGCATGGTCGCGGACCTTTCGGTCCGCGGCCCATGGTCGAGATCGTGGTCAGTATCTGCGAGCATCCGAGGGACATTCTCCTTCGCCCTTAAGCCGGCTGATCTTCGGTCGCCTCAGCCTCTTCAGCGGGCTTGGCGAGATCGGCCTCGGTGATCCAGCCGGCCTTGACGCGGGCCTGCATGATTATCGCTTCGGCATCGTCACGGGAGATGTCGATACCGTCGAGCGCACCCGGATATTTGGTGGATTCGCCACCTTCCTTGCGCTCGGTCCAGCCGACCAGATCGTCGGTGGCGCAGCCGGCGAGGTCGTCGACGGTCTTGATGTCGTTCTCGCCGAACTTCACCAGCATCTTCGAGGTGACGCCGGGCACGTCCTTGAGAGCGTCCTCGACGCCGAGTTCCACGCGCTTGGCCTCGAGCTCGGCTTCCTGCTGCTCGAGATATTCGCGGGCGCGGTTCTGGAGCTCCTGCGCGGTCTCCTCGTCAAAACCCTCGATGCCGGCGAGCTCCTTGATGTCGACCATCGCGAGTTCTTCGACCGAGGTGAAGCCTTCGGACGCCAGCAGCTGGCCGACCACCTCGTCGACGTTGAGCGATTCCATGAAGACGCGGGTGGAGTTCTCGAAGTCGGCCTGACGGCGCTCCGATTCCTCCTGCTCGGTCAGGATGTCGATATCCCATCCGGTGAGCTGCGAGGCCAGACGCACGTTCTGGCCGCGGCGGCCGATCGCCAGCGAGAGCTGGTTGTTGGTATCGGGCACGACGACCTCGATGCGCTCGCGGTCTTCGTCGATGACGACCTTGGAGACTTCGGCCGGCGCCAGCGCGTTGACCACGAAGGTCGCGATGTCGGGCGACCAGGGAATGATGTCGATCTTCTCGCCCTGCAATTCGTTCACCACCGCCTGCACGCGCGAGCCGCGCATGCCGACGCAGGCGCCGACCGGATCGACCGAGGAATCGCGGGAAATCACGCCGATTTTCGCGCGCGAGCCGGGATCGCGGGCAACCGCCTTGATCTCGACGATGCCGTCGTAGATCTCGGGCACTTCCTGCGCGAACAGCTTCGCCATGAACTGCGGATGGGTGCGGGAAAGGAAGATCTGCGGGCCGCGGGTCTCGCGGCGGACGTCGAAGATATAGGCGCGGACGCGGTCGCCGTTGCGGAAGACTTCGCGCGGCAGCATCTCGTCGCGGCGGATGATGGCCTCGCCACGGCCGAGATCGACGATCACGCTGCCATATTCGACGCGCTTGACGACGCCATTGACGATGTCGCCGATGCGGTCCTTGAACTCCTGATACTGCCGGTCGCGCTCGGCCTCGCGCACCTTCTGCACGATCACCTGCTTGGCCGACTGCGCGGCGATGCGGCCATATTCCAGCGGCGGCAGGGTGTCGGCGATGGTGTCGCCGACCTGGGCGCCGGGATTGGCGCGCTGCGCATCCACCAGCGAAATCTGGTTGGAGTGGTTTTCGACCTTCTCGACCACCAGCATGTGGCGCGACAGCCGCAGCTCGCCCTTCTTCGGGTCGATCTCGGCGTGAACGTCAGTCTCGCTGCCGTAGCGGGCCCGCGCCGCCTTGGCGATGGCGTCCTCCATCGCGGCGATGACGATGCCGCGGTCGATCGATTTCTCGCGCGCGACGGCATCGGCGATCTGGAGCAATTCAAGTCGATTGGCGCTGACTGCCATGGCTAGTCTCCTTCGTCAGGCTCGATCTCGCCGCGCCGCGCGCGTTCGGCGGCCAGGCGATGCTTCTTCGTATTGGTCGGTGCCGGCTTCTTCGTCGGCTTGGTGTTCTTGGTGGTTTTTTCGCTGATTTTCGCGTGAGGCGCAGCCGGCGGCTCCAGGCCGAGATTGCGGCGCAGCTCGCGCGCCGCGGCCTTGCCACGGCGCATCGATTCCGCGATCAGCTCATCGGTCAGCACCAGCCGGGCCTCGCTGATATCCTCCATCGTCAGGAGAACGTCGCGTTCCTCGCCCGCCTTGACGTCGTCGCGATGCAGATGCACGCGGTCGCCTTCGACAGGGCCGATCATGCCGCGGAACCGCTTCCGCCCCTCATGGGCGACCGCCATCTCGACCTTCACCAGATGCCCGGCATAGCGCTCGAAATCGGAACGCCGCACCAGGGGGCGATCGATCCCCGGCGAGGAGATTTCCAGCCGATAGGCGCGATCGATAGGGTCGGCGACGTCGAGCACGGGCGACAGCGCCCGCGAGATCGCCTCGCAATCCTCGATCTGCATCGAGCCGTCCGGGCGCTCGGCCATGATCTGCACGGTGCAGCCGGCCTCGCCCGAGATGCGGATCCGCACCAGGCGGTAGCCCATGCCCTGGAGCACGGGCGCTGCCACCGCGGACACCCGTGCCGCGACGCCCGGCTCGACCACGAGCCTCGGCTCGGCCAGCAACTCGGCATCCGTGGAACCAGCGGTCGGTTCGGTCATATCCAGGGTCAAGGCGCTCGATGGTTAAGGCTTGGTTACGATTTCAAAGCCCGCTTCGGAACTTTCCCGACAGCTCGCCGGGCCGCATCTTCCGCCAAGCCGCGCTCAGGTAATAAAAAAGAGCGGGTCCTTTCGGGCCCACTCTCACTACGCGGATCGTATGAGAAGATGAATTGGCGCTGATATAGCCCTTTCCACCCTCCCGGACAAGGCCCATCGCAGGGCAGGCGAGGCTTTTTGCGCCCTTCCGGCGGCCCCCCGCGCAACGCTTCCTTCATCAACGGGGCCTAAATTGCCTGATTGTGGGGCGGCTTGGACCAAGGGCGCACCCGCGGCGTGCCCCGTACGAGTTTGCGTTTTCATGACCGTTGCCACGTCGCTCATTCCCGGACTGGACGATATCGTCAAACGCGGCGACCCCCGGCGCCGTGGCGAGATCGCACGCGCCATCGCCGAACTGTTCTTCCAGGATCCCGCCAGGCTCCGTCCCGAGCTCATCGATCTCTTCGACGATCTCTTGATCGATCTCGTCCCGCATGCCGAGCTCGCCTCGCGCGTCGATCTCGCCGAACGCTTCTCGCGCCTGAACAACGCGCCGCGGCATCTGGTGAACCAACTTGCCCGCGAAAACGAGATCATGGTGGCGGGCCCCGTGCTGCGCCGCTCGCCCGTGCTCGACGAAGCTGCCCTGGTCGAGATCGCGCGGCTGAAGGGCCAGGGTCATCTGCTGGCGATGACGGAGCGCCCCGCTCTGTCGCCTGTCGTCACCGACGTGCTGATCGAGCGCGGCGATCGCGACGTGGTGCGTCGCGCCGCGGGCAATGCCGGCGCCGTGTTCTCACCTCGCAGCTATTCCGAGCTGATCAAGCGTGCCGCGCAGGACGGCGTGCTGACGCTCAAGATCGGCCAGCGCAACGATCTTTCGGGCGAGCACCTGAAAGAGCTGCTCGACGGCACGCTCGACGTCATCCGCCGCCGTCTCTCCAGCGTGGTCAATCCCGTGCGCCAGATCGAGATCAAGCGCGCCATGGCGGCCATCGAGGAGGCCGCGCTGCCGCCCGGGCCGCGGCGCGACTTCTCGGGGGCACAGCGCACGGTGCTCACCTTGCATCGCGAGGGCCATCTCGGCGAGAGCGCGCTGCTCGGCTTTGCCAAGGCAAACAAATACGAGGAATCGATCGCCTCGCTCTCGGCGATGTCCGGCGTCCGCCTCTCGATCCTCGACCGCCTGATCGCGGGCGACCGCTACGATCCGATTCTGATCCTGGGGCGCGTGCTGAACCTCGGCTGGCCCACGGTGCGCGCACTCATCCTGCTCTGGTACAGTCCGCATCGCATGCCGGCCGATGCCGACATCGAGGCCGCCCGCATGAACTTCACGCGCCTGATGCCGACGACGGCGGAACGCGTCGTGAATTTCTGGCGCAACCGGCAGACGATCTGAGATTCTCTTGCTGGTCATTCCGGGGCGCGCAGAGCGCGAACCCGGAATCTCGAGGTTCCGGGTTCGCGCTCTGCGCGCCCCGGAACGACAATCATTGTCTTCTGAACCGCAAGTAAGCCGCCTTGCGGCCCTCGCGCGCGGCCTTCCGGCCGTAGCGCGTCATCGTGTAGCCGTCCCATGGCTGCCGGAAATCGTCGGCACGCTCCGCAAGCCATTTGAAATCCGCCGAGCGCGCCAGATGCGACAGCGTCCAGGCGCAGTAATCGTCGATGTCGCAGACGAAGCGGAATTCGCCGCCGACCTTCAGCACGCGCGCCATTGCAGCGATGGTCCTGTCCTGGACGAAGCGCCGCTTCCAGTGCCGCCGCTTCGGCCAGGGATCCGGATGGATCAGGTCGATCCGCGACAGCGAGGCTGGCGGCAGCCAGGCCAGGAGCTCGGCGGCATCGCCGGCGAACAGGCGGATGTTGGCGATGTTGCCGGCCTCG
Source organism: Bradyrhizobium sp. cf659 (assembly GCF_900113725.1). Taxonomy (NCBI): domain Bacteria; kingdom Pseudomonadati; phylum Pseudomonadota; class Alphaproteobacteria; order Hyphomicrobiales; family Nitrobacteraceae; genus Bradyrhizobium; species Bradyrhizobium sp. cf659. Next base: position 127,229 of record NZ_FOQJ01000010.1, read on the forward strand.
ATCTGCGCCAGGATCTTCGCCATGCCGTTGACATAGGGCTCGCAGCCGATGAAGCCGGTCGTGGCGAAGTTCTGCGCCTCGGCCGCAAGATGCTCGCCGCCGCCGAAGCCGATCTCGAGCCGCACTTCGCTCGCCGCGGGATCGAAGATCTCGCTGGCCTTCGCCGGCGCCTCGCCCGTGATGTCGAGCGCAAGATGCGGCAACAGATGATCGATCAGCTCGGCCTGGTGCTGCCTGAGCTTGTGGCCCTTGCGGCGCCCGAAAAAGGCGCGCTCGCTGTCATCGCGATCCGGATCTGACTTGCGTTCGCTCATCGCAGCGTCTGATACAGGCGATAGAGCAGTCGCGCGCGCGGTTCGAGCGACGAGACATAGAGCTGCTCATAATGGGTGTGTGCGCCCTTGCCGTCGACGCCGAGCCCGTCGAGCGTGCCGGTGTGGGGCGCGGTGAAATTGCCATCCGAGCCGCCGCCCGTGTAGGTGTCGATCAGTTCGAAGCCGATCTCCGTGGCGAGCGTCTTGGCATGCTCGTACAGCGAGGCACCCGCATTGCCCTTCTCGTAGGGCGGACGATTGAGCTCGCCGGTGACCTTGACGGTGACGCCGTCCGTCTTTGACGTCAGGGCGAGGATCTTGCCGACGAATTCGTCCGCATCGGTGAAGCTCGGTACGCGCAGATCGATTTCGGCATAAGCCTCTTCCGGCGTCACGTTGGGGCGCGTGCCGCCGCGCACCACACCGACATTCACGGAGACGCCGCGCGCCGGGTCGTTCATCCCTTCCAGCGTCAGGATGACATTGGCGAGCTCGCGGACGGCACTGCGACCGTCTTCGGGCCGCGAGCCGGCATGCGCCGGCACGCCCTTGATGAACACCTGGAAGCGTCCGACGCCCTTGCGCCCGGTGACGATCTTGCCGCCGTCGCGCGCCGGCTCCGTCACCAGCACGTATTTGGCCTTGCGCCCTTCCGTCTCGATGAGCGCACGCGAGGTGGGGCTGCCGATCTCCTCGTCGGAGGTGAACATGTGGGTGATGCCGAGTGGCGAACGCTCGGCCGTGGCGCAAAGCGCGCGAAACGCGTGATGGGCGATGTAGGCGCCGCCCTTCATGTCGTAGATGCCGGGACCGAACGCGCTGTCACCTTCGACCTTGAACGGCAGACGCTCGATGAATCCCAGGGGGTGAACGGTATCGAGGTGGCTCAGCACCAGGATGCCGGGCTGGTCCTGGCCCCAGGCCGAGCGTGCCAGCAGATGATCGCCGCAGCCGTCGACGCCGGCGACGCGCTCGAGCGTGACGGGCAGATCGCGATGATGATCCGCGACCAGCGACACCAGCCTGTTGACCTGATCAGGCGCCTCTGTCGGCGTCTCGATCTCCACCCAGCGTCGGATGCCGTCGAGAATAGTTTGGGTATCGAACCAATTGGAGCTCGCCATGGGCGCATCTATGCCTTTGAATCGCATCATTTGAGAGGGCGCGCATCAGGACGCGGCCGCAAATGACGACATAGGCCAGATTTGGCGCAGCCTCAAATCGATTGAGCTGGCGCGTCAGCGCTTGTCGGGACCTTCGCGTGCCGCGATCTGCTCGACGAGATCGACGATCGAGCGGCGCATCTTCGAATCGGTGATTCGGGTGAACGCCTTGGTCAAGGCGAGTCCTTCGGAGGTCGCGAGGAAGTCCGAGACGTAGGAGGGCGAGGCGCCTTCCGCGAAGCCGTTCGGGCCGGCCACGCCGCTCGGTCCGCCCTCGAACAGGAACGACACCGGCACCTGGAGAATCTCGGCAATCTGCTGGATTCGGCTCGCGCCGACCCGGTTCGTGCCCTTCTCGTATTTCTGAATCTGCTGGAAAGTCAGGCCCAAAGCTTCACCGAGCTTTTCCTGGCTCATGCCCAACATGATGCGGCGCATACGCACGCGGCTGCCGACATATTTGTCAACAGGGTTGGGCGCTTTCGACATTTCCTCAGCCTCCAAACACCACCGTCAGCGCAATCGATAGAAATGCCTCAGGTGCCAGCATCATAAAAATCAGACCCTCTTATTGGGAAACATTGCGGAGAAATTTAGCAATGCCCACTGTCTTTTGCAGCCGGCGCAGAATGAGGAACCCGCGTGCAGTCTGTCAACCGTGGGACCACGGTTGTCAAAGGATTCCGGCCGCTTCGGCGTTGACGGCGGGATCAGGGGTGCCGTTTGGTCACGCGTCGGCGGACCGCGAGAAGCACGGCCACCGCGACGAGCACGGCCGCAGGCACGTCGCCGACCCGCGCATAGATCGTCGGCGGGATCGCGGCGGGCAGGCTTGCATCCAAAATGCCTTCGACGCCGAGACCGAGGCTGGCGATGGTTCGTCCCACCGGATCGATCACCGCGGAGATGCCGGTATTGGCGGAGCGGACCAGCGGCAATCCAAGTTCGATCGCGCGCATCCGCGCCTGCTCCAGATGCTGATAGGGGCCGGTCGAGATGCCGAACCAGCCGTCATTGGTGAGGTTCACGATCCAGCCCGGACGTTCGTTGCGACCGGCAACCTCGCCGGGAAAAATTGCTTCGTAGCAGATCAGCGGCAGCGCGGACGGCGCGCCGGCGACCGGCAGTGCATGCCGCACGGTGCCGGCGATAAAACCGCCGCGCACACGCGTTAGCTGCTCGAAGCCGAGCTTCTCCATCAGGCCCTGGTAGGGAAGAAATTCTCCGAACGGCACCAGATGCAGCTTGTCGTAGACCGCGAGCACGCTGCCGTCGTGATCGATCACGTAGATCGAATTATAGGCACGCGTGATCGGCGTTCCCCGCGGCAGATCGGGCGCGCGGACCGAACCCGTGATCAGCACCGTGCCCTTCGGCAGAAGCTCGGCGATCTCTGCCATCGCGTCGGCTTCGCGGGTCAGGAAGAACGGAAAGGCGGATTCCGGCCAGATCAGGATGGTGGCATCGCGCACGCCGGTCGATTGCGGTCCGGAGGCGCGGTCCGACAGCGCCAGGTATTTCTTCATCACCTCCGCCTTGGCGGCGTAGTTGAATTTCGCGTCCTGCTGGAGGTTCGGTTGCATCAGGCGCAGCTTGGCGCCCGCGACCATCGTGGTCGGATGCAGCGACAGGCGGATCGCGCCGAAGATGCTCATGACAACCAGAAGCGCGACCGCCGCGGCCGGCGCGCGCCAGGCCACGCGGCGATCGGGCGTGCGGTCGATCAGCGTCGCGGGGCTCGCAAAGATCGCGACCGTCAGGAATGTCATCCCCCACAGGCCGATCAGCGACGCCGTCTGCGCCAGCGGCAACGGCTCGGACAGCGCATAGCCGAACGCGTTCCAGGGAAAGCCGGTCAGCGCGTGACCGCGCAGCCATTCGGCGATGGTGAGGCTCGCCGCGAGCGCAAGCACGCGCGTGGCGTTCTTGGTCCAGAGCAGGCGGGCCAGCGCAAAGCCGGTCGCCGTGAAGATGGACAGATAGGCCGGCAGGCCCAGCACGGCGAACGGCGTCAGCCAGGCGAACACATCGGCGTCGACGAAGAAGGCGTAGCCGATCCAGTACAGGCCGGGCACGAAATAGCCGAGCCCGAACCAGTAGCCGGTCAGCGCCGCGGCAGGGATGCCGCGATATCGTCCAGCGCCGGCGCCGTCGATCAGCCAGACCAGCACCGGGAAAGTAATGAACAGCACCGGGAAGGCGTTGAACGGCGCCAGCGCCAGCACCGACAGTGCGCCGGCGGCCATGGCGAGGAGGGCGCGCTTCCATCCCCAGGTGAGGATGATGGCAAGAGCAATCTGACGGAGACGCTGGAATGCGCTCACTGTGGGCCGGTCCCGTCGCTTGGCGGCGGGGTCGGCGTGTCACTGGCCGGCGGTTGACCGCTCTCCGGCGCGGCTTCGCGGCGCCGGCTCTCGCGCTGGGTGCGCGGCGCGGGGCGTTCCTTTCGCGTCGAGATGCGCAGCCGCTTGACGCGGCGCGGATCGGCATCGAGCACCTCGACCTCGTAATTGCCGGGGCCCGAGATCACCTCGCCGCGCACCGGCAGGCGCCCGACGAAGCTGACGAGATAGCCGCCCAGCGTCTCGACTTCCTCGCCGGCCTCGCCGGTGACGAAATCCGCACCGATCACCGTGCGGACGTCGTCGAGGCTGGCGCGGGCGTCGGCGATGAAGGCGTTGTCCGGAAGGCGCACGATCGAGGGCGGCTCGTCGCTGTCGTGCTCGTCGTCGATCTCGCCGACGATCTGCTCGACGATGTCCTCGAGCGAGACCAGCCCGTCGCTGCCGCCATATTCGTCAACCACCAGTGCCAGGTGGATGCGCGTGGCCTGCATCTGCGCGAGCAGGTCGATCGCCCGCATCGACGGCGGCACGTAGAGCAGCTTGCGGATGATGCGCGCGTCCTCGAGCGGCATCGCGAGATCGACGGTACGAAGGTCGAGGCCGGCCGGCAGCGGCTTCTTGCGCTTGGTCTTGGTGGCCTCCGACACACGCGCACGCGCGGTCATGAACGCGAGCAAATCGCGGATGTGGACGATGCCGACGGGATCGTCGAGCGTCTCGTTGTAGACGACGAGGCGCGAATGGCCGGCGCTTTCGAAGCGGTCCATCAGCTCGCCGAGCGATATGTCGCGCTTCACCGCGATGATGTCGGCGCGATGCACCATGACGTCGGCGATGCGGCGCTCGTGCAGACCGAGGATGTTGCGCAGCATGGTGCGCTCAACCGCCGAGAAGCCGGTGTCGTCGGGCGTCGTGGCGTCGAGCACGACCTGGAGATCGTCGCGCACCGATCCCGCCTTCCAGCCGAACAGCGTGCGGATCGCGCGCAGCAGCCAGCCCTCGGCGGTCGGACGCATGACCTCGCCTGATGTCACCACAACCGGCAAGTTGGGCGTGTTGCGGGGATTGTCGTGGATCGGGTCGGAATCCGGCATCTCAGTGCGTCCCCGGGCGGTCGGCATAGGGATCGGGAATGCCGAGATGGGCGAGGATCTGCGTCTCCAGCGCTTCCATCTCCTCCGCGTCGTCGTCGTTCTCGTGGTCGTAGCCGATCAGGTGCAGGAAACCGTGCACGGCGAGATGGCTCAGATGGTGGTCGAACGGCTTCTTTTCCTCGTCCGCCTCGCGCCGCATGGTCTCGTAGGCGATCGCGATGTCGCCGAGCATGCGCGGCGCATCGCCTGGCTTCCATTCGCCCTCGGGCTGGAGTGCGGGAAACGACAGCACGTTGGTCGGCTTGTCGATGCCGCGCCAGTTGCTGTTGAGCGTGCGGATACCGGCATCGTCGGTCAGCATCACCGCCACTTCCGCCTCCGCGACGTCTTCGTCGACACTCTCGGCGGCAGCCGCGACCGCGCGCTGGATCACGGCTTCGGAATCGGGTTCGCGCTGCCAGCAATCGGCGACGACGAGGACCTCGGTCATGGGAAGGTTGGGGTGTGACATTGTCTTTGTTCGGAACGAAAAGGCGCTTGCGTCCGCGCCCATATGGTCCGGCTGTTGTCCCGTCAGGATTTACCGGTCGCCGGCCGCTGCGGCGACCCTTCATAGGCGGCGACGATCCGCGCCACGAGCTCGTGGCGGATCACGTCCTCGGCTTTGAAATGAACTTGTGCAATGCCTTCGACACCGTCCAGCAGGCGGGTTGCCTCGGCGAGGCCCGAGGTCTGGCCGTTCGGCAGGTCGATCTGCGAGGGGTCGCCGGTCACGATCATGCGGCTGTTCTCGCCGAGACGGGTCAGGAACATCTTCATCTGCATCGACGTGGTGTTCTGCGCCTCGTCCAGGATGATGGCGGCGTTGGTCAGCGTGCGGCCGCGCATGAAGGCGAGCGGCGCGATCTCGATCTCGCCGGTCTGGAGCGCCCGCTCGACGATGCGCGCGTCCATGAGGTCGTAGAGCGCGTCGTAGATCGGGCGCAGATAGGGATCGACCTTCTCGCGGAGATCGCCGGGCAGGAAGCCGAGGCGCTCGCCGGCTTCCACCGCCGGGCGCGACAGGATGATCTTGTCGACCTCCTTGCGCTCGAACAGTTGCGCGGCATGCGCGACCGCGAGCCAGGTCTTGCCGGTGCCGGCCGGACCGATGCCGAACACCAGCTCGTGGCGCTTCAGGGCGCGGATGTAGGAGTCCTGTGCGGCGGTGCGCGCGCGCACCGGGCGTTTGCGCAGATTGATGCTGTCGAAGGTCGACTTGGCCGACTTGGCGTCGAACTCGAACAGCGAGCCCTGCGCGATCACGGCGCGGATCGCGCCTTCGACTTCGCCCTGGTCGAGATCCTGCCCCTTCACCGCCTGGGCGTAGAGCACCTCCAGCACGCGGCGCGCGGCATCGCAGCCGTCGCGCGTGCCGCCGATGGTGATGTGGTTGCCCTTGGAATCGACGATGACGCCGAGCCGTCGCTCGATCTGCGCGAGGTGCTGGCCGTAGGGGCCGACCAGTGCGGATGCGGCGCGGTTGTCGTCGAAGTCGATGACGACCTGGGTCTCGGGCGGAACTTGCATGTCGCGGTCAAATTTGCGGCTGGGAGCGATAGAAGACGAATCCGATGCGCTTTTTGGCAAGGGTTCAGGCTCCAGTGGCGATGGATGATAAAGCGGGCTCGCGCGCAACGCGCGCTGTGGCGATCTCGCCGAGGAAGCTGTAGCGCTCGAGGCTGTCGATCCGCACCGGCAGGATTTGTCCGATGATGTCGGGCGGGGCCATCACATGCGCGGGCTGGAGGAAGGCGGTGCGGCCGACGATCTGGCCGTCCTTGCGCGCCGGACGCTCGAACAGCACGTCGACGGTTGAGCCAATCGCGGCCTTGTTAAAGGCCGATTGCTGGCTGTCGATCAGTTCCTGGAGCCGCTCCAATCGCTGGTCCATCTCGGCGGGGGACACCGTCTCCTGCATGTCCGCGGCCGGCGTTCCCGGCCGGGCGGAGTATTTGAACGAATAAGCCGCAGCGTAGCCGATTTGCGTGACAAGCGCGAGGGTGGCGAGAAAATCTTGCTCGCTTTCCCCCGGGAAGCCCACGATAAAATCTGATGAAAAAGCAATGTCTTGGCGCGCGGCCCGGAAACGGTCGATGACACGCCGATAATCATCGGCGGTATGTTTGCGGTTCATGGCCGCCAGAATCCGGTCCGAGCCCGACTGCACCGGCAGGTGCACGAACGGCATCAAGGCCTCGAGATCACGATGGGCCGCAATCAGACTGTCATCGACGTCGCGCGGATGGCTGGTCGAATAGCGCAGCCGCGCGATGCCGGGAATCCCTGCCAGATGTTCGAGCAGCCGGCCGAGCGGCCAGGTTTTTCCGTCCGGTCCCTCGCCATGATAGGCGTTGACGTTCTGCCCGATCAGCGTGAGCTCGCGCACGCCGTTCTCGGCGAGCCGCTTCACGTCGTCGACGATCCTTGCCACCGGGCGCGACACCTCGGCGCCGCGCGTATAGGGCACGACGCAGAAGGTGCAGAACTTGTCGCAGCCTTCCTGCACCGTGACGAAGGCGGAAATGCCGCGCGCGCGGATCGCGTCGGGCTTCGGCTGGGCAAGGAAGCCGAACTTGTCGGCGGCGGGAAATTCGGTCTCGATCGCGCGGCCTTCGTTGCCGGCCCGTTTCAGCAGCTCCGGCAGGTGATGATAGCTCTGCGGGCCGACCACGACGTCGACCACCGGCGCCCGGCGCACGATCTCCTCGCCCTCGGCCTGCGCCACGCAGCCTGCGACCGCGATCTGCATCGCGCGGCCCCCGCGGGCGGCCTCGTCCTTGGCGACGCGCAGCCGGCCGAGCTCGGAATAGACCTTCTCGGAGGCTTTCTCGCGGATATGGCAGGTGTTGAGGATGACGAGGTCGGCGTCCTCTGCGCTGGCCGTCTCCACGAATCCTTCCGGAGCCAGCGTGTCCACCATGCGCTGGGCATCGTAGACGTTCATCTGGCAGCCATATGATTTGATGTGCAGCTTGCGCGGCGGCGTCATGGAACCCGAAAATGGAGGTGGAGGACGGCCTTCAGATATAGGCTGGAGGGGGGAAAATCCAGCGAATGGAGCCTCACGAAGGGCATTCGGGTCGCCGCCAAATGGGGGTAAACCCGGAACTGGCTTCAAAATCGACCGGAATGGGCCTCGCTTCGCGTGGATTTCACGCTACACGCGAGGAGTGGCGAGCCATTCTCGCCAAAACGCCTCCTGCGCGTCGACCGAGGCCGGGATCACATCGGGCCCAGAAGTGAAGATTTCGACGAGGTCGGCCATGCGCGCATGGACGCCTTTCTTCATCCGATATGCCTTGAGCCCCGCGCCCATGTCCCTCGCCATTCCGGACGGATACACGTTGAGGCTGGCGCCGTAGCAGAGAACGGGATGAGGCCCTCGGGCTCGAGCTGACGGCGGATCAGGCACAGCGCCTCGAAGAAATCGGGGGCCGCGGCTTCGATCGTCTTTCCGCGGTAAGCGCAGGTCAGCTTGCAGACGGGACCGATTTCGTACTCCGTGAACACGGCTCTTTCGTCGTCACCGGCGCCGATCAGAGCGATGTCGTGTTGCCCGTCCATGGTCTCGACACGCGCTTATGACTGAAGCTCGGGCAAATCCAGCCTTCGCCGGACCAGCTCCGGCAGTTGCCGCATATCGTCGAACGTCAATCCGGCTCCGGCCGCACGCAGCCGTTCGGCGTGACCTGGTGGGCAATGGCTGCCGCCGTGAAAGCCCAGCACGGTCATCCCGGCGGCGTGTGCGCCGGTCACGCCGGGGACGCTGTCTTCGATCACGACGCACCGCTCCGGCGCGACTTTCATCTGTTCGGCGGCAAACAGGAACAGATCGGGCGCGGGCTTGCCGCGTGCGACCTGGCTCGCGGAAAAGATGTTCGGGGCGAGCAGGTCGTAGAGCCCGGCGCACGTCAGGCCGTGATGGATCTTGTCCGGCGTGCCGCTCGATGCGACGCATTTCGGCAGATCGATTGCGGCAATCGCCGCGGCCACATGGATGATCGGCTGCAAATCGCTGGCGTAGAATTGCAGCGTGGCCGCATTCACCTGGCTCTCGAGATCGTCGGGGAGACTGCGGCCGATTTCCTGCTCGACCATCCGCCGCGCGTCCTTCTCGGATACGCCGAGAAAGCGGACCAGCACCTGCTCCGAGGTGATCGGATAGCCGTGGCGGCTCAGCACATCCGCATGCGCGCGACAGGAGATCACCTCGCTGTCCACGAGCACGCCATCGCAATCGAAAATGATGAGGTCGACGGGCACTTAGCTTGTGGGCTTGTCGTCGTCGAGCGGAACGCAATAGAGCTCGAGCCGGTGATCGACCAGCTTGTAGCCGAGCTTGCGGGCGATCTCCGCCTGCAGCTTCTCGATCTCTTCGGAGGTGAACTCGATCACCTTGCCGTCGCGCAGATTGATGAGATGGTCGTGATGGCTGTCGCGCATCGTCTCGTAGCGCGCGCGTCCCTCGCGAAAGTCATGGCGTTCGATGATGCCGGCATCCTCGAACAGCTTGACGGTGCGATACACGGTCGAGATCGAGATCTTGTCGTCGACGGCGACACAGCGCCGGTACAATTCCTCGACGTCGGGATGATCGACCGCCTCCGCGAGCACGCGGGCGATGACGCGGCGCTGCTCGGTCATGCGCATGCCGGTGGCGGCACAGCGCGCCTCGATGCCGGACGACTTGGATGCAGAAGAAGGTTTCAGTGCGGTCATGATCTGTCTGCCTGACGGGGCGCTTTCTGCCATCAATGTTACGACAAGTCACGCCGCATCAGAAGGGCGTTCAATTGTTCCCCGTTCGGCTGCTTATAGTAGCGTTCGCGGCGTCCGACCACCATGAATCCGCACCCCGCATAGAGCCGCCGTGCCGGCTGGTTGTTTTCCTCGACCTCGAGAAATATCGTGCGCACGCCGCGTCCGGCGAGGTGGCCGAGATGGGTCATCAGCAGCGTGCGGGAGAGGCCGCGGCCGCGATGGGCCTGGTCGACCGCGATCGACAGGATCTCCGCTTCGTCCGCGCCGATCCGCGACACCGCAAAGCCGATGGTCTTGCGACCGAGGCGCAGCCGATGCACCAGCGTGTTGCGCTCGCTCATCATGCTCTCGAACTCGCCTTCGCCCCAGCCGTGCGCAAAGGAGGCGCCGTGAAGCTGCGCGAGCCGCGCGGCATCGCGCGCGGAAGCCGGCTCGACGGCGGCCGTGCCGCCGCGCCACCATTCCGACAACCAGCTCATCATGAGGTTGCGGCTTGAGCCGCGAGCGGGGGCTGCGTTGCCGGTTTTGCATCGGGTGCGCGCAGATAGAATGGCCGCGCCGGATTTGTCTCGGGATCGGCGGCAGCGCCAAGCCATGCGACCCAGCCGATGTCGGGCGCGGGCTGCGCATCCACCGCGACCGGCTGCGGTGCATCCTTCGGCCAGCGATCAGCGAGAATGTTGGCGGCATTGCCGACCAGATGCGGTGCGCCGAATTGCGAGGCCGCGATCGCCTCGTCGATGGGAGCAACGCCCGGCCGCACCAGCTGGCTACCGTCGCCGGCGACAATCTGGAAGTAGACGTGATCGTGCCGCGCATCGATCGCGGAGATCACCGGCGCCGATTTGCTCTGGCCGACGACGGTGGCGGCATAGGCCGATAACGTCGTCAGCCCGACGGCCGGCCGCTTGGCCGCGAGTGCAAGGCCGCGCGCCGCCGAAATGCCGACGCGGAGGCCCGTGAAACTTCCCGGGCCGACGGTGACGGCGATGCGGTCGAGTGCGGTGAAGGCGAGATTGGCCGATTGCATGACGCGCGCGATCATCGGCATCAGCGCCTCGGCGTGGCCGCGCTTCATGAGAAGCTGCTCCTGCGCAAGGAGCTCGCCGGCGTCGGTATCGAGCACGGCGGCCGCGCACGCTTCCAGCGCGGTATCGATGGCAAGGATCAGCATGGAAAAGCGGTTGGCGGTTGGCGAACAGCGAATAGTCTAGCCGATTGGAATCCTATTCGCCATTCGCTACTCACCTACCGCTCACATCGGCCGGACTTCGACCACGTCGGGTACGAAGTGCTTGAGCAGGTTCTGGATGCCGTGCTGCAGCGTCGCGGTCGATGACGGGCAGCCGGAGCAGGCGCCCTTCATGTTGAGATAGACGATACCGTCCTTGAAGCCGCGGAAGGTGATGTCGCCGCCGTCATTGGCGACCGCCGGACGCACCCGGGTCTCGATCAGGTCCTTGATCATGTCGACCGTCTCGGCATCGGCCTCGTCGAAGAACTCGTCCTCGTCGTCGAGATCGGCATCGCTTTGCGCGGCGCCGCCGGCGAGTAGCGGCGCGCCGGACATGTAGTGCTCCATGATGGCACCGAGGATCGCGGGCTTGAGCTGCTGCCATTCACCGTTCGCCTTGGTCACGGTGATGAAGTCCGATCCATAGAACACGCCGGTGACGCCGGGCACCTCGAACAGCTTCTCGGCGAGCGGCGAACGCGCCGCGGCTTCGCGGCTCGCAAATTCCATCGGGCTGCCGTCGACCACGACGCGGCCAGGAATGAATTTCAGCGTGGCGGGATTGGGGGTGGCTTCGGTTTGAATGAACATGGTTTTCTCCAGACGTCGCCGGTTCAAGGCCGGCGCGTGGCCTATCCACTAGCAGATGGCGACGGCGAACGCACGATCAAGGGGTGAGATGGCCGTTCCGTTGTTATATCAGCGGGTTACCCTCCCCTCCAGGGGAGGGTCAGAGGCGGCCTATGACAGCGAATCCACGCTTTGGTCGCTCAGCGCGCCGGAAACGATCGTCACGGGAACGGGGAACGTGCCCAGCGCATGCGTGAGCAGCGAGACCAGTGGCCCGGGGCCTTCCGCGCCGGGATTGGCGGCAAGCACCAGCATGGCGATGTCGGGGTCCTCGTCGATCACCGCGAGCAGCTGTTCCATCGACGCACCTTCGCGGATCACCCGTTCCGGCGTGATCGCGGCAATGCCGTTGGCGCGGCCGGCGGCGCGGTCGAGCGCGGCTTCCGCCGCTTCATGCGCCTCGGCGCGCATGATGTCGGCCACACCAAGCCATTCCTGGGTCTGCTGCTCGGGCTCGATGATGCGCAGCATCACCACGCCGCCGCCGGCGCGGATCGCCCAGCGGCTGGCGTAATAGACCGCGCGGTCCCATTCGGCGGTGTCGTCGACGATGACGAGGCATTTGGGCTTGTGACCCGGCTCGAAGCAAAGTCGCTTGCTGGTCATGCATGTCCCGGAATGTGCACGGCCGACATGCTGCCACACTCCCGCAACGTTTGGGAGAGGGAAGCGGCCGACGCCAGCGCGCCGGCCGCGGTTTGCGGATGCGATGATCAGCGCCGGCGGATGAAGCCGACGATGTCCTTCGAGAGGTTCATGGTCTCCTCGGCGATGGCGCGGGCCCGGTCAGAACCCTCGTTCAGGATCGCGTCGATATGGCCGGGGTCGGCGACGAGGCGCTTCATCTCGCCGGCGATCGGCGCGAGCTTGGTGACGCACAGCTCCGCCAGCGCATTCTTGAAGCTGGAGAACTGTCCGCCGCCGAAATCCCTGACCACGTCGGCCTTGGAGCGGTCGGAGAGCGCCGCGAAGATGCCGACGAGATTGTCGGCCTCGGGGCGGGCTTCCAGGCCCTTCTCCTCGGTCGGCAGCGGCTCCGGATCGGTCTTCGCCTTGCGGATCTTCTGCGCGATGGTGTCGGCGTCGTCGGTGAGGTTGATGCGCGAATTGTCCGAGGCATCCGACTTCGACATCTTCTTGGTGCCGTCGCGCAAGCTCATCACGCGCGTCGCCGGGCCCGTGATGAAGGGTTCCGGCAGCGGGAAGAACAGGCCGTCATTGGTGCCTTGGGCGCGAATCGAGTCACCGAAGTCGTTGTTGAACTTCTGCGCGATGTCGCGCGAGAGCTCGAGATGCTGCTTCTGGTCCTCGCCGACCGGCACGTGCGTGGCGCGGTACAGCAGGATGTCGGCCGCCATCAGCACGGGATAGTCGAACAGCCCGACCGAGGCATTCTCGCGATCCTTGCCGGCCTTTTCCTTGAACTGGGTCATGCGGCCGAGCCAGCCCATGCGCGCGACGCAGTTGAAGATCCAGGCGAGCTCGGCGTGTCCCGAGACCTGGCTCTGGTTGAACACGATGTGCTTGTTCGGATCGATGCCGCTCGCGATGAACGCCGCGGTCACCTCGCGGGTGTTGCGCGCGAGCTCGAGCGGGCCGCCCCAGACGTCCACGCCTTGCGTGATCGCGTGCATGTCGACGACGCAATAGATGCAGTTGTGGGTTTCCTGCATCTTCACGAAGTTGACGATCGCGCCGAGGTAATTGCCGAGATGCAGATTGCCCGTCGGCTGGACGCCCGAAAAGACCCGTTCAACGAATGGCATGGCAAGCTTTTCCTAGAAGGTACCGGCCGTCGTTTCCAACAGCGGCGCTGCCCCGTCAAGGGCAATTCGATAATCCTGCGCGCCGAGGTCGGGCTAGGCGGGCCGCCTCAAGGCGGCAGCCGCCTCGCGCCAGGAGGCCGCGCCGAGGGTTTGCAGGAGCAGGCCGTAGACGGCGATTCCGGCCGCGATCTGCACGCCCAGCACGATGAATTTGATGAGGCCATGCGCTTCGGCAGGCACCAGACCCGCGGTCAGCCAGAGCAGGGCGCCCATGGCGGAAGCGGCGAGCACGATCCGCGGCAGCCGCTTGCGGGCGCTCGCATCGACCGAGAAGCCGAATTCGCGCGTGCCCTTGCGCAGCAGCGAGAGCGCGCTGCTCCAGGCGCCGGCCGCGATGCTCGCCGCGATCCCGCTTGCACCGAAGAAATGGCCGAGGAGAACCGCAAGCGCGATCGCGACCACAAATCCCTTGGCCGTCGCCAGCAGCGGCGTCATCGTGTCGCTGCGGGCATAGAAGGCCGGCGACAGCGCCTTGATCAGCACATGAGCCGGCAGGCCCAGCGCCAGCCACATCAGCGCGCGCGCGGTAGCCGCGCTATCATCGGCGCCGAAGGCGCCATGCTCGAACAGCAGCCGCACGATCGGCTCGGCCAGCACGATCAGGCCGAGCGTTGCCGGCAGTGCGAGCCCGGTCGCAAGTTCCAGCGCGCGCGATTGCGCATGCGCCACCGCGTCGCGGTCGCCGCCGGTGACGGCGCGTGTGAGCTCCGGCACCAGCACCGTGCCCATGGCGACGCCGACGATGCCGAGCGGCAGCTCGATCAGGCGGTTGGCGAAATAGAGCCAGGAGACGGCAGAGGGCGTGGCCGAAGCGATGATCGCACCGGCCACCATCAGCCATTGCGGGCCCGAGCTTGCGATCATGCCGGGGATGGCCTTGGCGAAGAAGCCGCGCATCTCCTTGTCGAAGTTGACGCGCAACGGCGTGGCGAGGCGGCCGCTGCGCTGTGACAGCAGCATGGCGAGTTGCAGAAGACCAGCGATGCCGACGGTCGCCGCCAGTATCCACGCGGCGGAGGTTGCATCGGCATGCCAGCCGAGCAGCACCGCAATCGCGGCGATCAGGGCGATGTTGAACAGCAGCGGCGAGAACGCCGTGAGGGCAAAACGTCCTTGCGCGTTGAGCAGCCCCATCAGCACCGTGACGGGGCCGGCGAACGCGAGATAGGGCAGCATCAGCCGCGCGTTCTGGACGGCGAGATCGAGGGTGCCGCTACCGAGGAATCCCGGTGCGATCACCGTGATGATCAGCGGCATCAGCAGCGCAATGACGACCGAGATCGCGATCAGGGCCGCGCTGACCGTGCCGAGCACGCGTCCCGCAAAGGCGGATGCGGCCGCCTCGCCATCGCGGTCGCGGACGCGCAGCCAGGCCGGGACCAGTGCCGCGTTCAGTGCCCCTTCGCTGAGCAGCCGGCGCACCACGTTGACGAGCTGGAAGGCCGCCAGAAACGCATCCGCCACCGCGCCGGTGCCGAGCAGGGCGGCAATCATGGAATCGCGCGCAAAGCCGAGCAGCCGCGAGGCCAGTGTTCCCGTCGATACGGTCAGGAAGGAGCGGATCATTGCGTCTGCATAATACCGTGGCTTGCCCGCAAAGGCCGGGTCGTGATAGGCCGCGAGGCAGATTTCAGGCCGACAGGAAGCGGATTTTTCCGGCAATCGCAATCCGGCAACAGGATCAAGGTGAATGGCTGACGTGAAATATGACGTTCTCGGGATTGGCAACGCGCTGTTCGACGTCCTGGTCAGGACCGACGAGGCTTTTCTCGCCAAGCACGGCATGACCAAGGGCAGCATGTCCCTGATCGACGAGGCGCGGGCCGCCGCCATCTACCAGGACATGGGCCCGGCGACGGAAGTCTCGGGCGGCTCGGCCGCCAACACCATCGTCGGCATCGGCAGCCTCGGTGCGCGTGCCGCCTATGTCGGCAAGGTCAAGGACGACCAGATCGGCAAGCTCTACGTCCACGACATCCGCGCTGCCGGCGTCGCCTTCAACACGCCCGCCGCGAAGGACGGCCCCGCCACCGGGTGCTCGTACATCCTGGTCACGGGCGATGGCGAGCGCACCATGAACACCTATCTCGGCGCGGCGCAGGATTTGTCGCCGGCCGACATCGACCCCGCCGAGATCGCGAGCGCCGGGATCGTCTATCTCGAGGGCTATCTCTGGGACCCCAAGAACGCCAAGGAGGCCTTCGTCAAGGCGGCCAAGATCGCCCATGACGCCAGGCGCAAGGTGGCGCTGACGCTGTCGGATTCCTTCTGCGTCGATCGCTATCGCGACGAATTCCTGTCCTTGATGCGCAACGGCACCGTCGACATCGTCTTTGCCAACGAATCCGAGCTGCATTCTCTCTACACGACCTCGGACTTCGACACGGCGCTGAAGCAGCTGCGCAACGACGTCAATCTCGGCGTGGTCACCCGCAGCGAGAAGGGCTGCATGGTCGTCTCGGCGGAAGACGCCGTCGCCGCGCCGGCTTCCCCGGTCAAGCAAGTGGTCGACACGACAGGCGCCGGTGATCTCTTCGCCGCCGGCTTCCTCTATGGCCTGGCGCGCAACCTGCCGTACAAGCAGTGCGGCGAGATCGGCGCACTCGCGGCGGCCGAAGTGATCCAGCACATCGGCGCGCGTCCGCAAGTGTCGCTGAAGGAATTGGCCGGGCAGCGCGGGCTGACGGCGTAAGGCTCGCCTCTCCCCGTCATTGCGAGCGCAGCAATCCAGAATGTTTCTGCGGTGGCAGACTGGATTGCTTCGCTACGCTCGCAATGACGATGGGGAGGCACGCTCGTGCCTCATCCTCCGCTGTCATCGCCCGGCTTGACCGGGCGATCCAGTACTCCGAGACATCAGTGGTTGGTCGAGAAGCTGCGGCGTACTGGATTCCCCGCTTTCGCGGGGAATGACAGTTGTCGCGTGGTGAGAACAGCGTCCCTCACGCCGCCTTCTGCCCGCTGCCCGCATCGAGCCCGGCATAGACCCCGCGCTCAAATCCTGCGAACGCCTCCAGGCACTTTCCGTCCGCGAACGGCAACACCTGCATCAGGATCACGCCGGTGACGTCGCGCGCAGGGTCGATCCAGTAATAGGTGTTGGCGAGGCCCGCCCAGGCGAGACTGCCTGCGCTGCGCCCCTCGGCCGTCTTGGCGGTGTTGATGAGGAAGCTGAGGCCCCACTTCTTCGCCTGCTCCGGATAGAGATCGACGTCGTTGGTGTACATCGGCGCCACCGAAGTCATCTTGGTGACGTTGAGATCGCCGATGTGGTTCTGTCCCATCGTCGCGACCGTTTCGGCCTTCAGCACCTGGTTGCCGTTGCCGCGGCCCTTGTTGAGGATCATCTGCGTGAACTTGATGTAGTCGGCCGCGGTTGCATAGAGGCCGCCGCCGCCCATGCAAAATTCCGGCGCCTGCTCGAGCTCGAACGGGATCGATCCGAGCTGGCCGTCTTCGCCGCGTGCATGCATGCCGACGAGGCGCTTGCGCATGTCGTCGGTGATCTTGAAGCCGGTGTCGCCCATGCCGAGCGGGGCGAACAGATTGTCGCGCAAATACGCGTCCAACCGCTTGCCGCTGACGGCTTCCACCGCCTTGCCGACGAAATCGATATTGATGCCGTATTCCCAGCGCGTGCCGGGATCGGAGGCGATCGGCGTCTTCAGCGCGGCGTTCTGGCAGGTGATGATACCCGGCGTTCCGGTCTTCTCCAGATAGACGCCCATATCGCCGTTCCACATGTCGTAGCAGAAGCCGGCGGTGTGGGTCATGAGCTGGCGCAGCGTGATCGGTCCCTTGGCCGGCCGCAATTTCGGCTCGCCCTTGGCGTCAAAGCCTTCGAGCACCTGCGGCTTGGCGAGGTCGGGCAGCACGTCACCGATCGGCGCGTCCAGCGACAGCTTGCCCTGCTCGACCAGTTGCATTGCGCCCGCTGATGTCACCGCCTTCGTCATCGAGGCGATCCAGAACACGCTGTCCGTTGTCATCGCGTCGGGCTTGGACAGATCGCGCTTGCCGAACGCGCCCTGATAGAGCACGTCGTTACCGCTGGCGGCGATGGCGACGACACCGGGAATCTCCTTGGCGTCGCTTGTCTTACGCAGAATCTCGTCGATCTGGGCTTGGCTTCGCATACGCGTTTCCTCCGGTTTGATTATTGTTGGAAGTGATCGATTGTCCTCCTGCGTGCCCCGCGCGGCAAGCGCGTCCCGATGCCTCCGCCGGTCGCGATGTCGTGACTTGACGGCCCGCGCCCCGCGCAGGACGACAAGGCGGCTCAACTGCAACACTCCGTTACAATCTGCGGTGGATGACCGCGACAAACCGTGACCGTGGATGGGCTCAGGCGATATGTTTCGCGTGTTTGAAGCACCTGAAACATTTTGTGCGTTGCGGCGTTCGGCAACGGGCCCAATCAGCCGCGAACGTTATGACTTGATACAATTTTTGGCGGCCGGCACCGGCCGCGAGGGGGACCTCTGATGATTTCAACCTGGAGCGAATGGAAGCGCTATCCCCGTCCCGGACGGGGCGACAATCTCGAGGCGCCGATCTCGCCCGGCATTTACGAGGTCCGCATTGCCGGCAGCGGCGCGCTCTACTCCTTCGGTGCGGTTGACAATCTGGCGCAGGCGCTGGCGCTGCTGCCGGTCGGCTCGAAGTCGTGGTTTGGCCGCCGCGACACCTCGGGCGCTCCCGACCTCGAATACCGGACCTGCGCGACCTCCTCGAAGTCCGACGCCAAGGCCGCCGCCGAGCGCATGATCGGCCGGCGCGAGACCTATATGAGCGGCGCGGCCTGAACAACGACGAGACCAGGTTGACCTGCTGCAGCGGTCACGATGCCCCACCTCTCCCCGCCGGGAGAGGTAAGGGATCGTCGCTGCGAGTTTAGCTCCCATCTGATGTGCGTTGCGGGGCGGTGCATTGTGCGCCGTCTGTCCCTATATTCCGGGCCGATCCGAACGCTCCGAGGAGTAACGCCATGACCCCGACCGCCGCCGCACGCGCCCAGCATGCCACCACCGTCCTGCGCGACCGGTTGAAGGACCCCTCGCTGCTGAAGGAGGCTTGCTACATCGACGGCGCCTGGGTCGGCACGCCGGTCTTCGCCGTCAATAATCCCGCCACGGGCGTCGAGCTCGCAAAAGTTCCGCAGCTTGGCGCGGACGATACGACCAAGGCGGTCGAAGCCGCCGAGCGCGCCTTTCCCGCCTGGGCCAAGCTCACTGCCAAGCAGCGCTCCAACATCTTGCGCAAATGGTTCGATCTGATCGTCGCCAACCGCGAGGACCTCGCGCTGATCCTCACCTCCGAGCAAGGCAAGCCGCTCTCCGAGGCGCTCGGCGAGGTCGACATCGGCGCGGCCTACATCGAGTTCTTCGCCGAGGAAGCGCGCCGCGTCTACGGCGAGACCATCCCGACCCAGCGGCCCGATGCGCGGCTGCTCGCGATCAAGCAGCCGATCGGCGTCTGCGGCGCGATCACGCCGTGGAATTTCCCGAACTCGATGATCACGCGCAAGGTCTCGCCGGCGCTTGCGGCCGGCTGCACCGTGGTGCTCAAGCCCGCCAACGAAACGCCGCTGTCGGCGCTCGCGCTCGCAGCTCTTGCGGAAAAGGCCGGCGTGCCCAAGGGCGTGTTCAACATCATCACCGGCGATGCGCCGCCGATCGGCAAGGTGCTGTGCGAGCATCCTGCGGTCCGCTTCGTCGGCTTCACCGGCTCGACTGCCGTCGGCAAGATTCTCTACCAGCAGGCCTCCGTCGGCGTGAAGCGGCTCGGCCTCGAGCTCGGCGGCAACGCGCCCTTCGTGGTGTTCGACGACGCCGATATCGATGCCGCGGTCGAAGGCGCCATCGTCTCGAAATATCGCAACATGGGTCAGACCTGCGTCTGCGCCAACCGCCTCTACGCCCAGGACAAGATCTACGACGAGTTCGTGCAGAAGCTGTCGAAGAAGGTCGCGGCGATGAAGATTGGCGACGGCACCGAGAGCGGCGTGACGCAGGGCCCGCTGATCAACATGAAGGCGGTCGACAAGGTCGAGCGCCACATTGCCGACGCCGTGAAGCGCGGCGCCAAGGTCGTCACCGGCGGCAAGCGCAGCGAGCTCGGGCGCTCCTTCTTCGAGCCGACCGTGCTTGCCGACGTCAAGCCGGACTCGCTGGTGGCTCAGGAAGAGACGTTTGGCCCGCTCGCGCCGGTGATCCGCTTCAAGGACGAGGCCGACGTCATCGCGATGTGCAACGCCTCGCCGTTCGGCCTGGCCTCCTACTTCTACTCTCGCGATCTCGGCCGCGTCTGGCGCGTCGCCGAAGCGTTGGAGTCCGGCATGGTCGGCGTCAACACCGGCCTCATCACCACCGAAGTCGCGCCCTTCGGCGGCGTCAAGGAGAGCGGCCTGGGGCGCGAAGGCTCGCGTCACGGCATGGAAGAATATGTCGAGATCAAATACGTGATGATGGCGGGAGTGTAGGCGCCGTCATTGCCATGCCGACACGATAAGAACGAGTCGATCACGTCATAAGAACGAGTCGGTCGGCCGCGCCCAGAGCTGACCGAAGCGGCCTTGGAGTTTGTCGGTCTCGGTCTGACCTGGCGGTCAGCTCGGCCGAAGGCGCGTCGCCTTAGAAGTCCGACACTTTTCCAACACTGAGTCCTGTGAAGCGATCTGGCCGGTAAGGCCTTGGATCCACGATTGGCACCGCGCCGGTTAAGATGTCGGCGATCAGGTGGCCCGCCCCTGGACCGATGCCAAAGCCATGGCCGCTGAAGCCCGCAGCCAGTATCAAGCCGGGGAAACGCGACACTTCGCCAATGACTGGCACGCCATCAGGCGTCGAATCGATGTAGCCCGCCCATGCAGCCGTGATCTTCGTGTCCCTCAGCGCTGGTAGTAGCTCGAGGGCGCGTCGATGAGTGAGTTCGATCGTGCTTTGATCCGGCGCCGGATCGAGGATACGAACGCGCTCCATCGGGGTCGGGCCATCGAGGCGCCAACGGCGTAGCGTTTCATGTCCCGACCTCGCGCCTTCAAGGCCGCCGGGGAGCAGGCTGCGCCAGCGCCGCAAGAACATCGGCAGGAATTGAGGGGCAAAGCGGAGCTGCTGCGCAGTCGGATCGATGCGGCCGCGGCCGCTGATGGCGAGCGTATATCCACCATCGCTGCGTTTCGTGATTGAAACGGCGGAGGTGTGGAGCGCGTCCGGTAGGCCTTTTGCATTGCCCGAGACGGACAGGATGGACGATCGGATCGAAGCGAGCGGAAGGCGGATGCCGGCCTGATGGCAGAAGGACGAGGACCATGCGCCGCCGGCCAATATGGCGACACGCGTGCGAATTGCGCCGCGCTCGGTCACGACTGCGCTCACGCGGCCGCCCTCGGTCTCCAGCCCGCGAGCCGCACACATCTCGTGCACGGTGCCCCCGCGCCTGAGGATCGCCCGCGCCACCGCCGGCGCTGCATTGGCGGGATCGGCGGTGCCGTCGGTCGGCGAGAAGACGCCGCCCTTCCAGGCGCGCCCCGTCGCCACGCCGCGCTGCTTCGCCTCAGTCGAATCGAGCATGTGAGTGGTCACGCCAGCCGTTCGAGCGAAGTCGCGCCAGCGCGCCCAGCCCTCGAGTTCGGTCTCGTCGTTGCTGAGATACAGAAGGCCGCAGCGAGAGAAGCCTGTGCTCTCGCCGCTTTCAGCGCCAAAACGCTCCCACAAGTCCAGGCTCTTGGTCGCGATCGGCAGCTCGCGGGCATCGCGGTTCTGCTGGCGGCACCAGCCCCAGTTGCGGCTGGACTGCTCGGCTCCGATCCGCCCCTTCTCCACCAGCGTGACGCTAAGCCCTCGCAGGGTGAGATAGTACGCGGCGAAGACCCCGATGATGCCGCCTCCGATGACCACCACATCGGCGCTGGGAGGAAGGTCCTGCGAGGTCTCGATATGGCTGAGTGGCGCGGGCATCCTGGCTTCCTAGATTTCGCTGCTCGCAGCGTAAGTCGCCCGTCGGCGCGGACGGCGCTGGATTTGATGGCGGTCCAGCATTTTATGCTGTATCCTCGCTGTGCCACAAAACTGCGTCCTGCTCGCGCGATATGACGCCAGTGATGGGCTATGGATGCAGGATAAGTGAGCTTTCGGCTCTTTGTGCCAAATTTTCTGCTGTGCCTTCTGGCGCGTGCTCAACGGAGAGACACCAATGAAGCTGGATCGGATCGACATCAAGATCCTCCACGAGCTCCAAAAGAACGGCCGCATCACCAATGTCGAGCTCGCTGAACTGGTCAATCTGTCACCCAGTCCATGTCTCATGCGTGTGAAGAGATTGCAGACCGAGGGCTACATCGAGGGTTACGCGGCCCAGATCAACGTGCGCAAGCTGGGACAGACGTTGACCGTGTTCACCGAAGTTACGTTGAAGAATCACCGACAAATCGACTTTGCTCGTTTCCTGGGGGCGGTCGACAAGGTCGACCAGCTGATCGAATGCCATCTCGTTTCGGGAGGTTACGACTACATGCTGAAGTTCGTCACCGCCAGTATCGGCGAATATCAGACGATCATGGAACGCCTGACGGACATGGACATCGGCATCGACAAATATTTCAGCTTCGTCGTCCTCAAGTCGCCGATCGTGCGCTCGCAGATGCCGCTCACCAGCCTGTTTCCGGCTTGATTGCCAGCTGCACCAGCCGCTCCTACCGGTGACTATAGGCGCGCAGCTCTTCGGCATTCTGTTCCAGATTGTCGAGCCAGTCGGGATCGAGCTTGGGCACCGAGGAGAACAGCAGCCGCGTGTAGGGGTGCTGCGGGGCCGTCAGCCCGGTCGAGGCGATCTGCTCGACCTTCCGGCCGCGATACATCACGATGATCTCGTCGCAGATCGCCTCGACGACCGACAGGTCGTGGCTGATGAAGACATAGGAGATGCCGAGCTCGCGCTGCAATTCCTTGAGGAGTTCGACCACCGCGGCCGCCACGACCGTATCGAGAGCCGACGTGATCTCGTCGCACAGGATGAGCATGGGTTCGGCGGCGAGTGCGCGGGCAAAGTTCACCCGCTGCTTCTGGCCGCCTGACAGCTCTCCCGGCAATCGATGGCGCACGGATTTGGGGAGACGGACGAGATCGAGAAGTTCGCTGACGCGCGCATCGCGCGCCTTGCCCCTCATGCCGTGGTAGAAGGTGAGGGGACGCCTCAGGATGTCGTCCACCGACTTTGCCGGATTAAGCGCGGTGTCCGCATGCTGGAACACGATCTGGATCTGGCGCAGCTCGTTGCGGGTGCGGTTGCGGCCGGCCTTCCCCAATTCGCGCCCGTTGAAGATGATGTCGCCCGCATGAGCCGGCAGGATGCCGGCAATCGCCCGGGCAAGCGTTGACTTGCCGCACCCGGACTCGCCGATGATGCCGAGATTTCGTCCCGGATCCAGCTTGAGGCTGACGGCCTGGACGGCGTTGATCAGCGGCTGTCCATCGCGCGAGCGAGGTCCGTAGCCGACCGTCAGATTGTCGACCTCAAGCAAGGGGGGCTTCGTCGCACTCTCGTCGTCGGGCGCCCGCTGCTGAGTCTTCGGCCTGAATGCGGCCAGCAGCTGCCTCGTATAGGGGTGCTGAGCGTTCTCGAGGATATCATCGGTCGTCCCCGTTTCCTGGACCGTGCCGTCCTTGAGGACGACGATCCTGTCGGCGATCTGGGCGACCACGGCCAGATCGTGCGAGACGTAGACGCCGGCGATGTTGTGCTGGGCCGTGACGGACTTGAACGCACGCAGCACCTCGACTTGCGTCGTGACATCGAGCGCGGTGGTGGGCTCGTCGAAGATGACGACCTTCGGCTGGCCGATCAAGGCCATCGCGGCGGCGAGGCGCTGCAGCTGGCCGCCCGAGACCTGGTGCGGGTATCGGTTGCCGATCGTCTCGGGCTCCGGCAGCGACAGGGCCTTGAACAGCGAAAGCGCTTTCGCTTGCGCCTCGGCAGGCGACATGAGCCTGTGGATCCGCGCCACCTCGATGACCTGATCCATGATGGTGAGTGCGGGGTTGAAGGCGGCCGCCGCGCTCTGCGGCACGTAGGCGACGCTCGTGCCGCGAATGCGGGCGCGCTCCGTTTCCGAAAGCTTCACCATGTCGACGCCGGCCAGGCGCACCTCGCCGCCGGTGATCGCACAGCCTTGCCGGGCGTAGCCCATCAGCGTCATGGCAATGGTGGTCTTGCCCGAGCCGCTCTCGCCGATGAGGGCGACGATCTCGCCTTCGGCGATGTCGAGGCTGACATCCTTGATGATCTCGACCCGCCTGCCCGCGTCGGTCGTTGCCTCAACCCTGAGATTGCGGATCTCGACGAGGTTTCCCGTCATTCGATGCCCCGGTCGCGGATCCTGCGCGGCAGGTTGTCGATCAGAAGGTTGACGCTGATGGTGAGACTGGCGATGGCGAGCGAGGGGAAAATCACCGCCGGTGCGCCAAAGGGCAGGCCCGCAATGTTCTCGCGAACCAGCGCTCCCCAGTCGGCGTAGGGCGGTTGCACGCCGAGCCCGAGAAAGGACAGGCCGGAGAGCAGCAGCACGATGAAGACGAAGCGCAGGCCGAGATCGGCAAGCACGGGACCGAGGATGTTGGGAAGAATCTCCGAGGCGATGAGGTAGGGCAGGCGTTCGCCCCTGATACGGGCGACCACCATGAAGTCCATCGTGTTGACATTGACTGCGAGAGCCCGCGCGAAGCGATAGGCGCCCGGCGTGTAGATCACGGACAACGTTCCGATCAGCGCGGGGATCGACGAGCCGACCGCGGCGACCACGACGAGGCCGAACAGCTTGCTGGGTATCGAGTTGAGCGCATCGAGAAAGCGGCTCAGCATGCTGTCGAGCCACCCTCCGGCGACGGCCGCGGTCATGCCGAGCGCGACGCCGCTGAAGCAGGCGATGGAGACGGCGGCGAGCGAGATGCCGAGCGTGTAGCGCGCGCCCATCAGGATGCGCGAAAAGATGTCCCGGCCGAGATAGTCCGAACCGAACCACAGATCCCGGCTCATGGGTCCGAAATAATCGGCATCGACGATTTCGCCGACGGAATGCGGGATGATCTGCGGAGCGAAAATGGCGACGCAGCCCCAGAGAAGGATGATGCCGAGCGCCGACAGGCCTATGAGGTTGAAGCGATAGCCCAACCGCATGCCCAGCCGCCCTGACGAGGTCGGGTTCGTCATCGGAGCCTCGGATTGGACAGGACGGCGATGATGTCGGCAACGGTGATCAGCGCCAGATAACCCAGGCAGAAGATCATCGCGCATGTCTGGATCAGCGGCAGGTCACGGGTCGAAACGGCATCGACCATCAGCTTTGCGACGCCCGGATAGTTGAAGATGGTCTCCACGATGATCACGCCGCCGAGCAGATAAGACAGTGAGAGCGCGACCGCATTGACGATGGGACCGAGCGCATTGGGCAGTGCATGCCGCAGCACGATCCGGGGGCGCGAGGCGCCCTTGAGCAGCGCCATCTCGACATAGGGCGTGTTCAATGTCTCGACCACGGCGGCGCGGGTCATGCGGATCATCTGCGCCGAAACGCCGAATGTGAGCGTCATGACCGGCATCGCGTAGATCCGCACCAGGTCATGGAACGATTTGACCTCGTTGGTGAGGGAGAGGGCCGGCAGCCATTTGAGGTAGACCGCGAAGAGCAGCACCGCCAGCGTTGCGATCATGAACTCCGGCACCGAGATGATGCCGATGGTTCCGACGGTCACGATGCGGTCGTACAGCGTGCCGCGCCACATCGCGGAGGTGATGCCAAGCGTCAGCGCAAGGGGGACCGCGATCGCGGCGGTCAATCCCGCAAGCTTCATCGTGTTGACGAACCGTCCGCTTATCAGATTGGCGACCGGGACGTTGTTTGCATAAGACTTGCCGAAATCACCCTGGAACAGGCCGGCCATCCATTTCAGGAATCGAATGATCGCGGGGTCGTCGAGGTGCATCGCCTTGCGCAGGCCCTCGACGGCTTCCGGTGTCGCGGACTGCCCGAGCAGGATCGTGGCGGTATCGCCGGGCAGGAGCGCGGTCGCAAAGAAGACGGCGAAGGAAACGATCACGAGCGTGATCAAGGCGATGAGAAGCCGTCTGACCACAAGCGACGAAACCTGCTTTTTCACATTCGCGCTCCCACGCAACGCCGGTCATTTTCGTCAGCCCCGGCTCCGTGTCTGGACCCGCAGCAGTGACCTCGCTGCGCGCCGGTCAGGAGGTAAGCCAGACGTACTCGGCGAAAGCGTAGCCCATCATGCCGCCGAGCGGATTGGGCTCCAGTCCCTTCAGCTTGGCAGTGATGGCGTCCACGTTGGAGATGTAGGCCGGAATGATGGTGCCGGCCTGCTCCGACACCAGGACCTGCATCTCATTGTAGATCTCGCGGCGCTTGGCCTGATCGAGCGAGCCGCGGGCCTCGACCAGCAGCTTGTCGAATTTCTCCGAGACGAAGCGGCTCTCGTTCCATGGCGCGTCCGACTTGTAGAGCAGGGAGAACAGGATGTCGGGCGTCGGACGCGGGTTGATGTTGCCGAAATGGATCGGCGCCTTCAGCCAGTAATTGCTCCAGTAGCCGTCGGAGGGCACACGCTTCATGTCGAGCTTCATGCCGATCTGCGCGGCCGAGGCCTGGATGATCATGGCCATGTCGATGGCAGAACCGGGCGCCTCTGACGTGATGACCTCGATGGTCTGACCGAGGACGCCGGCCTTCTGGAAATGGAACTTGGCCTTGTCCGGGTCGAACGTTTTGGGCTTGAGGGCGGCGTTGTGGTAGACATTGGCGGGCGACACGGGCTGGTCGTTGCCGACGACGCCGAAGCCGCGCAGCGCCGATTTGACGATCTGCTCGCGGTTGACGACGTATTTCATGCCTTCCACGAAATCCCGGTTGTTGCCGGGCGCCATGTCCATGCGGATGTTCAGGTCGGTGTAGGTGCCCGACGTGGTCGTGGACAGCGCGAAGCCCTCCTTGCCGTCGAGCAGGCGCACCGACCGTGGGTTGATCGAGGCACCGAGGTGAATGTCTCCGGACAGCAGGGCATTGATGCGGGCGTTTTCATCGGGGATGGCGAAGAACTCGAATGAATCGACGTTCGGCCCGCCCTTGAAGTAGTTCGTATTCCGCACGCCGATCGAGCGCTCGCCGGGGGTGAACTGCTTGCACTTGAAGGCGCCGGTGCCGTTGCCCGAGGAGAAATCGGTGGTGCCGTCGGCAACGATCATGAAGTGATGCATGGACAGGATCGTCGGCAGGTCCGCGTTCGAGCTTGCCAGCGTGACCTCGACGGTCGTCTTGTCGACGGCCTTGAAGTCGGTCATCTGGGACGCGATCGCCGCGACCTTCGATCCGGTGGCCTTGTCCAGATGGCGCTTCAGCGAAAAGATGACGTCGTCGGCGCTGAGCTCCTTGCCGCTGTGGAAGGTGACGCCCTTCTTCAGCTTGATCGTCCAGGTCTTGGCATCGCCGCTCTCGATCGACTCGGCGAGTTCCATCCGGGGCACGCCGCTCTGGTCGAGAAATGTCAGGCGGTTGTAGAAGGAGCAGCAGCGAACATAGTCGGTCGAAAGCGAGGCTTTGGCGGGATCCAGCGTGTCGGCGGTCGATGAGGACCAGGCCGCAGCTTTCAGGGCGCCGCCTTTCACGGGTGTCGCCGCCACTGCTTCCGACGCGCGGCCGAAGACCGTGCTGGCTGCAGCCAGGGCCATGCCATTGGCGAGCATCAGCTTCAGCAGGTCGCGGCGTGAAGCCCCGCGCCGAATAGCGTTCTCGATCGTGGCATCGTCCGAAGAAGACCAGTTCGTCGTATCGCTCATGTCAATCCCCTCGCTGGCTACGGCTGCGGCTCGTGTTGCGGTGAGCGGCAGATTGTTCTGCCGCGCCGTTGTGGTGGAGGCTGGAGAGCGGTCCGTCGTAACGACGATTGCCGCATCTCCACTCAGGACTGCATTCTTTCCCGCGATCGAAGTCTCGCAGGATAGTCCCGCGGCTTTGGCCGAAAAAACCGCGGGCCACGGCACAAAATTGCGAAGATGTCTCTGTTTCTAGTATTTCGGACCTGCGTCCAGCCGGCTCATTGTGCATGCCTACTAATGTTGCAGCGCGGCGCGAACTTCGGCATCGGCCAGCGTATCGTCGAGCATTCTGGCGGTGCGCTCGATGATGGCATCGATATCGGACTCGGAGCAGCAGAGCGGCGGGGCATAGCCCAACACGCCGGTCGGGAAAGCGCGGATGACGAGGCCGTGCTTCCAGGCGCGCTCGAAGATGCGCTTTGCCGGTTCGGCCGCGGCAGGAAGCGGCGTCTTGCGCCGCTTGTCGGTGACGAGTTCGACCGCGGCCAGCATGCCGCGGCCGCGCACGTCTCCGACGAGGGGGTGATCCTTCAACGACTGAAGGCCCGCCATCAGACGCGCGCCCGCCTTCGTGCCATTCGCAAGCAGGCCGTTTTCGTAGAGGCGCAGTACTTCCAGGGCCACTGCGGCACTGACCGGATGCGCGGAGTAGGTGTAGCCATGGCCGACGGCGCTGGAGCCCGCCGCATCGGCAATCGCGTCGTAGACGTGATCCGACATGAAGACCGCGCCCATCGGGACGTATCCGGAGGTCAACCCCTTGGCGACAGTCATGAGGTCGGGGACGATCTCGTCCTCGCTGCATGCGAACAGCGGTCCGGTCCTGCCGAAGCCGGTGATGACCTCGTCAGCGACGAAAAGGATGCCATGCGCCTGGCACCGCGCGCGCATCGCCTTCATCCAGCCTTTCGGCGGCACGAGCACGCCGCCCGAGCCTTGGATCGGTTCGGCATAGAACGCGGCGACGCGGTGCGGGCCTCCGATCTGCTCGATTTTCGCATCGAGCGCGGCAAGCGAGGCCGCGATGATGGCGTCGTCGTCCTCGCCGGCCGGATTGCGATAGACATAGTGCGAGGGGATCGTGTGCTGCCAGCTGAGTGGCACGCCGAACCCGGCGTGGAAGGCGGGTAGGGCCGTCAGCCCGGCGCCGACGGTCGAAGATCCATGATAGCCCTGTTCGACCGAGATGAAATGTTCGCGCTGCGGCTCACCCCGCGCGTGCCAATAGTAACGGATGAAGCGGACCGTGCTGTCGACGGCATCCGAACCACCCAGCGTGAAATAGACATGGTTGAGGTCGCCGGGCGCGCGCTGCGCCAACTCGGCCGCAAGCCGGATCGCGGGTTCCGAGCCGAGGCTGAAATAGCCCGTCGCGTAGGGAAGCTCCTGCATCTGCCGGGCGGCGGCCGCAACGATGCTCTCGTGCCCGTAGCCGGCATTGACGCACCAGAGCCCGGCAAAGCCGTCGACGAGCTGATGTCCGGAAGCGTCCGTCACGGTAGCTCCCTTCGCCGACTTCAGCACCCTGACGCCGGACGCTTCGTGCCCTCGATACGACGCGACCGGGTGGATGAGATGGGCCCGATCGAGCTCGATGAGAGAATTGCTGAGCATCAAGGTCTCCGCTTATCCGAAAGCCTGGCTGGCGAGGGCGAATGTGGTGGGTGATGTGCCGGCGGATCGCACGGTGGCGGGACGCTGCATGGCAATGCCTTCGTCGACCCGGACGAGACCCTTGTCGATGAGCCAGGGCCCCAATCGAGACGCCTCGGCGGTGTCCACGCGAACGAAGCGTCCTTCGCGCCCGGCCATGAAATAGGCGAGCAGCGACTGCGCGTCGTCCGCATTTGCGGCCACGACAGGACCGATTACCTCACCTCGGCCGAAAGCGCGCAGCGCCGCGAAGCCGGCGACGCTTCGGCCGTTATCGAGCACGGCGAGACGGCCGGCCTTCGCAAGGGTGCGGAGCAGGTCCTCCCGATCGGCGCCATAGGCGCTTCTGTCGAGTTCGATGATCTCGCGGATGTCGCGCGGCTCTGCCGGCCGGACATTGGCAGGCGGCATGACGCGCACGACCGGGCCCTGATGCTGGACGATGGTTCCGGTCCGGCAAAAGCCGAGCTTCTGATAGAGCGGCAGGCCCTCGCTGGTTGCAACGAGCCTCAGCGTGCGCGATCCCGCCAATGCGATGGCGGCCTCCATGAGCTGGCGGCCCAATCCGCGCCCGCGGGCGGCTTCATCGACGATGACCATGTTGATGGTCGCGAGATCCTGCTTGTAGGGCGTCATCAGGACCGTTCCGAGCACGGTCGTGGTGTCGGCATCCAGCGCGACGAGGCCCGTGCTGAGGCCGAGCGCCAGTTGCCAGTCCTCGAGGCGGTGCGGCCAGTTGGCTTGGCGCGATAGGCGCAACGCACCGTCGAGATGTTCGGGGCGGAAGGTGGTGAGCGAGATGGTGCTCTCTGTCATTGACTCGTGTTCCTGTCGCCCGCCAGTCTCGTCTCTTGGCGACGTGCAGATCGTCTGAAGGCCACGGTGCGAACGATATCTTCCACCGCAGCCGGCGGAAAAGCCGCATCTTATGCCGCGCGGCTGTTCTATTGTCGTGGCGCTGATATCGCGCGCACCAGGACAGGGATGATGAGCCAGTTTCGCCCGAAATACGTGACCTTCGACTGCTACGGCACGCTGACGAATTTCCAGATGGCGGAAGCGGCGCAGGATCTCTATCGCGCGCATCTCCCCGAGGCGCAGATGGCCGCGCTCGTGCGGGATTTCGCGGCGTATCGGCTCGACGAGATTCTCGGCGACTGGAAACCCTATGCCGACGTGATCCACAATGCGCTGGCGCGCGCGTGCAAGCGCAATGACGTCGCCTTCAAGCCCGAGCATGCGCAGATGGTCTATGAACGCGTGCCGAGCTGGGGGCCGCATCCCGACGTTCCGGCCGGCCTTGCCAAGGTCGCGAAGGAGATTCCGCTCGTCATCCTCTCGAACGCCATGAATGCGCAGCTGCCGTCCAACGTGGCCAAGCTCGGCGCGCCGTTTCACGCTGCGCTCACGGCTGAACAGGCCCAGTCCTACAAGCCCCGCATGAAGGGCTTCGAGTTCATGTTCGATACGCTTGGCTGCGGTCCCGAGGACGTGGTGCACTGCTCCTCGTCCTTCCGCTACGACCTGATGACGGCGCACGACCTCGGCATCAAGAACAAGGTGTGGGTCAATCGGGGGCACGAGCCCGCCAATCCCTATTATGGCTATGTCGAGATCAAGGACATCGGCGGCCTGCCGGGCGTGTTCGGACTCTGAGCCGGCAGGATTTGCGGTGAAATACGTTTCCTACTGGCACGATACCGCACCACGCTTTTCCGGCGGCGCCGAAGGTCCCGTCGAGGGGCACTATGACGTTGCGGTGATCGGTGGCGGCTTCACGGGCCTGGGGGCTGCGCGCCAACTCGCGAAGGCGGGCACGAAAGTTGTCGTTCTCGAAGCAGACCGGGTGATCGGCGGCGCATCGGGTCGGAACGGCGGCCATCTCAACAATGGTCTCGCCCACAGCTATCTCGCCGCCAAGGCAGAGCTCGGCCAGGAGCGGGCCGTCGCGCTTTACCGTGCGCTCGACGCCTCGATCGACACGCTCGAGGCGCTGATTGCGGAGGAGGGCATCGCGTGCGATTTCCGCCGC
Organism: Bradyrhizobium sp. cf659; assembly: GCF_900113725.1. Taxonomy (NCBI): domain Bacteria; kingdom Pseudomonadati; phylum Pseudomonadota; class Alphaproteobacteria; order Hyphomicrobiales; family Nitrobacteraceae; genus Bradyrhizobium; species Bradyrhizobium sp. cf659. The sequence continues at coordinate 158,204 of NZ_FOQJ01000010.1, forward strand.
GCCGGCAAGCTGAAGCTCGCCTCCAAGCCGAACCATTTCGACGCCATCGCCCGGAACTTCGATGCGGTCCACCGTGAGGTGGATCCAGAGACAGCGCTGCTGTCCCCCAAGGATCTGAGCGCTGAGATCGGCTCGCCCTTCTTTGGCGCGATGCTCTCGAAGAAGAGCGCGATGATGCATATGGGACGCTACGGCGTCGGGCTGGCCGAGGCGGCCAAGCGCCGCGGCGCGGTCATCTTCGAGAACGCACCGGTCACGTCGCAGGCGCGCGAAGGATCGCGCCATCGCCTGACGACGTCGCGCGGCAGCGTCACCGCCGATCAGGTGCTGCTGGCGACGGGCGCCTACACCACGCCCAATTTCGGTTACTTCCGGCGACGCCTCGTCGCCGTCGGCAGCTTCATCATCGCGACCCGGCCGCTGGACGCGGCCGAGATCGCGGCGACCATGCCCGGCAATCGCACCTGCGTCACGTCAATGAATGTCGGCAATTATTTTCGGCTGGCTCCCGACAATCGCCTGATCTTTGGCGGGCGCGCGCGCTTCTCGGCGACGTCGGACCAGCGTTCCGACGCCAGGAGCGGCACCATCCTCGTCGACGGCCTCACCCGCATCTTCCCACAGCTCGCCGGCATAGAGATCGACTATTGCTGGGGTGGACTCGTCGACATGACCAGCGATCGCTTTCCGCGCGCCGGCTATCAGGACGGGCTCTGGTATGCGATGGGCTATTCGGGCCATGGCGCGCAGCTCTCGACCCATCTCGGCATGACCATCGCCGACGCGATGCTCGGACGAGAAGATCAAAACCCGATGAAGGGCCTCGACTGGCCCGCCGTACCCGGCCATTTCGGCAAGCCATGGTTCCTGCCGCTGGTCGGAATGTACTACAAGATGCTTGATCGCGTGCAGTAGTGCGAAGCCGGCAAGAGCGCGGTCAGGCGCTCTTGCCGCCCTGTCGTCGCTCAGCCCAATCCGCCGATATGGAAGGTCTTCATTTCGAGGTATTCCTCGATCCCGACCTGTGCCCCTTCGCGTCCCACGCCGGATTGCTTGACGCCCCCGAAGGGCGCGACTTCCGTCGACACCATGCCGGTGTTGAGGCCGACCATGCCGGCCTCAATCGCCTCGGCCACGCGCCAGGACCGTTTCAGGTTTGACGTGTAGAAATAGGCGGCAAGCCCAAAGGGCGTCGCATTTGCGATCGCAATCGCCTCTTCGTCGGTCTCGAAACGGAACAGAGGTGCGACCGGACCAAAGGTTTCCTCGTGCGCCAGCACCATGTCGGTGGTCGCGTCGGTCAGGACGAGCGGCGCGGTAAACTGCGCACCCTTGGGCAGCGCGGCCGGTCGGGTCGCGATGCGCGCGCCCTTGGACAGGGCGTCGGCGACATGACGGTTGATCTTGCTGATCGCGGCCTCGTTGATCATCGGTCCGATCGCGACACCCGGCTCGAGGCCCGATCCGACCTTCATGGCGTTGACACGGGCGACAAGCTTCTCTGCGAAGGCGTCATAGACGCCGGCCTGCACCAGGATCCGATTGGCGCAAACGCAGGTCTGCCCGCCATTGCGGAACTTTGACGCGATCGCACCCTCGATCGCGAGATCGAGATCGGCATCGTCAAAGACGATGAAGGGCGCGTTGCCGCCGAGCTCCAGGCTGACGCGCTTGACGCTGTCCGCGGCGCCGCGCATCAGCAGAGATCCGACGCGTGTCGAGCCTGTGAACGAGATCTTGCGCACCATCTCGTTAGCCATGATCTCGGCGCCGATCTCGGTCGGCAGGCCCGTGACGATGTTGATGACGCCCGCGGGAATTCCGGCCCGCTCGGCCAAAACCGCAAGCGCCAGTGCCGAATAAGGCGTGAAGTCGGACGGCTTGATCACGACGGTGCACCCCGCAGCAAGCGCGGGAGCGACCTTGCGCGTGATCATCGCGTTCGGGAAATTCCATGGCGTGATGATGCCGCACACGCCCACCGGCTCCTTGAAAACGACGATGCGCCGATCAGCCGTCGGCGAGGGGATCGTCGTGCCGCCGATGCGTCGGGCCTCCTCCGCGAACCATTTGACGAAGGAGGCGCCGTAGCGGATTTCGCCCTTGGCTTCTTCCAATGGCTTGCCCTGTTCGAGCGTCAGAATGCGCGCCAGATCGTCGAGATGCGCGATCATGAGGCTGTGCCAGGTCTCCAGAAGCGCGGCGCGCTCGGCGTTGGTTTTCGCACGCCACGCGGGGTACGCCTCGGCGGCAGCGGCAATGGCGGCCCGAGTGTCGTCCCGCTCCATGTCGGGTACCGTGCCAAGAACGATCTGCGTCGCAGGTTCGATCACGTCGATCGTCTTGCCCGAGCGTGCCCCCGCCCACTGGCCACCGATCAAGCCCTGTTGGCGGAAAAGCTCTTTGTCGCTGAGGTTCTGCATATTTGATCCTTGTCTAATCGGAGAACGGGAGGAACAAAATTGATGGAGCGATGCCTGGGCTCATGACACCGTGACGTAGATCTTGCGGACGGTCTCGATGGTCTTCCAAACGCCCGTAAAGCCGGGCTTCATGACGAAGCTGTCGCCGGCGCGGAACGTGATCGGATCGCCGCCATCCGGCGTGATCTCGATTGTGCCGGCCAGGATGTGACAGAACTCGAAGGTCTCTCCCTTGATCGAGCGTGTCTCGCCTGGCGTTGCTTCCCACACGCCGGTGTGCACGAGCTCACCCTTGGCCTCATCCTGCGCCCATGTTTTGAAATGGGGCGCGCCGGCAATGAGCCGCTCCGGCATCGGGCCGGATTCTTTCGGGGCGAAAGCCGGGTTGGGATCAATCCGTTTCAGCAGCAATTCGGGCTCCTCTCAGTAACCACGGGTTCGATCCACGAGCCCGACGAGGTCGAGGCCCGCTTCATATCGCTTGATGTTGTCGATGACGGCGCGAGCGGCGGTGTCCGCCTGGGTTACACCTGCCACATGCGGGGTCAGCAGCACTTTCGGGTGGGCCCACAATGCATGATCGCCGGGCAGCGGCTCCGGTTCAGCAACGTCGATGACCGCACCGGCGAGCTGACCCGCATCGAGAGCAGTGAGGAGCGCATGGGAATCGAGCTGCGCGCCGCGCCCCGCGTGGACGAGGCCCGCACCTTTCGGCAATTGCGCAAAAACTTCGCGGTTCAGGATCCCGCGCGTGGCGTCGGTGAGAGGCAGCAGGCAGACGAGGATGTCGGTCTCGCCGAGCATCTGGCTGAGACCGGCATTGCCGCTATATGTTGCTACGCCTTCGATCATCTTGGCCGACCGGCTCCAGCCGCTCAAGCGGAAGCCGAAGGGTCTCAGGCTTTCCAGAACGGCGCGGCCGAGCACGCCAAGTCCGAGCAGCCCGACCCGCCGGTCGGCAGCCTGCTTCTGGGGCAGAGGCCGCCACTCGCGATTCCGCTGCAGGTCGAGATAGGCAGGGACGTTGCGGTGAAGCGCCAGCACCGCGAGGGTGACGTATTCCTGCATCATCCGGATGATGCCGTCCTCCACCATCCGGACCACCTTCACCCCGGGTGGGATCGCCGTCAGCGGAAATTGATCGATGCCCGCTCCGACCGAAAACAGGATTTCGAGGTTACGATATTGTTCCAGTGCCTCGGGGACGGACCAGGTGATGATATGACGTATGTCGGCTGGGGAGGCCGTGCCCGGACCGATAGCGAAGGGCATGTGTGGGAGCTCGCGAGCGAACGCCTCACGGAAAACGGCCCCGCGCTGTAGGTCGGAATTGAAGAGAAAGGTCATTGTCGAATTCGGACGCGCGGGGGAATGGCGAGCTTGCCGGATTGAGCCATGCTATCGGAGCCGGAATTTCGCCCGGTGCCGAATGCCATTGCGATTTGGTGGATTGTTCCGCGCGATGGTCATTTTGAAATGCATTCTGCGGCGGCGTATGGTTTATGCTGGTCTCGCCCGGGCCGCTGGAGTGCGCCCGGAGTGATATCATTCGATTGATATCGGGCTCATCGAGAGGGAGCCATGGAAAGGCGCATCTCCAGTTCGTTTACGGTCGATACTTTTGAGGCACGTGCGGCCGATATCGATACGGTCGAGCTGGACTGGCTTCACGCGCTCTCGATTGGCGTCGGCTGGCCGCATCGCGCCGAGGACTGGCAGTTTCTGCGTGAAGTTGGCCACGGCATCGTGGCCCACGATGAAATCGGACGGGTACTCGGATCGGCCATGTGGTTTCCCCATGGCTTGGACTTTGCCACCGTCGCCATGGTCATCACTTCTCCGCGTCTTCAGGCGCTTGGCACCGCGCAGTGGCTGATGAAACGCGTTCTGTCCGAATGCAAGGGACGCAATCTGCGCCTCAATGCGACGCGTGCCGCGCGCAAGCTCTATCTGTCGCTCGGCTTTCGCCTTGAGAGGACGGTGTTCCAATGTCAGGCCGAAGCGCAGCGGCCCGATGAGATGCCGCGTCTTCCCGAGGACGCCGAACTGCGCCGCCTGGACCAGGTCGATGTTGCGGCCATCGTCGAACTCGATGCACAGGGGTTTGGTGCGTGCCGCACGGAGCTGCTCGCAGCTCTCCTCCAGCAATCCATTGGCTTTGGCCTCTACCGGCGTGACCGCCTCGAGGCCTTTGCGCTCTGCCGTCCGTTTGGGCGAGGGCATGTGATCGGTCCTGTGGTGGCTTCGAACGACAGAGACGCGATCGCAGTGGTGGCGCCGCATGTGACGGCCCATGATGGAGAGTTCCTGAGGCTTGATACGCATCTTGCCGACGGGGAATTCTCCTCCTTCATCGCTCGGTCGGGCCTGGCTGTCTTCGACACCGTTACGACGATGTCGTTGGGAGGACACTTCCGCGATCCCAATGAGCGTTCTGGAGACGGGCCCGTAACCTATGCGCTGGCAAGCCAGGCCCTCGGTTGAAGGCATGTCGCGCCGCGACCAGTCCTCCCGCGACGAGCTCCTCGTCTGGATTCCAAATGAGCGCGGCATCCGCGGCATTCCTAGATGGCTGCGCAATTGGGGGCGATCGCGAAGATGGCCCGTCCGGTGATCTTGCCATTCCGCAGCTCATCGACCGCGCGCATGGCATCGCCAAGCGCGTAGCTATGAGTCACGAGCGCGCGGAGGCCAACAGAGGCATCGTCGAACCAGTCGACGTAGGTTGCGACGTCGCGATCGCCTTGCGTATCGCCACCGAAGCATCCCTTGATCGTGATTCCGTGCAGCTGGATGAACCGTAGATCAAGCTCCGCCGGCCGGTGCGCAACGCCGACCACGACGACAGTGCCGCCTGGGCCGAACCCCGCCCGGCCCTTGCGCACGATCGCGAGCGCATCCGAGAAAGTCGGGGGCGCGGCGACGCAATCGATCACGTGATCGACGCCGCTCGCCCCCTTGGCGTCGGCCCATTGGGCCATGGTCTCGACGAGGCCCGCCCGCGCCGTGTTGATGAGCTGCGTGGCACCGAGTTGATGTGCGAGCGCGAGCTTGTCCTCGTTCAGGTCGATCGCAAAGATCTCGCTCGCCCCCATGGCACGTGCGGCGACAATGGCCGCGCCGCCGACGCCGCCGGTGCCGATGACCGCAACCGTGTCGCCAGGCTTGATCCGCGCGCTGTTCATGACAGCGCCCGCGCCCGTCACGACGGCGCAGCCGAGCACCGAGAGGGCCGGATGGCTGGAAGAGGTCGGGTAGAGATAAGCCTCGTCCGCGACCGTCCGCTCCGCCCAGGTGAAGATATCCGGCGTCGCCACGGTCCGGCCGTCGACCGTCAGCGTCACCGGCTCGACCCGGCGCGAGCCGAGATATTCCCGCCGCGGCAGCCAGGACATGATGACGGTATCACCACGCTTGACCGCGCTCACATGCGGACCGGTTTCGGTCACGATGCCCAGGGCCTCGTGGCCGAGCAGGCGACCGGGCGCGCCGTCCGGTGTGCGCGCGAGCTGGTCCAGCTGGTTCAGCTGGCTGTGGCAGATACCGCTTGCGATCACCTCGACCAACGCCTGATGTCCCACCGGTGCGGGAACGATGATATTGGTCAGAACCGGCGCATTGCTGCCGGGGTAGCCGACGATGGCCTGCGTCACTCTGCTATCCTCTCGATCGACATGATTGCGGTGTGACTTGCAGCTATCCGGCAGTCTGCCGCTCCGACGTGCGCAGCGTGGGGTAGCGCGCCGCCAATTGCTCGAAGAGCTCCCGCACCAGCCCGGCATCTTCTTCGTGCCGACCCGCCTTGAGGCGGGCGTCGAGCGCATCGAACAGCTGGTGCTTGACGAAGAATCGCCATGCGATCGGCAGACGTGCCAGGATGTCGGTGAGTTCGCGATAGCGGGCCTCGGTCCAGCGCGCCTCGAAGGCGGTGCGATAGCTGCCGAAATCGAACACGTCGTCTTGCCGTTCCGGCCGCGCCTTCTGCATCTCCTGGCGCAGCTTGCGCGTCCTGTCCTCATCGACGCGGTTGCCGTCGATGACGACGCCGTACAGCCGGCGTGAGGCCTCGACCGTGACGTAGCCCGAGAGAACGTCGATCAGTACGCGGCGCGGCTCGCGCAGGAGAGGATCACCAAATCCTCCGGCACCTGCGCCGACCAGGCGGATCCGGTCGCCGGGCCTGCAGGGCACCACGTCGGTATTGCCGAGCGCTTCGGTGTCCGGCCCGTCGGGATTCCTGGTGAAGATCGCGTTGGCACCGGCGCTGCCACCGAGGACGCCCCAGGAGGCGAAATAGGTGCGGTCGCGATTGCGTGCCGTGACGGTGGTGCCCGGCGTGAACACCTCGAACTCCATCGTGAGGCCGAGCCCGCCGCGATAGGTGCCGGCGCCGCCGGAGTCGGGCGCAAGGCAATAGCGCCGCACGCGGATCGGCACTTCCAGCTCGTTGATCTCGACCGGCGTGTTGCGCAGGAAGGCATTGTTGGCGCCCGAGCCGTCGCTGCCGTCGCCATTTGCCATGCCGCCTGCCCCGCCGCCGACCGGCCCGAGCGAGGCCATGACGCTGCGTCCGGCCTGGTCCATCGTCTTGACCGTGACGATTGCCATCCCGCCGGCCGAGCAGGCCGGCAGGCGCTCGGGTATCGCGCGGGAGAACACGCCGAAGGTCAGCATGTGCGTGATCTTGCAGGTCAGGCTGCGCATGCCGACGGCCGCCGGCGCCGTTGCGTTGACGACCGTGCCCTCGGGCAGGACGCAGCGAACGACGCGATCGAGCCCGGAATTGAGCAGTATGTCGCTGTTCAGCGTGTAGAGAACGTAGTGGAATCCGACCAGCGCGAGTGCGTGGCGCGGCATGCCGCCGGTCGGCATGTTCAGCGAGGAGGCGAGCTGCGGGTCACTGCCCGTATAGTCCATGACGGCCTGGCCGTTGTCGATCGTCAGCGTCAGCGCGACGCGCATCGGCTTGCCGTTCTCGCTGTCCTCGTCGGCATATTCCGCGAAGAAATACTCGCCGTCGGGGATTGTCTTCAGCACCGCCTCGGCCTGCTGCTCGGCGTAGTCCATCACCTGGTACATGCCGGCCCTGAAGTCGTCGATGCCGAAGCGCTCGATGATTTCCAGCACGCGCTTCTCGCCGTTTACGAGCATGGCGATCTGCGCTTGCAAATCGCCGCGATTCTGCGACGGCGCACGCACGTTCATCGCCATGATGTCGAGCAGGCCTTCGTCGAGCACGCCCTGATCGACGATCTTGCAGGGCGGAAAGCGGATGCCTTCCTGCTGGATCTCGGTCAGCCTGCGCGACAGCGACGCCGGGACCGCACCACCCATGTCGGTGTTGTGGATATGGCCGCCGACATAGCAGACGATCTCGCCGCGGTAGAAGATCGGCCTCCACATCAGGATATCGGGCGTATGCGTCGCCACGCTGCCGCTATAGGCGTCGTTGGTCATGCAGATGTCGCCGGGACGATACTCGCCGATCAGCCCCAGCACCGGACCGTAATCGAGGCCGATATACCACGTCGCGCCCAGCGTCTTCGGTGAGGCGAAGGCCAGCCCTTCCGGCGTGATCAGGGCGCAGGAGAAATCCTCCGTCTCCTTCACGAAGGTCGAATGCGCCGTGCGGATCAGCGTGTAGGCCATGCTTTCCGCGGCGGCCACGCAGTAATTGGCGAAGATCTGAAGAGCGGAACCACTGAGTGCCATAATCCGAATCCTTTAGGTCGCCGCGACGAGATTGATGATGTGAAGATTGCCCCAGCGGTCGACGTTCACCTCGAAGTCGGGGAGCACGCAGGTGGTGGTGTCGTCCTGCGCGATGATCGCGGGCCCCGTGAGGCGGTCGCCGGCGCGCAGCGTCTCGCGTCGATAGAGCGGCATCTGCCGCATCGCGCCGTCCATCCAGCACGGCACGGTGGCGGCGGGCTTCGCCGGCGCGGTCGCGTCCGGGATCGGCGTGAGCACCGGGCGCGGCGTGCGAACCTTGGCCACGACGCGCACCGCCACCACCTGGATGACGGCATTTTCGTCGCGGTAGCGATAGAGACGCTCATGGGCCTGATGGAAGGCGTCGCGCAGCGCGGCGATGTTCTTCGTGCGCATCGACTCCGCGTCGAACGCGGTCTCGATCTCGAAGGACTGGCCCCGGTAGCGCATCTCCGCGGTATAGGTCAGTTCCGGCACCGCGCCGGCGCCGACCTCGGCGCGCACCCAGCCGATCGCTTCCTGCTCCAGGGCCAGACGCGTGCGTTCGAGCGATTCCCAGCCGTCGTCTCCGAGCGTGCACCAGGCGACCGCGACGAAGTCGTTGCGCGTATCGGCAATCAGGCCGCCGAGCGCGCTCAGCACGCCGGGCGTCAAGGGCACGGTAATCCGTTCCATGTTGAGTGCGCGCGCGAGATGACAGGCGAGCATCGGACCTGCACCGCCGAAAGCCATCAGTGCGAATTCCCTGGGATCGATCCCGAAACGCGAGATCAGCCGGCTGATTCCCGAATACATGCCCGAGATCGAGACATTGATGATCGCCTCGGCAACGGCTTCGACCGACTCGCCAAGCCGCGCGGCGAGGGGAGCGATCGCCTCGCGCGCGGCGGCGACGTCGAGCCTGACCGAATCGTAGCCCAGCGCCGTCTGGCCGAGCACGCCGATGGCAGCGAAGGCATCGGTGATGGTGGGCTCGCGTCCTCCGCGCCCGTAGCAAGCCGGGCCCGGCGTCGAACCCGCGCTCTCCGGTCCAACCTTGAGCACGCCGAACGGATCCACGCGCGCGATCGAGCCGCCGCCGTCACCGATCGAGGTGACTGAGACGGACGGGATGTGGATCTGATGGTCGCCGATATATTCGCCTGTCGCGTATTGCGGTTCGCCTCCGACGATCAGCGCGACATCCGCGGTCGTTCCGCCGATATCCAGGCTCATGACGTTCTTCAGGTCGCAGAGCTGCGCGACCCAGGCCGCGCCGATTACGCCGGATGCAGTGCCCGACAGCACGATCTGGACGCAATCCGTCTTGCCGCGTTCGGCGCTCATCACGCCGCCGTTCGACTTGGTGACCTTCAGATCCGCGGTCACGCCGGAGCTGCGCAATGCTGCCTGCAGCGAGGTCAGGTAGTTCGAGACCACCGGCTGCACGTAGCCGCCGATCACCGCGGTGTTGGTGCGTTCATATTCGCGGATGATCGGCCACACCTCGCTTGCGCAGGAGACGAAGAGCTCGGGCGCAGCCTCGGCGATGATCGCCCGCACCTGTCGCTCGTGCTCGGGATTTCGGTAGGCATGCAGCAGCGAGATCACGACGCCCTCGCAGCCGGTTCGCTTCAGCCCCGCCACCGCTTCGCGCACGCTCGCCGCGTCGACGGGTTCGAGCTCCTTGCCCTCGGCGTCGAGCCGTCCGTCGATTCCGAAAGTGCGGTAGCGCGGCACGAGCGGCTCCGGCCGCGCCGACATCAGATGATACATGTCGGGGGTCTTCAGGCGCGCCAGCACCAGGACGTCCTCGAAATAGCGGTTGGTGATCAGCCCGAGGCGGATGCCCTTGCGCTGCACCACCGCGTTGACGCCGACCGTGGTGCCGTGGGTGAAATGCACGACCTCGGCTGGATCGATCCCGTAGCGCTCGCCGAGCATGCGCATGCCGTCGGCGACCTCGCGGCCCGGCGCGTCGGGGCGCGAGAACACCTTGAGGCTGCGCACGGTGCCGTTGCTTTCGTCGAGGACCGCGAAGTCGGTGAAGGATCCGCCGATATCGACGCCAATTCTCAAACCCATAGTCCAGGTGTCTCCCTGCATCGTGTCGAAACATGCCCGCGAGGCGGGCAACGCTTCAGCGGCGCTTCTCCATGTGGTCGCGCAGCTGGAAATAACTGCCGAGGATCGGCATGAACCATGTCTGTCCCCGATAGAGCGGATGGGACGGCAACGGCGTGCCGAAGGCGTCTGACGCGAGATCGTGCTCGCCCAGCAGGTGACGCGCCAGCCGGTGACCGAGCCAGGTCATTGTCGTGACGCCGCTACCGTTGCAGCCGGCGGCGTAGTAGCAGCCCAGCGGATCGCGCCCGAGATGCGGCAGCGCATCCAGCGTCACGGCAACCTTGCCACCCCAGCTATGGCTCACCTTGACGTCGCGCAGCTGCGGGAAGCGTTCCGTCATCTGCGCGAACAGGATCCTTGCGCTCGCCTTGCGGTCGAGAGGATAGAAGCGCGCGCGACCGCCGAACAGGAACCGCTGCCCGTCGGGCGAGTAGCGGTAGTAGGCGGTCACCCGGTTCGCCTCGGCCACGCCGCGATCCCCGGGGATGAGCGACCCCCGCAGCTCCGCGGGCAGAACCTCGGTCGCGATCTGGTGGGAGGTGACCGGAACGAGGCGCCTCTTGAGCCAGGGCGTCGCCGTGCCCGTGTAGCCGTTGGTCGCGATGACGACGCGCCTTGCGGAAATCACGCCTCGGCCGGTGGTGATCCGGTAGCCGGCGCCCGCACGTTCGATCGTCGTGACCGGCGCATGGCAGGCCAGTTTCGCCCCGGCGGCAAGCGCGGCCGCGAGCAGCCCGCCGAAGAATTTCGCCGGATGCAGATGGCCTGCGCCGTTGATCAGCGCGCCGCCGACATAGACCTCGCTCGCCAGCTCGCTGCGCAGCTCACTGCGGTCCAGCATGCGCACGTCGCTGTCGGTATGCGCGTTGAGCCTGACGATCCGTCCTTCCCAGGAGCGGACCTGCGCGGCGGTCCAGGCGGCGGCGAGGCGGCCGCTGCGGCGATAGTCGCAGTCGATGCCGTAGCGCGCGATCAGTGTTTCGAGGAAGCGGTAGCCGGCCGCCGCCTCGCGCAGCCTGTCTTCAATCGCGGCCTCGCCGGCGCTTGCCGCCGCCGCGCCGACACGCTTGGACATGCTTTTTCCGACGTTGACGCCACCGGTGACCTGGCCGCCGCTCAGCGTACTGGCGCCGATGCCTGGAAGCTCGGCCTCCAGCACGACGACTTCGGTGCCTTGCGCGGCGAGTTCGAGGGCGCAGGATATGCCGGCATAGCCGGCGCCGATGATCGCGACATCGGTCTCGCGCGGCAGGCTGCTGTCGCTGGCGTCGTTCGGACGCCAGCCGTCCCACCAATAAGGTGTCTCAGAGAAGTCCGGAGCGAAGATGGAGGATTGCGCGGTCATGCGTCGTTCCGGTGCCTACGCCACGGGATCGGCGACGGCGGCCGCGGGGACGACGTTGGGCGCGGCGCGTCTCTGATTGTAGAAGAGGAAGACGCTGACAAAGGAGATGGTCGCGATGGCCGCGACATAGCAGGGAACGGCATAAGGCGTTCCCGTCCGCTCGATCAGGAATGCGGCGACCAGAGGTGCGGTTCCGCCGAAGAGCGCGGTGCCGGTATTGTAGGCGATTCCGCTCGCGGTCACCCGCATCTCCCGCGGGAACATGTCGACGAGCCCGATCGTCATGCCGCTGGTGATCAGCGGATAGACCAGCACCGGGATGACGGCGGCGGCGATCGCGCTCGCTGGCGTCGCGAAGCTTGCGACATAGAAGGACAGGAACATCGCGGGGATCACGAGAATGCAGCCGGCCAGCAGGGTCGGCCGCCGTCCTACGGTGTCGTTGACCCAGCCGTAGAGGACGGTGGTCGCCATCAGCACCAGCTGGGCAATGAAAACCGCCAGGGACGCGTGAGTCTCGTCGATCTTCACGAAGTTCGTGAGATAGGTCGCAAAGAAGCCGAGCACGAGATAGTTCGACAGCGTATGGCTCATGAGGATGCTGATGAAGAACAGCATGCGGCGCCATTGGCTGTGGAGCACCGCCGAGAGAGGCGGGGCTTCCGTACGGAGACGACGGCGCTCTTCCTCAATGGCCAGAAATTCCGGTGATTCATCGATTTGGGTGCGAATCCAGAGGCCCAGGAGGCCAAGCGGCACACCAAGTCCGAACATCAGGCGCCAACCCCAGGCGGCCATGCTCTCCGCGCCGATGATGGCCGAGACAAGCGTGAAGATGCCCACCGCGATCGCAGTGCCGGCATAGGCTGCCATCGGAGAAAAAGAGGCGCGGAACGCCCGGTGCTGGCTGTTTCCCTGCTCGACGATATAGGCGGTCGCGGCGGTGTACTCGCCGCCGGCGAAGAAGCCCTGCGCGAGACGGCAGAGCACCAGACCTGCGGTCGCAAAGCTGCCCGCGACGGCGTAACTCGGCAGGAACGCCGTGAGTGCAGTCACCAGACACATGCCGCTCACAGAGATGAAGAGGGCGGTGCGGCGTCCGAGGCGATCACCCACGCGTCCCATGACGATGCCGCCGAGCGGCCGGATCAGGAAGCTCGACGCGTAGATCATCATCGTTTGCAGCAAGGCCACAGTCGGATCGCCGGGCGGGAAGAACGTCGTGGAGATCACCTTCGCCAGCAGGCCGAAGATCGCGAAATCCAGAAAGTCGATGAGATTGCCGGCCACGGCGCCGGAGATCGCCTTCAGCTGGAGGCGGCGGGTGATAGGGCCGGGGGCAGTCGCTCCATCTCGGGTCAAAGCCAGTTCTCCTGTTGTTGGACCCGTCCGCTCGCGCGGACCGTCGAGAACAAGCGCCGCATGTTTCTGTTGCCCCGGCTCAGCAACTGTGCCACAATGCGGAACGTCGTTCCATTTATTAAGCTAACAAGGAAGCCGTGGCGTGGCAAGCGCTGTCGGGCCAAGTGCGCTTCATGCTATGGGCCGCGCGCGCAGCCGTTGCGCAGGCACGCCGGAGGACAGGCGGCTGCACTGAAATCGCGGTCAGGTTGATGAAGAGTCTCTTGAAGAGCCTGGAAGTTCTGGAAGCCGTCGCGGAGATGCAGCCGGTCGGCGTGAGCGAACTTGCGCGCCGCCTCGACCTACCCAAGACCACCACGCAGCGCATTCTGCAGACATTTGCCACGACCGGCTGGCTGCGCCCGGTCGGTGGCGAGGCGACTCGCTGGCAGATCGGTCATCGGGTGCTTCGCCTTCAGGTGCCGGAGCTGCAAGGCGGGCAGCTCTATGTCGTGGCGCGCAAGCCGATGCAGGAACTACGCGACCAGGTCAACGAAACCGTGCACCTGTCGATTCTGGACCGGCTCGACGCGATGGTCCTGATCGACCGAGAGGACTGCACCCAGAATGTCAGAACCTTCAGTCCTATCGGCGATCGATCGCCCATTCATGCGACGGCCATCGGTACGGCCGTGATGGCGCACCTGCCGCCCGACGAGATCGAGGCGATCATCCAGCGCGGCCTGACGCGTTATACCGACAACACGATTACCGAGCCTGCGGCGTTGCGCGCGGAGCTCGATCGCGTGCGTGAGCGCGGCTACTCGCTGAACCTTTGCTGCTATCGTCCTGCTGTCTGTGCCATCGGTGCCGCCATTCTCAATTCGCAAGGTCGCCCGGTCGGTGGCCTTTGCATCTCCATGCCCGCCTCCCGCTATGTCAAAGATAACGAAAAGATCTGGGGCGGCTTGGTCAACGCAGCAGCACGCAAGATCAGTATCGGGTGACATGGCGAGCTCATGCCTGGCGCCGCGCAGGGTTTGCCGGCGAAATTGCGGCTTGTGCAGGGAGGGCAGCTGTTGGCGCGCAAAGCGGCCATCGCAGCCCCGCTGCGCTCCATCCGGGCAATGGGACTCATGCGGATTATCGCCGCAGCACCGCGATCGTCCGATTCGCAAAGGTCAGCCGCTCGGCCATGATCGACACGAAATAGGTCAGCAGCTTGTGGCTGAGCGCGGGGTCTTCCGCCTTGATGGCGTCGAACTGGTGCGTGTTGAGCACGTAGAGCACGCTGTCGACCTCGGCCTGGATCGTCGCGCTGCGTGGGGTCTGGGCGACCAGGCCCATCTCGCCGATCGTGGTGTAGCGGCCGAGGCTGCGCACCCGCGTGGTGCGATCGTCGTCGGCGGGGATCATGATTCCGACGCGGCCCTCGAGAATGAAGTGCATGGAATCGGCCGCTTCGCCCGCCCGCACGATGACCTCGCCGGCCCCGACCTCGAGGCGCTGGCAGCGGCGGATCAGCTCGTCGGCATCGTCCTCGCTGTCGAGAATCCCCGTGAACCAGTCGCGCAAGCTCGCCTCTTCCTGCGTCAGTTCCTGATGCTGCGCGATGAGCTCGTTCTCGCACCACTCCAGCGCATGATCGAGCTCGGGAATGACGGTGACGCCGTCGCCGATGAAATCGCTGGAGCGCAGCACCTTCTCGGCCGCGGCCGACAAATGCACCAGGATCAGCTCGACGCCGAGGTCGCCGGCGCTGCGCTTGATCTGCGCAAAACTGTAGGCGGCCGAGGAGTCGACGCCGGTGACGAGCTTGAAGTCGAACAGCAGATAGCGGCACTCCGGGCGTTCGTGCAGCAATAGCTTGACGTGCTGAAAGAGCCGGTTGGCGGACCCGAAGAACAAATAGCTCTGGAGATTCAGGCCCTGGATCTTGCCGCCATGAGCCAGCAGCACCTCCTGGTCGTCGCGCGAGCGGTCGAGCGAAGAGCGATATTCGGCGCCGTCAAAGCTGTATTTGATCGATTCGACCCGCGCCGCGCTGAACGCGAAGGTCGCGCAGCCGATGATCACGCCGATCAGGATGCCCGGCACGAAACCCCAGATGACGATGATCGCGATGATGGCGACGAGCGACAGGTATTCGAGCTTGGAGAGCCGCTTGCGCGACTCGATGAGCCATTTGTGGAGCTGGTCGGCGCCGAGATAAAGCAGCAGGCCGCCGAGCACGAATTTCGGCATAAAGCCGAGCAGCTCCGGTGCGACCGCGAGCATCAGCAGTGATATGGCCGCAACCGTGAGGCCGGACAGGCGTCCGCGGCCGCCGCTGCTGAAATTCAGGATCGAGCGGCTGACCGAGATACAGCCGGCATAGCCGGCGAGCGCGCCGCTCAGGATGTTGGCGACGCCGGTGATGTTCAGCTCACGCTCGAGATTGGCCTCGCGGTGCACGGCGACCTCGATGCCGGTGGTGTTGAACAGGGTGCTGGAGGCGGCAACGAAGATGACGGCGACGACGTTGCCGAGCAGGTCCGGCACGGCGGACCACGGATAGTGCGTGAGGTCGTCCGTGTGCCAGGGCAACATGAAGGTCGCTGGCGGCGGCGGCTGGAAGGTCCAGCCCAACGCGCGCGCCTCCTCCGGTGAAATCCCGGCGATCCACAACGCCAGATGTGCG
Source organism: Bradyrhizobium sp. cf659 (assembly GCF_900113725.1). NCBI lineage: Bacteria > Pseudomonadati > Pseudomonadota > Alphaproteobacteria > Hyphomicrobiales > Nitrobacteraceae > Bradyrhizobium > Bradyrhizobium sp. cf659. The sequence continues at coordinate 173,811 of NZ_FOQJ01000010.1, forward strand.
GTGAGCATGCCGCCGACCAGGATGATAGGCAACCCGAACGCGTTGCGCGAGCGGTGCCACGTCAGATAGAGCACCAGCGCCATCGCGCAGGCGGCGCCCAGCTCCGAGAGCGCGACGCCGTTGGTGAAGCGCGGCAGGGTGGCAAACTGCACGGGATGATCGGTGATCACCCGGATCGCGCCCATGACGATCAGGAGTCCGGTGGCGCCGAGGAAGCCACCGATCACCGGATAAGGCACGTAGCGGATGGCGCGGCCCATCCGCGTCAGGCCCAGTCCGCACAGCACGACTCCCGTCAGCACGGTCGACAGGCCAAGCGTGATCAGGACCGGCGAGAGCAGCGGTGCCGACAGGTTGGTCGCTTCGATGCGTTCGACCAGCGAGGCGGCCAAAATGCCCGTTACCGCGGCGGTCGAGCTGTCGGGGCCGGCGACCGCGAAGGGCAGGGAGCTTCCCAGCCCGATGACAACCGCAAATACAGCGGAGCTGATGAAGGTCGCGGCGATGCCGTAGGACAGATAGGGCGACAGCGGGCCGGTGAAGATCAGCAGCGCGTAGGAAAGCCCGAAGGTGACGGTCAGGACGCTGGCGGCGCTCCCGCCCAATATATCATTCAGCGCACGCCTGATGGACGGATTGACCCCGGTGACCGGACCGAAGCCAATTGCTGGATCTGTCACGTCGTGGCACCCGCCCCTGAGAAAAGTCTCGTCCGAGACGTAGACGACTACGGACTTAGCGCAACAGGATTCTTGTAACTATGAAATCGGCAACAGTTTCGGGGCGATCGCCGCAATTTCGGTGTCGTCCTGGCGAAAGCCAGGACCTATTACCCTAGGGCGAAGTTTGGCGAAAACTTGGAGTTCGGTGTTAGCACCGTCCGCGATCCGATGGACCTCGCGGTATGGGTCCCGGCCTTCGCCGGGACGACATTGGGGACACGTGTCGCTGCGCTCGCAATGACGAGTTTGTGGTAGCAGCCGCTGCCTAAATCTTCAGCTCTTTCCCCGTCACGCGCCGATACGCCTCCAGATACCTTTTGCTGGTCGCCTCCACCACGCTCGCCGGCAGCGGCGGCGGCGGGGCGTCGCCGTTCCAGCGGCCGGCGCGGCGCTCGACGTCGAGATAGTCGCGCAGCGGCTGCTTGTCGAAGCTCGCCTGCGGCTGGCCGGGCTTGTAGGCACTGGCGGCCCAGAAGCGCGAGGAGTCCGGCGTCATCACCTCGTCGATCAGGATGATGCGGCCGTCCTTGTCGCGGCCGAACTCGAACTTGGTGTCCGCGATGATGATGCCCTGCTCGCGGGCCAGCTCCTCGCCGAGCGTGTAGATCGCGCGCGTCATGCTCTCGAGCGTGTAGGCTGTCTCGTCGCCGACCACCTCGCGCATCCGTGCGATGGTGATGTTCTCGTCATGGCCGGTCTCGGCCTTGGTCGCCGGGCTGAAGATCGCCGGCTCCAGCTTTTCGCTCTCGACCAGGCCAGCCTTCAGCTTTTCGCCCGCGAGCGTGCCGCTGGCGGCATATTCCTTCCAGGCCGATCCCGAGAAGTAACCGCGGATCACGCATTCGATCGGAAATACCGTGGTGCGGCGGGACAGCATGGCGCGGCCGAGGATTTCGGCGCGGTGCGGCTTCAAGGCGGGCACGGCCGCGATGATCTCGTCGGCGTCGGCGCTGATCATGTGATGCGGCACCACGCCTTCGAGCTCGTTGAACCAGAACGCGCTGATCTGGGTCAGCACCGCGCCCTTCATCGGGATGGTCTCGCCCATCACGACGTCGAAGGCGCTGATGCGGTCGGTGGTGAGGAGCAGCAGGCGGTCGTCGTCGACGGCGTAGATATCGCGCACCTTGCCGCGCCCGATCTTGGGGAGGGGCAGGTCGCTGGAGAGCATGGTGGTCATCGGCAAAGCTTTCGCAGACAGGGCCTTCGGGCAGAGAATCCGGACGCGCCGGACAGCGCGGCCGGAAACCGGATTAGCCTATTCCGGCAGCGGAATGAACTCATGTTCCTGCGGAACCGCCGCGAAGCGGCCGGTTTTCCAGTCCTGCTTGGCCTGCTCGATCCGCTCCTTGCTGGAGGAGACGAAATTCCACCAGATGTGGCGCGGGCCTTCCAATGCATCGCCGCCGAGAAACATCATGCGCGTCGGCCTCACGGCCTTCACGGTGATGCGGTCGCCGGGCCGGAAGATCAGCAGCCGCGGCCCCTCATAGCGCTCGTTCGCGATCTCGACCTCGCCGTCCACCACGTAGATCGCGCGCTCCTCGTGGTCGGGGTCGAGCGGCACGCTGGCGCCCGCGATCGCCGTCACCTCGGTGTAGAACCAGGGCGAGACCATCGTAACAGGCGAGCTGATGCCGAAAGCGGAGCCCGCGATCACCCGCGCGGTGAAATCGCGCTCGGAGATCATCGGCAAATCGCCCGCGCCGTAGTGCTGGAACGATGGCGCGATCTCTTCCGATCCGGCCGGCAGTGCGATCCAGCTTTGCAGGCCCAGCATCTTCTGGCCCGAGGCGCGCTGAGCATCCGGCGTGCGCTCGGAATGCGCGATGCCGCGGCCGGCGGTCATCAAATTCATCGCGCCGGGCTGGATCTCCTGGATGTTGCCCTCGCTGTCGCGATGCATGATCGAGCCGTCAAACAGATAGGTGACGGTGGCAAGCCCGATATGCGGATGCGGCCGCACGTCCATGCCCTTGCCGGAGACGAACTGCACCGGGCCGAAATGGTCGAAGAAGATGAACGGCCCGACCATCTGCCGCTTGCCATGCGGCAGCGCCCGGCGCACTTCAAATCCGTCGCCGAGGTCGCGCGTGCGCGGCACGATGACGAGATCGAGCGCATCGCAGGACATGGGATCGCCGAGCACGGGATCGTTGGAGGGTTGCCAGCTCATGGTGGACTCCTTTTGACTTTCTTGGGCAAGATCGTAGCAGGATTTGGCGTCGCCGTCGCGACAAAGGGGCAAACGTCGCGTCGCAATAGCGCCACACATTCCGCTGTCGTCGCCCGCGAAGGCGGGCGATCCAGTACGCCGCGGCCCATTGGTTCAATCACAGCCGTTTCGGAATACTGGATCGCCCGGTCAAGCCGGGCGATGACAGTCGTGAGTGAGGCGCCGCTAACCCTGGTGAACGGATGGTCCTTGAAAAAGCCGGCGCAACGAACGATGTTCGGTTGATTTCATCCGAGACTGTTCGCATCGCCCGATGACCCTTGCCGCCCTCGAGCTCGCCTTTCGCGCCGCGTCCGTGGCGCTGCTGCTGATGCTGGCGGCGTCGCTGTTGCAGGATTTTCGCAATGTGCTCGCAGCCCGGCTCGGTGCGGCCTTCGCGCTGGGCTCGGCCGCGCATGCGGTGAGCTATTCGGTGGATGTCACGTCGCGGATCCCGCTCCTGCATGCACCGCTGATCGCGTTGTCGACCGGCACCATCGTGGTGTTCTGGCTATTCACACGCTCCCTGTTCGACGACGAGTTTCGCCTGCGCTGGTGGCACGGATGGGTCTGGGCGCTGGTGACGGCCTTCAGCTTCGCAGGCTGCGTCTGGATTGCACCCAGCGGCCATGTGCGGTTCTCGGTGACGGTGGTCAATCTGATCGTGCTCGGTTTCATCGCGCTTGCGGTCGGGCAGATGATCGCCTCCTGGCCGGCAGACCTGGTCGAGCGCCGCCGCCGCGTTCGTGTCTTCATCGTCTGCATAACCGCGCTCTATGGCGGGCTGAACGCGGTACTCCAGATCGCCGTCGCCGGCCACCACGTCGGCGATGTCGCCGAAACCATCAATGCCGGCGTGCTCACCTGCACCGTCGCGGCGATCGTCTATGCCATGATGCGCGTTGACGGGGCGGATCTGTTTCCGGCCGCGGCGGAGCCCGCACCGCCGATTGTTTTCAGTCAGCCTGCGGCCGATGACGCCGCCGATCAAAAGCTCATCGACGCCCTGATGCGGCTGATGGGGGACGAGCGGATCTATCGTCAGGAGAACATCACCATCGGCGTGCTGGCGGGCCAGCTGAAAATTCCCGAATACCGGCTGCGCCGGTTGATCAACCAGCGGCTCGGCTATCGCAACTTCAATGTGTTCCTGAACAACCACCGCATCGAGGAAGCCAAGGCCGCGCTCGCCGATCCCGCCCAGGCCGAGGTCCCCGTCATCACCATCGCGATGGACGCCGGCTTCCAGTCCCTCGGCCCGTTCAACCGCGCCTTCAAGGCGGTCACGGGCGTGACGCCGACGGAATATCGACGGCTCAAGGTGAATGCAGCTTGACGCTTCTTCACCTCTCCCCGCTTGCGGGAAGAGGTCGAATTCGATCGCAGATCGAATTCGGGTGAGGGGGTACAGGTCCGTCGGTAGTCGCGCGTGCTGAGAGAGGCCCCTCACCCCAACCCTCTCCCCGTAAGAACGGGGCGAGGGAGCCCACTGTCGTTGCTGCGGCATTTTCGTATGACTCTGAAATAGCTCGCTTATTTCAGAATCGGCCAGCCTCCCCCAGTTCTAGCCAAACCATTTTCCAAATCCGGCGAGCGCGTATCGCCCGCATCCGGCCTGCTCTCCCGCACTCGCCCCGCAGCTGGAGAAAGCCCGTGACCCGTCGCCGTAAGATTGTCCTCCTCACCGCCGCCATCGCCTGCGCCGGCCTCGCGCTCGGCGCGGCGCGGGCGCGTAACGTGCCCAAGGTTGCTACCGGCTTCATCGCCGACACGCTCTGCTCGGAGACGTTCGTCTCCGGCCTGGATCCCCAGCGCAACCTCGCCGAGACCACCGACGCGATGCCGGGCACCGGCCTCCTGACCTGGGCGATGAATTTGCAGATCGATCGCGCCCGTAAGGATGTCACGGTGTCCCTGTTCGGCATCGGCCGCAGCCATGCCGTCTATCGCGAGGGGCTCGGCTGCACCCTCGAGCACGGCCGGGGCATCACTGACGTCGCATTGCCGGCTGATGACAAGCAGCCCGCGCTGCTCCCCGAGATCGCCGGCCCGGGGGTCGTGCCGCCGCAAAGCGGGGGCCTGGCAACCGCGCTCGACCGCGCCTTCGCCGAGCCCGCGCAGCCGCCTTATCGCCGCACCCGCGCGATCGTCGTCATGAAGGCCGGCCGCATCATCGCCGAGCGCTATGCCGACGGCATCGGGCCCGAGACGCAGCTGCTCGGCTTCTCCATGACCAAGTCGGCGATCTCGGCGTTAACAGGCATTCTCGTGCGCCAGGGCAAGTTGAAGCTGGACGGGCCCGCGCCAATCGCCGCCTGGCAAAATCCTGATGATCCGCACCATGCCATCACCGTCGATCAATTGCTGCGTCACACCGCAGGCATTGCGCTCGGAAGTTCGTTGGAGGCGTCCCTCGGTTCCGCACTCGAGCCGGTCAACGCCATGAAGTTCGCCGAGGACGATATGACCAGCTTTGCCGAGCGCGCGCCGCTCGCGACCGCGCCGGGCACGGCGTGGAATTATCACGACGGCAATTTTCTCATTCTCGCGCATCTGATCCGCAACGCCGCGGGCGGCAAGCCCGTGGATGCGCTGGCCTTCGCGCGCCGCGAATTGTTCGCGCCGCTCGGCATGAACAACGTCACGCTTCAGCTCGACAGTGCCGGCACGATCGAGGGCTCCAGCAACATGCTGGCCTCCGCGCGCGACTGGGCGCGGTTCGGCCAGCTCTATCTCAATGACGGCGTTGTCGGCGGCAGGCGCATCCTGCCCGAGGGCTGGGTGAATTACTCGGCGACGGCGACCCCGAACGCGTGGGTCGGCATCGGCGCCGGCTTCTGGACCAACCAGGGCGACAGCTTCGGTGCGCATTTTCGCGTCGAGCACGGCTGGCCGCGCGATGCCTTCTTCGCCAAGGGCACGATCGGGCAGTACACGATCGTGATTCCGTCGGAGCGCCTGGTGATCGTGCGGCTCGGCCGCTCGCCGAACTGGCCGCCGCAAGCCGACGGCGTGTTCGATCTCGTGCGCGACGTGGTGGCCGCAACCCGCGAGAAGGGGAAGCTGGCGGGGGTGAACTGAGGTAGCGAGGAGCGCCGCCTCTTCTCCCTCGCCCCGCTTGCGGGGAGAGGGTTGGGGTGAGGGGGAGTCTTCGCGAGGACGGTGAGAGTTGGATTCGCGGAGAGTCCCCCTCACCCGAAATCCAAGCTGCGCTTGGATTCCGGCCTCTCCCCGCAAGCGGGGAGAGGCAAAGAGACCTACTGTCTCCCCAGCTCCGTCGCCTTCGCCACGCGATCGAACCGCTCCAGCGTCAGAATCGCATCCGCGAATTTCTCCGCCCGCGCATTCAGCACCGGGCGCGCCAGCGTCAAGAATTTCTGCTGCATCGCCTGCGCACCGGGAAACGAGTTCGGCTCGCCGGAGGGATCGGCATAGAGCCGCTCGTGCACGCCATCGTCCGTCGTGATGCTGACGCGCGCACCGAACGGATGGGTGCGGCCGATCTCGAGCCGGTCGTCCTGCACCACGTCGAACTTGTCGGCGAGCGCGTCGATGGCGGCATCGCCGAGGCGGTTGTAATCGTCCCAGCCGAACGAGCCCTGGTCGAGCGCGAGTGCGCCGGTGAAGAACATCGAGAACTGGCCGCCGACAATCGAGGTCGGATGCCGCTTGGTCGCGGCATCGCCGGTCAGGGTGATGCCGTTGCGATGCAGGCCGATCTCGACGCGCTTGACCTGGTCGGGCGTCAGATTGTGCTCGCGCCGCATCGCGATCAGCGCGTCGATCGCGGCATGGGTATAGCGGCAGCTCGGATACGGCTTCACGCCGATCTTCATCGTCTCATAGGTCTTGCCGAGCTCGGCCACCGCCTTGTCGGGATGCGCGTCGTCGGTGTAACCGGCGAGCAGGCCGTGCTTGCCCTCGACCGATTCGGTCGCGCCGACGAAATCGTTGCGCGCCAGCGTCGCGGCGATCACGCCGTTCATCGCGGCGGCGCCGACCTGGTAGCGCTTGTTCCAGGCGCCGTTGACCAGAAATTGCAGCGAGCCCGCGGCCTGGCTGCCGGAGACGCCGAAGGCGGCGATGATCTGCTTTTCGCCGAGGCCGAACAGTTTTCCGGCTGCGGCTGCCGCGCCATAGGTGCCGGCGGTCGCGGTCGGATGGAAGCCGCGCGCATAATGCGAGGTCGGGTCGAGCGCGTTGCCGAGCCGGCAGCAGACTTCATAGCCCGCCACGATCGCGGTCAGCACGTCGCGCCCGGACGCGCCGACCATCTCGCCGACGGCGAACGCGGCCGGAACGACCGGCGCGCTCGGATGCAACGAGGAATCCGCATGCGTGTCGTCGAAATCGAGGGAATGGCCGAGGGCGCCATTGAGGAGCGCCGCGACCGCCGGCGTCCAGGTCTTGCTGTCGCCGAACACGGTGGACTCGCCCTTGGTGTCGAGCGCGAGCGCCTCCAGCATCTTCAGGATCGACGGGGTGGATTCCGCTTCGCGCCTGGCCCGGATCGCGCTGCCGAGGAAGTCCAGCGTCAGCACCTTGGCGCGATCCAGCACTTCCGCCGGAATATCCTGGTATTTCAGATTGAAGACATAGGCGGCGAGCGTTGCGGTTTCGTGGGCCATCGTGTTTCCTCGTTTTGGCGCGCAAGTTAGGCGGGCTGATTTGGCCTTTCAAGCGGCCTTGGGGCCGCGGGCATCAGCTATGCTTTTGGCAGGCGCAAGAGGATCGGACCGGGATAGTCGACGATGGCATTCGCAAGACAGGTGTTCGACCGGATCAGGTCGCGGCGGACGCAGCTGGGGCTCGCGATCCGGGTCACGGTGGCCGCGACCGCGGCCTATGCGATCGCCACCGCGCTGCATCTGCTGCTGCCGCTCTGGGCGGTGCTGACCTCGCTGATCGTCACCCAGATGAGCGTCGGCCGCTCGCTCAAGGCGACGCGCGACTACATGCTCGGCACCATCGGCGGCGCGATCTATGGCGGCGCCATCGCCATCCTGATCCCCTATTCCAGCGAGGCCGGGCTGCTGGGACTTCTGGTCCTCTCGGTCGCGCCGCTCGCCTTCATCGCGGCGATCAATCCGAGCCTCAGCGCGGCGACGGTGACGGCCGTGATCGTGCTGCTGGTCCCGACCATGCATCACTCCGATCCCATGACCTCGGCGATCGATCGCGTCAGCGAGGTCGCGGTCGGCGCCATCACGGGACTGCTGGTCTCGTTCTTGGTGCTGCCCTCGCGCGCGGTGCGGCAGATCCGCGCCAGTGCGGCAAGACTGCTCGAGCTGATCGCGGATGCCTTCACCGAGCTGCTTGCGGGCCTGACGCGAGGCCGCGACAACGACGCGCTGCACCGGATCCAGGACGGCATCGGCACCGCGATGGTCGGTCTCAATGCGATCGGCGCCGAGGCCGAGCGCGAGCGCGCCGCGCGCCTGTCGAGCGGGCCCGACACCGGTCCCTTGCTGCGAACGGTCCTGCGGCTCCGCCATGACGTCGTGATGATCGGCCGCGCCACCGTGGTGCCGCTGCCGGCCGAGGTGCAGATGCGGCTTGCAGCTCCCTTGACGGAAGTCTCGACCGTGATCGCGCGGTTCCTGCGTTCGGCCGCCGCGGCCTTGCGCGAAGGCGCCGGCGCGCCGCCGATCCATCCCGTGCATGTCGCGCTTCAGCACTACGCCGAGGCGGTTGCCGCGGTGCGCCAGGACGGTCTGATCCGCGGTCATTCCAGCGATACCGCCGAGCGCTTCTTCGCCATCGGCTTCTCGCTGGAGCAGATGCACCAGAATCTCTGCGATCTCGACCGCGTCGTCGGCGAATGGTCGGAAGCCTCGACCGACAAGTCCGCGCGCGTGGCGGAGTGAGCTTGGGCGTGTACTCAAAAGCGTCGGCTGCCGACTGCAAAGCGCCGTAGAACAGTAAACGAGCTTAAGACGAAGAAAGGAGAGAACATGCTAGGGAACGCGAAGGTGGCAACCCGGCTTCCGGCAAAAGACCTGAACCGCGCTCGGGCATTCTACTCCGAGAAACTCGGGCTCGAGCCGATAGAAGAGCGTGCGGGCGGACTCCGCTATGTCTGCGCGGGGGGCGAGTTTGCGATATTCATCTCGGCCGGAGTGCAAGCCCACACGCACACACAGATGGGATGGGAGGTCGAGGATATCGAGGCAACCGTACGCGAGCTGCGCGCGCGGGGAGTCGAGTTCGAGGAGTACGATCTGCCCGGCCTGAAGACCGTCGAGGGGATTGCCGAGATTGCGGGAAACTACCCCAGCAAGGGTGTTGGAGAGCGGGGCGCGTGGTTTCGCGACAGCGAAGGTAACTTGCTCGGGGTGGGACAGCCGGTGTGAAGTTGACGGGCGACCGCGTCGCCCTTGAGCGAACACACGCCCTACCGCCGCGTCAGGCCCTTAGCCACCATGCGCCAGACCAGCAGGTCGATGCGGTCCTGGCCGAAGAACGGTTCGTTCTCGAACACGAAGGTCGGCACGCCCCAATGGCCGGAGGCGGCGTGGTCTTTCTCGTTCTCCGCGATCACCTGCTCGTAACGATCCGGATCTGCGCTGATCGCAGCGTCCATCGCGGCGAGATCGAAGCCGGCCGCGTCGCTGGCGCGCGCGAGATGGTCGCCTTCGTTCCATCCGGCGACCGAGCCGTCCCACAGCACGCGCGCGATTGCATCGGTGAATGCGAGCGAACGGCCCTCGAGCTGCGCCATCGCGCCCAGCCGGGTCAGCCGGTGGATGTAAGGTTGCTCGGCCGCGACATCGAACGTCGTCTTGTCCTGCACGATCGGATCTGGCCTCGGAAAGCGAAATGGAATGCCCTCGTGCTGCGCTACGCGCGTGCTGTCGAGTACCACATAGCGAATGAAGTTCGGGCTGGCCTTCTTGAAGAAGCCGGGGACGCGGACTGCCAGCGGATAGACCGGTCGCAGGTTCACCGCGAGGTCATATTCCGCGACGAGCTTGAGCGTCTTCGGCAGCGCCAGATAGCTGAAGGGACTGCGGTAGGAATAGAAGAGGTCGACGGACAGGGTCATCGCGCCGGTTCCGCGATGCGCTTCATCATGCTGCGGACCACGAGCTTGTGGAAGGGCATGATGAGGGCGAGATAGGTTCGGCCGAGCAGATTGTGGGTGCGCACCAGCGTGGTCGATGTCACCTGCCGGCTCGCCGGCGTTCCGGCGACCTCGACGACGAGGCGGAAATCGAGATGGGAATCGTTGAAGCCCGCGACCAGCCGCTCGGGTGTTTCGCTGACCACCGGAAACAATCCGATCAGGCCATACGGCGCCGGTGCGCCTTCGCCTGAGGTCTTCAGCCCGAACGGCCTCACCAGGATGTTGCGCAGGCGCACGAGCGCATCGACCCAGCGTGGCCAGTGCAGCACCATCCGCACGCAGGCCTCGCGGGCATTCACCGCCGTCGCGCCGATCTCCACGCGAAACGCGTCGATGAACTGCGCGCCCGCCAGCAGCGTGCCGGCGTCGACATTGGGGGTGACTTCGCGGACTGTGCCAATCATCCCGTCAGTCTGCGCGCCAGCATCCGGAAGCGCAAGACCAGCAGGCCGGCATAGACGAACGTGCCGACCGAGAACCCGATCCAGACGCCGGTCGCGCCCAGCGCTGTGTGGAAGGCAAGCACCCAGCCGACGGGAAAGGCGATACACCAATAGCCGATCGCCGCGAACACCAGTGTCATCCCGGTGTCATGGATGCCGCGCAGCGCCCCGCCCATGATGGTCTGGAGGCCGTCGGCGATGAAGAAGGTCGCGCCGACCAGCAGCAATGTCGCCGTCAGCTCGACCGTCGCCGCGCTGGCCTCGCTGCTGCCGAAGAACAGCCGTCCGAGCGCGTAGCGGCCGAGGATGATGGCGACCGTCAGGGCCGAGACCAGCGCTACGCCAAGCACCGCCGCGACGAGGCCCGCGCGCCTCACGGCGGCCGGGTCGTTGCGGCCGAAGGCATGGCCGACGCGGACCGTCGCCGCCATGCCGATGCCGAGCGGGACCATGAACAGCACCGCCGTGACCTGGAGCGCGATCTGGTGCGCGGCAAGCGCCGTGGTCGAGATCAATCCCATCAGCAGCGCGGCGGACGAGAACAGGCCATATTCCAGCAGGAGGGAAAACGAGATCGGCGCGCCGAGCGCGATGAGCTGGCGCATCAGGGGCCAGTCGATCCGCCAGAGATGGGCGAGCGGGCGATAGTCCGCGAACGGCTTTCGCCATGCGGCGATGGCGAGCACGGCGAGGAAGGTGCCGAGGTTGACGAGCGTGGTCGCAAGCCCGGCGCCGAACAGGCCGAGCTCCGGCAGGCCGAACAGGCCATGGATCAGGACATAGACCAGCGCGGCATTGACGGGGATCGCCACGACCGTGACCCACAGCGGCGGCTGCGGCCGGTTCACCGCGCTCATCATGCTGCGCAGCGCGATGAAGCCGAGCGCCGGCGCGATGCCCCAGGCGAGGCCATTCAGATAGCGCTGGGCGAGCGCGGCCGACTGCGGCGCCTGTCCGAGCGTCAGCAGGATGTGTTCGCCATAAAGCGGCGAGGCCATCATCGGCAGCGAGATCAGCAGCGCGACCCACAAGCCGACGCGTAGCGAGCGGCGGATACGCCTGACGTCGCCTGCGCCGAACGCCTGCGCCGCCAGCGGCGACACCGCAGCCATCAATCCGAGCCCGAAGGTGAAGCTGACGAAATAGACCGTATGCGCCAGCGCGGCCGCCGCGACCGCATCCTCGCCGAGCCGGCCGATCAGCGCGAGATCGGTCGTCATCATCGCGATCTGCCCGAGCTGCGTCAGCATCATCGGCACGGCCAGCCGCAGCGTCTCGACGAACTCTTCGGCGAGAAGGCTTGGCGGCACGCCGGCTTGCGGCTGCGGTCGAGGCTGGACAGTGTCGAGCATGGCCGGTCAATAACACAGCCGCACGTCGAAAACATGGCTCATGCTTCTTCTCCCTCTCCCCGCTTGCGGGGAGAGGGTTGGGGTGAGGGGGACTCTCCGCGGGGACGGTGACAGTTGGACTCGCGGAGACTCCCCCTCACCCGCCGCGCTCCGGACGATGCTCCGCATCGCTCGGTGCGCGTCGGCCTCTCCCCGCAAGCGGGGAGAGGCGAAGAAGGCCTCAGCTCTTCCTTTCGGGCACGCGCTTGATCTTCGCGCCCAGCGCGTTCAGCCGTTCCTCGATGCGCTCGTAGCCGCGCTCGATCTGGTCGGCGTTGTTGATGGTCGAGGTGCCCTCGGCGCAGACCGCGGCCAGCAGCATCGCCATGCCGGCGCGGATGTCGGGCGAGGTCATCGGCGCGCCGCGCAGGCGGCTGGGGCCGGCGATGATCGCGCGATGAGGATCGCAGAGCACGATACGTGCGCCCATCGCGATCAGCTTGTCGACGAAGAACATCCGCGATTCGAACATCTTCTCGAACATCAGGATCACGCCCTCGCATTGCGTGGCGGTGACGATCGCGATCGACATCAGGTCGGCGGGGAAGGCCGGCCAGGGCTGGTCCTCCAGCTTCGGCACGTGGCCGCCGAAATCGTCCTGGATCTTCAGCGTCTGGTTCGAGGGCACGATCAAATCGTCGCCCTCGACGCGGCAGACGATGCCGAGCCGCTCGAAACCCATGCGGATCGAGCGCAGATGCTCGACACCGGCGCGCACGATGCGAAGCGGCGAGCGCGTCACGGCGGCAAGCCCGATCAGCGAGCCGACCTCGATATGATCGGGCTGGATCCGGTAGGTCGCTTCCCCCAGCGTCGCCGGCCCGTGCACGATCATGGTGTTGGTGCCGATGCCCTCGATCCTGGCGCCGAGCGCGACCAGGAAGTTTGCGAGGTCCTGCACATGCGGCTCGGAGGCTGCGTTGCGCAAATAGGTGACGCCGTCGGCGGCGACCGCCGCCACCAGTGCGTTCTCGGTCGCGGTGACGCTCGGCTCGTCCAGGAACACGTCCGCGCCGGCGAGCTTTGGTGCGCGGAATTCGAGCCGGTCGGTCGCGGTGACCTTGGCCCCCAACTGTTCCAGCGCCAGCACATGGGTGTCGAGCCGGCGGCGGCCGATGACGTCGCCGCCGGGCGGCGGCAGCATCACCTCGCCGCAGCGGGCGAGCAGGGGCCCTGCGAGCAGGATCGAGGCGCGGATGCGGACGCAGAGCTCGGGGTCGAGATCGGCGGCGCGGATGCTCTTGGCATGGATATGAAGCGTGTTGCGGGCGGTCCATTCCGCCGCCGCGCCGACCGAGCGGATCAGCTCGACCAGCGTCTCGGTGTCGCGGATCCGCGGCACGTTCTCCAGCGTCACCGGATGCTCGGTGAGCAGCGCGGCGGCGATGATCGGCAGTGCCGAATTCTTGTTGCCGGACGGCTCGATCGAGCCCGAGAGCCGGTGACCGCCCTCGACGATGTACTGGATGGGCGCCACGTCGGTATTCTCCGTCCTGTTGGGTGGGGCGGGCTGCTTCGGAAGCGGAAACTACCGAGAATTGAGCAGGGTAGCAATTCTGCACTTGTCGCGGCGGAGAGCCGCTCTTTGGCCCCGAAGAGGCCCGCTGGACCGGGCGTTTAGAACAAGCCGATGATATTCGCCACCACATAAAGGATCACGATCAGCATCAGCACGCCCATGGCCAGGAAGGATATCTCGATGGCGATGGCGCCGGTCCCGAGCGCGGCTGCGACGCCGGCCAGCAACCTCTCCTCGCGAAACACCAGCGCGAGGACGGACAGCAGGATCGCGAGCAGGCCGAGCGAGATCGCACCGATCGAGGATGCCTCCCTGAGCTGGCTGCCCGTCGATTTCTCGCGGGGCGGGGCGTGATACTCGGCGCCCTTGACGCGCGCGATCAGGCGGTCCTTGAGGCGGTGCCCGGTGTCGACGATGACCTGGTCAGCTGGTGGCGGCGGATAGATCACAGGCACGACCCAGTGCGGCAGCACGGCCGCGATCAGTGCCAGCACGCCGACGATGCTGCCGATCACGCCGAGACGGCGGGAGGGCAGGGCGGAATTGGTCGCTACGGAGCTGGTCATGGCGTGACACTTCCCGGCCGGAACTAGCCTTGCGGGTTCATGCCGTTTCGTCGCGATGGCGGGTGGTGAGGTTCAGCGGAGCCGTCTCCACCGCGTCATGGCCGGGCTTGTCCCGGCCATCCACAATCTTTCCGCGGCGACGAGGACGTGGATGCCCGGGACGAGCCCGGGCATGACGGCAAAGCCATCGGCCTCAGATATCGATCGTCGCGCTGAGCGAATGTTCCTGGATGAAGTCGCGGCGCGGCTCGACCACGTCGCCCATCAGCTTGGTGAAGATGTCGTCGGCCTCGTCGACCTCCTTGACCTTCACCTGCAACAGCGAGCGCGCCTCGGTGTCGAGCGTGGTCTCCCAGAGCTGCTCCGGGTTCATCTCGCCGAGACCTTTGTAGCGCTGGAGCGAGATGCCCTTGCGGCCGGCCTCGGTCACCGCCTCGAACAGGTCGGACGGGCCGTGGACCATCTGCTCGCTGTCCTTGCGCCGCAGCTTGCCGGAGCGGGCATAGACGTCCTGGAGCTTCGGCGTGTACTCGTCGAGCTTGCGGGCCTCGGCCGAGCCGAGGAAGGCATCGTCGATAACAGCGGCTTCCTTGACGCCGCGCACCGTGCGCTCGAGCAGGAAGCCCTGGCCTTCGACGTATTGCCCGACCCAGCCGCGCTCGACCTCCTCCGCCTGGCTGTCCAGCCGGCTCGCGATGTACTGGGCGGCTGCGGCGGCCTTCTCGGGATCGCCATAGATCGCCTTGTTCAGCACGCCCGTGATGGCTGCCTGCTCGACGACCCTGCGGTTATAGCGGGTGTGCAGGTTGCGCAGGATGCTGCGGACGACGCGGGCGTCCTCGACCAGCGAGCGTAGATCGCGGCCGGTGCGGTCGCCGCCGGTGCCGGGAATGTACACGCAGTCGTCGAGGCCGGCGTCGATCAGATAATCCTCCAGCGCCCGCTCGTCCTTCAGATACTGCTCGGACTTGCCTCTGGAGACCTTATAGAGCGGCGGCTGGGCGATGTAGAGAAAGCCGCCGTCGATGATGTCGCGCATCTGCCGGTAGAAGAAGGTCAGCAGCAGCGTGCGGATGTGGGCGCCGTCGACGTCGGCGTCCGTCATCACGATGATCTTGTGATAGCGCAGCTTCTCGATCGAGAACTCGTCGCTGATGCCGGTGCCGAGCGCGGTGATCAGCGTGCCGATCTGCTCGCTTCCCAGCATCTTGTCGGGACGCACGCGTTCCACGTTGAGGATCTTGCCGCGCAGCGGCAGCACCGCCTGGAATTCGCGGTTGCGGCCCTGCTTGGCGCTGCCGCCTGCCGAGTCACCCTCGACGATGAAGAGTTCGGACTTGGCCGGATCCTTTTCCTGGCAGTCGGCGAGCTTGCCGGGCAGCGAGGAGACCGAGAGCGGGCTCTTGCGCGTCAGCTCGCGCGCCTTTCGCGCGGCTTCGCGGGCGGCCGCGGCCTGGATCACCTTGCCGACGATCATCTTGGCTTCGCTGGGGTGCTCCTCGAACCAGGCCTGGAGCGCCTCGTTGAGCACGTTCTCGACCACGGGACGCACTTCCGAGGACACCAGCTTGTCCTTGGTCTGCGACGAGAACTTCGGATCGGGCACCTTCACCGACAAGACGGCGGTGAGGCCTTCGCGGCAATCGTCGCCGGTCAGCGCGATCTTTTCCTTCTTCGCATTGGCCTCGGCATAGCCGTTGACCTGGCGCGTCAGCGCGCCGCGGAAACCGGCGAGATGGGTGCCGCCGTCGCGTTGTGGGATGTTGTTGGTGAAGCACAGCACGTTCTCGTGGTAGCTGTCGTTCCACCAAAGTGCTGCCTCGACGCCGATGCCGTTGGCTTCCGCGCGCACCATGATCGGCGCCGGCACGATCGCCTTCTTGTTGCGGTCGAGATATTTGACGAATTCCTCGACGCCGCCGGAATAGTGCATCTCCTCGCGCTTCTCGACCGCATGGCGCATGTCGGAGAGGGCGATGTTGACGCCGGAGTTGAGGAAGGCGAGCTCGCGCAGGCGGTGTTCGAGCGTCGCGAAATCATATTCGATGTTTTTGAAGGTCTCGGGCGAGGCCTGGAACGTCACCTCGGTGCCGCGCTTGCCCGGCGCGTCGCCGACCACCACCAGCGGTGCGACCGCATCGCCATGGGCGAACTCGATGTAGTGCTCCTTGTTGTCGCGCCAGATGCGCAGGCCGAGCTTGCTCGACAGCGCATTCACGACGGAGACGCCGACGCCGTGCAGGCCGCCGGAGACCTTGTAGGAGTTCTGGTCGAACTTTCCGCCGGCATGGAGCTGGGTCATGATGACCTCGGCCGCCGAGATGCCTTCACCCTTGTGGATGTCGACGGGAATACCGCGGCCGTCGTCGCGCACGGTGACGGAATTGTCGGCGTTGAGCACGACATCGACGCGCGTGGCGTGACCCGCAAGCGCTTCGTCGATCGCGTTGTCGACGACCTCGTACACCATGTGGTGCAGGCCCGAGCCGTCGTCGGTGTCGCCGATATACATGCCCGGGCGCTTGCGGACGGCATCGAGACCCTTGAGCACGCGGATCGATTCCGCCCCGTAATCGCTCGGATTTGAGGGTTCGTTTTCGGCAGGCGTCTGCCGAGCAGGTTCTGTCATGAGAGGCCTTCGAGATGTCGCCCGAATCAGCCGCACAAAAAGGCGCTGATGTGAGGCTATTTGTGCCATGAAAGACGGATTGCGCCTAGCGCAAAGTATCCTCCGGCAACCCTTTGACTAAATAGGGATTTTCGGCCGGTTTTCAAGGCTCCCGAAGGCCGATTCTGGGCGCTGCAAAAAGCCCGATTCGGAGCCTCTTTTTCACCCCTCAAAGGCGTGGATTTTGCGGGGCGGAGAAGCGGGTTCCCGTGCGCCGTGGCGCCCGGGAACAGGCCACCTGCGTTCAGTAGATCTGATCCGGCTTCTTGTCGCCGTCCAACGTGAGGGACCAAGCCTCGCCTGCCGCCACGGTGATGGTATCGGTGCGCACCCGATAGCCCGACACGAGCAGCGCGTAGGAATAGGTGCCGGGCGGCAGATCCAGCGTTTGTGGATGATTTTCGCCGCCCGCGATCTTGATGGTTTGATCGTTGATCACAAGCGAAGCCACATCGGGCGCAAGATAGCCGAATATCAGCCGCGCTTGTCCTGCTATCGGCAGGAAATTGGCCTTGGCCGCGGCCTCCGTATTCCGCTGCACCAGGCTGACCGCGGTCTCGTCCTTCGCGCGGCCAAGCTTCAGGGTGGCCGGCCCCTTGGGGGAGGCGAAGGCGAGCTGCACATGATCGGCGGCAACCACAGTGCCTTCAGGCTTTTCCTCCCAGCCGCGCTTTGCAAGCTCCGTGCGGTAGAAGGCGAGCACATCGCCGAGCTGGGCCTGCACATGGGCTTCGAGTCCGACCCGCAGCGGGATTTCGATGCCGGTCACATGGGTGGTATTGGAGCTGGAGAAGTTGTGTTGCTTCGGCACCGGCATGTTGGCGTCGGGATCCGCCGGTGTGAGTGCGGCCGAAGTTTGCGGTGATGGATGCGGCATCCATCCGCCGGCGCTTGCGGCGCCCAGGTCGCCCGCGGGAAGAGCGAGGCCGCACAGCAGCAGCAACCACCGTGCCGGACCTCTCATCGCACGCCTTACCGTCGTCATGCTCGCTCTCCGCATCAGCGGCCCGGTGGATCAGTACATCTGCAACGGCAGCACTTCGCCGGTCGGCCCCACCATCAGGCCCCAGGCATCGCCTGCGGCGATGTCGATGGTGTCGTTGCGGGCGGGGCGGCCCGCCATTTTCAGCGAGTACTGATACTTGCCCGGCGGCAAATCGAGTGTGGGCCCCTTCGGCGACTGCGGACCGCCCGCGCCGGCCGCAACCTTGATGGCCTGCTTGTTGATGGTGAGCACGGCTTCCTGGTTGCCCATATTGCCAAGCAGCAGCTTCGCCTGGCCGGGCCTTGGCATGATGTCCGCCTTGGTCGCGGCATCCGGGTTCTTCTGCACCAGCTTGATTGACGTCTCGCTCTTGGCGCGGGCAAGCTTCAACACGGCCGGTCCCTGCGGAGACGTGAAGGCGAGCTGCACACGATCGGCGGCGACGACTGCGCCATCCGGCTTCTCCTGCCAGCCGAGTTTTGCCAGCTCGCTGCGATAGAACGCCAGCACGTCGCTGAGCTCGGCCGGCACGCTGGCTTCGAGCTCGCGGCGGAACGGCACATCGATGCCGGGTAGTTTTGCCGTGCCAAGCGAGGTCGAACTACGCTGCTTCGGCACGGGAAGCGCAGATTCCGGATCCGCTTCCAGCGGGCCGGACGCTTTGGCCTGCGCGCCAGCCGGATCGCTGCTCACCGGGCCGCCCTTGGGGGCAGGCTTGGCCGTGGCCATGACCAGGCCCGATCCGTTGGCGCTGACATTCACTTTCGGGCCCATCTGCATCACGGTCATCGAGATCGACTTGCCGCCCTTCGAGAACTCCATCATCGCCATGTTGGGCTGGTTGATGACGGAGGGCTGCTCCTTCCAGCCTGCGGGCTTCAGCGCGGCGCGATAGAACGCGGTGAGCGCCTTCACGCTCGAGGCCGAGGAGAATTCGAGCCGGCCATCGTCGCCCGCGAATTTCACGCCTTCGGCGTTTTCGGGCAGCGGCACCGGCGTGTTGCTGCCTGCGAGCGCATTCAGCGGCGCGTCGGACAGCGCGGCCGCCTGCACCTTGCGCCTCGCTTCGTCGGCGGCGATGACTTGCCTCGCCGCAGTCTCCGCGTCCTTGAAGAATTTCTCGTCGGCTTCCTTCTTGGCCCTCGCGCGAGCGGCGAGCGCTGCTTCCGTCAACTGCGCGGTCAGGCTGACCATGGTGAAATCATATTTGCGGCCGAGCCGCAGCACGCCGGTTTCCTCCGCCGAGGAGACCTTGATCGCCACCTCGTCGCCGGCGGCGAGCGGCGCATTGCCATTCTCCTGCCAGCCGCGCGCGGCGAGCTCGCGATGGTAGTAGGCGAGCACCGCGGGCAGATCGGCCATCACGGCGGTCGACATTTCGTGCTTGGCGGACGTCGCGCTGCCCAATCCCCTGGCGGTCTTGGTCGGCTTGGGTCGCGGCAGGCCGGCAATGTCATCGTCGGCCTGGAGCTCCTGGGGCAGCACGAACGGCGCCACCCTGATCTCGACATTGGTCCTGCCGTCGTCGCGGCGCGTCAGCGTCAGCATCACCGGCTTCTGGTTGTAGAACTGCGTGGTGTCGCCATCGGGATGCTCGTAGAAGACGCGCACGCCGTTCGGGACGGCCTCGCCGAGGTCCGCGTTCGGCCAGCGCGCGGCCGTCTCCGGTGTGAGCTTCCGCCAGCCGATCGCCGCCATTTCCTTCGTGAAGAAATCCGAGGTCGCATCGAGCGCGCCGGGCGCGATGCAGCCGAGATAGGGCCTCGTGCCGTCGAACACGAGGTCGCTCGCGCCTTCGGGAAACGGCACATTCGAATAGATCCGGTCGGTCGTGTAGTAGACCACGGACTGGTCGGGCCGGCCGAGCGCCTGCGTGAAATGAACGGAAAGGCCCTGCCGCCCCTTCTTGAATTTCAGCGTGGTGCTCTTCTCCTCCAGCGGCAGCACGTAGGGCACCCATCCGTCGGCGTTCAGAAGCTTTCGGACCGCCGGCGACGTCACCGCTTCCGGCGTCGGCATGCGATATTCGACGCGGTAGGGATCGGGGCGCGAGGTGTCTTCCACCGCACCCTCGAGCTGCGGCAGCGCATGGACGTCGACGATACCCCCGTCGGCGCCGGCCGCGATCGAGCCGCTCGCCATCAGGAACAGGCCGCACGCAAGCAGCCGCCAGCGTGCCGGGACCTGCGTCCCGCGCTTGATCATCGACATCGCAAAAACTCCTGGATTACGCGCGGGTCTTCATCCCCAGCGCAATGGCAGGCTGCGACATCGTCGGCGCGGCCTCAGACGACTAGTCGCGGCAGGAACCCGTGAGGTTCAAAGCTCAATAGAGCAGGAGCGGCGACCATAGCTCGCCGTCGCGTCCGACCGTGAGTTCCCAGGTATCGCCGGCCGCGAAGTTGAGGACTTTCGTGGTGACTGGATGGCCAGGCACGCTCACCTCGTAGGAATATTTGCCGGGCTGCAGATCCAGCGACACCGCACGGGTGCCGGCGGCGCGCTTGATGGTCTGGTCGTTGATGGTGAGCGTGGCTTCCGTCTCGCTGATATTGGAGAACACCAGCATGGCCTGGCCGGGCTCGGGCATGACCTTCGCGTTGGCCGCAACGGATGCGTTCTTCTGCACGAGGTTGACCGTGGTGCTGCTGTCCTTGCGGTCGAGCGCCAGCATGCCGGGTCCAACCGGGGAGACGAAGGCGAGCTGGACGTGATCGGCGGAGACCACCGCGCCATCGGGCTGCTCCTGCCAGCCGAGCTTTCCGAGCTCGGTGCGGTAGAAGGCGAGGACGTTGCCGAGCTCGGCGGGCAGGGTGGCCTCCAACCTGGTGCGGAGCGGCGTCTCAACGCCCTGGACGATGGTGGTGTGGATTCCCCCTGTAGCTGTAGCGGGTCGGCGCGGGCAGCTTGGAATCGGGATCCGGTGTCAGCTCGGCGGAAAACAGCGCCGACAGATGTGGCACCCAGGCGCTGGCGCTCGCCGCGAGCATACAGCTCGCGAGGAAGACGAGGCCGCACGCAAAGGCCCACCATCGTGCCGGGATTAGCGCCCCGGGCCCTACCGTCCGCATCTCACTCTCCAGGGATGTCGCACGTCACGTCATCGCGCGACTGCAGACAGCTAGTCGCGGCGAGAACCGGGCCGGTTCAATGGTGAGGGGCTCACCGCCGGGCGGAGACGCGTCCGCTCTCGACGTCAAAGACCTCGCCGCCGCTGCCGATCTCGGCGAAGGCGGCCGGGTCCGCGCCGGTCAGCCAGACCTGCGCGCCGAGCTTCTTCAACTCCTCGAACAGCGCGGCGCGGCGGTTCGGATCGAGATGGGCGACGACCTCGTCGAGCAGCAGCAGCGGCACGATGCCGGTCATCTCGGCGACCAGCGTCGCGTGCGCCAGCACGAGGCCGATCAGCAGCGCCTTCTGCTCGCCGGTCGAGGCATCGCGCGCCGGCATGCCTTTCGGCGCGTAGATGACCTGGAGATCGGTCAGATGCGGGCCGTCGGTGGTACGGCCGGCGATGGCGTCACGCGGACGGTTGTCGCGCAGGATCTGGCGGTAGCGATCCTCGACCGACGTCGCGGTCTCCTGCAGCAGCGCGTTCTCCATCCAGCCGTCGAGCGCGATCTGCGCCGACGGGAAGGCGGAGGCCTGCGCGCGCGCATTGAGCATGCCGGTCAGCCTTGCGGCGGTCTGGCCGCGCGTCGCCGCGACCGCGACCGCAAGCTCGGCGGTCTCGCGCTCGATCGCGTCACACCAATGGTCGTCGTAATTGCGCGTCTCGAGCAGGCGGTTGCGCGAGCGCAGGGAGCGTTCGAGTGCGGAGATGCGGCTGGAATGCTCGCTGTCGATCGCCAGCACCAGGCGGTCGAAGAAGCGCCGTCGCTCGGAGGCCGCGCCCATGAACAGCCCGTCCATCGCCGGCGTCAGCCACACCATGCGGATGTGGTCGCCGAAGGCGTTCGCCGAATTGACCGGCTCGCGGTCGATGCGGCAGCGCCGGCTCACCGTGCTATCTGCCCGCGGTGCGTCGATGCCGGTGCCGAGCGTGGCGAGGCCCAATGCGCCCTCGACCTGCGCCGACACCGCCCAGGAGCCGTCGCCCTGGTTGTCGGCAACGTCCTCCAGCGTCGCACGCCGCAAGCCGCGTCCCGGCGACAGGAACGAGATCGCCTCGATGCAATTGGTCTTGCCCGCCCCGTTCGGCCCGACCAGCGCCACCATGTCAGCCGCCGTCTCGAGCCCCGCCGCCCGATAATTGCGAAAATGCGTCAGCGTCAGGCGATGAATGCGGGAAGGGGTCATGTTGTCTTCGTCATTGCCGGGCAGTGCCTTTCCCTCCCCCCTTGTGGGGGAGGGTGGCGCCTCACGCAGTGAGGCGACGGGTGAGGGGTATCTTACCGCCCGGCAAGCTTTGCAAGGATATCCTCCAATACAGAAGCGGGCTGCTGTAGCACGTCATTGTTCCAGTAACGCGCTATCGAGAAACCTTCCGCGGAAAGTGCGGCGTCACGAGCTGCGTCGCGCTGCGATTCCGCGTGCTGACTGCCGTCGATCTCGATCACAAGGCGCTTCTCGAAACAGACGAAGTCCAGAATGTAGTTCTTGAAGGGGACTTGCCGACGAAATTTGTAGGTAGATAGTCGACGCTCCCTGAGCAGCCGCCACATTGCCGCTTCCGCATCAGTCGGCTCGCGCCGCATATTCTTCGCAAACTCGCGGAGATGCTTGGGGACCGGCCGATGGGACGGCTCTTGCGGCACTAACCCCTCACCCGACTGCGGCTGTGGCCGATGGCGGAGTAGCCCTCTCCCACAAGGGGAGAGGGCGCAGCAACGCGCATCGCACCTGGACTACGGGAGATTGCTCGGCATCGACGCGGCGCCACCGCCCTCACACCCGCATCGGCATCAGCACGTACAGCGCGCTCTTGTCGTCGCGGTCCTGGACCAGGGTGGGCGAGCCGGGGTCGGCGAGCCTGAGGGTCGCGACCTCGCCTTCGATCTGGGCGGCGATGTCGAGCAGGTAGCGGGAGTTGAAGCCGATATCGAGGGCGTCGGAGGCGTATTCCACTTCGAGCTCTTCGGTCGCGCTGCCGGAATCCGGATTGGTCACCGACAGCACCAGCTTGCCGGGCGACAGCGACAGCTTCACCGCGCGGCCGCGCTCGCTCGAGATCGTGGAGACGCGGTCGACCGCGTTCTCGAAATCCTTCTTGTCGACGACGAGCTCCTTGTCGTTGCCCTGCGGGATGACGCGGCCGTAGTCGGGGAAGGTGCCGTCGATCAGTTTCGAGGTCAGCACGACGTTCCCGATCGTGAAGCGGATCTTGGCCTGCGACAGCTCGATCGTCATCTCGGCTTCGGTGTCCTCGATCAGGCGCTGCACCTCACCGACCGTCTTGCGCGGCACGATGACGCCGGGCATGCCGTCCGCGCCCTTGGGCTGGACCAGGTCGAGCTGGGCGAGGCGGTGGCCGTCGGTGGCGACGCCGCGCAGGGTGGCGGCCTTGGCGGTACCGGCGGCATGCAGATAGATGCCGTTGAGATAATAGCGCGTCTCCTCGGTCGAGATCGCGAACTGGGTGCGGTCGATCAGCCGCTTGACGTCCTTGGCGGCGAGCGAGAACGAATGCGACATGTCGCCGGCGGCCAGATCCGGGAAATCATTCTCCGGCAGCGTCTGGAGCGTGAAGCGCGAGCGGCCGGCGCGGATCGCCAGCACGGCGCGGTCGCCGTCGGCCTCGAGCACGATCTGGGAGCCGTCCGGCAGCTTGCGCACGATGTCGTAGAACATGTGCGCCGGCACGGTGGTGGAGCCGGCGGTCGCGGTTTCCGCGGGCAGCGTTTCCGTCACCTCGAGGTCGAGGTCGGTCGCCTTCAGCGACAATTTCGCGTTCTCGGCCCGGACCAGCACGTTGCCGAGGATCGGAATCGTGTTGCGGCGCTCGACCACGCGGTGGACATGGCCCAGCGATTTCAGGAGTTGCGCGCGTTCGACCGTAACCTTCATTGCACTACTCGCCCGATCCCCAAGATGAAAAAGCCCGGCGGCCGGAAAGCGCGCCGCGGCACCGAAGACCCCGACAGGCCGGGGTCTCCAGCCGATATGACCAAAGCCGTCAGGGTCGCGCAAGGTGGCGCGGATGGCCCCCGGATTCAAGGGATCGGGGGCCAGTTCCCCACGATTTACCGGCAAAAACACCACCGTTGCCCAGGCACGGGTGCGCTCCCTCGCCCCGCTTGCGGGGAGAGGGTTGGGGTGAGGGGGAGTCTCCACGGGAACGGTGAGAGTTGGGTGCGCGGAGACTCCCCCTCACCCGAATTCGATCTGCGATCGAATTCGACCTCTCCCCGCAAGCGGGGAGAGGTGAAAGAAATAGGCGTTTATTCCTGAAGCTGGCGCTTCAGCGACTCGACTTCCTCCGACAGCGCGGTGTCCTTGGAGACCAGCGCCTCGATCTTGCGCACGGCGTGCAGCACCGTGGTGTGGTCGCGTCCGCCGAAGCGGCGGCCGATTTCGGGCAGCGAGCGCAGGGTCAGCGTCTTGGCGAGGTACATCGCCACCTGGCGCGGGCGGACCACGTTGGCGGTGCGGCGCGAGGACAAGAGGTCGGAACGGCTGACATTATACTGCCGCGCCACCACGCGCTGGATGTCCTCGATCTTGATCCGCTTCGGCTCCTGCGGCCGGACCAGGTCGCGCACCTCGCGCTCGGCCATCTCCAGCGTCACCGGCTGGTTGTTGAGCTTGGAATGCGCCAGCAGCCGGTTGATCGCGCCTTCGAGGTCGCGGCCGTTATGGGTGATGGTGCGGGCGAGATAATGCAGCACCTCCTCCGGCACGTCGAACGTCGCATGATGGGCGCGGGCGGCGGCGACGCGCGACTTGAGGATGCCGTGGCGCAGCTCCTCGCCGAGCGAGGCCATCTCGACCACGAGGCCGCCGGCCAGCCGCGAGCGCACGCGGTCATCGAGGCTTTCGAGATCGGACGGCGGACGGTCGGCCGCGATCACGACCTGGCGGCCGGCGTCGATCAGCGCGTTCAGCGTGTGACAGAACTCGGCCTGCGTCGACTTGCCCTGCAGGAACTGGAGATCGTCGATCACCAGCACGTCGATGCCGCGCAGCGCTTCCTTGAAGGCGAGCGCCGTCTGCGTCTTCAGCGCGGCGACGAAGCCGTACATGAATTTTTCGGCCGTGAGATACAGCACCTTGCGCTCGTTGCCGGAATTGCCGGCCCAGGTCACCGCCTGAAGCAGATGCGTCTTGCCGAGGCCGACGCCGGCATGGATGTAGAGCGGGTTGAACATGACGGGATCGCCGCGGCGTCCCTCGGCGACCTGGCGCGCAGCCGCATGGGCCAGCGTGTTGGAGCGGCCGACGACGAAGCTCGCAAAGGTCAGGCGCGGATCGAGCGGCGAGCCGCCGAGCGCGTCATGATTGGCCGAGACCGGCGCGGTCGCGGTCGAACGCAGCTCCGGCGCGGGCGCACGGCGTGTTTCGACCACCACTGGGGCTTCCTTCGGATGCGCGACCGGGCGCACCGCGGTGCGAACGGTGAGATCGATGCGATGCACTTCCGGCATCTCGGCCTGCCAGCACGACAGCACGCGTTCGGCATAATGGGCCTGGATCCAGCTCTTCAGAAAGCGCGTGGGAACCGAGAGCCGCACGCTCTCATCCTGCACGCCTTCGAGATCCATGCGCGCAAACCAGCTCGTATAGACGTCTTCGCCGACGCTCGTGCGCAGCCGACCCTTCACGCGTGACCAGCGATCCTGTTCCGATGTGTTCATCGTCAAAACTTCTCTTGAGAGATATAGTTGCGTTGTGAGCGCCATGCAGGGTTCCTGCCATAGGGTTCCTGGCATGGCGCGACCTCAAAGCGAGTCCATCGTCAGGCATGGCTCAACCGTTCGGCGAGAACGCCGCGTCCGATCAGCGATGTCAGAGATGGAGGGGTCGCGAGGTCAGCGCGTACTCGGCGCTCCGTCACACGCGGGAGGCTGGATGTCCGACGGATTTAGAACGGCATCGTTGGAGTGGGAAACTTGTTTCAATACCGCGTTCTGTCCGTAAGACATGATACCTCCCCGTCCTGCCGTGATTGCTCACGGCAAGGTCCTGCGTGTCCTGAAGACACCTGCGGCTAAAGTCGCCGATGTCCTGCCCGTCTGCACTGTTCGTTCGCCCGGCTTCGCCAATCACGCCTGTCGGGGTAGCTCAAGATGTCTCTCGTTTGCGCTTGGATCCCGCTTGGAGACATTCAGACAAAGAGCTACCATTCCCATGTTGCTATGGGTTTTGAACCGACAATCGCTTGTTGAAGCGTCGCCAACGTGCACACCGCCGCCGATTTGCACGCTCGCCCCGTTTCCAAAACCGCGCTGGTCTCAAGATCGTGGGCGCCGCGAACGACTTAAGGAATACACTAAGCGGAAAGACTCGCAACGAAATTGATTCACACTTGAGGCATCAAAAAACTTGACCAGCGTTAACGCCGCGCGCGACTTGTGCACAGGCTCGTGAGCAAGTTTTTGGATTCGTGCACAGAATCGAAAATGCACCGCGTCATGTGACAAATCCCCGTCACCGCCAAAAATTTTTTACAAAAGCGTCACGCGCACGACGTGCAAACGAATTTTCCAAATGCTTGTGATCGCTATGTCGATAAGTGATTAGCGAGACATCGTTTTTTGAGTCTCGTTTCACAGGGTAACTCCACCGTGAGATGTGTTCCGGTGAAACTACGGTGTGCAGAACTTGGCGCGCGTGCAGATGCGAGTTAGCCCTGCCTCGCAAGGGTTTTTCGCACTGCACTGAAAGTTTCCGCTGTTGCAATATCACCCGCAAACAAGGCTGCAGGTAAAGTCACGGAAGGCATCATAGTGCGGAGATGCAAATCTTCCAATCGAAGACTGGCCGGCGCGTGACTGCTTGCGTGAATATGACAGGCAACAAAAAGCCCGGCGCGAGGCCGGGCTGATTGACGAGCGCGATGTCGAGCGGATCAACCGATCGGATGATTGCAACCAGATCGCTTGGCGAACCTGGCTCGCGAACTTACTTGGCGAGCTTGGCGATCTGCGCGGTGAGCCGCGAGACTTTGCGGCTGGCATTGTTCTTGTGAATGATGTTGCGCTGGGCGGCGCGCATCAAGGCGGGCTCGGCATTCGCCAGCGCCTTCACGGCGGCGGCGCGGTCGCCGGTCTTGATGGCTTCCTCGACGTTGCGCACGGCGCCGCGCATCTGGGTGCGGCGCGACTTGTTGACGGCGGTGCGGCGGGCGATCTTGCGCGTCGCTTTCTTGGCGGAGGTGGTATTGGCCATGGTCTCAATGTCCTTTGCGGGTACCGGTCGCGTCTTGGTCGGGTAGCGCCGGCTTGCTTGACCGCGTAATCGACGCTCGGATTTAGGGTGTTCGGTTCAAGGCTGTTCCGGGAACACGAGGCCTCAAAGAGCCTGCAACTGCTCAAAGAACAGCGGCGGCAGGATTGCGCCCGCCGCCAGTTGGCGCCCTTATAGAGAGGGTCTTTGGCACCGTCAACGCTTTCAAGGCCTGGAAAACCGGCCCCGGACGGCCTGGATGGGTGCCGTAACGCCCTGAAGAGGTTGAATTTCTGCCGCCTTGCGGCTATTGGCTGGCGGCGTTTCTTTAGGTCCGCCGATCGGACGACCATATAAGGTGAGGCATGATCCGCGGCTTTTTCCGACTGATTGGGCTGTTGCTGCTCGCCGGCGGGTTCATTTTCATGGTCTATGACGGCGCCCGCTGGGTGGCCGATCAGACCCTCAAATTCACCCGGTTCGGCCAGTTCTGGAACGACATCAATCAGGCCAGCCAGTCGGCGTTCCGGACCTGGGTCGAGGCCAAGGCGCCCTGGCTCTGGACCTCGGTGATCCGCCTCGTGCTGGATCAGCCGGTGTTCGCCGTCCTCGGCATCCTCGGCATCCTGCTGATGATCCTGTTCCGGCCGCGCAAGCCGCTGATCGGCTATTCGCGGGACTGAACGCCGCACATCAGGGCGCCGTAACAAGGCTGCCCCTTCGCGCGTAAATGCCTATATTCCCACCTGATCGCGAGCACGCCGCCTGAGCGCCTGGCTTTTCGAGTCGGCTCACGCGACGGACAGCTCGTTCTTCGGAGATCCGCCCATGCTGTTCATGCGCAAGACCACCGCATTGCCGAGCGCAACTGAGGCGCTGCCGGGCCGTGCGCAGGCCATCCCGACCGCGACCACCCATTTCGTCAACGGCAGCAAGTTGCAGTCGCCTTATCCCGCCGGCCTCGAGCAGGCGGTGTTCGGGCTCGGCTGCTTCTGGGGCGCCGAGCGCAAGTTCTGGGAGCTTGGCGATGGCGTTTACACCACCGCCGTCGGCTATGCCGGCGGCCACACGCCGAACCCGACCTACGAGGAGACCTGCTCGGGACGCACCGGCCACACCGAAGTGGTGCTGGTCGTGTTCGATCCGAGGAAGATTTCCTACGAGAAGCTCTTGAAGACGTTCTGGGAGAGCCACAACCCGACGCAGGGCATGCGCCAGGGCAACGACGTCGGCACGCAGTACCGAAGCGCGATCTACACTTACTCGGATGCGCAGAAGAAAGCGGCCGACGAGTCGAAGGCGCTCTATCAGAAGGCGCTCGCAGCCAAGGGCCTCGGTGCCATCACCACCGAGATCGCGCCCGCCGGCGCATTCTATTTCGCCGAGGACTACCATCAGCAATATCTGGCAAAGAATCCCGCCGGCTATTGCGGCCTCGGCGGCACCGGCGTGTCCTGCCCGATCGGCGTCGGCGTGAGTGCGTAGGCGAGCACAGACTCGTCATGGCCGGGCTCGTCCCGGCCATCCACGTTCTTCGTGCCGCAAGAGAAGATCGTGGATGCCCGGGACGAGCCCGGGCATGACGGAGGGTGCGGTTACGCGTGCGCATCGTCGCGCCCCAGCCCCCGCTCAACGCTTTATTAACCATACCCGGTGCATCACTGGAGCCGTCTCGTTTCGAGGGATAGGTCCGGTGCCGGTTGCACGCGCGTTTCGATGGTCGATCTTGGCAGCGTCCCTGGCAGCGTCCGCCGCGCTTGCCCTTGGCGGCTGCATGCAGACCGCCGGCCCCGTCGCGGTGATGCAGCCGCGCGCCGATCTCGATTCCATGGCCTATGGCCAGCCCACTAGCGCGCCGCAGCCGGTCGTCGTCGTCGCCGACGGTGGCGGCGCCGTCGGCGCGCTGCGCAATTCCTTTGCCTCCGCGCCCGCGCCGATGCCGGTCGGCTACGCCGCGCCGGCCCGCTACGACGCCTCCTACCATCTCGATGCCGGCGACAAGCTGCGCGTCGTGGTCTACGGCCAGGAAGGTCTCACCAACAGCTACGCGATCGACGCCGGCGGCTCCATCACCATGCCGCTGATCGGCGCGGTGCCGGCGCGCGGCCGCTCCACGGCGGGTCTCGCCGGCGAAATCGCCGCGCGCCTGCGCAACGGCTACATCCGCGAGCCCTCGGTCGCCGTCGAGATCGAGGCCTATCGCCCGTTCTTCATCCTCGGCGAAGTCACAGCGCCCGGCCAATATCCTTACGTGCCGAACATGACGGTCGAAAGCGCCGTCGCTATCGCCGGCGGCTTCTCGCCCCGCGCCAAGCGCGACGTCGTCACCGTGACGCACACCGAAGCCGGCGGCGCCATGCGCGCCGTGGTTCCGCTCGGCACGCCGTTAGCACCGGGCGACACCGTGTTCGTCGGCGAGCGCTGGTTCTAGCTTTCTCGTCATTCCGGGGCGCGCGTAGCGCGAACTATGATGCGCAATTGCGCATCAGAGAATCCATTCCGCCACCATTTTCGGCGCACGATGGATTCCGGGCCTGCACCGCTGCGCGGCGCATCCCGGAATGACAGGGAAGATGATGTCGGCGACTCGCGATCTACCGCCTGAAATCAAGCCGCCCGTTCGGAAAACATCCGTCGATGCGTGCCGCATCGACCACGCGCCCGACCCATGGCCGCGTGATCGCAGGATTGGTCAGGTTGATGTACTTGCCGACGAGGCGGCCGGCGTCCTCGCGCGCAGCGTCGATCAGTCCGTGCCGGCGGCCATTGTCCCAGTCGAAGCGCAGATAGACCCGATCGCCCACGACGCGAATTTCCGCGCGGCCCTGCTTCCATGTCTCTGGCGTATCGCCCGCAATGGTCGGGTCGGCGCCGCCGTTCCACCGACTGGCCCAGATGCTCTCGAGTGGGTCGAATGACGTTGGAATGGACGCCCAATGCCCCGCATTGCCGTCGGCGCCATCACCGGCCAGCGTGGCGGTCGCGGCATAGTCCATCACTTCTGAATCGTCCGGACCCGGGACGTCCATCGTGCCGAAGGGATTGCGGATGACGAGATTCGTATCGGCGTGCTGCATGACGTTTCTCCCGGGGTGTGTTGGCTTGATTGGCCAACCCTACGGCCGGGGGGCAGGTCGCGCCCACCCGATTCCCGCTCTCCTCCCGTCATTCCAGGGCGCGACAACGTCGCGAGCTCTGATGCGCAATTGCGCATCAGAGAATCCATTTCTTCACCAACTCTGACGCACGATGGATTCCGGGCCTGCGCCTGCCGGCGCATCCCGGAATGACGGCGGTGACGATGAAGCGCTATTTCAAATGCTTCGCGAAAAACGCCATGCTGCGTGGCCAGGCGATGTCGGCGCTCGCCTTGTTGTAGCTCGCGCGCTCATCGCAATGGAAGCCGTGCTGGGCGCCCGGATAGATGAAGACCTCGACATCCGGCCGTTTCGCCTTGATGGTCTCGACGTCGGTCAGGGGGATGCCGGCATCCTTCTCGCCGAAATGCAGTTGCGTCGGCGCCTTCGGCGTCTCCTCGGCAAAGCGCACGACCGCGCCGCCATAATAGCCGATCGCGGCCTTCAGGCCGCTCAATCGCGTCGCCGCGACGAAGGCGACACTGCCGCCCAGACAAAAGCCGATGATGCCGACCGGGCCGACGCTTCTGACCGCATCGATCGCGGCCTGGGTGTCGCGCAGCATCGCGGCCCAGTCGGGATTGGCCACGAATTTGCGCGCTTCGGCGATCTCGTCGGGCGTGTAGCCCGACTGGAAGTTCGGCGAGGTGCGGTCGAAGATCGACGGCGCGATCGCGACATAGCCTTCCCCGGCAAGCCGATCGCAGACCGAGCGGATGTGATGATTGACCCCGAAAATTTCCTGGATCACCACCACCGCGCCCCTGGGACTGCCTGCGGGATCAGCGCGATAGGCGCCGAGCTGGAAATTATCGGAAGCCGTCAGCTTGATGTCTTGTCCCACGCGGGTTGTCCTTCTTGGTTGGTCGTTTGATTGAGAATTCTGCTCGCTCCAAAAACTCGTCATGCCCGGGCATAGCCGTCCGAAGGACGGCGTCGCTTCGCTCGCCTATGTCCCGGGCATCCACGTTCTTGGTTTCCGCGTCAGAAGAACGTGGATGGCCGGGACAAGCCCGGCCATGACGATGTGGCAACTTCAACGCACGACAGCGCGGATACGATTTCTCTGCGTCACGAAGGGTCGCTCACTCCCACATCCAGTTCTCGCCGTAATCCTCCTTCCATCCCGCCAGCCGTCCATGACGGAATTGCAGGAACAGGCGGTGGCGGTAGGGGATCAGCCCGCTGCCGCCGAGGTTGCGAAGCGCGAGGTAGATCTCGTTGCCGGGACGACCCCGCACATATTGCAGCGGCTGCCCCAAGGCGCGTGCGGTCTGCTCGGCGTCCATGCCGAAGGCGAGCGGCGTGTTGTTCGACAAGGTCGTGACGAAGGGCTGGCGCGGCGGCATGGTGCCGAACGGCTCGGCCCGCACCGACGCCGGGAAAAGTGTCGCCACGACGCCCGCAACCAACATCGCTCGCTTCATCGCCTCAGGTCCTCGTCCGGCCGGCCTATTGCGGCAAGTTCTTCAGGAAAGGCAGCACCGCGTCAACAAATGCCTTGGGCTGATCGATGTTGACGGCGTGTCCGGCGGCGGGGATCACGACCTTTTGTGCGCCGGGGATCTTGGCCGCCATGTAGTCGGATGCGGCGAGGAACGGCGTGTCGTCGGCGCCGACCACGATCAGCGACGGCACCTTGATGTCGGGCAAGAGCTCGATCACCTTCGCGTCGCGCTGGGTCAGCATGCCGCGTGCGGCAAGCGCCAGCCCCTTGGCGTTGCGATGGCTCGCGGTGGCGCGCTCGCGCGTCGCCGCCTTCAGCACGTCGAGACCTTCGCGATCGAGCCTGTCGGCGGTGGCAAGCGCCCGTGCGTTCCAGGCCTCGCGCGCGTCGTCCTTCTTGAAGCCCGGACCGGTGTCGATGATCAGCAGCGCGCGGACGCGTTGCGGATAAGCACGCGTGAAGGCGAGCGACATGTAGCCGCCGAGCGACAGCCCGCCGATGATCGCGCGCTTGGCACCGATGGCATCGAGGATCGCCGCCATGTCGCCGACCGTGAGTGCTTCGCTATAGGCCCTGGGGTCATCAGGGTAGTCGGACTGGCCGTGGCCGCGCATGTCCCACAGGACAAGCGTGTGGTCCTTGGCGAGCGCATCGACCTGTTCACGCCACATCGCCGAGGTCGATGAGTAGCCGTGCGTGAGCAGCAGCGGCGGCCCGTCGCCATGGACCTCGTAATGGATTCCGACGCCGTCCCGATCGATCCTTGGCATGTCTCCCGCCCTTCTTTTTATTCTCGTTATTCTCGCTGCAACACAGGTGCACCCTCTCCCCTTGTGGGAGAGGGTGGCTCGCCGCGTAGCGGCGAGACGGGTGAGGGGTATCTCTCCGCGCGCCCAACTGCCTGTTGAGTTCGCGGAGAGATACCCCTCATCCGGCGCCGTAGCCGAAGCTATGCTTCGGCGTTCTTAAGAACGGCGGCCGAAGGCCGCCTACGCCACCTTCTCCCACAAGGGGAGAAGGGAAGGGCCGCGCCGGCGGTTGCACTCTAGCTTGCCAAGTTACCTCGAGGAAACTGCTTGAACGCGATCGCACGCATGCCTGATGCGATCTCTGTTGCGTTTAGTGGCTGCGTCGGCACCGTTCTCGCAACGCACAACATACAGACGCCGCGATGATTTCGATCGCTTCCAAATTGCATTTGCCTCTGCGGCGGAACGCGATCATTCTTGCCATCAAGGCTGGCGCTGGCCCGGTGGGCGCCTGCCAACACAAGTTGCCGCCGTAAGCGGCTTCATGCACCGGCAGGGGAAGACGCCTATGCCAACACTTACTATCAACGGGCGGAGTCTGTCCGTGGATGCGGCGAACGACACGCCGCTCCTCTGGGCGATCCGCGAGCAATTGCAGATGACCGGCACCAAGTTCGGCTGCGGTGCCGGCCTGTGCGGTGCCTGCACCGTGCACGTCAACGGCGAAGCCGTGCGATCGTGCCAGACCATGGTCGGCGATGTCGCCGGCAAGAAGATCACCACCATCGAAGGCCTCTCCGCCAAGGGCGATCATCCACTCCAGAAGGCGTGGATCGCCGAGCAGGTTCCGCAATGCGGCTACTGCCAGTCCGGGCAGATCATGCAGGCGGCCTCGCTGCTCGCGAAGAATCCCAATCCGACCAAGGAGGAGGTCGTCGCACATATGGACGGCAATCTCTGCCGTTGCATGACCTATTCGCGGATCCAGAAGGCGATCATGCGCGCCGCATCCGAGATGCGCACCGCATCCGCTACGGGCAACGAGCGGAGGCCCACATGAATAAGCACGTGAACAACGTCTCCCCTGAGACGACCGATCTCAGCCGCCGCTCCTTCCTCGTCGGCACCGCCGCGACCGGCCTCGTGCTCGGCTATGCCGGCGTGCCCGGCATCGATCCGGCATCGGCCGCCGCGCCCGCCAATTTCGAGCCGAGCGTCTGGTATGCGATCTCGCCTGACGGTCTCGTCACCGTGACCTGCGGCAAGGCCGACATGGGCCAGCACATCGCCTCCACCATGGCGCAGATCGTCTGCGAGGAATTGGGCGCAAAATGGAGCGATATGCGCGTGCAGCTCGCCTCCAACGATCCGAAGTTCAACGATCCCGTGCTGGGCGCGCAGATCACCGGCGGCAGCTGGTCGACCATGATGAACTTCGAGGCGATGAGCCGGGCGGGCGCGGCCGGCCGCATCGCGCTGACGGAGGCTGCCGCCGCAGCCATGGGCCTGCCGCCCTACTTCAAGGATCAGATCGTCGTGCGCGACTCCATGGTCTTGCATCCGAAGTCGAAGAAGCAGATGTCGTTTGCCGAGATCGTCAGAAGCGGCAAGGCGACCAAGACCTTCACGCCGGACGAGCTCAAGGCGATCAAGCTGAAGACGCCGGATCAATACACCATGATCGGCGTGTCGGTGCCGCAGCTCGACATCCCCTCCAAGACCAACGGCACGGCCAAGTACGGCATCGACGTGATGCTGCCGGGCATGGCCTACGGCAAGGTGGTGACCCCGCCGGTGCGCTTCGGCGCGACGGTGAAATCGGTCGACGACAGCGAAGCGAAGAAGGTGCCCGGCTTCATCAAGGCCGTCATCCTCGACGACAAGACCGGAACCACCTCCGGCTGGGTGGTCGCGGTGGCCAGCACCTATGCCAACGCGCGCAAGGCGGCGGATGCGCTGAAGATCGCCTATGACGGCGGTCCGAACGCAAAACTGTCGAGCCAGTCGTTGCTCGATGAAGCCAAGCGGCTCCAGGGCCTCGAGGATTCCGGCCAGTTCTTCGTCAAGGACGGCGATCCCAATGCGGCCTTCGGTTCGGCGGCCAAGGTGGTGGAGGCCGAGTACACCACCAGCATCAACATCCACGCGCCGCTGGAGCCGATGAACGCCACCGCGGAGTTCAAGGGCGACATCCTGCACATCTATTCCGGCAACCAGTTCGCGACGCGCTCCGGCGCGATCGCCGCAGGCGCGGCCGGGATCGATCCGAAGTTCGTGGTGATGCACCAGCATTGGCTGGGCGGCGGCTTCGGCCGGCGTCTCGATGCCGACATGATGGTTCCGGCCGTGCAGGCGGCGAAGGCGGTCGGCAAGCCGGTGAAGGTGATCTATTCGCGCGAGAACGACATGACGATGGATTTCTCGCGTCCGCTCACCTACCAAAAGGTCAAGGCCGGCGTGGACGGCGACGGCAAGCTCGTCGCGCTCAGCCACGACGTGGTCTCGGCCTGGCCGACCGCACGCTGGGGAATCCCCGATTTGCTGACGCCATCGGTCGACAAGAAGGGCCCGCTCGACTCCTTCACGGTGAACGGGGCCGACTTCTTCTACACCGTGCCCAACCATTATGTGCGCGCGATCAAGAACGAGCTCGCGCACAACGCCACGCCGTCCGGGCAGCTCCGCTCGGTGGCGCCCGGCTGGACCTTCTGGGCGGTCGAAAGCATGATCGACGAGATCGCGGCTGCGACCGGCAAGGATCCTGCGCAGTTCCGCATTTCGCTGCTCGACGGCGCCGGCAAGAACGACGGCGGCGCGCAGCGGCTGCGCAACACGCTGCTCGCCGCGATGGGACTGTCCGGCTACGGCACCAGGCAACTTCCGAAAGGCGAGGGCATGGGCGTCGCCTGCGTCTCGTCGCAGGAACGCGCGACCGCGAGCTGGACGGCGTGCGTGGCTCACGTCGCCGTCGCAGCATCGGGTGCAGTGACCGTGAAGAAGCTCACGGTCGCAACCGACGTCGGCACGCAGGTGCATCCCGACAACATCCGTGCCCAGGTCGAGGGCGCGGCGCTGTGGGGCCTGTCGCTGGCGATGTACGAGAAGGCGACGCTCAAGGACGGTGGCATCGAGCAGACCAATTTCGACAGCTACACGCCCTTGCGCATGAGCCAGATGCCCGAGGTCGCGGTCGCCGTGATCGCCAACGGCGAGAAAGCCACCGGCGTCGGCGAGCCCGCCGTGACGGTGGTCGCTCCCGCCATCGGCAACGCCATCTTCAACGCCAGCGGCGCCCGCGTGCGGGCGTTGCCGATCACGGCCGAAGCCGTGAAGGGCGCGATGAAGGCGTAAGCCGGTCGAAGGCTTCCAGAGAAAATCCGCCGGAGGGCAACCTCCGGCGGATCTTTTGTTATGCGGAACGCCGCATCCACATATTCGCTGTCATGCCCCGCGAAAGCGGGGCATCCAGTACGCCGCGGCTTCCCGGTTCCGGCCGCGCCGTCTCGGAGTACTGGATCGCCCGGTCAAGCCGGGCGATGACGCCGTGGGCGGGACGGACAACGCCCGAAAATCCCCTTTATCTTCAACGGCCGTTCTACTGTGCATGGGGTTGTTTTCGCCGTTTTGATTGGAGCCCGTCATCGGAACCGAAATCCGTAAAATTGCGTGCAATTCCGGAAGGTTCCATTGAGCACGCCTCTTAAGGGCCGGAGAACCTGATCCGGCTTAGGCTTTCGCCCGAAACACTCCCGTGCTCTTGGGGAAACCATGAACGCCTCAGTCAAACCCGCCGCCAAACGCCGGCTTCTTCTCGCCTCCGACCGGAGCGACGAAAGCACCGAGCTTGCCAGCATCTTGAAGGCAGTCGGCGATGTCTCGACGGTGACGACCCGGGACATCCCCGAGAAGCCCTCGCGCGATCTCTCCGGCCTCGTGGTCGACATCAATCTGCGCTCGCCCGAGAGCGTGCAGCGGGTGCGCGACAAGCTGCGCGGCGATGCCTATCGTTCGATGCCGCGGTTGTTCGTGCTCGCCGATGCCCTGCACCACGGCACCATGCAGGCCTGGGCGCTGGGCGCCACCGACACGATCTCGCGGCCGCTTCAGCCCGATGCGATTCTGCAGCGCATCCGCGCCGCGTTTCCCGACACCGCCAGCTATGACGCGACCGATCGCGGCAAGACGCTCAACCGCGGCGTCGAGGCGGCGCACGCGGTGCTCGCCAAGATGTTCGAGAAGCTGCCGCTCGGCGTGCCCCTGACCTTCGACGACGTCATCGCCGCCGAAAGCAAGATCCTGAAGGCGATGAAGCACTCCTCGTTGCGCGAGTGGCTCACCACGGTCGGCTGCCACCATGTCGGCAGCTATCGCCACTGCCTGTTCGTCACCGGCTTTGCCGTCGCCTTCGCGCAGCATCTCGGCATGCGCGAGGACGACCAGCGCCGCCTGACCCGCGCCGCGCTGCTGCACGACGTCGGCAAGGCCTTCGTTCCCTCCGCGCTGCTCGACAAGCCCGGCAAGCTCACCGATGAGGAGATGGACGAGGTGCGCCAGCATCCGCGGCGCGGCTACGACGCGCTCGCCGCGCAAGGCGGCTTCCCGCCGGAGATGCTCGACGTGGTGCTGCATCACCACGAATTCCTCGACGGCAGCGGTTATCCCAACCGCCTGTCGTCGAACCAGATCAGCGACATCGTGCGGCTGACGACGATCGTCGACATCTACGCCGCTCTGGTGGAGAAGCGCGCCTATCGCATGCCTTTCACCCACTCCCGCGCCTTCACGATGATGGAAGGCATGGGCGGCAAGCTCGACCAGCAGCTGCTACAGGCATTCCGCCCGGTGGCGCTGGGGTCGTTTTGAACGAGATGTCGGCGCCGCTTTAGCGGCGCTATTGCCACACACTCGGTGTCGTCCTGGCGAAAGCCAGGACCCATTACCCCGAATGCCAGTTTGGCGAAGACCCTCGCAATGATCGTCCTGCCGATTGCGTAGATCACGCGGTATGGGCCCTGGCTTTCGCCAGGACGACGTCGTGGGGATGGCGCGGGGCTTACCCCACCATCTTCCGCAACTCCGCTTTCGCCACCTTCTCCAGCGTCGAGCGCGGCATGTCGTCGATCAGCCTGATCTCGCGCGGCACCTTGAAGTCGGCGAGGCCTTTGCGGCAGGCGGCCATCACGCTGTCATGCAGGTCCGGCGCCGCGCCCGCGACGCCGCCGTGCGGGATGATGAAGACGACCGGCACCTCGTCCAGCATCGGGTGCTTCTTCGCCACCACCGCCGCCTCGCGCACGCCGGGGACGAGCGCGATCACCTGCTCGATCTCGGAGGCCGCGACGTTCTCGCCGCCGACCTTCAGCATGTCCTTGGCGCGGTCCCCGAACTTGATGAAGCCGTTCGCGAGCCGCTCGACGCGGTCGCCGGTGAGGAAGAAGCCGTGTTCGTCGAAGCTTTCGCGCGTGGCTTTTTCGTTGTGCAGATATTCGGCGAACAGCGACAGGCCGCGGATGCCCCTGATCGAGAGATTGCCGGTGTCGCCGACCTCGGTCGGCCGTCCGTCATCGTCGGTGATCCGGATCTGGTACTCAGGCGCGGCGCGGCCGATCGACATCGGGATGTTGGGCTGATCGACCTCGCCGACGATGCCGTGGGTGATGGTCTCGGTCATGCCCCACCAGCCGATGATCTTGACGCCGAAGGCGGCAAAGGCCGGCGGCTCGTTGACGGCGCTGCCCCACAGGCGGAATTTGTGGTCGCTCGGGATCTCCTGCTCGAGCAGCGCCTTCATGCAGAATGGAATGGTCGAGGTCCAGGTCGAGCCGTGCTCGCGCGCGACGCGCCAGAATCGGCTCGCGGAGAAGCGCGGCTGGATCACGCAGGAGCCGCCGACCCACAGCGTCGCCAGCATGGAATAGGCGAGGGCGTTGGTGTGGAACAGCGGCAGATAGGCCTGGTGCACGTCGCCGGCGTGCAGGTCCTCATGCGCGGCGTTGACCTTGGCGCCCCACAGCGCGTTGGCGTGGGTCCACAGCACCGCCTTCGGCCGCGATGTCGTGCCGGAGGTGTATTGCACGCTGCACGGCGCGAGCGGATCGGCCGTTCGCCTGGGACGGTCGGCGCTGTCGGCGAACAGCGCTTCAAAACTGTCGCCGTATGCGACGGGCTGTGCTGGCGCCGCACCCGCATCGTGCGAGGTCACCGCCATCCAGCGCAGGTTGCGGCAGTGCCTTGCAATGATCTCGGCGTAGGACGGTTGCGTAATGGCGGCGACCGCGCCGCAATGATCCGCAAAATATTCCATTTCGGCCGGCGCCGAACGCGTGTTGGTGGTCACTGCGATGGCGCCAAGCTCGACGCAGGCAAACCAGGCCAGCATCGCCTCGATGCAATTGTCCAGATGAATGAGCACATATTCGCCGGGCTTGACGCCGCGCTTCGCCAGCCCCGCCGCGAGCGCGCCGACCCGCTCGTGAAATTCGCCATAGCTCCAGCGCCGCGCCGGCGCGTCGAACGGCGCCCAGATCAGGAACGGATGTGAGCTGCGCATCTCGGCGCGCATCTTCAGCAGCCAGGGCACATCCAGCCCGTCGAACGGGCCCACGATTCCGGCTGCGGTCTGTTGAATGGGCATGCGTCCTCCCGTGCAGCCTACATCTTGATGGCGGCCGCTTCTGGTTTATTGCGTCTTCCTGCCATCGGACGGCGCGGGGCGCAAATCGGGGGACGCAGTCTCTCCGCCGTCATTGCGAGGAGCCCTTGCGACGAAGCAATCCAGACTGTCCCCGCGGAGGCAGTCTGGATTGCTTCGCTACGCTCGCAATGACGGTGGTTGGGTCGGCAGTGAGCCCTACCGGCCACCGTCCTCGTACGAGGAGATCTCGATCAGGCTCCCGTCCGGATCCCTGCAATAGACCGAGCACAGCGTGCCGCGGGCGCCCTGCTTGGGAACTGGGCCTTCCTCGATCGCGACGCCATGTGCCTGCAAATGCGCCACCACCTCGTCGGGCGAGGCGGAGGTGAGAAAGCACAGATCCTCGCTGCCGGCGGTCTGGTGGTCGGCGGTGAACCACTCGACCTTGTCGGCGTCGCGCGGCCGGACGTTGATCTTCTGGTTACCGAATTGAAGGGAGGTCCGCGGCGCTTTGCCGCCGCCGGGGTCGAACACCTTGACTTCCATGCCGAGAATCTTGCGGTACCACTCCGCGGTCACCGCGACGTCGGCGACGTTGATCACGAGATGATCGAGGGCCTCGACCTTGACCGGCATGCCTTATCCTTTCGTCGCTATGTGCGTTGCGCACTTTCCGCGTGCTTCGGGCTTTGTTACAACGCCGCTGACGACGCTTTCAAGATATCCGGCTTTCAAGAACAACACGTTGGGAGAACCCTTGAGATGATCACTCGCCGTACCGCGCTGGGCCTGCTTGCCGCCACTCCTCTTGCAGCCAGCCCGCTGTCGAAGGCCCTTGCCGCCGATTATCCGGCTCGCCCGGTGAAATGGGTGGTTGGCTATCCGCCGGGCGGGGCCACCGACATCCTGGGCCGGCTGATCGGCCAGCGGCTGTCGGAGAAGTTCGGCCAGCAATTCGTGATCGAGAACAAGCCGGGCGCCGGCAACAACATCGCCACCGAATCGGTCATCAATGCCGTGCCCGACGGCTACACGCTTCAGCTGGTGAACCCGGCCAACTACATCAACGCCTCGCTCTACACCAATCTGAAGTTCAACTTCGTGCGCGACATCGCGCCGATCGCCTCGTTCCAGCGCGTGCCGAACGTGATGACCGTCAACAAGGACGTGCCGGCCAAGACCGTCGCCGAGTTCATCGAATACGTGAAGGCCAATCCCGGCAAGGTCAACATGGCCTCGTCAGGCAACGGCACCTCGGTGCACCTGTCCGGCGAGATGTTCATGGCGATGACCGGCTGCAAGATGCAGCACGTGCCCTATCGCGGCGCGGCGCCCGCGATCACCGACATGCTCGGCGGTCAGGTGCAGGTGATCTTCGACAACATGCCCTCGATCATCCAGCACATCCGTTCGGGCAGCCTGCGTGCGATCGGCGTCACCACCGCGCAGCGCTCGCCGCAACTGCCCGACGTGCCGGCGATCGGCGAGACCGTGAAGGATTACGAGGCGAGCGCGCTGTTCGGCATGGGTGCGCCGAAGAACACGCCGAAGGAAATCATCGCCAAGCTCAACGACGAGATCAACACGCTGATGAAGGAGCCGGACATGACCAAGCGTCTGGTCGAGCTCGGCGGCGAGCCGCGGCTGCAGACCCCCGAGGCGTTCGGCGAGGAGATCAAGGCCGAGACCGAGAAGTGGAAGAAGGTCGTCGAGTTCGCCGGCCTGAAGGTCGAGTAGCGATCTTGTGATGATCGGAAATGGAGCCCTGCCGTTCGGCAGGGCTTTTTTTCTTGCGCGCGTTGTCGCGTTGATCTGGAATGGAATGGCGAGACCTGATGATGTTTGGCCCGTATCTCGCGCCGTGAAGAGAGGAGTTGGGATCATGGGCAAGACGCAATTGGTCCTGCTGACACTGGGTGCGACGGTCCTCGCCGGTGTCGTCACCGTCACGCCCGCTGCGGCGCGCGGCAGCGCCTATGAGCAGTGCCAGGCCAGCGTGTCCGGCCGGCCGCTGTTCTGCGGCCTCAATCCGCTCATGGCCTATGGCCAGGTGCCGCAGCGCCAACCCAAGCCGCGCCGGAGCGCGCGGCTCGTTACGCCGCACTAGTCGCGTTTCACGCTGCAAACCGGTCGCAGCCTGATCACGCAGTCGTGCAGCTTCACGCGCGCGGGTTCCTGCTTGACGGTTTTTCGTTCGCGTCTATACTAAACCACATGGTTAAGTATCAGGACGAGACGCTGGACCGGACCTTTGCGGCGCTGTCCGACCCGACGCGGCGTGCGCTTCTTGCCCGCCTTGGCGAGCAGGACAGCCTGTCGGTGAGCGAGCTGGCCGCGCCGTTTCCGGTCTCGCTGCCGGCGATCATGAAGCATCTCGACGTGCTCACGGATGCAGGCCTGATCGTGCGCGAGAAAACCGGTCGCACGGTCTCGTGCCGGCTCACCGCGCAGCCGATGGAGCAGGCGATGAACTGGCTCAATCGCTACGCGCAGTTCTGGTCCGACAATCTCGATCGTCTTGCCGCCTTCGTGGAGGAAGAGACATGGCCAACCCAGCCGTCAACGCCGATTCCCGCAGCGCCGAACGCGCAAGCGAACGTCCAAGCGAACGTCCAAGCCTCACGCTCACGCGCCGGCTCCGCGCGCGGCCGGAAAAAGTCTACGCCGCCTGGACGCAAGCCGCGCAGCTAGCGCAATGGTTCGGGCCGCCGAACATGAGACCGGCGACGCTGAACGCCGAGCTCGACGTTCGCACCGGCGGCCGCTACCGCATCAGCTTCGTCCGTGACGACGGCGAATATTTCGAGGCCGGCGGCACCTATCGCGAGGTCGTGCCGAACGAGCTTTTGGTCTTCACCTGGGCCTGGCACTCGACGCCGGAACGCGAATCGCTGGTCACGATCTCGTTCAAGCCGGATAGCGCCGGCACGCTGATGATCTTTCACCACGCCCAGTTCTTCGACGAGACCGCACGCGACAACCACCAGCGGGGCTGGAGCTCGTTCTTCGACAAGCTCGATGCCTTCGTCGCCTGATCCCTGCCAGAGGAGACCGCCATGCAGCACCATCAGATCGTTTCGCGCGAGCAATGGATCGCGGCTCGCAAAACCCATCTGGCGCATGAGAAGGAGCTCACAGCGGCTCGCGAGCGCCTCGCCGAGGAGCGGCGCGCGCTGCCCTGGGTCAAGGTCGACAGGGATTACGTGTTCGACGGACCGAACGGCAGGGTGACGCTCGGCGATCTCTTCAGGGGTCGTCCGCAGCTCGTCGTCCAGCACGTGATGTTCGCGCCCGACTGGGAAGCCGCCTGCAAGAGCTGCTCGTTCTGGGCCGACGGGTTCGAGCGCATGGTGCCGCATCTGGCCGCGCGCGACACCACCATGGTCGCGGTCTCGCTGGCACCCAGCGCAAAGCTCGAGGGTTTCAAGACGCGGATGGGCTGGACCTTCGACTGGGTCTCGTCAGGGAGCAACGGCTTCAACCAGGATTACGGCGTAACGTTCTCGCCAGAGCAGATCGCCACGGGCAAGCCGATGTACAATTTCGACACCACGCCGATCTACGGCCCCGAACTGCCCGGCATCAGCGTGTTCTACCGCAACGAGGCCGGTGAGATCTTCCACACCTATTCCTGCTTCGCCCGCGGCCTCGACATGATGAACGCCGCCTATCAGTATCTCGACCTCACCCCGCTCGGCCGTCACGAGGAGGGGCTGCCCTATCCGATGGACTGGGTGCGCCTGCGCGACCAGTACGAGCCGCGGGCGGCGAAGGATGCGTGCTGCCACGGGTGAGGGGAGGGGCACGCCGGATCCCCACCAAAGGTGTCATCGCCCGGCTTGACCGGGCGATCCAGAACTCCGAGACGCTAGTGCTTGAATCGAAAAGTCGCGGCGTACTGGATTCCCCGCTTTCGCGGGGAATGACAGCGGTGATTGGCGATTTACCTATCGTCCCGCCTCACCGCTTCGCGTCCGCCTGCTCCGTCGCGTTGCACGAGATCAGCATCGTATAGGGCCGCGCGTTGCCGGCGATGTCGGTGGTCTTGAGCTCGCCCTTCGGCTCCGCGGTCTGGTAGGGCACCACGGAATTGTCGAGGAAGTCGCGCAGCACGCCGGTCTTGATGGCGAAGTTGATGTTCTCGGGAATGTTGCCGGTCGCTACGGCGATGCGGAGCGCGTCGACCTTTCCAGTGACGACGCCCACGATCTGCCCGGTGGCGTCGAACAGCGGCCCCCCGCTGTTGCCGGGTTGCACCGGCGCACTGATCTGCAGGAAGCGCGTGTCGTTGCGCATGCCGCTGAGTGAGCTCACGATACCGGTCGTCACCGTGAAGTCCGAGGTCAGCATTCCATGGTAAGGAAAGCCGATCGCGACGACGGAATCGCCGGAGCGGATCGAGCGGTCGCGGATCCGGGCAAAGTCCTTGAATGTCGTCGTCGACGGCGCCTGCAACAAGGCGAGATCGTTGTTCGCGTCGTTCGACACGACGCGCAAGGTCATCGCGGCTTCGCCGGTGAGATTGCCCTTGATGTCGCCGACGCAACCATTGATCACATGGTTGTTGGTGACGATGTGTCCGCTGGCGCTCACCACGAAACCGGTGCCGCTTTTGGCTCTGGCAGGTTTGCCGCCGGCCGGCGGCGCCTGCTTGTCCGGCGCGGGCTGCGGCTTGGCGGCGATCTTGGTGAAATCGCCGGCCTTGTCGAGCCCATCGGCTTTCACCTTGGTCACGCAATTGGCCAATGCGGCGATCACCGGGCCGGTCGAGGTCAGGTCGAAATTCAGGACGGCGCGGCCGGCCGTCGCGACCATCAGGCTCGCCTTCTGAAACGTTCGCACGACATTGAGCGGCATGATGGCCGTGAGCATGTTGGGCTGGTACGCTGTGGCGAACAGCCTGGCTTGCTCCTGCCCGTCAAAGGTCACGTCGATCGCGGCGTTCTCGCCCTTGTTGAAACGATAGCTGGGACTCGCAAAGGCGAGCGACCATGTGCCGGCGGCATTTTGGCTCACGACGAGGATGACGCCGTTCGCATAGGGCGTCGTCGCCGCGCAATGGGAGAAGGCGCCCGTCTCGTCATTGCTGAAGGCGCCGCCGATCCAGTTGCCGACATTGACGCTGCCGAAGGGTCCTTTCGCATGCGCGATGCCGGCAACGATCAGCTGCAACAGAGACGCAACGACAAATGATTTAAGCCACATATTTGCTCCCCCGGATGCTTTTAAATCCATCTTATCCGCGGCGGGAGGTGGGGCGCAACCGGCAGTTGTCGGTTCGCGATCAGGCTCCTCGCGGCGACTTTCCGGCTTGCCTTTACTTTGCGGTGCTATATGCTTTGCAATACAAAGTAACACGTCCGACAAGCGTGGGCGGAGCGAGGTTCTGGCGTTGCAGATGCGCGATCTCGACAAGGCACTGGCCGACATCGTGGCGATCCGCAGCCAGATTGCGGCCGGCACGGCGTTCCGCGGCTACGGCCCGGCGACCATGGCCGCGACCGGCGCCGTCGCGCTGATCACGGCAATCCTGCAATTCTGGCTGCTCGGTGATCCCACCGGCGAGCCGCTCGGCTTCTTCTTCGGCTGGTTCGTCGCCGCCGTGCTCTCCGTCCTGGTGATCGGGATCGAGATGCGCGCGCGTTCACGCCGCCATCATTCCGGCCTTGCCGACGCCATGATCCACCAGGCGGTCGAGCAGTTCCTCCCGGCAGGCGTCGCCGGCGTGCTGCTTGCGGTGGTGATGTGGAAGTTCGCGAGTGAGACGCTGTGGCTGTTGCCGGGTCTGTGGCAGATCCTGGTGTCGCTCGGCATCTTCGCC
The DNA here is from genome assembly GCF_900113725.1 of Bradyrhizobium sp. cf659. Classification (NCBI taxonomy): domain Bacteria; kingdom Pseudomonadati; phylum Pseudomonadota; class Alphaproteobacteria; order Hyphomicrobiales; family Nitrobacteraceae; genus Bradyrhizobium; species Bradyrhizobium sp. cf659. The sequence continues at coordinate 218,558 of NZ_FOQJ01000010.1, forward strand.
TCCGTCCGCTCGCTGCCGCGCACCGTCGCGCTCGCCGGCGCCTGGTATTTCGTTTCGGGCTTCGCGGTCGTGGTGCTCGCGAGCCAAACCCACACGCTGTCACCATGGACCATGGGCCTGCCTTTCGTGATCGGCCAGTCGGTGATGGCGGGCATTCTGTATTTTGCGTCCGGAGACCATGATGTCGAAGACTGACAGTGCGCCTTTTTCCTATGAAGGGCTCGACCGCGTCATCCACGAGAAGGCGAGGCTCGGGCTTCTGACCTCGCTGATGGCGCATCCGAAGGGGCTGGCGTTCGCCGACCTCAAGCAGCTCTGTGGCCTCACCGACGGCAATCTCAGCCGGCATCTTGCCGTGCTCCAGGAGGCCGGCCTCGTCGAGGTGACCAAGGGCTATGAGGGCAATCGCCCGCACACCACTTGCCGCCTGACCAGGGCCGGCCGCCGCCGCTTCCTCGATTACCTGGCCGTGCTCGAGCGGCTGGTGCGCGACGCCGCCAAGGCCGCCGGCCGCGAGGCGCCCCCGCTCGGCCGCCTCGGTATCGTCTCGACCTGATCGTCCCCCTTTTTGACCGGAGACTTTGCAATGCAAAGTGAACTTGCGCCCCGCAACGAGAAGCTTCATGTCGGCATCATCATGGACGGCAACGGACGATGGGCGACCCGGCGCGGCCTGTCGCGCGTGCGCGGCCACGAGGCCGGCGTCGAGACGATCCGCCGCATCGTCGAGGCCGCGCCCAAGCAGGGCATCGGCACGCTGACGCTCTATGCGTTCTCGACCGACAATTGGCGAAGGCCGAAGGCCGAAGTCGCAGCGCTGATGACCCTGCTGCGCTTCTATCTCGCCAATGAGGTGCAGAGTCTCGTGAAGAACGGGGTGCGTCTCACCGTGATTGGCCGCCGCGACCGTTTGCCCGACGGCATCGCCAATGCGATCGCGCGGGCCGAAGCGGCCACCGCCCACGGCAGCACGCTTCACCTGCGCATCGCCGTCGATTATTCCGCGCGCGATGCCATCCTCAACGCCGCGGCGAAGGCGGCGGCACTGACCAGCCTCACCCGCGAAGCGTTCTCGCAGCTCGTCACCGGCGAGGCCGGTTTGCGCGACGTCGATCTCATCATCCGCACCTCGGGCGAGAAGCGGCTGTCGGACTTCCTGCTGTGGGAAGGCGCCTATGCCGAGCTGCACTTCACCGAGCGGATGTGGCCCGAATTCGACGCGGGCGATCTCGCCGAGGCCCTCGCCGCGTTCCACGGCCGCGAGCGACGCTTCGGCGGTCTCCAGGCCATCATGCCCGAGGAGGTGCCGTCACTCTCCCGTGTGTGACGCGCGGCACAGGGAAACGAGCTGTTCGTTTTCAGCCGCATGATTGGCAGCGATGTCCAAGCGCTGCGTGCACGGTCTCGGCTAGGTCTGCGGTCCACGCAACCTGCCGAAAGCGTCACGCATGTTACAGCCGTTTCCGGGGGCCGTCGTCGCGCCGGTTGAACTGGCCGAAGCGAAGGGCACGGTCTGCATCAGGGCCGCCAGTGCATCCGACGTGGAGAATCTGTCGGTCTATTTCACCGGCCTGTCCACGACATCGCGCAACAAGCGTTTCATGGGTGCGCGCGCCGACCTCGTCGTGATCGCGGCCGAATGCGTGGCGAAGGCCGACCGTCCCGGTCACTTCACCCTGCTCGCCGAGTTCAGGCAGGAGGGGCAGCGCACCATCATCGGCGAAACGCACTATGCCTACGATGCGACCGCACGGCACGGCGAGTTTGCCATCTCGGTCGCCGATGCCTTCCAGCGCATGGGCTTTGGCCTCCGGCTGATGACGGCGATGGAGACGCGCGCGATCGATCTCGGTCACGAGATGATCGCCGGCGAGACCGCGCGGACGAACGCGGAAATGCGCGGCCTGGCGAAGAAGGCCGGGTTCAGGGATACAGGGCTCGGCGACTGGCAGTCGGTTCACCTCGCCAAGCGCCTGTCGCGATAGCCATACGCAGGTTGAATTGCCGCGTGGCACGGATCGTGCTCTAGTATCCCTCGGGTATACCCAGCGATGGGAGCTTTCGGCGATGCGCGCAGTCCTGGATTATTGCACCGGCGGAACGGAGCGGCAGGTTGCGGCCGGCACGGTCGTCGTCACCGAGGGTGGCACCAGCGGCCATCTCTATGTGCTGATGCAAGGCAAGCTCGAGGTGCTCAAGGGCGAGATGGTGGTTGCCACCGTCACCGAGCCGGGCGCGGTGCTGGGTGAAATGTCCGTGCTGCTGGGCCAGCCGCACACCGCGACGGTGCGGGCCTGCTCCGATGCGGTCATCTACGAGTTCGAGGATGCCGCCTCGTTCCTCGCGCAGGAGCCGGGTGTGGCGCTCCTGATCGCGAAAATGCTGGCGCAGCGGCTCAACATCGCCAACACCTATCTTGCCGATCTCAAGCGGCAATATGCCGGCCACGGCACGCATCTGGCCATGGTCGGCGAAGTGCTTCAGAGCATGATCAACCTGCCGCCGCTTGAGGTCTCGCCAGGCTCGGATCGGCAATCCGATCCAAGAATGTAAGCCAGTCCGGCGGCGCCTCGATAAAGGCCGCCGGCCGCTTCAGCGGCGCGTCGAGGTCGATCCACTGCGCCTCGCCCGCCGCCAGCCAGAACGCCTTGTTGGCATCGAGATCCAGCACGATATGCGTCGGCGGCCGGCCCGGTTGCAGGCCCGCGTTGAACACCCAGGTCTGGCCCAGCCGGTCGAACCACGAGCCATCGGTGATGAAGGGCGACTGGTGCACATGGCCCGAGATCACCATCGACGGCTGATACTGCATGATCCACTGCACCACCTCGACATCGCCGAAGAAGCGCTTGCCGCCCCAGCTCGTCGGCGAATCTGCCGGCGGCGCGTGATGCGCCCAGATCCAGCGCTGCGGCCGGTTCGCCGCGGCATCGCGGAGCTGGTCGGCGATGCGCTGCTTGACCAGTGGTCCATCCCACCACGGGCACACCGTGAACAGGGTGTCGCCGATGGTGAGGCTGTCGCCGTCGCAGGCAACGCCCAGCTCCCGCACCTCCGAGATCCAGCGCGAGATCTTCTCCCCCTCCGCGCTGCGCTCGTCGAGGTCGTGATTGCCGGAGCAGAGGATCACGCGGGTCTTTCCGGCAAGCAGCGCGAGGTATTTCTTCACCACCACGATCTGCGCGCGGAAGTCCACCATCGAGCCGATGTCGAGCGCATCGCCGGCGAAGATCACCAGGTCGAATTGCGGCGCCGCGCTGACCAGCCAGTCGAACTGCGGCAGCGAGTAGTGCAGGTCGGCCACGACCAGGCAACGCATTGAAAATCCGTTCGCGAGATTGAAAATGTCTGGGAATTCCAAAACGGCAAAAAGCAAGAAGCAGACCAGCACGGCCGCCCCTTCGCGTCAATCCAATGAGGGCAAGCATGCCGCGGCGTATTGCAGGAGGCAAGGCACCTGGCGTCGCAGGTCTGGACCGGACCATCGAATTCTGCTGTCGTGGCGCACCCTCAACCGCCCGTGTCCGCATGACCTCGTTCAAGACCATTCGTGCCCGCGCCGAGAAGCGCAAGGGCGGCCCCAGGGCGCTGGACAGGCTGATGCCTGACAGGCCCGACCTCAAGCGCCTCGCGAAGCTCGGCGACGACCGCATCCTCGCCGAGATGACCAAGCGGGTGTTTTGCGCGGGCTTTGCCTGGAGCGTGATCGATTCGAAATGGGACGGCTTTGAAGAGGCCTTCCTGCATTTCCAGCCGGCCAAGCTGACCTTCCAGCCGGAAGACTATTGGGAAGGCCGGCTGCGCGATGCGCGCATCGTGCGCAACGGCGCCAAGATCATGTCGGTGCGCGACAACGCCGCCTTCGTCCAGGCGGTCGCAAAGGAGCACGGCAGCTTCGGCAAGTTTCTGGCGAAGTGGCCGTCGTCCGACGAGATCGGCCTGCTCGATCTCCTCACCAAGCGCGGCAGCCGGCTGGGCGGCAACACCGGCCAGATGCTGCTGCGCTTCGTCGGCTGGGACGGTTTCGTCACCTCCAAGGACGTCGTGGCCTGCCTGCGCGGTGCCGGCCTCGATATCGGCGAAGAGGTGAAGTCGAAGGGCGATCTCGCAAAAGTGCAGGCGCAGTTCAACGCCTGGGCCGAGGAGACCGGTCTGCCCTACACATATCTGTCACGCATCTGCGCGCTCTCGGTCGGCGAGGTCAGGAGCGAGTAACGGATCACGAGACATCAGGAGAAGAAGAATGGCCAAAGCCTATTGGGTTGCCACTTACCGCGCGATCAAGAACCCCGACGCCATGGCGGTCTATGCCAAGCTGTCGCGCCCGGCGATCGAGGCGGCCGGCGGCCGTGTGCTCGCGCGCGGGGTGCCGGCTGCGGCCTTCGAGCTCGGCCAGATGGAACGCGTCGTTCTCATCGAGTTCGACAACGTCGAGCGCGCCAAGGCCGCGTATGCGGGCCCGGCCTACCAGGCTGCTCATGATTTGCTCGGTGACGGCGCGGACCGCGACATCCGGATCGTCGAAGCCGCCGATTAGAGCAGCGCACGGGCAGATCATGGACATCCTGTGGCGATCCCGTGCCGTGAGCGCGGCAGATGCAACGCGCGATCACGAAATACATTTCACCGGAACATTTGCGCGCAGCATCCGTTCGGAAATTTGAGCCAGGCGAACCAGGGCGCAGGGAACGCCCGCTCTGGCCCAAATCAATGAAACCCCGAACGACAGAAACGGAGCAGCGCATGAAGCTCACATCCGCGCAGGTGAAGCAGACCATCACGCAACTCGGCGCCCAGGTGCTGCCCGACGAGCATCCCGCCGTGCCCCAGCTCAACAGCATGTTCGGCGAGCACACCTTCTTCGTCGACGAGAGCGGACTCAAGGTCCTCGAACCCACGCCGTCGCCAGGTGCAGACCGCCAGACGGGCGAAGTCGTCAGCCTCGCCGACTGGGCCGATGCAGAGCTGACACGGCTGACGGCGCACGAGCCCGAGCCGACCGGCGTGATCGTGGTGTTCGAGCAGATGAAGCATTGATTGGTGCGGGCCGATCGACACGTCTATTGGTGGCGGGTTTGAAAAATCCCGTCACCGTATGCGAAAAGCCGCATTTGCTGCCTCTGCGACAGGTTTGGAGACGCGTCGCGGGCAAAGACGTCGCGTTCGCTGAGCGCCTTGTCCATCCGGTTCAGATGCCGAAAGTCAGCTGCGGCTCCGGATCATCCCCGTCCTGGAGGGCAGACAGCGATACGCCCAAGAGCCTGACGCGCTTGGGCAGCGGCATCTCGACTTCGAGCAGGCCGCAGGCCAGCCGCTCCAGATCGTCCCGGCCTGCAACCGGTGTTGGTGCGGACCTGCTACGCGTGATGATCTCGAAGTCGGCAAATTTGATCTTCAAGGTGACGGTGCGGCCGCGGTTGCCGGTCGCCTCGCAATGGCGCCAGACCTTGTCGACGAGAGGCTTGAGCTCGGTGACCAGCGCGTCGAATTCGTCGAGGTCGGTCGAGAACGTGTTCTCCGCACCGATGGACTTGCGGATCCGGTTGGCCCGGACCGGACGTTCGTCGACGCCGCGTGAGATCCAATAGTAATAGGCGCCCGACTTGCCGAAATTCGCGTTCATGAACTCCAGCGTCTGGTTGCGGATGTCGAGGCCGGTGAACAGGCCGAGCGCATTCATCTTCGCGGCTGTCGCCGGACCGATGCCATGGAACTTGCCGACGGGCAGCGCCTCGACGAAGGCGGGTCCCATCTCCGGAGAGATCACGAACTGACCGTTGGGCTTGCGATGATCGGAGGCGAGCTTGGCCAGAAACTTGTTGTAGGAGATGCCTGCCGAAGCGTTGAGCCCCGTCTCGGCCTTGATCTTCTCGCGGATCCGCAGCGCGACGTCGCGCGCCAGCGGGATGCCTTGCAGGTTTTCCGTCACGTCGAGATAGGCCTCGTCGAGCGACAACGGCTCGATGACCGGGGTGTGCTCGGCAAAGATGTCGCGGATCTGTCTGGAGATCGCCTTGTAGACCTCGAAGCGCGGCCTGACGAGGATCAGATCGGGACATTGCCGCTTCGCAGTCACTGAGGGCATGGCAGAGCGAACGCCGAACTTGCGAGCCTCGTAGCTGGCGGCCGCGACGACGCCGCGTTCGGCGGAGCCTCCGACCGCGACCGGCTTGCCGCGCAGGTCCGGATTGTCGCGCTGCTCCACGGACGCATAGAACGCATCCATGTCGATATGGATGATCTTGCGGACGGGCGAAGTGTCGCCAGTCACCGTGTCGGATTCGCTCATGGGAAGATGATACAATCGGGCAACGAGAAGCGCGAGGTGATCGATGCTTTTCGCGCCTTACGCAGCCGGGGTCGCGTTTGCCGGCCTGCTCAATGCGGCGATCTGGCGTTTGAATTGAGACGTTCAGTCTCGACCAGGTTCAAAGAACAGTCTCAGGCTTGTGAGTGGCAAGCATGGGCACGCGATCTAATATGAGCTCGCGGAGGACAGCCCATGCAATACAGCTCCGAACTCATTCAGACGATGCGTCAAGCGCTGGAGACCGTGATGGCGAGCGTGCCGGCCCATCAATCGGTCTTCGGTCTGAAAGCGGCTGTGGCCGAATGCATCCTGAAGGCCGCCGCACACGGCCAGACGTCCTACGACGGGCTCGTCACGTCCGCCTCCGACCAGATCCAGACGATGATCTCGATGCTCAGCTAGGCGCGTAAAGACGGCTACAAGGCTGGCGCACCCGACACGATTCGAACGTGTGACCTTTGCCTTCGGAGGGCAAAGGTGGGGAAATTACCCCTGCTTACCCGAAATCACTTGGAATTGATGGCCCCCAGATATAGGCTAAAACCAGCCTGATTTGGGGGCTACGGTCGTTGCTCCGAATTTCCCTCGTTTTCCGGCGCCTGCTTACCCGGTGCTTACCTGAGGGAAAATTGCCGAAACTCACTAAACGCACGGTCGATAGCGCCGAAACCACCGGAGCCGACGTCTTTGTATGGGACGACGAGCTGCCTGGCTTTGGCCTGCGGGTAAAGAAGAGCGGCGCGAAGTCCTTCATCGTCCAGTACCGGAATGCCAATGGTCGGAGCCGCCGGCTCACGCTAGGTCGGTATGGCGTTCTGACGCCAGAAGAGGCCCGCAAGGACGCTAAACTCGCCCTGGCGGATGTCGTGAGGGGCTCAGATCCCGTCGAGAGCAAGAAGCTCGCCCGAGGCGCAATGACCGTTGCGGAACTATGCAGGGAGTACTTGGACAAGGCCGAGCGCGGCCTGATCCTGACGCGCCGGGGCGAAACTAAGAGCCAGACGACCCTGTACAGCGACAAAGGGCGTATCGAGCGGCACATCATCAAGCTTGTTGGCAAGAAGACTGTGAAAGGATTCACCTCCACTGATGCCAAGGGCCTTCAGCGCGACATCATCGCCGGCAAGTCCGCCGCTGACGTGAAGACTAGGAAGCGGGGCCGCGCGATTGTGACGGGCGGGAAGGGGACCGCGTCCCGTACAATGGGTCTCCTGGGTGGGATTTTTAGCTACGCTGTCGATGAAGGCTACCGGCCAGACAACCCCATAAGCGGTATCAGACGGCCAAAGGACCAAACGCTCGAGTGGCGCCTGGACGATGCGGGCTATCGTCGCCTAGGCAAATGCCTCGCCAGCGCAGAGGCGAACGGCGAGCATTGGCAGCCTATCCTTGCGAGCAGGACCGCTGCGATGACGGGCTGCCGTCTGGATGAGGTTGAAGGCCTGCTCAAGACCGAAGTCGACCCTATCGGAATGGCGCTCCGGCTCGGCGACAGCAAGACCGGCAAAAGCATCCGGCCTGTGGGGCCGGCCGTTATTGCCGTTCTGAAGACGGCAATGGCCAAGTCGAAATCCAAGTTCGTCTTCCCCGCCGTCACGACCGACGCGAAGCACCACACCGGCCTGACCCGCTGGCTGAAGAAGGTCTCTGCCAAAGATGTGCCGGGGATTACCTGCCACGGGCTGCGGCACTCGTTCAGCTCGACGGCCGAGGATATCGGCTATTCGATCCCGACCATCAAGGCGCTGATTGGGCATTCCAGGGCAAGCGTCACTGAAGGATATATTCACAAGATCGATTCGGCGCTCCTCGCAGCGGCCGATCGGATCGCTAGACATATCGACGATGCCATGACTGGAAAGAAACAAAGCAAGGTCGTCCAACTTCGGAAGGCCTGATCAATCGGCGCGGCTAGGGTAGCTCCCGAAAAGCTGGTCCGCACCAGCCTGCCGCGTCGTCACATTGCGGATGCTCCATGCGGAGGGGCTTTTGGCAAAGAAACCGACCGGAAATCTTCCGGAGAGTTGGGCGCGATCCGAATCTCTCCGACGCCTGCTCCGATCATCAAAAACCGCCCGTGAGGCGGCGCCAAGTCGTGAGGTTGGGAAAACGCGTTCAAAGAAGAAGGGGAGACCATCGTTAGCCAAGTTTGATCATCGACGCAGCCAGAGCGAACACGCGGAGAGCGGGAGCATTACATTTTACGAGACGCGGGGTGTTCGCGATTCAAGCGAGACGTTCTTGTTTTCGGATTTCGAAGAGACACTTTCTTTAGCAAACCATACTGGGTATGCCGAAGCTGAAACCTACGCATCTCTCTTTGAAGTCGCCAATCAATGGCTAAGGGAGACCGGGGAGAAAGACTTTTTCGGCGTGGCTGATGATGCTGACGAAGCAACGGCCTCGGCGAAAACGTGGAAGCAAAAGCATAAGATCGACCGGCTTACCTTCCAGCGTTGGTGGTTCGAAACTGGAATGAAGAACGGTTTTCTCTCGCCACCGGCTGCTGCGGCAAAGTTTCTTGCTGCTTCAGACTTCGTCCACCGGCTCACTAAGGGAAACCAGCAACTCCAACGTGCGATCTACCAATTCGCAGATGCTTGGCATTGGATGCGGTTTGAAGGGTCGGACGAGCACGAGTTGGCGGCCGTTGGCCTGAAAAGCATTCAAGGGCGAGCGCAAGGGCCAGCCGTCAAGCAGGAACGAGCTGAGCTGAAAAAGAAACTGCTCAACGAACTCTACGATGGATTTGCCTCCGATGAGAGAAACGGCGCCGCCAGGAAGAGCGCGAAAGGGGCCGCAGGTGCAATGTTCTCTCAAGTGAACAAGAAGCTCAAAGAGCTTGGCCTTAATGCTTTTGCCGAGAAGACGCTCGCTGACGAGTTGCGGCCTTTGGTCAAAGCTCGCTTCCCCAGGCCCAAAAAGCAGCGAGCAACTTAGTCCGAACTGGCCAGTTCGGGAAATTTGCCGTTCCGAATTGGCCAGTTCAGGAATTTCATAAGTATCGGATTTCCTGCGTTTTTTGCAATTTGCATCCAGTTGCAGCGGGTGGATTGGCCACCTTCTCAAGTGGAGCGCAAATGACAGAACCTGAGGAAAGCAAATCGGAACGCCTCCTGCGGCGCGCGCAGGCGGCGAAGTACGTGGTCGATACGTACAACGTGCCCTGCTCACCCAAAACTTTGGCGAAGCTGGCCTGCGTCAGCTCGGAGGGACCGCCGTTTCACGCCGGCAGATTTCCCCTCTATCCGGTCTCAGGACTGGATGCCTGGGCAAAGAAAAAGATCGGGCCGCTGGTCAGATCGACGTCTGAAGTCGACCGCGCTGCCTAATCAATCGTCCCCCTCAAAACGAAGACCCGGCTGCACGATCCTCATCTTGGCGGATCAGATCGTGCGCACCGGGCTCTCTAGGAGTCTCGAACTTGAAAACCTGTATCAAACGACATCCCAAAGCACAATCGGTTTCCGATCTCCCCCTCTTCAGCTGGCGCATGGTCGTTGTTTGCCCGAACACCCGGGCCGGCAGCTACGTCGCGCGGCGGTACCGCGTCCACCCCGCCGTGGCAGATCTGATCGCAAACCTCGCCGGCATCGGATCGGGGGTGGAGCAATGAGCAGCATCACCATCCGTATGCCGAGCGGGTCCCGCCTGACCTTCGCGGGACGCGAGGCCTGGACGTTGCAGCGGCTGATCGATGCCGGGCCGCGAGGCGTGACCACGATCGATCATCCGGCGCCGCGCTGGTCGCACTACATCTTCAAGCTCCGCCGCGCCGGGCTGACCATCACCACCGAGTATGAGCCGCACCGCGGTTCATTTCCGGGGACGCATGGCCGCTACCGGCTCGAAACCCCCGTCATCGTTGTTGCAGAGGCCGCGTAATGAACTTTCATCAATCACGCGCGCCCCTGACCGCAGACGAGTTGAAGCGCCGCGCTGAAGCTCTGTCCGCGAACGCCCAGGCCTTTGACCACCCGCAGAGCGGTCCCGGAGACGAAGCAGCCGACACGGCCCACAGTGATGAGCGGCAATACGGACCCACGGCCGCAAAGATATTGCGCGAGGTAAAGCGCAGCGTGGCATTGGCGTCTCAGGACGCCAAGCTCGCTGTTTTCACGGAAGCCGCAGCGACGCTCGCGGATGCCGTGGCGAGCCAGTGGGTGCCCAAAAATGTGATGGTCGATCGCCTGTTTGAAATCGCCATGGCTCACGGGTGCTTCGGCCGCGATCGAAAAGACATCGAGGATTTGATCGGAAAGCATGCGGAGAGGGCTGCCGACCAAAAGCAAAAGCCGGAACAGGCGTCGTCAGGCTCGAAACCCCTGAAGCGACGGTTGATCGCGCATCGCGCCAGCGACCTCGAGCCCGAGAAGTTGGTGTGGGTCTGGCCGGGCCGCCTCCCCGAGGGCAAGCTCGTTTTGCTCGGCGGACCGCCCGGGCTCGGCAAGAGTCAGCTCACCGCGTTCATGTCGGCCACCGTCTCGAACGGTGGTCACTGGCCGTGCGGTGAAGGCTCAACGCTCCCGGGAGACGTCATCTTCATGTCCGCGGAGGATGGCGTGCAAGACACCATCATCCCGCGCCTCATGGCGGCGGGAGCTGACCGCGAGCGCGTTCACATCGTGTCGTCCGCCACCAAGCCGGACGGGACCGGCCGAAAGACGTTCAGCCTGAAGACGGATGTCGATCTGCTCGAAGACATGGCGAGGAAAATCGGCACGGTGAAGCTGATCATCGTCGATCCGATCTCGGCGTACATGGGCGGTAGCGATGGCAACGGGAACGTGGAGACCCGAGAGGTCCTGGAGCCGCTGGCTGACATGGCCAACCGCCTCCGGATCGCCGTGGTGGCCGTAACCCACCTCAACAAGGGAGGAGGGGGCGGCAACCAGAGCGCACTCAACCGGTTTGCCGGCTCGATCGCATTCGTGGCTGCGGCTCGCGCCGCGTTCGCCGTGATCGAGGACCCGGAAGACGACGAGCGGCGGTTCCTGCTCCAGGCCAAGAACAACCTCGGCAAGAAGTGCAAGGGGCTGGCTTTCCGGCTCGAGCAGCGCTTGGTCGGGGACGACGTGATGTCATCGAACGTCATGTTCGAGGGCGACCATGTCAGTGAGTCGATCGATGAAGCGCTGAGCGCCTCTGAGAACCGCGGGACCAAGAAGGGCCAGTCTGGTGGCGGCAAGGAAGATGTCATCCAGTTCCTGAAGGACATCTTGTCGGGTGGACCGGTGGACGTTTTGGAGGTCGAGCGCCAGGCCCGGGCGGCGGCGCTGCTGGAGGAAGACAAGCGGCTGAGCAAGAGCAAGGCCTTCCGTGATGCTCGAACCGAGCTCGGGATCAGGTCGATCCGAGAGGGCTTCGGCCCCGGTTCCCGCTACGTGCTGGAGTTGTCGGACGCATCATGGGCGCCCGAAAAGCCCATGGGCGCCCCCTTCCAAACAGGGGCGCCTATGGATGATTTGGGCGCCCATGGAGAGGTAGGAGGTCGGCAATGACGGGCCTCCGAACCCGCCTGAAGGACCGGCGAGCCCATTGGCTCTTCCGGTTCGAATGTGATGGTCAGTCCTATACCGGCGGCATCGGCCGGTTCGAGGATGGCCGGATTGCCGAGGTCTTCATCAACGGGACGAAGGTAGGCACGGCAGCCGAAACCAACGCTCAGGACGCGGCAATCGTCGCGTCCTTGGCTCTCCAGCATGGCTGCCCGGTGGAGACCATTCAGCATGCTTTAGCCAGATCGGGTGGGTCGGCGGGACCGTTGGCAACGCTACTCAGGACGGTCGAGCGTGAAAGTGCCTGAGGCTGCTCATCTGAAGGTGCTCACGCCATATGACCCTCGGGAAGGGATCAGTCTAGCTGCGGCAGCTAAGAGGGCTGGGAAGTCGGAGACAACGATCCGGAACTGGTGCCCTCAGCATGGTCTCGGGCGTCGTGTCGGAGGCGGCGTTTGGGTTGTCAGCCAAGTCGCGCTTGCGATGTTCCTGGATGGCGATGTCACGGCTCTCGAGGCTTATCATGCAGGCGATTTGTTCAGTTCGCGCGTGCGGCAGTACTTTGAGCGCTTCGGTCTGCCCGGCCCAAGACAGTCCGCATGTCGAGGCGGACCGGACAAGCCCCGGCAGCGTCACGATGACCGCATGTGACCCATAGCTGACTTCGACGACTGGGATCAGGTGCCCTGTCCCCGAGGGAGCCGCTACCGCCCATATTGCTTGGTTGTCGACACCGTGCCGCCGTCCTGCGTGGGCCTTGTCACTGTGACAGATTCAGCAGATGGTTCATCCGGGTCGCGCCCGCCATTCGCCAGCTTCTTGTCGAGGTCCGCGCGCCCGCACCCGGTTTCACTGCAATACCAGCCGATGTAATCCTTGCCGCCCGTCCCGTAGAACTTGATGAGATGTCCGCTGGACGGCGTGACGTTGATGGCCGCCATATACGGCTCCTCGCCGGGCTGGTTGACAATCAACAGGGTGCGACCAGGGGCGAGTCCGGATACGGTAAGTTTCCGGTCGGTCTGCGGTATCAGTTCTGCCGTGCCATGGGTAACGACCGTGGGGTCTTTGAACGGCTTTTCAAATACCAGCGTTCTGGATTCCCCGACCGCCAGATCGATCGTGTCCTTTGGTTCAAGGATTTCTGGCGGCTGGGCCAGTGCGGGTCCGGCCATGAGCAGGCCAAAAGCGATAATCACCAGACGCATAATGATGCCCCCCTACCCGTGTAGAGGGCCGGAGGGTATGCTTTGCCAGGCGGTCAGCCAATGGCGCTAACGGGGTACTCCCGGCAACTCTTTAGCCGGGCTTTTTTGTTAGATCAGGGGCTCGGCAGGGATCATTCGGGAAGCGTATCCTTAACTTTAGGAAGCGTTCTAAACTCGGGCCGCGAGTCCACGGGGGTACTTAATGCAGATTAGGCTTCCTATGACCGATCTCAAGGCAGCACAAAGCATCGACAATGTTGCGCTCAAGGACGAAGACGGGAGAGATGTAGGCCAATACTTCTTCGGAAAGGGCCATGGACGAACCGTCTTTCTGATGGGGAAGTACAAGGGCACTTTCAAGACCCACGCGGAGTGCCAAGCGTTCGTTGATGGAGCACTTGCGGTGATCAATCGTCTTTCTGATGACTCCGCACCTCTATTGTAGGCCAGTGTGCGTTCGCGCCGACGCACAAGCTCGACTTTCGGCCCGCTACAGCGAACGTAGCCGACACCTAGCGATGATTGATCCAATTTCAGCTAGTGGCCCTTCGCGGACGTGCCGGCAGTCGCCGAGGTACGTCAGCTTTCCTAGTTAGCGGACCAATCGCGCTGCAAGATCCGCAACCTCCACCAAACTCGCAACACCCGCAGCGTTGGTATGGCAGGGCCTCACCCATCTCGCCTACTGACAATCCCATGCAGATTGCATGAGGAAAAGAGATGGACGTTTCCTTTAAGTTCGAGCAGTTGGTGCAGTTTCGTGCGCCAATCGGCTTGTCTGAAGCGATCGACGCCGCTGCCCGACGCAAGTGTCAATCGAAATCCGAATACCTTCGCCAGTCGGTAATCGTGCGACTGGAGGCGGACGGCATCGATCCGCGGCAATTCGCTGGAGCCGCCTAAATGGCGCGCTTCATTAAAGCAATCTCAACAGCACTGCTGGGCTTCTCGATTTTCACGGGTTCTACTTTTGCCGCCGGTACTATCCCCGGCATCAGCATGACGCAGCAGCTTGACGAATTTGCCAAGCCTCTCAGTGGCGGGAAGCTCTTCCTCATTCAGGCTGGCACCCCTTCGGCACCGCAGAACTGCTACCAAGATAGCGGACTGACCCTTCCGTGGCCGAATCCGATCACGTTGGATGCCGCCGGTCGCATACCGCAGCTCTTTTGCGCTGACGGCTCGATCAAAATCCGCCTCACCGATAAGAACGGCAATCAGAAGCTCGTTCAGGACAATCTACTGATCGTCGGTCCTTCGGGCGGCGGGGGCGGCGGTGGAACGGTCGACCCGACGACAATCTTCCAGACCGGCGCGTTCATGCAGTTTTACGGCACAGGTATATTGTCCGGCTGGGTTCGCTGCAACGGCAGAAGCATTGGCAATGCCACTTCTGGTGCTACAGAGCGGGCCAATTCCGACACCCAAGCGCTGTTTGCTTTTCTTTGGGGCGCTGATAGCAATCTAGCAGTCTCCGGCGGTCGGGGCCCCTCTGCGGCGGCCGACTTTTCCGCTAACAAGACGTTGGCTCTCCCAGATTGCCGAGGCCGCGTTGTCGCCAGTCTCGACGACATGGGCAACAGCGCAGCGGGACGGCTTACGTCATCTTATTTCGGTGCGTTGGGCACGACATTGGGCGCTACGGGCGGCAGCGAAAATGTGACGCTGATTGCGGCTCAATTGCCCTCTCTGAGCATTACAGGCTCGACCAGCGGGACTATGAGCGTCAGTGGCACTGGTTCGAATGGCTTCACTGGAGGCAACGTCGGCTCCGGTGTCGGTGGAGGCGGCGCTTTTGGTGGCAACACGACCGTTAGCGTGTCTGGCACTGCCTCCGGCACGCTGAGTGTCTCGGGCTCTGTTTCCGGGACGGGCGGCCAGGCACACAGAACTGTGCAGCCGACCATCCTCGCCACAACCTACATCAAAATGTGAGGCCACATGATCACCTTGACCATTACGTCGGGCAACGATGAGCACTTCGCCGTGCGCTTCCAAACCAAGGCGGGAAACAATGCTGACGGTTCGGTGATCTGGGCCGACAGTGAGGTAACCCATGAAGTTGGACAGTCTCAGCGCTACGGACTGGATGAGAACTTCCGCTTGATCGTTGAAGCTGCGCCGGCTCCCGATGCCCGAAGCTGATAAAACAGTTGAAAAACAGCGTGGGCGCCCGTTTCAGAAAGGGCAATCCGGAAACCCCAGTGGGCGCCCTAAGGGAGCTCGTAATGCCACAACGTTGGCGCTGGAAGTTCTCTTGGACGGGCAGGCCACCGCCTTGACACAAAAGGCGATCGACCTCGCCTTAGGCGGCGATATGACCGCACTGCGCCTCTGCCTGGATCGCATCCTGCCCCCTCGGAAGGATAGGCCGGTGACGTTCACCCTGCCCGAGATCAAGAGCGCCCAAGATGCCGCGGCCGTCGTATCCGCTGTTCTCGCTGCGGTCGCGTCGGGCGAACTCACCCCTTCCGACGCTGCAGAAATCGGCAAACTGATCGACAGCTATGTGAAGGCATTCGAGACGGCCGAACTTTCCGAGCGGTTGGAGAGGCTTGAAAGAATGACTAGCCAATGATGGGGCGAAATCTGAAATCTCGCGTGGCCAGATTGGAAGAGAGGCGGAGCGCAAAGGACAGGCCCCCATATGTCTATCATGTAAGTAAACCGCCCAAGCCAGACGAGCTGGCTGCGATTGAAGGAGCCAAGTCCGCCGGGCACTCCTTCATAGTCGCCCCCTGGCCATGTGCAACGGTTGAGGAGTGGCTGATGGTCCATGGTCGTCCTGCGGTGCTGCAATGATGGGACGCGGCTTGGAATCGCGCATCGTGAAGCTCGAGGTGCGCACGGCTAGACCTCACGAAATGCTGGTGGTGTGGCGTCGACCTGAGGCGGATGTTGCCGGGGCGCTGAGAGGCGCGACTTTTGCTCCTGGCGATAAGGTGGTCTGCGCCGAGTGGTTCGAGGATGGCCCCCTGCCGGGGCCGCGCTGGTACGGTGAACGGCTCAATCAAGCCATGCCGGCGGCGGAATATGAACAACTGTACCGCTCGATAGATAGCATTGCCGGACGCCCGGCGGGCAGAACGGCAAGCTTTCAACCCGTCCCAAGCCTCACCGGAGAGCGCATGAGGCAGATGAGCGATGCAGAGTTGATCCACGCGGTGCTTGGGGTGCAGACATGATGACAAGCCTCGCCCGTCGTCTGGAATTGCTGGAATCCCGCCAAGGCCGAACCGCGAGGCGGATGCATTTCATCACCGCTATCGACCAGGCCGACGCGGACCGGCAAATAGCTGGTCTTGTCGCAACGGGCGCGGTTCTCGATCGTGACGGGTTTCTTTGCCTCACCGGCAAGCCATCAGGAAGCTGAAATCCGTCAGAAGAATGAAATTATCTCGATTCCAGCGGTACGCGCCTCGTGGATAAACTCCTTGGCATCGGTAGTGGGTACGGCGAATTCGGGGCCTTCAAGGTATTCCTCACCTTTCGGAGTGTTCGCGCGAAAGATGACTTGGTCGCCCTCTACGGTGTAGTCGATATCGCCTTTTAGCTCTGCCATTTCTCTTCCCCAAGCATCCTACACAGGCATCTTGCCTCCCCCCGAGGCTGTGAGACAATAAGTTTCTACTACTTGGATTCGCGCAAACATGCCTGATCAACCGCAAGAGCCGCCCTTCGAGCAGGTCAAATGGGCTCATGAGCAGCAAATTGAGGAGCGGAAGTGGACCCATGAGCTGAAGCGGGATGACGCTAAACGAGCTCACGACGCCAATCAGGATTTCAGGACTGAGATAAACAAAGAGACCGTTTCGGCGTCGAACCTCACGCTCCGCACGCTCGTGCTCATAAACGGCGGTGCAGCGATTGGGGTGCTCACTTTTCTTGGCGGGGTAGCGTCAAAAACTTCCGTTGACTTCGCCCGGGTCGGCGATGTCGCTTCAACGATCAAGTGGTTTGCGTTCGGTGTCGCCTTGGCAGTTGCTGGGATGGCGCTTGCCTATCTGACGCACTATGCCAACGGTGAGAACGCTGGCTCAATGAAGCGCACCTGGGAGCATCCATACCTTATAGACACCCCGAAATCGAGAATCTGGCGCCGCGTGAATCTCATTTTTCACTCCGCTGCAATCTTGGCTGCAATCACTTCTTTGGTCCTGTTTCTTATTGGAATGTTCAGCACGAGTGATGCAGTAACTCATATGTTTCTAAGGTAAATGGATAAACCAACAGGGCCGGCTTTGGCGTCTGAAAGCGCAGGCGGGCCCAAGTCCAACTTCGTCGTTAATGGGAACGGCGGCAACATAGCAATATGGGACTGCCAAGAGACCATCATTTCATTCCTGTCTTCTACCTTCGGCAGTGGCACGACGAGGTGGGGCAGCTCTATGAACATAAGAAGGTTTACGGTGATCGAATAGTTCAAAAGCCGGTCAGCGCCATAGCGACTGGGTTTCAACGTGATCTTTATGCCTTTCCTGAGTTGGGGTCCGAGGGCTTCGATCAGCACTTAGAGAGCAAATTCTTTCAGATCGTCGACGATGAAGGGGCTAAGGCGCTTCATCGATTTCTGATGCGAGATCCCTCACCTTGGACCGCCGAGGCTCGAAGCGGATGGTCTCGTTTCATTCTTAGCTTGAGGGTTCGGCACCCGGACGCCATGGAAGAGCTTCGGCGCGCAATCCCGCGGCTATGGGGTCGGAGCTATGCTCCGTCACAGGCCGAATACGAGAAGCTGCGCAAGCCCGGTGATCCAGAGAAATTTGAAGCGTTTTTGGCGCGCCGCGATCCAAACATTGTGCATAAGATCACAGTCAACATGATCATGCGGGCCATTGAGGTCGTTGAGGTCGGCACGCATATCAATGGCATGAAGTGGAAGGTTTTCGACCTACCAAAAGCAAGGCACGAGTTTCTTACATCAGATCGCCCAGCTCACTATTGGAGAATCAAGGATCGTGACGGCTTCATTTCTCTTCCTATCGGCCCAAGAAAGCTCTTCATAGCTGCGAATAGCAATCATGTATTCCAGGGGCTGATGTCGACCGATCAGACGAGGGTCGTCGCGGAGGTAAACAAGAAGGTCGTTAGCCAGGCGAGGCGCTTCGCGTACACTAGATCCAGGTCGGAAAACCAGCCGTTGATCGAACGCTTTTTCGGGGCTGCGCAAGAGCCGCGCCCACTATTTCCTTTTGAGGATGTGTAGCGCAAGCCGACGGCAATGAGTGCCAGTGCCAGGGAGAGATGGACGGTCGGCGCCATATTCACTCGGGTTGCCGCCTCCTCGAAGATTAGATGATCCCTTTTCGCTGCAAATCATCGAATATCGCAGCGACAGAGCTGGACGCATTTGCTCCATCTCCTACAAAAAGGAGCCCTCCAGCATTTACTTGACCGTTTCCGACCCAAAGGTTTCGACCGCTAGAAACTTCGACCAGCCGAGCGGTGAAGTTCGTCTGACGTCGATACCTGTACGTTGGCGTGGAGGTGGCCGTCACTGTTCCCGAGGTCGTGCCGCTCATGGATACCGTAGAGAACGAACCGGCTGTGTTGATCGTGCCGCTCGTCGAAGATGAACCGAGGTATTGCCCAGAAAGAATGGTCCCTGCGTATTCTCGCTGCACTCCGGTGTCGCCAACATTTATGAACAGCACCGCGTCGATTCCTGTCTCAGCCAAGCCCTTCCTAACCTCGGCGTCGGTGTACTTGCGAGTTGGTGGAAAGATATTCAGAGCGTCCTCGGCATCTACCTGATGCTTGCGCGCTTCCTCTTGAATGTTGGACTGAATATTCGCGGTGAGAGGCCCCTGAGCAGCAACATACGCGATGACCCGCTTGACAGGCTTCGCTGGCAGGTCGCGGTCAGCGTATCCCTGCATGGAGGTTGTGACGCAGGCAGACAGGCTAATGGCAACACAAAACAGAATAAGGAACCGTACGATCCTGAGCATGCCCATTCCCCAGCCTTGGGCCCACTGAAACGGAGATAAGCTACTACAAATTCTAGTTGCAGAACAATGGCGACCAATTGATTATAGATCAGTGCGGTTGACAGCAGTCGAACCCTCTACCGTCTTGATTTTAATCAAACGAAATCAAGTCTGGAGAGCCGCCGGCCAGGGACGTCGATGCCAAGCGACAATGGTGATGACGACGAGGACGAAAAGCCTCCCAAGTTGAGGGTCGTTAGCGACAACCCCCACGCTCGTGCCGACCGGCAGATTGAATGGGCCAAGGACGAGGCGCAGCGCACACTATCCCAGTTTGCCGCAGCTTTGCTCCGGGCGATGGCGGGCGGGCAACGATACCGAAGCAACCTATCTAATCCGCCGGCTTTCCGCGCTCGTGGAGGCGATCAGCAAGTTCGAGAAACAGTCAGATCGGGGGTTGTCGGTCACAGAATTGCAGGAAGCGCTGCTCCTGCCACAAGCCGAAATGGATTATTCGTCCGACGACGAGTGGCGCCATCGCCGTTGGCTCCGCGAGGGCGGTTTCGATGATATTGTGAAAGGGGCGCTACGTCTGGCAGCCCATAAGGTTCTCGGCGAAGAGCCAGCCTTTGGCGGCATGCATTCTGAGAGAGTGATCGAGCGAGGAATTAAGAGCATCGAGGAATCGAAGCGGCCCCGATCGCCCGCCAAGCCACCAACTCGCCAACTGAAGAAGGGATTGGCGGCCAGTTGGGACGATGTGGTGGATCTCGGGCCACCGAAGGCCTCCCAACGCAGATTGGGCGAGCGGCTTGCGGCAGCGATCGAGGCTTCTCACCGCAGCGCGGCTACGCGGAGTACTGGATTTAGGCAGGCCGACCTGAAAGAGCTTCGGAAGGCGATCAAAGCGAAGGATGACAAGCGAATAGCCGAACTCACTGCGAAAATTGGTAAACGATCACCCGAGGATACCAAATAGCATCTACCAATTTGTAGCGCTCGGGGGGAGGGGCGCTCGCGAGTCCTGGCGGCTGATCGCAATTGGGGCAAAACAGGACGCATGTCATTAAGCGGTGACCAAATAGTCCCGATTTGAGAGGTCGATCACATGAGTTGGGTCAAGGATTACCAAACCATAATTGGGGCTCTTGTTGCCCTTTTGGCTGCAGCCCTGGCATTCTATGGCGCCCACAGAAGCGCAAAAATGAGCTACCGCTCGGCACAAGATGCCGCAAAGACGAATGTAGACTGGCAACAAAAGCAAGCGGCGCTTGCCCTGAGTAGTAGGCGGGTGGCATTCGTTAACTGGCTGTATCTTCGTACGGTCGATGCCCGACGTAGAGCTGAGGAAGCCTTACTCGCGGTAATCGATTTAGAGAAATCATACGAAATCTCCAACAAGCTGGGCGAGCAATCGCTAACGCGCTACGCGCCTTTCATCAGTCATTGCCGAAGCGTGTCTAGCATTGCCTCTATACTGGAAAAAAGCGATCTATCGAAGCTTGACTTAGAAACAGTCGCTGGAGTCGAACAGGGCGATCAAGAGCATTTCTTTTCGGTTACGAGCACTCTTAATTTGATAGATCTGGATCTAGAAAAAATACGACGAGCGGCGAGTCTGCTCTCGAACGAGTCAGAACTTGCCGAGAGCCGTAAAGCCGAAGCGATTGACTTCGCGCTGAAGCATTCCAAGCCCTCCGCCTTATTTTGGTTTGACTCGCTAAAAAAGCAGGAGGAAGCAATTTCAAAGCGATATTTGGAACTTCGGCCTCCAAAAGGTGGAGCGGGCGGCCCTCTATCGGAAACGTAGTGCGCTTGAACGAGTGAGGGAATGCGAGCCCCAAAATTCGAATTATTTCGATTTTCGAGATGATTTTTCGACCTATGAAAATAGGGGTATCGAGCATTTCCCGCTCAAAAATATTCGCTCTTTATGGGGTGTGTAAGTTCGTCCGATTTATCCAGCCCCAGGAAATGGCCTTTTAGGGCTCGCAAGTCGGAAGGCTGGGGCCCCAAAAGGGGTGGGGTACTTCTGAACTAAAAATCAGCGCTTCCGCTTCTTCATCCTCACGCCCGCGCCTCCCCCATTCTCGGGGATGAACTCGACGCCAGCCTTCTCCAGCGCACCGCGGACCGCGTCCCGAACATCTTCCGACACAGCAGAGCCATCGTCGCTCTCCCGCTCTAGACGCTTGATGGTCGGTAGCGAGCGCCCGGCAGCCTCTGCAAGGTCGGTCTGAGACCAACCCAACAAGCCGCGAGCCGCTCTGATTTGCTCGATTGAAATCATCCAAATTCCTGCTTGACACTTTTTGGATCATGGCTATGATCCATTTTGTATCAAGACAAAAGCCCAAAGGCAATACAGATGAGCAAAAGCACCCTCCCGGTGAGCGGCGGAGCTATGTCCGCACCTTTCCTCACCAATCAGCAGACCGGGCAGTTCAACCGCAACTCAGCCATGGTCCGCCGTGAGGCTTCCGTCAACACCAAGTCGCGCTCATCGGCCAACGCGCTCCGCTCCAAGCTCATGACCGAGGCCCATGCCCGAGCGAAGAAAGATTACGCTTTCGAGCTGACGCTGCGCGGCACCGCCCACCACGTCAACCGGTCGTACAGCTATTACCTCGCCCTCCAGATGCGCAGCGGCTTCGCTGCGGCTCGCGTCGCTCGCACTGGCATGGCGCCGGCTTTCGATCTGCCCACTCAGCGTTGGGCATAAGGAAATCGGACCATGCTCGCACCCTCCAACCAAAGCACCCTCATCAAGGTCCCCGCGCGCCACCTTTTGCGCGGTGATGTGACCGGCTCGGGGGAAGTCGTGCTCAGCGTCAGCGCTGGCGCCAAGACGCCTCGCGGCATGGTCGATGTTCTCTTGCAGAAAGGCGACCGCAAGCGCGCGGCCATCTGGAATGCGCGGACAATCATCGGCGTCCGACGCGGCGGCACAGCGCCCGGAGAAGTCGCAGTCCCCGAGGCAGAAATCCCCCTCTCGGATCGCTTGCCCACGTTTCACGAGCTCGCCGCGTTTGATGCGGGCAAGGCTTGGGATCGGCTTTCGCCCGAGCAGCAGCGCGAAATTGGTGTGCTGGCTCTCAGGTTTGGCACGATTGGCCAATGCGAGGGCTATTTTCACGAAACCCTGGACGGCGTCCGCAAGGGTTTTTCGTCGAGCCATTGGACGCCCCAGGTACAGGCCACAGCGGTGTGGCCGCGCCTGCAAATCGATCTGGTCGAGAGCGCGGCCCGCGCGGCATTTGAAACGCTGTGCGAACACTTCGATCCCCTTTGGCCCCAACTGTTCGGTTGGCAAGCCCGAAAGGAGGTGAAGCAACCATAAACTTTCCTGCATGGCGCAACCGGCTGAGCAGGGCGGACCACGCTCGGTCAATCATCACCACTCAAATTCGAGAAAGAACATGAACGCGGTAGCGAATGGCGCCACGGGCGCCCGGCAATTTTCGACATCTTCCCCCCATCGGGAAAGCGGGCACAACGCATGTCAGCCCGGACCAGCGCGGCGAGAACTAACCGCTGGCTCAAACATTGCTGAGCCCGGGGCACAGATCACTAGGAGGTCAGTCATGAATATGGTCGTCGGCGCCACCGCACTTTCCGTCTCAACATCGTTGGCGACGGAGGTGGATCCAATCTTTGCCGCACTGGATGCGCATAAACGTGCTGTTGCGGCCTATAACGCCCTCGTCCACCAGGAAGACAGCATCGAGAAGGCCATTCCGCCAGAGAAGCGTAGAACGCGGTCCGCGGAGGAGATCATCGAAAAAGATGATCCCCGCTGGATAAGCTACCATCGAAATCTTGACCGCTTGGCCGATGCTGAGATTGAGGCCGAATGCCAGCTTGCATCGGTCGTACCGACGAGCCTTAACGGGGTGATTGCACTGCTGGAGTACTCCGTGGAGATCGAAAAGGGGATCGGTTTCCGGCAGAGTTATTTCGACCTCGAGGACGAGAAGCAGAAGATCGGCCGAAGCTGGTACTACTTCGCCAACCGTAACCTGATCGAATCACTGAGAGAGCTCGCAGCATAGGAGCGGAGAGAAGCCATGAACATGATGCTGAAGAGCGCGGATTTGGCCAGCTCAACGCCGATAGCCGAGAATCGGCGCCAGCCGATCAGCCCACTTGATCTCGAGAGCGACCTCTCAGAACTTGTGCAAATGGCACGTATTGCGTCCCTAACGGTGTTCGAAGTTGTTGGGGATACAGAATTTACGCGCAGCGGCAGCGATGGCCAAGTGTTCGAGGTAGTAAGCCACGATCTGACGCCAGATGGCGTTGCGAGGGCCCTGTTCGCTGTTGGGCACGTCGAGGACATGATCCGAGCTTTCCAAAAGAAGCTCAATCTCGACTGATGAGAGCCCGCATCGGGAGCATAGAGAGCCCGCCGGTTCACGCTGGCGGGCCTAGCACTCCCGGCGCTCTAATCCGCAATTGGATCGGCAGCCGGGAGCATCGGGGGCTGGAAGAGCGAGCGGTGCCATGTTCGGCCGTTAATTACAACGGGTGAAACAGCGGACTCCGGTAGTTGTCCGGACTCCATTTTCGGAACGAGGCGTTCTACTGAAGGAACACCGGCGAGATTTAAGTATCAGCTAATTGCAAGTTGCCCGGGATATGGCCGCAGTGGGGCTGGAACCACGCTGCGGCTTTTCCCATTGGGCTTAGTTCCTAGCCGTCGCGGCACGGAATGCCGAAGTTGTCGCAGGTGAGAGCGAAGGCTTCTTTCGCTTTCGCATCTTCAAAGCAGAAGCGCGTGCCGACATCGGCGCGATCGATCCACCAATCAATTTTACTGTCCCTTGCAATGCGGGAGGCTTCTCCTCGCAGCAGATCCAACTTTCTTCCAGCAACGTGGACGATCAGGCAATTTTCCGTGGTCATGAATGGCGTCCTTATAATTGAAGCAACGACTCAATTTGATTCCGACAAAATGAAAATCGTGTGGCGCCTCCCCATCTCGCGGCATCGTGGGCGCCTATTTACCCTTCGCCTTTAGCCCGATGCCGACGCGAGCCCGGCTCGCAAACGTCCGCTCCCCTCGGAACTCCTGTTCGCCGTGCCCACTTCAGGGCTGTGGTCAGTATTGGTCCGGGCTTGCCGAACCGCGAGCAGTGCTTGACAACTGCGTTAGGTTGAAGCGGACCCGTGTCACCAAGAACGCGGCTTGCCCAGAAAAAGGGGGGATGGAAATGGTGGAGGCGTTGCAGATCAATTTCGCGCTGTGGGGCATGATCGTTTGTGCCGTAATCAAGATTAGCCAGCTAGCAGCGGCCGTTTAGCCCAAGAGCCAACCGGCGACTTTTAGTGCAGCGCGCAGGATGGTGTAGAGCCAACCAGCCGTGGCGATGACGACCGCTAATGCATAGACAGCTAGGAAGGCGCGGTCGCGAAACGTCGTCTTATCGACTACGTTCAGTTCTTCCGTGGTCACGTCAGCCTCCAGGCTTGCTTGGCCGATTGTATCAGACATGTCTCACCTCCGAGTGTGAAGTAGGACACGCAATTGTTGCGCCGGTCTGACAGCAACACGGCAAGCATCGGGCGATCACGCTGGTGGGTCTACTCTTGGGTGCGATAGCCCTGGACGGCGAGCAACTCTCTGATCCACGCCACCTTCTCTTTGGCGCTGCTCGGTCCCTCTATGGCCTTCCGGATGTCCTCGACCAAGCCCTCTAATCTCAGTCGATGCGCGCGGTCAGCTTCGCGGCGGCTGGCATCTGCAATCTCATCGAGAGCAACCATGCGGCGAGTATTGCCGATTTTTCCCGCTGCGTCAAAGCGCCGTTGGCAGACCCTAATCCTGATCGGCCAGCCGCGTAAAAAACTCTCGTTTCTTCGGGTCGGTCGCCAGGTCACGGATGAGGGCGCACTCGGCGGCATCTGTGCGGAGCTTTTCCAACTGAGCCTGCATGTCTTTCATTGCAGGTACCGTTCCCGCCAATGGAACTTATAGCCAATGTTCAAAAGCGAACAGAGCCGATTGCCGAATCTTTCTAGGCTCGGGATGCTTGGCGATCCCATTACCGCCAAGTCGCCTCCAACGGTCCCGGCATGTAGGGGTGTCGGGACCGTTTTTAGCGGATGCTCAGCATGGTCTCAAAGGGAGAAGTTAAGTGGCTATGGGGACGGTAAAGTGGTTCAACTCGACGAAGGGATACGGGTTCATTCAACCGGATTCGGGCGGCAAAGACGTCTTTGTTCATATCTCGGCAGTTGAGAAGGCTGGTTACACCTCGCTCATAGAGGGAGCTAAGGTTAGCTTCGACGTTGTTACAAATCGCGGCAAAGAGTCGGCGGAGAATTTACGAATCGGGTGAAGCACCCAGCATTCGATCCAGCGGGTTCACAGTGTTTTCATCGGCCAAGTCCAAGAACGCCGCGGTATGAAAGAGGCCATGCCGCGCAGCACAAATCGCAATCTATCGAGGTGGGGTGATCCTGCGGACGTCAAAGAAGGACTGGTGGGCGGCCGCCGAATTGTCGTTGCCGCCACGGCGGGCCCTCGGCTCGGTGGCAAGAAGGGTTTTGTTCTGGGGCCGGGCGCGACAGCAAACCAGGTTAGGGTTCTTTTGGACGGCTCGAAGGGCCCGATCACCTTACATATCCGCTATGTAGACCTGCTGAAAGGTCCACCCGCATAGACAAAAGGCGTGCCCGAAAGGGGATCGATTTCTTGACAGGCGCCAGAAGGCGCTCAAAACCATCGCCGTGGCCCGTGGTGCAGCTGCATCGGTCTTGAAGCCGATTTGACTGCCGAGAAGAGCAAGGCCCGCCGGTTCACTCTGGCGGGCCATGCCACAGCATGCGGGCCTGCGAATATCCGGCGCCTAACTGGCCTCCTCACTGTTCCACTCCAGATCGCATACCACGCGAGCCTCGACTGATGTCTCGGCGCTAAAGTGCTTTGCGTTCTCGGACAGGAGTTTTCTGGCAGCCTCCTCAGCCTCCTTCTTAGAATTGCATTTCTCATGCGCGATGCTGCTGGATTCACCTGACCGTTTGCTCGCATCCCAGCGGATAATCTCGACGGAGGCATACCAAGTGCCTTTTCCCGTGCGATGTCTCGCCAGGATCTCGCCGCGGCGATCGGCGGCCTCGGCTACTCCCAACCACAGCTGATTTGAATCATCCTTGGCGAGCCTGCGAGCTTCGAACGCCAAGCCTTTCAGCGATTGCTCACTTAACAATTCCAGCTTTCCCTCGACGGTGAAAAGCTTCGTCCGAATTTCATCGATTGCCGCTTTCGCCTCATAGGTCAAAGGAGGCGGTTTTGCAGCGACTCCCTTCGCAACCCTCAAAGGAGTCTTCGAAGCATCCTGTCGACCAAAGACATTGCTGCAGATAAGATCAAGGTCGCGTTGACTTGGGGTCCAGCGATTCTCTCTCTGCCATCTTTCGCGATTTAGCTTTGGCGTTAGATCGACAACCTTTGATGCTTTTGTGCGTTTAGACCTCTCCAGCGCATCGTGCGTATCCATCGCTTCTACAACGCCGCGCCACAGAGACTCCTGGATTTTGCCAGCACTGTCGAAATCCAGATAGGTCCCTTCAATATTGACTATCCGAGCGGGCTTACCGTTTTCGACCTCGATGATTGCGTTAACAACCTTCTGCTTCGTGCCAGCAAACTGAGGCATGGCGTCACGGCCCTGACAGAGGCCTTCCATAACCCGATGCGAAATACGTTGGAGTCCGTCAGACGCGAACAAGTAAAATCGAACTGATACAGGCACTGCCTATCTCTTCTTGGGGTTATGAATGCGGCGGCTCTTCTCTCGAGCTTCGTCCAATTTCCGGAGATGTTCATAGAAGTCGCTTTCGGCGACACTGTGCTGTGTCAACTGATCAACGAGCTCAGCTGCCACCATGCGCAATCCCGATCTGACGAGGCCAGCGATAGCTTCCTGGCGATCGAAGGTGCCATCAGCCTCCCAACGTTGCCTCTCGGCTTCGCTGATTTCCTTGATCCAAGGTCTGTATTCAAGCTTTGCCTCGTGACCATCAAGTATCTGATGGATCACCTTCGATGCTGGAAGGGCACCGTCATGGGCATCATGGTAGTCCCTAATGGACGCCGACAACTTTTCCAGCTGCGGTAAAAGCTCCAACGGCTTGCCTGAGCCGCTGGTCATTCGGAGGAAGTTCGCCGCAAATCTGCGAAGGTCACGGCTCAACTGGTCATGAACCCGTTGTTTCCTGATTTCCGCTTCGGACTGCTCGCTTACGACACGCAACACCATTGCCCGGCCCCCCCACAGCCTGCGCATGATTCCCCATCGCGGGCGCCGGAGCAACAGCAATGGGCGGCACCTTCTGAAGCCGCGAACGGTCGGTGGCGTATTTCACTTCTTCGCCCCTGACTTAGGAATTTCAATTGTCCGGTATGCCCCCGCCACCCTTGCCGATACGACCAGGGGGTGCTCTCCTCCAGCTTTTGCTATGGATTGCTGCGTCGTAGATGCATCCACGGCCGAAATCGTAAGTGCCTTACGAGCACTCAGCAGCTCACGATCGGCAAAGGTGACCCGAGCGAACTTGCTCAGGCCGGCATCTCTCATCCTCTTTCCCGCGGAAGCGGTGATCATGGCGAGAGCGAGATTGCGATTGTCTCCGACGATATTGAGATCTGAAAGACAGAGCAGGGAGCATTGCTGCCCATCAGCAGTTATCGCGCAACTCGCCTTGGTGAACCCGACGAGTGTCGCAAAATCGCTCGACACCTGCGATGCCACTCGCTTCCCGACAATTTCGTCGCAGTCGCCGAAAGCCGGCACTATCGAAAGAATGGTAGCTGCCACTGCAAAGCCGGTTCCCTTCATCTGTCCTGGTTCCCGTTAGATGGGCACTTCCGCCCCAGCAGTTACTCATGCTTCCATTTGGGATCGTGCACACCGAGCGAGTATACAACCTCCTGCTCGAGCAGGAAGAATACGCCTAGCCGTTGATATGACATCCGCTTGCTGGCGCCCGTGATTTTTGCAGCGTCAGGCTCTCCGAACTTCTTAACCACCTCAGCCTCGCTCGAACCATCAAGAATGCCTTCGATCGGAGGGCAGCGACTACGTTTGTCGGAGGAGTAACATTCGACAGCAACCACGCGGGATCTTGTTGCGGGATCGAACGCTACGTCGATCCTGCTGCCATTTTCTCCCCACGTCCAATCCTGGAAGTCTCTTACGGTTTTCCCCTTCTCGATCTTCTTTATCTCAATAACTTGTTGCCAGCCTGACCAATCGGGATCTCTGCTCATCTCGCCCATGACAGAGCTCGGCATTCCTTTGATGTAGATCACCTCATCAGGTGTGATGCCGATTTTGATGCGCGAATATTCGGTCTGCGGAGAGACGGGCCAAGAAATAAACTGCAGCGAGTAGATGCCGGCGCCAGCGAGAATGACAAAGGCGGCTAGGCTGCCCAAGGCTATCGAGGCTCGCTTGACGAATAGGCGCCAGCGCCAGCGGTCTTTCGTGGCCGCGTAGAGTCCAATGAGAGAAAGAAAAATCCCTGTTAGAAATATTGCGGTACCGACAGACATAGATCGATCCCCCCACAATCTATAGAGGTACAAGAAAAAGTTCTCGCTGTGGAGACCCCGGCTAACGGTCCTCGGTGGGATGAACCCATTTATAGGGTGTGATCTGCCTTGTCTCGGTTAGCTTGATCATGCTGGCAGGCGGTGCGTAGCGTGTGGTGCGGCACGCGCGGCACTTGAGGGAAGCTTCCAGCTTCCAGAGCGGCGTGTCCTTAGGCCGGCGGATGGCGTCGAGCGGCAGGCTCGCGCGGGTCTTGCGGCGGGCGCACTCGACCTCCAGCCAACCAAACCCGCCGTTGAGGCACTGTCCGATGGTCGGGGAGGGCTGGGCAGGGCCGCCGTATCCTTCCATGCGGACAGACCAGGCTTCAGCCTCCGCGCGGTCGGCTTCGCGAACCGCGCTTTCGGCATCTACGCGAGCCTGGTTGGCGCGCATTGCGGCGCCCATGATCTGACCGCCCCAGATTACTTCTCGCGACTTGGTGCTCATGACGGAGGATTCCTCCGGTAATGGCCCTTCGCAAGCCGCTAGGGCTTGGGCAGCCCCAAGGAGACTCCGCAATCTGTTCGTCAAGAACTACTTTGGGTCAGCTGATGAAGATGATTGGCAGGAGAGGAGCACCGGTACGGGCCCGATGCGGAGCCGAGCCAGTGGCCACTACGAAAGGTTAAGACCAGTTAAGATCCTGCTCGCAGAGCCGAGAACTGGGCAATTCCGGCGATGGTGCCAAAAATATTTTCTGCCACCAGGACGCTTAGAAATGGCCGCTGAGAGGCCTCGCGTCAGGATGTGCGTGGTCGAGTCACTCCCGTTTTAACGAACATGGGAGTCCGGGAACTGGCCTGGGAGGGCAAATATCGTGCTTGCGTCGGTGACGTGCTCGGTTGCTCAATCGGCCCGGCTGCTGCAGCGCGGCCATTTGACAGGAGCCCACGACTGGCACATTTTGATTCGTAGCTCGTTGTTCCGGTTGAATTTTCGGCACGTCAACCTCGGGAACGCTTCCCATGCTGGTTCTTAATTATCTCGGTTTGGCCGTTGGCCTTTCTTTGGCAGCGATGCTGCTCTCCGTTGCTTACAAGCTGTTTCGCCTGGATCGCTTTGAAGCGAAGAAGGGCTCCTCGCGCGTTAGGGGCGTGTCCGATGCCGTCATGGGTCGAGCTCGGACCCGTGACGATTGGCTGCCCGATGGTCGCATCAAGGGCGGCATGATTTATAATCGTAGAGAAAATCGACTTGAAGTCTGCGGAAGACTCTCCGACGAAGCCTTCGATCGCATCTTCCGCTGAAGGCTCTTCATCTAGCTTCGTTCATCGTCCATACGCCGGCTGGATTCCGACGGTCAATGGACGATTGTCGTTCCGGCACGTCGGAGATACGCGCCGTCCGACGGAGTCGATTTTCGCCAACATCGATACCGGCGAGGAGAGGATTATTGTCGCGTACCAGAGAAGGCCACTCAGCGACATTCTGTTTCCTCGTCTCATACATTGGGCGCGGGACATCAGTGGGGACTTCTGGTTTACGCTGACAGCGAAGTCGAACAATAGTCCGCTGTTGGCTGACCAGATCAGTGGCAAGATCCACGTTTTCAAGTGCCGAGAAGATTGGCGTGCTCGTGCTGATAAACAGCTACGCAAGCTTATTGGTGACCTCTGGCAACTTCGTTTTGAAAGCCAGATTGATGTTCCGGCTCAAGCGAACTTGGCATTTGATCGTGCCAGGCAGGTCGTGGAGGAGGGCGCCGATATTGAGATCGAGTTTGATCTCGAGCGGAATGGCGAGGTGTACTTCAGTCAACCAAGATTCAAAGAAGAGGCGTTGCAGCGAGCATCGGAGCAGTTCGCTGAGCATGATGGGCATAATATTCGGAAGTGGGTAGCAGATCAGTGCTATTTTTTCCTTCGCGATGCTGCGCACGCTCACCAGCATCATGAACCGTCTTCCGACACGATCCTTATCCTACAAGATCACAAAAGCGACGACGTTCAGTGGCGAAAGAACGTCATATATTCACTGCACTACGCAATCATACGGTTCAAGCGAGACCCCGACGCAAGATCCTCTCTAAGAGCAATGGGCATATTGGCCTACTGCAAGAGCTTTGCCGATTGCTGCAAAGCCAAACTCAAGGAGGACTATCGCGACTTCCCCGACTTCAATGAAGATGCCCTACTTCAAAGCCTTCAGGCAAAAGCCAATGAAATCGCGGTAGCCGAACAGATCGTCGCCAATCGCCAGAATGCTTCTATCAGCAAGGCGGTCGCATCAAGGACCGTCGTCTTGGCATTTGTTGCTATCGTGGTGGCGACTATTGCTATTCTGATTCAACCGCGCATTTCGAATGATGACAAAGAGAACTTTCCGCTGCTCTATCAGGTGAGCACCTTTGCAGCAGAAAATTTCTTCAACTTCATAGGAGCATCGGCACTAATCATCGTGCTCACTTGGTTCACAACGGCGTTCAACATGGCCATGGATAATCGCCGTCTCGGGCGCTCTCTCCTGGAGGCGACCTACGTCCGAAAAAGGAGTGCTATCGCTCTGCTCTCCTTGAGTGGCGTGCTCGTAATTGGGGGGACGATATGGCTCTTCAAGCCAGCAGTACTCAGTATGCTGGAACCTATCGCAGACTTTCTTAAGCTGTTCTCCGCCTCCTAACGAAAGCGGTCAGTTCTCACTCATCCTCCATTTCGAGCGTAGTGCTCTCGCCGGTCGAGGCGTCCGTCGCCTCGATCTCGACAG
Source organism: Bradyrhizobium sp. cf659 (assembly GCF_900113725.1). Taxonomy (NCBI): domain Bacteria; kingdom Pseudomonadati; phylum Pseudomonadota; class Alphaproteobacteria; order Hyphomicrobiales; family Nitrobacteraceae; genus Bradyrhizobium; species Bradyrhizobium sp. cf659. Next base: position 249,806 of record NZ_FOQJ01000010.1, read on the forward strand.
TTCTGCCGTACCGTCGGACGCTGTCGACATCATATTCCTTGTAGCCCTGATCGCTGTCGTACACTTCTATAGTCCGCCCGGATCGGACGAGCTGCCCTCGCTCGATCTCAACGCTTGTGCCGGTAGTCGTGTTGGTACCGTCCCATGCGAATGCCTGAGTGAGGGTGATGGACACGGTCAAAACCGTGAGCAACAGACTTCGGCATATCACGAAGGCAAATCTCCTGCTTACCCGGTGCTTACCTGAGGGATCGGCTCCGGGACGAAAAATTCAGTAACTATTTGATTTTGCTGGCGCACCCGACACGATTCGAACGTGTGACCTTTGCCTTCGGAGGGCAACGCTCTATCCAGCTGAGCTACGGGTGCAGTGGGGCCTCATTTAGCCGATTGGCGAGGGGCGGGCAACCGCTTCCACCGTGTTCGGCTAGGCTGATTTGCGGGCAATGCGGCCAGGAACCGGGTTGCGGCCGAGGCCGGTGAATTCGGCGAGCAGCCGTTCGCCACAGATGACGCGGTTGCGGCCGAGCCGTTTTGCCGCATAAAGCGCCTGGTCGGCCAGGCCCAGCAGCCGGTCGGGGCTGTCGTCGGCCTCGCCGGGAATGTGGCTGGCGACGCCGACGCTGAGGGTGACGTGATCGCCGGCGCCCGTGGCGCCATGGGCGATCCGCAAGGCCATGACGGCGATGCGGATCTCGTCGGCGATGGCGCAGGCGGAATCGCAATCCATGTCCGGCAGGATCAGGGCGAACTCCTCGCCGCCATAGCGGCTGGCGAGGTCGAGCGGGCGCACGGCATGGCGGCTGACGACGGCGGCGACCGCGCGCAGGCATTCGTCGCCGCTCTGATGGCCGTGCCGGTCGTTGAACAGCTTGAAATGATCGACATCGACGAACAGCAGCGCCATCGGCTTCTGCGTCCGCTGGGCGCGGGCCCATTCCGTCATCAGCATCTGGTCGAAGGAGCGGCGGTTCGACAGGCCGGTCAGCCCGTCCTTGGCGGCGAGCTCCTTCAGCGCCGTCTCGGCGCGCTTCTGGTCGGTGAGGTCGCGCAGCGTCTCCACCACCGCGATCAGATGACCGGCCTCGTCGTGGATCGGACCGGCGTCGATGGCGAGATAGAGCTGGCTGCCGAGCTTCGGCATCACGCACCAGTTCTCCGCGCTGAAGCCGAGCCCGTTATGGCCGCGCGCCGCATATTCCGGATAATATTCCGGCAGCTGCTCGGGGCGGTCGAGCGCGACCAGGTCGGCGAGGCACGGGCGCTTCGTTTCATAGAAGGCCTGCCAGTGCTTATTGGTGCCGATCACCTCGGAGGCGGCGACGCCGGTCAGCCGCTCGCAGGCCCTGTTCCAGATCACCACGCGGCGCTTCGGGTCGATCACGAAGGTCGGCACCACCAGATGCTGCATCAGCCGCACGGCATAGGAATCCGCAACGTCGACGGATTTGTCCGAAGTTTTCCCTGCCTTCGGCATCTCAGGCCACTGCCGCCACCGGCACGGCATCGCTCGGGCCGAACAGCTTTCGCACCTCGCTGGCCGGCTTCGGCGCGCTGAACAGATAGCCCTGCATCTCGGTGCAGCCGAGCGCGCGCAGCAGCTCGCGCTGGGCCTCGGTCTCGACGCCCTCGGCGACCGTAGTCATGTGGCTCGCGGCGGCGATGTTCACCACCGCCTGCACGATCACGGGCGCGCCGCTCGTCTCCGCGATGTCGGCGACGAAGCAGCGGTCGATCTTGATCTTGTCGAACGGGAAGCGCTTCAGATAGCTCAGCGAGGAGTAGCCCGTGCCGAAATCGTCGAGCGCGATCCGCACGCCGATCGCGCGAAGCTGGTGCAGGATCGAGAGCGCCGCCTCGTCGTCGCGGATCAGCACGGCCTCGGTGATCTCGAGCTCGAGCCGGCGCGGGTCGAGCCCGGAGGCGGCGAGCGCGCCGGCGATCCTGAGCGCCAGCGTGTCGCATTTGAGCTGCACCGGCGAGACGTTGACCGCGACCCGCACATGCGACGGCCAGGTCGCGGCTTCGTTGCAGGCCATGCGCAGCACCCAGTCGCCGAGCTCGTTGATCAGGCCGGTATCCTCGGCGATCGGAATGAACTCCGCCGGTGAGATCCCGCCGCGTTCGGGATGGCGCCAGCGCAGCAGCGCCTCGCAGCCAGAGACCTCGCCCGAGCGCAGATCGACCAGCGGCTGGTAGTGGATCTCGAAGCCGCCGTTCACCAGGGCCTGACGCAAATCCTGCTCCATGGTCAGGCGCGCCTTGGCGCACGCGTCCATTTCCGGCTCGAAGAAGCGGTGGGTGCGGCGTCCCTCGGCCTTGGCGCCGTACATCGCAAGGTCGGCGTTCTTGATCAGCTGGTCGAGATCGTTGCCGTCCTGCGGCGCCAGCGCAATGCCGATGCTGGCATCGGTGGAGAGCTGGTGGCCGAGGCAGTGATAGGGCTGCCGGATCGCCTCGTAGATCCGCGTCACGAAGGACAGCACGTCGGCACGGGACTGGATGGCGGTCTGGATCACCGCGAACTCGTCGCCGCCGAGCCGCGCGATCAGGTCACTCTTCTTGAGGCAGCCACGGAGGCGGGTGGCGATCGCCTTCAACAGCTCGTCGCCGACGTGATGGCCGAGCGAATCGTTGATGCCCTTGAATTCGTCGACGTCGATGTAGAGCAGCGCGAACTGCCCGCCGTCGGCGACCTTCGCCAGCTCGCGTTCGATCTGCTCGCGGAACAACGTACGGTTCGGCAGGTCGGTCAACGCATCGTAATGCGCCATATGCGCGATCTTCTCGTGGGCGCGCCGCCGCTCGGTGACGTCCTCGACGACATTGATGATGTAGCGCGGCTCGCCGGACTTGTCGCGAATGCCGATCCGGGTCGAGGTAATGTAGCGCCGTCCGGTGGCCGGCGTCGACCAGATGTGCTCATCCAGAAACAGTCCGTCCGAAGATTGCAGCAGCTTGTCGTCGTCCCGGGTGATGATCTCGGCGGCGTCCGTCGGGTAAAGGTCGAACGCGGTCTTGCCGACGATCGTCTCGGGGACGGCGACGAGTTCTTGCTCGGCCACGTGGTTGGCCAGGAGGTAGCGCCGCGTCCGGGCGTCCTTCACGGTGATGCGCGAGGGAATATGGTCGATGATCTCGCGCAGGAAGGTGTGGTTGCGATCGCGCTCCTGCTCCAGGTTGCGGCGCTCGGTGATGTCCTCGATCGTGGCGACCCATCCACCCTGCGCGAGCGGCGTGTTGATGACCTGAAAGGCGCGGCCGTTGGCCAACTGATGAATCCGCGTGGAGACCGTGCCTTCGGCGACGATCCTCATGACGTCGGCGCAAAATTCCTCGACATCGCCGTCAAACGCGTCACTTTCCTTGCGATGGTACATCGCCTCGCGGATGTGACAGCCGGGCTTGATGATGTCGTGGGAGAGGCCGAACATGTCGGCGTAGCGGCGGTTGCAGGTGACGATGTATCCGGCGGCATCGTACAGGATCAGCCCTTGTGACATGTTGTTCAAGGCCGTGTCGAGCCGCTGCCGCTCCGATTCGATCCGCTCATGGGCTTCGCGGTTCTGCCGGTTGATCTGGCGGATGATCAGAAAGAGGATCAGCGTGATCACGACGGCCGAAAGCGCGGCGGTCGTGACCATGAAGCCGGTCTGCTGCCGCCAGTCGGCAAGCGCCGCTGCCGTGGTGTTGGTGGCAACGATGACCAGCGGGAAATGCTTCAGCGACGCGGCTGAGCCAAGCCGCTCCTCGCCGTCGATCGGGCTCCTGACGCGAAGCGTTTGCTGGCCGCCCTTGGTCAGCACCTTGTGCATCAGTGGCGCAGTCTTGAAGCTCCTGCCGATCAGCTCCTCGACATGCGGATAGCGCGCCAGCATCTTGCCTTCGCGATCGAACAGCGAGATCGCCGTACCTTCGGCGAGCGCCACGGATGCGAAATAGTTCTGGTAGCTGTCGGGATCGATCCGCCGGACCATCGCGCCGACGAACGTGCCGTCCGGCAGGTTCAGCCGTCGTGCGACGACCGTGGTCCATTTGCCGATGATGAAGCTGCGGACGGATTCCAGCAGCACCGGTTCGGCCATCGGGTTCGATCTGAAGGTCTGGAAGTAGGCGCGCGAGGAGACGTTGATCTTGGGCAACGGCTGGGCCCGCGACCAGTTGATCAGTTCGCCGTCGACATCGTAGATCGCGATGTCGCCGAGATAGGAGACCGAGCTGATCTTGCTGCGCAGCATCTGGTTTGCGGCAGAGCCGGACAGGCGCTCGCGGAACATCGCGGGCGAGGTGATCTCCGGCAGGTTCATCTGCCCGATCAGATCGGCGGCGACGACGTCGGAATCCTCGAATTGCTGATCGAAATGCCGCGCGATCAGCTGCACCGTGTTTTCCAGCTCGCGCTCGCGGTTGGTGAGGGTTCGCTCGCGGAATTCGCCGACGGCCACGGCGGTCACGGCGAAGATCCCCGCGACCAGCAGCGCGCCGCACAGGGTCAGCCACAGGACAGGACCACGCCGCGCCAAGGCCGCCCAGCCGTTGTTCGCGGCTAAGGACATTCCGGCTGCCACCGTGGAAAAGACCTGGCGCATTCCCCCTCCCTGGAGGGACAGGAATACACCGCACAAATGGCCTAAACCTTAGGAAAGCCAGTTACCTAAGCATTAATCCAATTCCGCGGTCACGTCCGCGCTGCGCTGCATCATTAATGACAGCTTAATGCGAGGTGCCCACGCTCTTGTCACCACCGCGATTGCGCAGCCGTCCGACCACGCCGGTCGGGAAGAAGTAGACGCTGGCAATGAACAGCAGCCCGAGCCACAGCAGCCAGCGATCGGGATGCAGAAGTCCCGGCAGCAGCGGCAGCCCGGCTTCCGACGCCGCCTTGGAGGCGACGCCCATCAGCGATTGCAGGTAGTTCTGCGCGAGGATGAAGATGGTGGCGCCGATGATCGCGCCGTAGATCGTGCCCATGCCGCCGATCACCACCATCAGCAGGATGTCGAGCATGATCGAGAAGCTGAGCGAGGTGTCGGGGCCGGCATAGCGCAGCCATAGTGCGTTCAGGATGCCGGCGCTGGCGGCGACGAGAGCGGCGAGGCAGTTGGCGTAGGTCAGGTGAAACACGGTGCGGAAGCCGAGTGCCTCGGCGCGGAAACGGTTCTCGCGGATCGCCTGCAGCACACGGCCGAACGGCGAGTTCACCACGCGGAGCAGGGCGAGGATCATCACGGCCGATATCGCGAACACGAGGTAGTAGGTGAGGATGCGGCCGTTGACCTCGAAGCCGAACAGGTTCTTGGAGATCAGCACCGTGCCGGGGCGCAGCAGTTCGGGCAGCTGGAAGCTGCGGCCATCCTCGCCGCCGGTCAGCCAGGACAGCTGCGAGGCCAGCACCTGGAAGGCAGAGGCGACCGCCAGCGTGATCATGGCGAAGAAGATCGCCGCGACCCGCAGCGAAAACAGCCCGATCGCGAGCGCGAGCAGCGCGGCGAGCGGCAGGCCGACAACGATGCCGGTTGCGACCGCGGCCCAATTCGGACCCATCCCGTACAGCGCGATCGCGATCGCGTAGCTGCCGATGCCGTAGAACATGGTGTGGGCGAACGACACCGAGCCGGTATAGCCGAGCAGCAGGTCGTAGGAGGCGACCAGCGCGGCGAAGACGCAGATCTTGGCCGCGACGTTCAGCGCCTTGGCACCGGGAAACAGGAACGGTGTCGCCGCCAGCGCCAGGATGATGAGGACGAGGACGAGCGTGAGAACGCGGCTGCGCGGCGGATCGCCGGAGAGGATCATCATCGGCTGGTCACCGCATAGAGGCCGCGCGGCCGCCACATCAGAATGGCGACCATCAGCAGGATGTTGGACACGAGGGCGAGTTTCGGCACCAGGAAGCCGCCGTAATTGGCGACCATCGCCACCAGGATCGCGCCGATGAAGCAGCCGCCGATCGACCCGAGCCCGCCAATGATGACGACAATGAAGATCAAAACGGTGAGGTCGTCGCTCATGGAGGCGTGCACCTGTTCGCGGTAGAGCGCCCACATCACGCCGCCGAGGCCGGCGAGCGCGGAGCCCGTCATGAACACGCCGAGGAACAGGCGGCGAATGCGATAGCCGAGCGCCTCGACCATCTCGCGGTTCTCGACGCCGGCGCGGATCAGCAGGCCGAGCTTGGTGCGGTTGAGTACGAGCTGGATCGCGATGAAGACGGCAAGGCCGATCAGCGTCGCGAGCACGCGGTACTTCGCGATCGCGACGTCGCCGAAGATGAAGGAGCCGCGCAGCGAAGTGGGCAGCGGCATCGGGATGATCTGCGGCCCCCACAGCGCATAGAGCGCCTGCTCGGCAACGATCAGGCCGCCGGTCGTCATCAGGATCTGCTTCAGGTGCTGGCCGTAGACGGGCAGGATCAGCACGCGCTCGACGATCAGGCCGAGCGCGCCCGACACCGCCATCGACAGCAGCGCGGCCGGCGCCAGCACCGCGAGGTTCGTCCAGAGCGAATCGGCCTGAATGGAAGCCGCGAACGGTGCCAGCACCAGGGTTGCGACATAGGCGCCGACGGCGATGAAGGCGCCGTGGCCGAAATTGAGCACGTCCATCAGGCCGAACACCAGCGTCAGCCCGGAGGCCATGATGAAGATCATCATGCCCATGGCGAGGCTCGCGGCGGTCAGCGTCAGCCAGGTGCTGGGCGAGCCGACCAGCGGGATCACCAGGAGGGCGAGCGCGACCGGCAGCAGGATCGGCGCGATGTCGCGCTTCGGCTTCGGCAGCGGATCGTTTGCGGCAAGTTCTGTCACTGATGCGCCTCCAGGCTCAGGCCGAGCAGCCGCTCTTGCAGCGGCACGTCGGCGGCGAGCGCCGCCATCTCGCCGCGATGGACGATGGTGCCGTTGTCCATGACCAGCACGTTGTCGCCGAGCTCGCGCGCGGCAAAGAAATTCTGCTCGACCAAGAGGATGGTCGCGCCCTTGCGCTTGATCTCCTTCAGGCACTCGATCAGCGCCATGACGATGGCGGGCGCCAGCCCCTTGGTCGGCTCGTCGATCAAGAGCAGCTTGCGCGGCTCGATGATGGCGCGCGCGATCGACAGCATCTGCTTCTGCCCGCCGGAGAGGCTTCCCGCGCGCGACAGCCAGAACCGGCGCAGCGCCGGGAAGAAGCCGAAGATCCAGTCGAGCTGGGTGTCGTCGAGCGGCCCGTCGCGCGCCGCCAGCACGAGGTTCTCCTTCACCGTGAGGTCGGAGAACACCGCCATGCTTTCGGGCACGTAGCCGACGCCGAGCCGCGCGATGTCGGGCGTGGCGCGGCTCTCGATGCGTTCGCCGGCGAGGCTGATCTCGCCCTTCGAGGCCTGCCAGAGGCCCATGATGGTACGCAGCGTCGTGGTCTTGCCGGCGCCGTTGCGGCCGAGCAGCATCGTGGTCTGTCCCTGCGGGACCGTAAGATCGATGCCCTGGAGGATGTGGTAGCGGCCGATATGGGTGTGCACGCCGGAGAGTTTGAGCAGATCGGTCATGCTGCACTCTTCGGAGCGACGCCGAGATAGGCTTCCTGCACGATCGGCGAGGCGATCACCTCGGCCGGCGGTCCGTCGGCGACGAGCTGGCCGTTATGCAGCACGATGATGCGGTCGGCGAGCGAGCGCACCACGTCCATCTTGTGCTCGACGAGGAGAATGATCTTGCTCCTGTCCTGCTTGAGCTGTGCGATCAGGTTGAGCACGACAGGCACCTCGTCGATGCTCATGCCCGCGGTCGGCTCGTCGAACATGAACACCTTCGGCTCCAGCGCGATCATCAGCGCGACCTCGAGCTTGCGCTGGTCGCCATGCGACAGCGCGGTCGCGGCCACACCGCGGCGGCTGCCGAGCGCGACCTGGTCCAGTATGGCGTCGGCGCGCGCGATCAGGTCGCGGCGGACCATCCACGGCCGCAGCATGTCGTAATGGGTGCCGTTCGCGGCCTGCACTGCGAGGCGGACATTTTCCTCGACCGACAGATTTGGGAACAGATTGGTGAGCTGAAAGGCGCGCCCGAGGCCCGCGCGCGTGCGCAACGGCGCGGAATGCTGGGTGATGTCGATGCCGTCGAACAGGATGCTGCCGTGTGAAGCGCGCAGCTGGCCCGAGATCAGGTTGAAATAGGTGGTCTTGCCGGCGCCGTTCGGCCCGACGATGGCGGTGAGCTCGCCCGGGCGGAACGTGCAGGAGACGTTGTTGACCGCGACGTGGCCGCCAAAGCGGATGGTGAGGTCGCGCGTTTCGAGAGTCAGCGGCATTCTTGCAAACCGGGTTGGTCTATCGGTTCACCTCTCCCCGAAGGGGAGAGGTCGAGTTGCGCAGCAAATCGGGTGAGGGGGCTCAGGTCCCACGAGAGGGTGGTACCCCTCACCCGGCGCCGTAGCCGATGCAGCGCATCGGCGTTTACTACGAACGGCCGCCTGAGGCGGCCTATGCCGACCTCTCCCTGCGGGAGAGGTGCAGCACCTACCGCTTGTTGCGGACGGGGACGTCCATGTCCTCGATCTTCAGCTCGCGCACCGGCTCGAGCACGGCCCAGGCGACGTTCGGATCGACCTTGACCTTGAAGTGGTACATGCTCTGGAGCGCCTGATGGTCCTCTTTCCGGAACACCATCTTGCCCTTCGGCGTGTCGAACTCCAGGCCTTCCATCGCCGTGATCAGCTTCTCGGTGTCGGTCGACTTCGCCTTGGTGACGGCGGCGACGACGGACATCGCGGCGGCGAAACCGCCCGCGGTGAAGAAGTCCGGCGGCGCGTTGAAGCGCTTCTGGTGCTCGGCGACCAGCCAGTCGTTCACCGGGTTCTTCGGGATCTCGTAGAAGTAATAGGTCGCGCCTTCCATGCCGGGCAGGCCCTTATAGGCGGCGAGCGCGGGCAGGATGTTGCCGCCGGTGGAGAGCTCGATGCCATAGCGCTTCGGATCCATGTCCTGGAGCTTGGCCAGCGGATTGCCGGCGCCGGCCCAGATCACCCAGATCACCTTGCGGCCCGGCTTGTCCTTCAGCGCGTCGAACAGGCGCTGGCCGACCGCGGTGAAGTCGGTGGTCGAGGTCGGGGCGTATTCTTCGGCGGCGAGCGTCGCGCCGGTCTTGGCGAGCGCCTCCTTGAAGGCGGCGACGCCGTCGCGGCCGAAGGCGTAATCCTGCGCCAGCGTTGCAACGGTGACGCCCTGCTTGCCGATCGCGACCGCGTTCGAGATCGCGTCCTGCGAGGAGTTGCGCGCGGTGCGGAAGATGTAGCGATTCCACTTCTCGCCGGTAATCTGGTCCGCGACCGCCGGCTCGACGATCAGGATCTTCTTGTTCTCCTCGGCGACGGGGAGAATGGCGAGCGCTGCGGCCGACGAGGTCGTGCCGATCGCGATATCAGCCTTGTCGTCCTGATAGGCTTCCGCGAGCGCGGCCTTGGAAAGGTCGGGCTTACCCTGGTCGTCCTTGGTGATGACGACGATCTTGCGGCCGTCGAGCGTCATCGTGCCCTTGGTGGCGTATTCGAAGCCCATTTGCAGGCCGGTCTCGGTCTGCTTGGCGTAGGCCTCGAGCGGACCGGTCTTGCCGTAGATCAATGCGACCTTGAGGTCGTCGGCCTGTACGGAGGTGCCCGCGGCGAGGGCGAGGATGGTTGTTGTTATGATGAGTGATCGACGCACGATGGTCCCTCCTGATTCAAAGTTTCTCGGTAACAGCGATTTGCACAACGTTACGAACATTGCAATTCAACCTTCCGGCGGGCTGCGCCGGCATATCAGCATGCATCATTTTTGGGCCTGCCGTGTCACGCGCGTGTCGCCGGACGCGGCGGGGCTGCCGGCAGACTCGATCTGCCGCCAGTCCGACTGCGCTTCTTCCGCGCTTTCGAAGATGTGCGGCGCGACGCCGCGCTTCTCCAGGGCTTCGCCGAGCTTGATGCGCAGGAAACCCGACGTGGTGTAGCGCGACACGCCGGAATAGAAGCGGTCGACGAGGCTGCGCACCATGGCCGAATAGTCGTCCATCAGCTCCGGCAGGATCGAGAAGTTGTCGTAATTGACGATGGTGTAGACCCGGCGGCCGAGCGGGGCGAGTTTCGCCTCGACGATGGCCGCGATCGCGTCGATCTCGGCCTTGCTGCGCAGCGGATAGCGTTCGAGGTTGACGAAGAACAGGTTCTGCTGCTCGTCCAGCGTGAAGCGCTGGTCGAGCGGAATGGTCAGCAGCCGCTCGCGCAGGTCCATGGCGCCGTCGCGGAAGATGCGGGCGTCCATCAGGACGGGGTCGCGTGGGATCAATGGCTTGAAATCCATCAGGCGCAGGATGTCGCGCTCGATGTCGATGCCGGGCGCTATTTCCATGAGTTCGAGCCCGTCGGGCCGCAACGCCAAGACGCAGCGCTCGGTGACATAGAGCACGCGCTGCCCCCGCGCCGCCGCGAAGGGACCGCTGAAGGTGACGTGCTCGACGCTGTCGACGAATTTGCGCGACCTCGCCTCGTCGAGGATGGCGAGCTTACCGTCGTTCACCGCGATGCGCTGCTTGCCGGCGCCGAACGTGCCGACGAAGACGACCTCCTTGGCGTTCTGGCTGATGTTGATGAAGCCGCCGGCACCCGCAAGCTTCGGTCCGAACTTGCTGACATTGAGGTTGCCGGCGCGATCGACCTGGGCGAGCCCGAGGAAGGCGGCATCTAAGCCGCCGCCGTCGTAGAAGTCGAATTGATACGGCTGGTCGATCACCGCCTGGGTGTTGATTGCCGCGCCGAAATCGATCCCGCTCGCCGGGATGCCGCCGATCACGCCAGGCTCCGCCGTCAGCGTGATGAGATCGATGATCCGCTCTTCGTTCGCGACCGAGGCGATCCCTTCCGGCATGCCGATGCCGAGATTGACCACGCTGTTGGCCTTCAGCTCCAGCGCGGCGCGCCGGGCGATGATCTTGCGCTCGCTGACCGGCATCACCGGCAGGGACGCGGCGCGGACGCGGATCTCGCTCGAGAAGGCCGCGTTGTATTGCGTGCCGAAAGTCTGCCAATGGTTCTCCGGCTTCGCCACGACGACACAATCGACGAGGATGCCGGGAATCTTGACCTGGCGCGGATTGAGACTGCCGCTCTCGGCGACGCGCTCGACCTGGGCGATGACGATCCCGCCCGAATTATGCGCCGCCATGGCGATTGCCAGCGCTTCCAGCGTCAGCGCCTCCTTCTCCATGGTGAGGTTGCCGTCGGGATCGCCTGTCGTGGCGCGGATGATTCCGACATCAATCGGAAACGTCCTGTAGAGCAGGCATTCCTCGCCGCCGATCTTGATCAGCTCCACCACGTCCTCGGTGGTGCGCGCATTCAGCTTGCCGCCGCCATTGCGGGGGTCGACGAAGGTGCCCATGCCGACGCGGGTGATGTGCCCGGGCCGGTGCGCCGCGATGTCGCGGAACAGATGCGTAATGACGCCCTGCGGCAGGTTATAGGCCTCGATCTGATTGGCGATCGCAAGCTGCTGGAGCTTCGGGGCAAGGCCCCAATGCCCGCCGATCACGCGCCGGACGAGGCCCTCATGCGCCAAATGATTGAGGCCGCGCTGCTTGCCGTCGCCCTGGCCGGCCGCATAGACGAGCGTCAGATTGCGCGGCTTGCCCTGGGTATAGGGCGCATCGCCCTCGTGCGAGAGATAGAGCTCCTCCAGCGCGATCGCGATCTCCTCGGCAAAGCCGATGCCGACGAAGCCGCCGGTCGCGACGGTGTCGCCGTCGCGGATCAGCATGACCGCTTCGGCCGCCGTGACGACCTTGCCTTTCTCGGAATTGCGCAGGTAGGGCAGAGCTGGATGATGGCTCACGGCGTTCCTCCCGATCCCTGGACCGTATGCCGTTGCTGTGCGTCGATCTTAGCGCGAGGAGCAGGCCCGGAACAGGTTGCTCCCCGCGACAAGAGGCATCATTGGGACATTCAGGATTGCACTATCTTGCGTGTTTCGGTGGCGAAATAGACCGACACCACGGTGATGAGCGCCAGCGCGATCATGTAGAGCGAGATCGGCCAGGTCGCCGGCGCGTACGCCGTCATCAATCCGGTCGCGATCAGCGGCGACAGCGCGCCGGCGAAGATCGAGGCGAGGTTGTAGCCGAGCGAGACGCCGCTATAGCGCACCTTGGTGCCGAACAGCTCCGACAGGAAGCTCGCCTGCGGGCCGTACATCGCGGCGTGGCCGACGGCGAGGCCGAGCACGATCGCGATCCAGGCATATTGCGGGTTCTTGGTCGACAGCAGCATGAACAGCGGGAACGACATCAGCGCCGAGAACACCGCGCCGAAGATGTAGATCGGCCGCCGCCCGAGCCGATCGGAGAGCGCGCCGAAGGCGGGAATGGTGAAGGTCTCGATCGCCGCGCCGATCAGCACACCGTTGAGCATGTCCTGCTTGTTCATGCCGAGCGATTGCGTCGCATAGGCCAGCACGAAGGTCGCGTAGATGTAGAAGAAGCCGTTTTCGGCAAAGCGCGCGCCCATCGCGAGCAGGATGTTCTTGGGATACATGCGGATCGCCTCGACGATCGGCATCTTCACGTCCTGCTTGGTGTCCTTGACCTTCTGGAATTCCGGCGATTCCGCGATGGTGAAGCGGATCCACAGGCCCACCAGCACCAGCGCGATCGAGAACAGGAACGGGATGCGCCAGCCCCAGGCATAGAGCTGCGCGTCGGTCAGCATCGACGACACCACCGAGAACACCAGCGTGCCGAGCACGAGGCCGAGCGGCGCTCCCAGTTGCGGCCAGCTGCCGTAAAAGCCTTTCTTGTCCGCAGGCGCATGCTCGACCGCCATCAGCACCGCGCCGCCCCATTCGCCGCCGAGGCCAAAACCCTGGATCAGCCGGCAGGTCACCAGCAGAACGGCGGCCCAGATGCCGGCGGTCTCGTAGGTCGGCAGGAAGCCGATCGCCGCGGTCGCGGCGCCCATGATCAGCAGGGTCAGATAGAGCATGGTCTTGCGGCCGATCTTGTCGCCGTAGTGGCCGAACACGACGCCGCCGAGCGGACGCGCGATGAAGCCGAGCGCGTAGGTCGCGAACGCCAGCAGCGTTCCCATCATGGGGTCGAAGTTCGGGAAGAACAGCTTGTTGAAGATCAGTGCCGCGGCGGTGCCGTAGAGGAAGAAGTCGTACCACTCGATGGCCGTGCCGATCAGGCTCGCGGTGGCGACCGTCACGTGCGAGGGCTGTCTCGCCTGAAGCTGATGGACCGAGATCGCTTCACTCATCTTGCGTCCTCCCTGGTTGCGAATGCGCATGTGCAGCATGCGTCATTGTGCAGAGCGAAGAGCAAGCTCCGCGCCAGATGCCACAGGTTTGCGCAAAATGGCTGAAAACCCAGCAGTTTCAGCGCGAGCTTCGGGAAAAAGCGGCCAGGCCGCGTGTCAGGAATCCGAGACTCCGGACACGCGATGTCTCGCAACTCAGACGGATGCGGCTCCCGAGGCGAGGCCGAACTTGGCGAGCTTCTTGTAGAAGGTCGCGCGCGAGATCTGGAGCATCTTGGCCGCTTCCGAGATCTGGCCGTTGCTGGCGGCGAGCGCCTGTTCCAGCGTGTGCTTCTCGAACTCGGCCTCGGCTTCCGCATAGGGCAGGACGAGGCCGGCCGGCCGCGATGGTGCCGTGGGCACCGTCTCCGCGCCAACGGGGAGAATGCGATCGAAGTCGTCGCTGGTGAGGCGTCCCGAATCGCTCAGGATCAGCGCGCGTTCCAGGATGTTGCGCAGTTCGCGGACATTGCCGGGCCAGCCATAGCGCGCAAGCGCAGCCAGGCCGCTCGGCGTGATCCTGGCATTGAGGTAGTCGCCGGAGGCGCTGATGTCGTCGAGCAGCCGTCCGCAGATCTCGGGCAGGTCGGCCAGGCAGTGGCGCAGGGGCGGCAGCACGATCGAGAGCACGTTGAGCCGGTAGTAGAGATCCGCCCGGAATGTCCCCTCGCTGACCCGCTTGTGCAGGTCGACATTGGTGGCCGCAATCACGCGCACGTCGACCTTGGTGACCTTGTCGGAGCCGAGTGGCTCGATCTCGCGCTCCTGCAGCACGCGCAGCAGCTTGGCCTGCAATTGCAGCGGCATCTCGCCGATCTCGTCGAGAAACAGCGTGCCGCCGTCGGCGATCCGGAATTTTCCGTCGCGACCCTTGCGGTCCGCGCCGGTATAGGCGCCCGGCGCGGCGCCGAAGAACTCCGATTCGATCAGCGTATCCGGGATCGCCGCGACGTTGACGCTGACGAACGGCTTTTCGGCGCGGGCGGAGGCGTTGTGGATGGCCTGCGCCAGCATTTCCTTGCCGGTGCCGGTCTCTCCGGTGAGCAGAACAGTGACGCTCTGGCGCGCGGCGCGCGCGGCAAGCTCCTTCGCCTGTGCGATGCCGGCGGTTGCCCCGACATAGTCGTCGAAGGTGAACCGGGCGGCGCGCGCATGCGACAATTGCCGCCGCGCCAGCCGCAAATCGTTTTCGAGCTGGGCGACGCGACCGAGCAGTGGCTTCAAGCCCTCGAGGCGGTCGTAGAGCACGAAGCCGATCGCGCCGATGATGTTCCCCTTCTCGTCCTCGATCGGCATGCGGGTCACGACGAGTTGCTCGCCGCCGAGCTCCATGATGTCGAGGATGATCGGTTCCCCCGTTTCCACGACCCTTCGCATCAGGCTGTTGGGGATGACCTCCTCGATCGGGCGGCCGAGCGCCTCGGATGCATGCGAGAGGCCGATCGCGGTGACGTATTTTTCGTTGACATACACCACGCGTCCGCTGCGATCGATGGCGATGGCGCCTTCGCACAGGTGCTCCAGCCGCTCGAACAGCGTCTCCATGGCGCGTGCGCGGATATAGGCGGGATCGCTGACGACGGAAGAGGGACCGGACATGGCGTGCCTCGCGGGAAGCCCGCCTGTTTATTACCAAAAGGGCAGTAATTTCAAAGGGCGAAAACGGTGCAGGCTCCGAACTTGTCGTCGTCCCGGCGAAGGCCGGGACCCATACCGCGTGATCTCTCTATGAACCACGGTGACCGTACCGGGGATTGGGTCCCCTAACTGCCAGTCTTCAATCAAACCGCTCCCTGTGGTTATGGGTCCCGGCCTTCGCCGGGACGACACAGAGATTGTGGAGCTGCTGTCTCGCCCCCTACCGCCGATACCCGTTCGCCCGCGAATAGCCCTGCCGGTTCTGCTGCAGCGGGCGGCTGACCACGCTGGCGCGGGACTCGCTGGAGACGGGTGTTGCGAGCTTCAGCTCCTCCAGGAAGATCGGCCGCGAGAAATAATAGCCCTGCGCGTAGCGGATCTTGGTCGCGGCCTGGAGGTAGGCGAGCTCCTCGTAGGATTCGAGGCCCTCGGCGATCACGGTCATGCCGAGCGCTTCGCTCAAGGATTCGATCGCGCGCAGGATGCCCTGGCTGCGCGGCCGCTTATGGATGTCGGTGATGAAGGAGCGGTCGATCTTGATCTCGTCGGCGGTGATATCGGCGAGCGCCGAGAGCGAGGAATAACCGGTGCCGAAATCGTCGATCGAGATGCCGACGCCGAGCTTGCGGAACATCGGCAGGATCTCGGCCTGGAAATGATTCTTGGCGACGAAGGCGTCTTCCGTCACCTCGATCATGAAGCGCTGGGGAAAGCCGGTGTCGTCCAGCGCCTGCGCGAAGCTGCGCATGAACTCGAGATTGCCGGCCTGCCTGGCGGCGACGTTGATGCTGATGGAGGCTTCCGCGCCGAACGTCTCGTTGATCAGGTCGATCGACTTGACGATCTCGGCGAGCACGAGATGGGTCAGCTCGTCGATCAGTCCGAGCTCGCCGGCAAGGTTGATGAACGAGCCCGGCGCCTGGATCACGCCTTCGTCGTCGCGAAGCCGCACCAGGGCCTCGATGCCCTTCACGGCCTGCGTGCGGATGTCGACCTTGGACTGGAACGCGCAGCAGAAGCGCTTCTCCAGGATCGCGAGCCGCAGCGACTGCTCGATCTTGGTCCGCGCCAGCGCCTCGCGCTCCATGCTGGCGTCGAAGAAGGCGGCCGATCCCTTGCCGCCGTTCTTGATGCGGTACATCGCGATGTCGGCGTTCTGCCGCAGCGTCTCGAAGCTGCTTCCGTGGTCGGGATAGAGGCTGATGCCGACCGAGGTGGAGGCGAACACCTCCGAATGGTCGATGAAGAACGGCGCGGTCAGCCGCTCCAGCGTCGCCTGCAGGAATTCGGCGACTTCCTCCTGGCTCTGGATCGGAGACAGCAGCAGCAGGAATTCGTCGCCGGAGATGCGCGACAGCATGTCGGAATCGCGCAGGTCGCGCCCGAGCCGCTTCGCCAGCTCGGCCAACAGCGCGTCGCCGACGGCGTGGCCGTAATAGTCGTTGATGTGCTTGAAATTGTCGACGTCGAGAAAGGCGAGTGCGAAGCGCTCGCCGTCATGCTCGCGCGCGAGCAGGTTGTTGGCGCGGTGTTCGATCACGCGCCGCGAGGGCAATCCGGTCAGCTCGTCGAAATAGGCCGAGCGGAATAGCTGGTCCTCGAAATTCTTCTGCTCGGTGATGTCGGAGGAGGCGGAGATCAGGAGCTCGCGTCCGGCGAGGCGAACCGGACGATGGGTCGTGAGCAGCACCTGGCGCGCCGCGCCGTCGTGCAGGGCTTCCTCGGTGACGACCGCCTGGCCGGCGGTCAGCGCCTGGCGGCAGGCTTCCCGGCGCGGCGTCAGATCGGGCGAGGGACGGCTGCCGTCCATCCCAAGCTGTGCCGCTGCGGCATCGTTAACGAGCAGAAGCTCGCCATGGGCGTCCTGCACGGTCAGGCCGGCCGGCAGCATTCTAACGATTTCCTTGAGAAATCCGAGTTCGGCTTCGCTCGCGCCGGAATATCTGTTGTCGTTCATAGAAGTCATGAATCTTGTTGTTTCAGCGCGCCTTTGCAATGGACGCGATCTTGCGTGGTTCCCTCTTAAGTTTGGTTAAGGGGTCCGGAGAAATACGGGGGTGTCTTGCGACGATGCGACGCGCGCCGCCGATCGTTATTAACAGAGGGTCAATGCGCCCAGCGAAACCGCGAGCGGCGCGCGCGAGTCTGCTTTCGCTTTGCCGAGCGGCTATTCGCTTCGCGGGATGCGGCATTGCATGATGCAATGCAGCCCGGTCCTCAGATACGAGATCTCCGTCCTGCCATCGAACGCCGAAAGTGCCGATTTCAGCAGCTGGGTACCGAAGCCAGGCTCGGACACCTTGTCCACGGTCGGCCCCTCGGTCTCGTCCCAGGTGATGGTCAGGCGATCGTCGGCGACGGTCCACGACACTTGCAGCAGACCGCGCGGCGCGGAGAATGCACCGTATTTGCCCGCATTGGTGGCGAGCTCGTGAAACATCAATGACAGCGTGACCGCAAGCTTCGGCGGCAGGAACAGCCGGTCGCCGTTGAGGATGAAGCGGACATGGCCGTAGGGGCCGAGCTCCGAGATCAGGAGATCGCGGATGTCGCAGCCGGCCTTGTCGATCCGCGAGATCAGGTCGTCGGTTGCCGCCAGCGATCGCAGCCGCGGATCGACCCGGGCCCAGACCTGCGGCTGGTCATGCAGCACCTGGTGAATCACGGCGTGCACTGTCGAGAGCTTGTTCTTCAGCCGGTGCTGGAGCTCGTCGACCAGCAGCTTGCGATAGTCTTCTTCCTCGATCAGGCGCTTGGAGATCCGGCGCTGCTCCGCCAGCATGGTGCGATAGTGCTCGACCCCCCAGATGGTCAGCGCGCTCACGGCCCAGTAGAGCGCCAGCAGGGCAAAACGCGCGTGATCGGCAATCGCATCGCCGAAATTCACGACGACGCCGAGCACGCCGCCGACGATCGCCGTCACGACGCCGATCCGGAAACCACCGAACGCGGCGGCAAAGAACACGGCCGGAAAGTACGGGGTGAAGTAGACGTCGGGCCGCACCTGCGCGAGGCCCCAGCGTGCCAGCGTCGCAACCAGCAGGCAGGCCACCGCAAAGGCAATGCTCAAGCCGAGCGACGGCGGTGCCGCGCCCTGCCAGCCCTTGCGGAATTCGTCGATCAGCTTCTCCATGCGCTGCCCGGTTGCGATGTGCGTTCGTTGCGAATGTTACGCATCTCGCCAGCGCAAGCAAAGCTTGCCATGTCGGGAGCCGGCAGGAATAGTGACCGTCGCGGCGCTGACCGTCGCGGCGCCGTCGTCGATCGGTATCCGCCATTTGGCGTCAAGAGGTTCGAAAACAGGGACATTCCATGGGCAGGCTGGACGGAAAGGTCGCGGTGATCACGGGTGCGACGAGCGGGATCGGACTACGGACCGCTGAAGTCTTCGTTGCCGAAGGTGCCAAAATTGTGATCGCGGGGCGGCGCATAGCGGAAGGTGAGGCACTCGCGAAGCAGCTCGGGGCGACTTGCGTCTTCCGCCAGACCGATGTGACGGCGCGAAGCGCAGATGCAGGCGCTGATCGCGCTCGCGGTGGACAAATTCGGCCGCATCGACTGCCTGTTCAACAATGCCGGCGGGCCGGCGCAGACCGGCGGCATCGAAGGCCTCGAGGTCGAGCGCTTCGACGCGGCGATGGCGACGCTGGTGCGCAGCGTGATGCTCGGCATGAAGCACGCCGCGCCCTACATGAAGAAGCAGGGGTCCGGCAGCATCATCAACAATGGCAGCATCGCTGGCCGGCTCGCCGGCTTCTCCTCGTCGGTGGTTTATGGCGCGGCCAAGGCGGCGGTGATCCACCTCACCAAATGCGTGGCGATGGAGCTCGGCGAATCCAACGTCCGCGTCAACTCGATCTCACCCGGCGCGATCGCGACCGGCATTTTCGGCAAGGCGCTGGGGCTGCCGACCGATGCCGCGGAAAAGACGCCGGCGGTCATGCGCGAGGTCTACAAGACCGCGCAGCCGATTCCGCGTGCCGGCATCCCCGACGACATCGCCCAGGCCGCCGTGTTCCTGGCCAGCGACGAATCCAGCTTCATCAACGGCCACGACCTCGTCATCGACGGCGCCATCACCGGCGGCCGCAACTGGAGCCAGCAGCAGCAGGGCTACGTGGCGCTGCGCAAGGCGTTCGATCAGGGGGCGTAGGCGGCCGTTTTGTTACGCTCGTCATGCGCGGGCTTGACCCGCGCATCCATCAAGAAAAGTTTGTGAAGAGGATGGATTGCCGGGTCAAGCCCGGCAATGACGAGATTCGTAGGGTGGGCAAAGCGAAGCGTGCCCACCAATGCATCTTCCGCAAGACAGGGTGGGCACGGCGCTCCGCGCCTTTGCCCACCCTGCGATACCCAGTTTGGTTCTCGTGCCCCGGACGCAGCGCAGCGCTCCTTCAGCGGTGAGCTGCAGAGCCGGGGCCCATCTCTCGGAACTGAGCGCGCTTCAAGATTCCGGGTCCCGGCTCGCGCTTTGCGCGTCCGGGACACGAGAAATCTCACACCGCCTTCATTCGCACCCGCAAGCCGTCCCGCGGCTTCGGGATCGGCCACATCTGCCAGTCCGGCTTGTAGCCCGGCTCCAGCGACACCTCGATGTTCTGCAGGAAGTGCCGCGCGAAGCATTTGGCCTGCATGTAGGCGAAGTGCAGGCCGAGGCACATATGCGCGCCGCCGCCGAACGGCACAAAGGCGAAGCGGTGGCGGTTGCGCTGGGCCTCCTCGGTGAAGCGCAGCGGATCGAAGCGGTCCGGCTCCGGCCAGATGTCCTTCATGTGATGCGTATAGAGCGGATTGACGCCGACCGCGGTGCCGGCGGGAATCCTGAAGCCCTTGAAGGTGAAATCGCGCATCGCGCGGCGCGGCATCGACGGCACCGGCGGCTTGATCCGCAGCGCTTCCTTGAACGCCATTTCGGATAGCGGCATCTTCTCGAGATCGTCGAAGCTGCTTGGCGCGCCCGGGGCAAGACCGAGCGCGAGAACCTCCGCGCGCAGCCTGTCCTGCCAGTCCGGATTGGCGGCGAGCTCGCCGATGAAGGAGGTCAGCGACGAGGTCAGCGTGTCGTGCGCCGCCATCATCAAAAAGCTCATGTGGTCGATGATGTCCTGCTCGGACAGCAGGGCACCGTCCTCATGGGTGGCGCGGCAGAGCTGCGAGAACAGATCATCGCCGCCGTGATTGCCGCGGCGGAGCGGAATCTGCTGGCGGAAATAGGCGACGATGCGCTTGCGACCCGCGACACCGCGCGCCATCTGCGTGCCGGGCAGGGGACGGCGGATCGGAGCGACGGCGGCCGCGACCATGTCGACGAAGGCGCGGTTGATCTCGTCGACCTCCGGCCCGATGTCGGCGCCGAGGAAGGACGCGGCTGCGAGATCGAGCGTGAGCTGCTTCATCGCCGGATAAAGCTGCATCTCGCCGGGCTTGGCCTTCCACTGCGCGACGCGCGCGGAGATGCCGCGGTCGAGATCGCCGAGATAGGATTTCATCGGTCCGGACTTGAACGCGACCGAGAGGGCCTTGCGATGCAGCCGGTGCTCGTCGAAATCGAGCAGCATCAATCCGCGCGGAAACAACAGGCCGAGCACCTTGTTCCAGCCGTGCGTCGACGAGAACAGTTTTTGCTGGTCGAACATCACGAGCTCGTTCGCTTCGGGTCCGAGCAGCACGACATTGGTCTCGCCGAAAACATGGGTGCGGTAGACCGGGCCGTATTTGGCGCCGTTCGCCTCGATATGCCCCTTGGGGTCGGCCAGCACCTGGAAGGTCTTGCCGATGATCGGCCAGCCCTCGTCACCGGGGATGTGCGTCAGCTCGTTGCGCCTGGGCGCGGTGAACTGAAGCGCAGGGGCGGCCACATTCTGCATCGACATGACGATTGCTCCGGTTGGCTTGCTGCCAACATAGCACATCCGGACGCGATGACGCTGCGTCCGTCTTGCGCACAAAATCGTCACACACTCTCGATGTCGTCCCGGCGAAGGCCGGGACCCATAACCACCGAATTGTGTTTGGCGAAGACTCGCGATTTGTCAGCTCGCGACAAATTCCTCCCTGGGGCTATGGGTCCCGGCCTTCGCCGGGACGACGGAGATCGGCCTACCGCTTCGCCGCTTCCTTCTGCAAATCCGGCGCGTTGACGGCGGGAATGGCGACGCGGCCGGGGCCGGTGACCTTCAGCGCTTCGGCAGCCTTCTCGTTCGCCATGATCTTGGCCATCACGGCCTGGCCCGCACGCTCGAAGATCGCGCGATTCTCGATCACGAATTTTTGCGACCTGCGGAGGCCATCGATATAGCCGTTGATCTCCGGCACGACGTAGCGCGCGACCAGGTCCCAGCTCCGGCGCGTATTCTCCGGGTTGGCCCAGTCGTGCACGAAGCCGATCACGGCGCCGACGCCGCCGGAGACCTGCATCACGTTCTTGATCATTTTCACGAGGTCGTCGGGCGTGCCGATGACGGAGGCGGCGCCTTCGACGAAGGCGGTCTTGTCCACGACCTCGTCGGGCGAGGCGAACGCGGTGAGGCCCGGCCGCTGCAACGTGCCGACATTATACTCGTTGTGCCAGCGCATCAGCCCGGCGCCGGCCTCGCGGCGCGCCTGCTCGCGGGTCTCGGCGACATGCCAGGTCAGGAGCACGCGCCAATCGGCACGGTTGACCGTGGTGCCGTGCTTCTTCGCGGCATCCTCGGCGAACTGCCATTGTTGCTGCAGCGACATCAGGCCCTGTGTCGTCATCGAGCCCAGCGAGATGATGCCGATGCCGTATTTGCCGGCGAGCGTCATGCCGGAGGGCGAGATCTGCGAGGCGACTACGAACGGCATCTCCTCCTGCAAGGGCAGGAGCTGAAGCGCGGCGTCGTTCATGGTGAACCAGTCGCTCCTGGCGGTGACGCGTTCGCCGTTGAACAGGCGGCGGATCACGCCGATCGCCTCGTCCTGACGGTCGCGCTGCGTCATCGGGTCGATGCCGAGCGTGTGCGCGTCGGAGGCGAGCGCACCGGGACCGGAGCCGAAGATGGCGCGGCCGCCGGTCATGTGATCGAGCTGCACCATGCGCTGGGCGACGTTGAAGGGATGGTGATAGGGCAGCGACACCACGCCGGTGCCGAGTTTGATCCGCTTGGTGCGCTCGCCGGCTGCGGCCAAAAACATCTCCGGCGAGGCGATCATCTCCCAGCCGGAGGAATGATGCTCGCCGCACCAGAACTCGTCATAGCCGAGGTTATCCAGCTGCTCGACCAGGTCGAGATCGCGCCGGAACTGGAGCATCGGATGCTCCCCGATCGGGTGATGCGGGGCAAGAAAGGCTCCGAACTTCAGGCGCGCCATGGCGTTCTCTCCGGCTGAATTTTCTGTTTGTTGAGACGGTGAGGCTAGTTGCCTGACGGCACGAACGCAATCGCGCGATGTCCCGCGCGGCGGAATGCAGGCATGCGATGAAGTGAGGCGAGATGCCTCTTCTCCCTCTCCCCGCTTGCGGGGAGAGGGTAGGGTGAGGGGGAGTTTCCGCGGGGACGGAGGTCGTTGGGTTTTTCGAGATGGCCCCACGCCGTCATTGCGAGCGCAGCGAAGCAATCCAGAGTCGTTCCGCGGAGGGATTCTGGATTGCTTCGCGACGCTCGCAATGACGTATCGAGAGGGATCGTTCCAGTGGACAGACGACTCGCGGAGAGTCCCCCTCACCCGGAATTCAAACTGCGTTTGAATTCCGGCCTCTCCCCACACTTGCGTGCAGGCGCTTCGACGCCGTGATGGCCGGGCTTGTCCCGGCCATCCACGACCTTTGTCGCGGCACGAAGAACGTGGATGCCCGGGACAAGCCCGGGCATGACGAGAAGCGAGTTGAGGTGTCTCGTCTCCCTCTCCCCGTTCTTACGCAGGGCTGTCCGGGGAAGTTAGGCATAGGATAGCTCGATCTGGTCTGGGTGGCTGTGGGATCTGCGTTTGCTTGGGTTGATGGGTGGAGGCTTGTCGATCGCGGCGATGCCCCGGCGCGTGAATAGAAGCTGGCTGACGAGTTCAGCGAACCTGATCGGAAGCATGGCGAGGCAGTTGGCTTTGGCGGCGATACGCAGCAACAGGTAGGCGATCATTGCGGCAAACACCTGGAGCCGGACCGCATTGTCGTTGGCGCCGAGAAATTTGCGGATGTCGAGATGTTGCTTGATCCAACGGAACAACAGCTCGATTTGCCATCGGCTCTTGTAGAG
>NZ_FOQJ01000009.1:0-305063 GCF_900113725.1 Bradyrhizobium sp. cf659
CCAAGCCGGACGAGCATCCGTTCGAGGCCATGCTGCTCGAGCTCGGCATCAAACACCGCTACACCAGGCCATATCGGCCGCAGACCAATGGCAAAGTCGAACGCTTCTGGCGCACCCTCGATGAGGACGTCATCGAAGGCGCGACCTTCGACCATCTCGACCACTTCGCCAAAGAGCTGTTCGAGTACCTCCTCTACTACAACAACCACAGACCCCATCAGGCCTTGGCAGGACAAACTCCCAAGGCCTTCGCCGCTACCAAGACCACCGCGATCCAATCAGCGAATTATTGAACATCGACAGCAATGACGAGGTTGGGGCTGCATGGCACGCGACACACGCGCTGTCATCGCCCGGCTTGACCGGGCGATCCAGTACGCCGAGACGTCCGTGGTTTACTGAGGAGCCGCGGCGTACTGGATTCCCCGCCTGCGCGGGGAATGACGCTGAGAGCGGAGCAGCGCCGTCACCACCCTCAGAACAAACTGCCCTGATCCACCGGCTTGCCGACGCGCTTGGGCGCGGGCTTGGTGTCTTGTGCGGCCGGCTTCGGCTGCTGTGCGCGCTTTGCGGGAGGCGCCGGGCGATCCGCGTCCGTTGTCGCGCCGACACGTCCGTCCGCGAACTCGATCTCGACGCGCGCGCCGGGACCGACGCTGTCTGCCGAATGCACGGGATGACCGGCCTCGTCCCGCACCAACGCGAAGCCGCGGGCGAGCACGCCGCGGTATGACAACGCGGAGAGCAGCTTGCCGCTGTTCTCGACGCGGGCATCGAGCCGCTGCAGCAACGTGACGAGAGCGCGGTTAGCCCGCTCGGAAAGACGCTGCGTGCGCTCGCGCTGGCGGGCAATCGCGTTGCGCTGTGCCTGCGCGTTGGCGAGCTTCGAGGCGCGCAGGCGAACTTCCAGCCCGGCAAAGTGGTCGCGCCGCCGTCGCAGCAGCGAGCGTGCGGAGAGGCCGAGCCGTTCGCCGCACACGGTGAGCCGGTGATCGGCCTGCGAGATCTGCCCGTGCAGCACCCGCAGCGTCAGCTTGGCGCTGGCGGCGGTAAACCTGCGGAAATGCGCATGCGTGTTGGCCTTGAGGCCGCGGGGCAGCGACGCGCCCGCCGAATCCAGCCGTTGCCGCGGGATCGCCAGGAGATCGCCGGCCGCGGGCAGTGCGCGCGCAGCAGCACGCAGTTCGTTGCGGCGGCTTTCGTGGGCACGCTGCCAATAGGCGCGGGTGCGGCGGGCGAGATCGGCGACCTCGACGAACAGATCGCTGCGCACCGGCACCGCCATCTCGGCGGCCGCCGTCGGCGTCGGCGCGCGCTTGTCGGCGACGAAATCGATCAGCGTGATGTCGGTCTCGTGGCCCACGGCGGAGATCAGCGGGATCATGCTCTCGCTTGCTGCCCGCACCACGATCTCCTCGTTGAAGGACCAGAGGTCCTCCAGCGAGCCGCCGCCGCGCGCGACGATCAGCACGTCCGGCCGCGGAATCTTGCCGCCCTCCGGCAGCGCGTTGAAGCCGCGGATCGCCGCCGCCACCTGCTCGGCCGAGCCCTCGCCCTGCACCTTGACCGGCCACACCAGCACATGGCGGGGGAAACGGTCCTCGAGCCGGTGCAGGATGTCGCGGATGACAGCGCCGGTCGGCGAGGTCACGACGCCGATCACCTCCGGCAGCCAGGGCAGGAGCTGCTTGCGCGCCTCGTCGAACAGGCCCTCGGCGGCGAGCTTCTTCTTGCGCTCTTCCATCAGCGCCATCAGCGCGCCGATGCCGGCCGGCTCCAGCGCCTCGATCACGATCTGGTACTTCGAGGAGCCCGGATAGGTGGTGAGCTTGCCGGTGGCGATGACCTCGAGCCCCTCCTGGGGCTTGAAGCGCATCCGGCCGTGCACGCCCTTCCAGATCACCGCCTCGATCTTGGCGCTCTCGTCCTTGAGGGCGAAATAGCAGTGGCCGGAGGAGTGGGCGCCGCGAAAGCCCGAGATCTCGCCGCGGACCCGGACATGGCCAAAGGCATCCTCCACCGTCCGCTTCAGGGACTGTGAGAGCTCGGAGACGGTGAATTCTGGGGCGTTGAGCAGGGGTTCCGCGGGCGGCATCGGCAAACGATTCGGCATTTTGGGGTCAGGCCCGACGTTAAGGATTTTCGTCGTGCGGCGCCAATCCGGGGATTGATCGGGAGAGTACTCTGTTATATAGAGTTCTCTATTGATTGATGCATTCGAGGGAGTTGAGCCATGGCGATCCGGCTGCTGCGCGGCGTTTTGCGCGGACTGAAGTGGGCCCTGTGTGCGGTCGGCGCTGTGGCGCTGATCGTGGCCGCAATGATCGCAACGCCGCTGGAGCGGCCGCCTGAGATGCGGTCGGTCTCGGAGTCCGTGAAGCTCGTCGATTTCTCGACGCTGCCGCCGCTCGAGCGCTTTCAGGCCCGCGACGGCACCTGGATCGGCTATCGCCACTACACGCCGAATGGCCCCGCGACGGGCCACGGTGCGATCTTCATCCATGGCTCGTCCGGCTCCAGCGGCACCGTCAATCATGCGTTGACCCATGCGATCGCCTCGCGCGGGGTAGAGACCTGGGCACTCGACATCCGCGGCCATGGCGGCTCCGGCACGCGCGGCGACATCGGCTATGTCGGCCAGCTCGAGGACGACCTCGTCGATTTCGTCGCTCATTTGCGCAAGACGGCGCCCGACCTGCCGCTCACCCTGATCGGCCATTCCGCCGGTGCCGGTTTCTCGCTGCGCGTCGCCGCGACACCGATCATGCAGGACATGTTCGTGCGCACCGTGCTGCTCGCGCCCTATCTCGGCTACGACGCGCCGACCAACAGGCCGAGCAACGGTGGGTGGGTCAGTGTCGACATTCCGCGTTTCCTGGGGCTCACGGCGCTGCGCAAGCTTGGGATCGACTGCTGTGCGCAGCTTCCGGTGCTGGCCTTCGCCGTGCCGGCGAATTCAGCGAAGTACCTCACCTCCACCTATTCCGACCGCCTGATGCGCAATTTCGCGACGCGCGGCTATCGGCTCGATCTGCCGGCAACGACACGACCGATCACGATCATCGCCGGCGCCGAGGACGAGATGATGATCTCGGACAAATATGCCGAGACGATGCAGGCGGTGAAGCCGTCGGTGGACGTCAAGATCATCGGCGGCGTCAACCACATGGGCATGGTCACCAATCCGAAGGCGGTCTCCGTGATCGCCGAGGACGTGGCAACGCGCGGGGCAGGGCAGTCATGATCGACAGCAAGGAGGCGTCCGCGGCGCTGGCCGACATCGACGACATCGTCCAGCGCGTGAAGCAATCGCAGCTCTACGAGCTGGCGAGCCTCGCAGCGGTCTGGTGGGGCGTGTTGGTGTTCGCTGGCAATCTGGTGACCTGGCTCTGGCCGGTCTACGCGGTCTACGCCTGGGTCGCCGTGGACGCTCTGGGCGTCGGCGGTCTGGTTGCGCTGCGTGTGCTCAACCCGCCGCGTCATCCCCACGGTGCCAGCTTCGACGTCCGGCTGCTCCTGGTATTCGTGTTGTTCTTCGCCTTCGGCTATCTCTGCACCAACGTCGTCGGTCATTTCGGTCCGCGCCAGCTGGGTGCGTTCTGGCCGCTCTACTTCATGCTGTTCTACACCCTGGCAGGCCTCTGGTTCGGCTATGCCTTCGTGGCGATCGGTCTCGGCATCTCCGCGCTGACGCTGATCGGCTTTTTCACCATCGGCGAGGCGTTCCCGCTCTGGATGGCCTTCGTCAACGGTGGCGGGCTGATCCTCGGCGGCCTCTGGATGCGGCGGATCTAGCGAATGGCGGAGCTCGACGACATCATCCACCAGCCACTGCGGCTCAAGATCATGGCGGCGCTGAACGCACTGCCTGTGTCCGCTGGCCTCGAATTCGCGCGGCTGAAAAAGCTGACCGGCGCCACCGACGGCAATCTCGGCGCCCATATCGAGACCTTGGCCAAGGCCGGCTATGTATCCGTGGAGAAGGCCTTCGTCGGCAAGAAGCCGCAGACCACGGTGACCGCCACCGCTACCGGCCGCGGCGCCTTCGCGCGCCATGTCGCGACCTTGCAGGAGATCATCGCGGGGAAGCAGGGTTGATCGTCTGCGATGCCGATTATTGTGCCCTCTCCCCTTGCGGGAGAGGGCAGCGAGGACGGTAGACGCAGACTCACTAGGGTGAGGGGTTCGCTCCTCATCAAAAAGTCTTTCCGCGGATAGAGACCCCTCATTCGGCGCTTCGCGCCACCTTCTCCCGCAAGGGGAGAAGGGGGCAGCGCAAGCTTGCCCCGGAATGACGGGGAATTGGAATGGCGCCCCCTTGAGACGCGCCGCGATTCGTGCGACCTCCGCCCCCAGCAGACCCCTCTTTTCGAGCCTTCGATGCACATTCTCCTGCTTGGTTCTGGCGGCCGCGAACATGCCCTCGCATGGAAAATCGCAGCCTCCCCCCTGGTGACCAAATTCTGGTGCGCGCCCGGCAATGCCGGCATCGCGCGCGAGGCGGAGTGCGTGGCGCTCGACGTTGCCGACCACGCTGCCGTGATCGACTTCTGCAAAAAGAACGCGGTCGAGCTTGTGGTGGTCGGCCCGGAGACGCCGCTGGCGGCCGGCATCGTCGATGATCTCACCGCCGCCGGCATCAAGGCGTTCGGGCCGAGCGGGGCGGCCGCCCAGCTCGAAAGCTCCAAGGGCTTCACCAAGGCGCTGTGCACCGAATTCGGCATTCCGACCGGCGCCTACAAGCGCTTCACCAATGCCAAGGACGCGCGCGACTATGTCATCAGCCAGGGCGCGCCGATCGTGGTCAAGGCCGACGGTCTTGCCGCCGGCAAGGGCGTCGTCGTCGCCAAGACCGTGCGCGAGGCCGAGGACGCCATCGCCATGATGTTCGAGGGCGCCTTTGGCGAAGCCGGCGCTGAAGTCGTGATCGAGGAATTCCTGCCGGGCCGCGAGATCAGCTTCTTCGCGCTGTGCGACGGCGAGACCGCCATTCCGCTGGCCTCCGCGCAGGACCACAAGCGTGTGTTCGACCACGACGTCGGCCCGAACACCGGTGGCATGGGCGCCTATTCGCCGACGCCGCTGGTGACGCCGGCGATCCATGACGCGATCATGGCCAGGATCATCCTGCCGACGGTCACCGGCATGAAGCAGCGCGGCACGCCGTTCCGCGGAATCCTCTATGCGGGCATCATGCTGACGACGCAGGGGCCGAAATTGTTCGAGTTCAACGTCCGCTTCGGCGATCCTGAGTGCCAGGTCCTGATGCTGCGCATGATGTCGGACATTGTGCCGGCGTTCATTGCCGCCTGCGACGGGGAGTTGAAGCATTTCGATCTGCGCTGGTATCCGGAATCCGCGCTCACCGTGGTGATGGCGGCGAAGGGCTATCCCGGCGACTATCAGAAGGGCACGCGCATCGAGGGGCTGGAGGAGGCCGCCAAGGTCGACACCGTCGAGATCTTCCACGCGGGCACCGTCGCAAAGGACGGCGCGATCCTCGCCAATGGCGGCCGCGTGCTCAACGTCTGCGCGTTAGGGGCGACCGTGACGGAGGCGCAAGGCCGCGCCTATCAGGCCGTGGACCGCATCAACTGGCCGGAAGGCTTCTGCCGCCGCGACATCGGCTGGCAGGCGGTGGAAGCCGAGAAGGCCAGGGGCTGACAGGCTTTTTTCTGGAATGCGCGCACGGAACCTTGCGCCATCGCTCCGCCGCATCGACATTTCAAAAATGCGTAGTCGGCTGTTGGGCTTAGCGCCCTTCGCCGAGGACGCGTGGTACTGTGCATGGGGTTGTTTTCGACATTTTGGTTGGGAGCAGCTCCGGGACTGACCAGACAAGGATGCAAAAAGATGTCCGATCTCGCCGACCTCTATCCCGGCTTCGCCTCGGAATGGATCAACACCTCCCTCGGCCGTATCTTTGCCCGCGTCGGCGGCAAGGGACCGCCGCTGCTGCTGCTGCACGGCTTCTCCGAGACGCATGTGATGTGGCACCGCGTGGCGCCGCAGCTTGCCGACAAGTTCACGCTGATCATCGCCGACCTGCCGGGCTATGGCTGGTCCGACATGCCCGAGAGCGACGCGCTGCACATGCCCTACAGCAAGCGCGCGATGGCCAAGGCCATGGTGGAGGCGATGGAGCGCCTCGGCCACGTGCACTTCGCGCTGGCCGGCCACGACCGCGGCGGCCGCGTCTCCTACCGCCTCGCGCTCGACCATCCCGGCCGGCTGTCGCGCCTCGCCGTGCTCGATATCCTGCCGACCTATAATTACTGGGAGCGGATGAACCGCGCCTACGCGCTGAAGATCTATCACTGGACCTTCCTGGCGCAGCCGGCCCCATTGCCGGAGACGCTGATCTCGGGCAATGGAGAGTTCTTCCTGCGCTTCAAGATGGCGAGCCAGACCAGGTCCAAGACGCTCGATGCGATCGACGCGCGCGCACTGGAGCACTACATCGCCCCGTTCCGCGATCCCGCCCGCGTGCACGCGATGTGCGAGGACTACCGCGCCGGCGCCTATTTCGACTACGACCTCGACAAGGCCGATTTCGAGGCCGGCAAGAAGATCACCATTCCCATGCTGGCGCTGTGGGGCAATGCCGGCGTCGCGCAAGCCGCCGCGACACCGCTGGATACGTGGAAGCAATGGGCCACGAATGTCGACGGCATGCCGGTG
This sequence comes from Bradyrhizobium sp. cf659, assembly GCF_900113725.1. Classification (NCBI taxonomy): domain Bacteria; kingdom Pseudomonadati; phylum Pseudomonadota; class Alphaproteobacteria; order Hyphomicrobiales; family Nitrobacteraceae; genus Bradyrhizobium; species Bradyrhizobium sp. cf659. Next base: position 6,682 of record NZ_FOQJ01000009.1, read on the forward strand.
GATTCCGGCCACTTCCTCACCGAGGAGAACCCCGACGTCACCGCGCAGGCGCTGCGCGAGTTCTTTTCGGCAGGTTGAGCGCGACGCTGCACGCCGCATACTCAACTGTCATCGCCCGGCTTGACCGGGCGATCCAGTACTCCGAGACGGATGTGATGGAAGCGATAGGCCGCGGCGTACTGGATGCCCCGCCTGCGCGGGGCATGACAGCGGAGTATGCGGCGCCCCTACCTCCGCTCCCGGAAGAACTCCCTGAGCAGCCGCGCTGCTTCGCTCTCGCCGACACCGGAATAGACGTCCGGCGCGTGATGGCAGGTCGGTGAGGCAAAGAACCGCACGCCGGATTCGACCGCGCCGCCCTTGGGGTCGGCGGCGCCGTAATAGAGTCGCCTGACCCTTGCAAAAGAGATCGCGCCCGCACACATGGTGCAGGGCTCCAGCGTCACGTAGAGGTCGCAGTCGACCAGGCGCTCGCTGCCGATCTTTTTCGCGGCCTCGCGCAGCGCGATGATCTCGGCATGGGCCGTGGGGTCGTAGTCGGTCAGCGTCCGGTTCGCCGCGGTGGCGATGACCTCGTAGTTGCGGACGACCACGCATCCGATCGGAACTTCGCCCGCCTTTCCGGCATTTTCGGCCGTTTTGAGCGCCAAATCCATGAAAGAGGGGGCTTTCAAGCCTCGTATCATCGCCAGAAACCTGCTAGTAGCTCCGCCTTCAGCAAGAGTGAATACCGGTTTTGCCTGAGCATGCGGCTCGGAACGAGCGCGCACACTGCTTTCTGGCCACCCCCTGAGTGAGATTATTCATGCCTCGCGACAGCGACAAAGACAACGATTCCCGCGGCCGGCGTGATCGCGGCCCGGCCAAGGGCCGGTCCGGCAAGCCGCGTGGCCCCGAGAAGAAGTTCGCCAAGCGCGGCCCTGAGGGCAAGGGCGACAGCCGCCCGCCCCGCGGCGACCGCGACAGCCGTCCGTTCCGCCGCCGCGAGGAGGGCGATGCGCCGCGCCGCGATTTCAGCGACCGTCCGCGCTTCAAGCGCGACGACCGCGGCGGTGACGAGCGCAGCTTCAAGCCGCGTGGCGACCGCCCGTTTTCCGATCGCACCTCGCGCGATGGCGAGAAGCGGCCGTTCAAGCCGCGCGGGGATCGCCCGTCCTATGGCCGTGACGACCGTCCGCCGCGCAGGGATCGCGACGATTCCCGCCCCGCCGGCCGGACCGGCGACAAGAAGTTCGGCGACAAGCGGCCCTACGCGCCGCGTGGCGACCGTCCGGAGCGCAAGTTCGACGGTGAACGGAAATTCTCGCGCGGCGCACCGGACCGCGGCGACCGTCCGCGCGATCGCGGCGAGCGCAGCGATTCGAAGCCGTGGCAGAAGCGCGATGCGGGTCCGCGCGGCGACCGGCCGCCGCGCAAGGATTTTGGCAAGGGGCCGCGCAAGGATTTCGGTGGCCGCGACCGCGGCGAGGACAAGCCCTGGCAGAAGCGCGAAGGCGGCGAGGATCGTCCCCGGTTCTCGCGTTCGCGCGACGATCGTCCCTCGGGCGACCGTCCGTTCCGCGAGCGGCCCAAGTTTGATCGTCCGAAGTTTGATCGGCCGAAGTTCGATCGCCCGCGCGATGATCGTCCAAAGTTCGATCGCCCCCGTCGTGACGGCGATGGCGAGCGCGGCGGCGACCGTCCGAAATTCAATCGCCCGCGCGAGCGCTCCGAAGGCCGCTCCGACTGGCACGAGCATCCGCGCAGCGAAGGCCGCTTCGGTGATCGTCCGCGCCGTGAAAACGAGGACGAGAGCAGGATCTTCGAGAAGCGCCCGGCGTTCGGCGGCCGCGGTGCCTATCGCGAGCGCGATCGGGATTTCGAGGGACGGCCGCGCCGCGAAGACGCGCCGAAGCCGAAGAAGGCCGGCGAGCGCATCGCCAAGGCGCTGGCGCGCGCAGGGCTTGCCTCGCGCCGCGACGCCGAGGAGATGGTCACGCAGGGCCGCGTTACCGTCAACGGCCGCGTCATCAATTCCCCCGCGCTCGACGTGACGCCGAACGACGTCGTCGCTGTCGACGGCAAGCCGTTGCCGCCGCGCGAGCGCACGCGGCTGTTCCTCTATCACAAGCCGCGCGGCCTCATGACCACGCATGACGATCCCGAGGGCCGTCCGACCGTGTTCGACAATCTGCCCGAAGGTCTGCCGCGCCTGATCAGTGTCGGCCGGCTCGACTTCAACACCGAAGGCCTGTTGCTGCTCACCAATGACGGCGGCCTCGCGCGCACGCTCGAGCTGCCGGACACCGGCTGGCTGCGCCGCTACCGCGTCCGCGCCCATGGCGATGTCACCCAGGCACAGCTCGACGAGCTCAAGGGTGGCATCGAGGTCGAGGGCGTCAAATACGGTCCGATCGATGCGACGCTGGAGCGCGACCAGGGCGCCAATGTCTGGCTGGTGTTTGCGATCCGCGAAGGCAAGAACCGCGAGGTGCGCAACGTCTGCGCCCATCTCGGGCTCGAGGTGAACCGGCTGATCCGCGTGTCCTACGGCCCGTTCCAGCTCGGCGAGGTCCCCGAAGGCCAGGTCGAGGAGATCAAGTCGCGCGTGCTGCGCGAGCAGCTCGGCGACAAGGTGATCGAGAAGTCGGGAGCGCAGTTCGACGTGCCGCAGAAAGCCGCTTCGACCGACGACGGCGCGCCGCGCGAGAAGAAGCCCGCCAGCAAGCGCGCGGTGATCAACGACCGCAAGGGCCGCCGCGTGCTGGTGCAGCGCACCGGCAGCGAGGAGGCGCGCGAGCGCAACGAGGCGGAGGCGAGCGGCTACGGCCCGCCGCGCCGTCCCAAGCGCGGCTATCACGGCAAGCGCGACTTGACGCCGAAGGAGGACTAGTTGCGCGTCGTCGGCGGTCGCTTGAAGGGGCGTAATCTCGCCTCACCGTCCTCGCGCGACATCCGCCCCACGGCGGATCGCCTGCGCGAGTCCGTGTTCAACATCCTCGTCCACGCCTATGACGATCCGATCGAGGACGCGCGCGTGCTGGATCTCTTCGCCGGCACCGGCGCGCTCGGCATCGAGGCGGCCTCGCGCGGCGCGAAGTTCGTGCTGTTCGTGGACAACGGTGCGGAGGCGCGGGCGTTGTTGCGCAATAATGTAGAATCGCTCGGCCTCGGCGGGGTGACAAAAGTCTATCGCCGCGATGCGACCGATCTCGGTCCCGCACATCCGGTCGAACCGTTCTCGCTGGTGTTCCTCGATCCACCCTATGGCAGGGGACTTGCGGACAAGGCGCTTGTGAGCTTGCGCGACGGCGGCTGGCTCACGCCGGGCGCGTTGCTGGTGGTGGAAGAGGCGAAGGCCGCGCAGTTTGCGACGCCTGATGGCTTCGAGGAATTGGAGCGGCGGGCTTATGACGACACGGAGTTCGTGTTTTTGAAGGGGCGGTAGCATCGTGTTCGGTGCGTAGGGTGGGTTAGCCGAAGGCGTAACCCACCGCTGTCTTTCTCAGCGGAAACAGAAAGAGGTGGGTTACGCTGCGCTAACCCACCCTACACGTTCGAGGCCTACCGCCGCCCGAACAGCTTCTCCACATCCGACAGTTTCAGCTCGACATAGGTCGGCCGGCCGTGATTGCACTGGCCGGAGTTCGGCGTCTCCTCCATCTCGCGCAGCAGGGCGTTCATCTCCTCGGGCCTGAGCCTGCGGCCGGCGCGCACCGAGCCGTGGCAGGCCATGGTGGCGGCGACGTGCATCAGGCGGCGCTCCAGCGGCAACGCTTCGTCCCATTCGGCCATGTGCTCGGAGAGATCGCGCAAGAGCCCGCCCGCGTTGGTCTTGCCGAGCAGCGATGGCGTCTCGCGCACGGCGACCGCGCCGGGGCCGAAGGACTCGATCGCAAGCCCGAATGAGGCAAGCTCCTCGCTGCGCTCGAGCAAGCGCTCCACCGTGGCCTCGTCCATCTCGACGATCTCGGGGATCAAGAGGATCTGCCGCTGCACGCCGTTGGCGGCCAGCGAGGCCTTCAGCCGCTCATAGACGATGCGTTCATGTGCGGCATGCTGGTCGACGATGATGAGGCCGTCGCGGGTCTGCGAGACGATGTAGGTCTCGTGGATCTGAGTGCGCGCGGCGCCGAGCGGGCGATCGACGAGGTCGCCGACGGGCTGCGTCTCGAACCGCACGTCCGCACTGGGCGCCCCGACGTCGAACGCCGCCTGTGCGCGCTCGGCGAAGGCCGGCGCTGCCGATCCGTCGAATGACGGCATCGGCGCGACCGGCGCGGACGGCGAGGCCCGCCAGTCCCAGCTTGCCGGACGCGGCGGCGTGAAGGCGGGGCGGAACGAGGACAATGCGCTCTCGCCGCTGTTGGCGGCGGTGCGCCTGCCCTCGCGTGCGAGCCCTTCCTTCAAGCCATGCACGATCAGCGCGCGCACGAGGCCGGCGTTGCGGAAACGGACCTCGGTCTTGGCCGGATGCACGTTGGCGTCGACCTCGCGCGGGTCGAGCGTGACGAACAGCGCCACCACCGGATGACGGTCGCGCGGCAGATAGTCGGAATAGGCCGCGCGCACCGCGCCGAGGATCAGCTTGTCGCGCACCGGACGGCCGTTGACGAAGAGATATTGCCCGAGCGCGTTGGCTTTCGTCAGCGCAGGGGCTGCGGCATAGCCGGAAACGACGACGCCCTCGCGCTCGGCATGGACCTCGATGGCGTGGCTGCGGAATTCCGCGCCGAGGATGTCGCCGAGCCGTGTCAGCCGTCCGGCGGCGCCCGGCAGGGCGGCGGCCCAGGTCACGGGCGCGCGCTCCTCGCCCGCGAGCGTGAAGGCGACGTCCGGCCGCGCCATTGCGAGGCGCCGCACCACCTCGCGGATCGCCTCGGCCTCGGTGCGATCGGTCTTGAGAAATTTCAGCCGCGCCGGCGTGGCGTAGAAGAGGTCGTTGACCTCGACGCGGGTGCCATGCGCGAGCGCCGCAGGCATGATCTCGGACTTCGCGCCGCCCTCGACGGTGAGCGCCCAGGCATGCGGCTCGCCGGCATGGCGCGTGGTGATCGAGAGACGCGCGACGGAGCCGATCGAGGGCAGGGCCTCGCCGCGGAATCCGAGCGTGCGGATCTGGAGCAGGTCCTCGTCGTCGAGCTTGGAGGTGGCGTGGCGCTCGACCGCGAGCGCGAGGTCCGTCGCCGTCATCCCGCTGCCGTCGTCGGTGATGCCGATCCGCCGCCGGCCGCCGCCATCGGTGAAGACGTCGATCCGGCTCGCGCCGGCGTCGATTGCGTTCTCGACCAGTTCCTTGACCACGCTCGCGGGCCGTTCGACGACCTCGCCGGCGGCGATGCGGTTGACGACTTGCTCTGGAAGCTGGCGGACGGGCATGGGCTCGGATCTTGGATTCGCGAACGGCGTGATCTTAAGCCGTGTTGCGTCAAAAGCATGTGTTGAGCAACAGGAACGTGGCGGGCTGGGGAAGAGGGATATCTATCACATTGAAGATATTGGACGTTCGAGAAAATCGCGCAAGCGGGATGGACCGGTCTCCGGCTGCCGTCCTGATTGTGGGGTGCCGGGCCGCGGTGTAGCATCGTGAAAAAACGGCAACAGGACGGGAGGACGCCATGTGCCATCTCTTCGCGCACCAGCCCCAACGCGACTACGAATCCCAGACCCGCTCCTTGCGGATCGACGGCCACTGCACCTCGATCCGGCTGGAAATGGCGTTCTGGGACACGCTGGAGGAGATCGCTGCCAGGGAGAACATGAGCCTCGGCAAGTTCCTGACCACGCTCTACAACGAGGTGCTCGACCATCACGGCGAGGTCAACAATTTCGCCTCGCTGCTGCGCTGCTCCTGTCTGATCTATCGATCCAGGAGCGTGGCGCCGGTGCAGGAGTTCAAGGCCACGGTGGCGCCCATTCTCGACGCGGCTGAATAGCCCCCGATGTCGTCCTGGCGAAAGCCAGGACCCATACCGCGGAATCTATCGATGATCCGCGGTATGAGTTCCGAACGACGAGTCCTCGCCAAATGTCTCCCTGGGCTAATGGGTCCTGGCTTTCGCCAGGACGACGACCGAGAGTGCAGTCAGATCAGATCTCCTTCTTCTGCATCGCACCGGCGATGTAATCCGCCTGCCGGATCGCCAGCGCGACGATCGTCAGCGTCGGATTGCAGGCCGCACCGCTGGTGAACTGGCTGCCGTCGGAGACGAACAGGTTCTTCACGTCGTGGCTCTGCCCGAACTTGTTGACCACGCCGTCCCGCGGCTTCTCGCTCATCCTGTTGGTGCCGAGATTGTGCGTGCTCGGATAGGGCGGCGTCGGATAGGTCACGGTGGCGCCGACGGCGTCGTAGACCGCGGCGCCCTGCTTGTAGGCGTGCGCGCGCATCGCGACGTCGTTGGGATGATCGTCGAAATGCACGCTCGCGACCGGCTGCCCGAACTTGTCCTTCACGACGGGATCGAGCGTGATGCGGTTGGTCTCCTGCGGCATGTCCTCGCCGACCAGCCACATGCCGGCCATCCGCGGATAGCCGTCGAGCGCTGACGTGAACGGACGGCCCCAGGCGCCGGGATTGAGGAACGCCGCCATGAACGGCAGTCCGATCGACAACGTCTCCATCTCATAGCCGCCGACGAAGCCGCGCTTCGGATTGTTGGCAGCCTCGTCGCGAATGATGCCGGCCATGGTGGTGCCGCGATACATGTGCACCGACTTCTCGAACACGGCGTAGACGCTGCCGGTCATGTGCCGCATGTAGTTACGCCCGACCTGTCCCGACGAATTGGCGAGGCCATCCGGGAACGTGGTCGAGGCGCTGTTGAGCAGCAGCCGCGGGCTCTCGATCGAATTGCCGGCGACCGCGACGATACGTGCCTTCTGGCGTTGCATTGCGCCTGTTGCGTCGGCGTAGACCACACCGGTGACCTTGCCGCCGGCGTCATGCTCGATCTTGACCGCCATGCTGCTCGGCCGTACTTCGAGATTGCCGGTCGCCTCGCCCTTGGGGATCTCGGTGTAGAGCGTCGACCATTTCGCGCCGGACTTGCAGCCCTGGAAGCAGAAGCCGATCTGCTGGCAGGAGCCACGCCCGTCGCGCGGCTGGCTGTTGATCGCCATATTGCCGGTGTGCACGGTCTTGTAGCCGAGCTTCTTCGCACCGGCCTCCAGCACCTTGAAGTTATTGTTGCCGGGAAGTCCGGGAATGCCGTTGGTGCGGGTCACGCCCATCTTGTTCTCGGCCTTGGCGTACCATGGCTCCATCTCCGCCAGCGTCACCGGCCAGTCCAGCAAATTGGCGCCGGGAATGTTGCCATAGGTGCTCTTCACCCTGAACTCGTGCTCGTCGAAGCGCAGCGAGGCGCCGGCCCAATGCACGGTCGAGCCGCCGACCGCCTTGACGATCCAGGCGGGGAGGCCCGAAAAGTCCTTGGCGACGCGCCATGTCCCTGAGGTGGTGCGGGCATCGGTCCAGGCGAGCTGGGAAAAACTCTCCCACTCGTCGTTGATGAAGTCCTGGTTCTCGATGCGGGGACCTGCTTCGAGAATGACGACCTTGACGCCCTTCTGCGCGAGCTCGTTGCCCAGCGTGCCGCCGCCGGCACCGGAGCCGACGATCACCACAACGCTGGAGTCGTTCAGATCGAATTTTGCCATATGCGTTCTCCTGAACCGTTGTGTGGCGATTTAAGCCTTCGGCAGCCAGTCGATGTCGGCGAAGCCGCGGTTGATGTAGCCGCCGTGCTCGGCGGAGGAGCCCTCGTAGCCGAACCGCGGCCAGACCTCCTTCTGGTTGTAGAGCGACACGATGAGGTCGCCGCGCACCTTCTGGAAGAAGTCGCTCTGCTCGATCTCCTTCAGCAGCACCACGCGGTCGGCTTCCCAGGGCACTTCGGCGTAAGCCAGCTTGTGGCGATCCCGCGCGTTCTGATCGAGCCGCGCGATGCCGTCGCTGATCAGCGCCTTGACGGCCGGATCCTTGGCCGCCTTGCCGTCCCACGGCTTGATCGCGGTGATGTAGTAGCTGTCGCCGAGCACGTCGTGCGGATAGATGTCGCGCGCGACCTTCAGGAGCGTCTTCATCGTCGCCGGCGACAGTGCGGTGGAATCATCGGCCCAGGCGCCCTCGATGCTGACGGCGACGCTGGTTGCGACGGCCGCGACCGGCACGGCCGTCGCCGCGCCCTTGAGAAAGACGCGGCGGCTGTGCTTGCTTCGACGATCGACTTCTCTCATGGCATTCCTCCGTATTTTTGTGATCTGGATTTTTGTGAGTTGGTCAGTTGAAACGTCCGCCTCGCTGGATCACCTCGATCTTGTAGCCATCGGGATCGGTGACGAAGAAGAAGCGCGCCAGCGTCCTGCTGTCGTGCTTGAAGTCGCGTAAGGGGCCCGGTGCGAGCTTCTCGCGCGCGAAGCGGGCATGCTCGGCATCGAGATCGTCGACCACCACGGCGAGATGGCCGTAGCCGTCGCCGAGCGCGTACGGCTCCTTGCGATCGAAATTCACCGTCAGCTCCACCTCGAAAGGTGAGGACGGGTGACGCAGATAGATCAGGGCAAAATCCGAGAACTTCAGGTGGTCGGCGACTTCGAGGCCGAAGGCGCGCTGGTAGAAGTCGAGTGAGCGCGCCTCATCCAGCACGCGGATCATGGAATGGACGGGCTTGGCCATTCAGTTCAGCTCCTTGAGGTAGGTGATGATGGCGGCGCGCGTCTCCGGCTTTCCCTGCCGGTAGGCCATGACGACGCCGGGAATGACGGCTTGCGGATTGGCCAGCCACGCGTCGAGCCGGGTCTCGTCCCAGGTGAAATCAGCTCTCGCGAGGCCGTCCGAATAGTGGAAGCCTTCGACCTTGCCGGCAGTCCGGCCCACGATCTTGACCAGCGGCGGACCTTGTCGCATCGGTTCCGACAGGCTCAAAGTGTGACACACCGCGCATTGCTGCTTGAACAGCGTCGCGCCGTCCGGCGGCTTCGCAGCCGGCAAGGGCATCTGCGCGTCGGCAACCCGCACCACCAGCACCACTGCGGTGCACAATCCCAGCACGACTGCGCGCATCGCCAAGAGCTCGCCCATCCACGCCAAATTCAGCGTGCACAAACTCTAGGCGCCGCCAAACATGCGGTGGTAGTAGCGGGCTGTTTCGCCGCAAGCGGCGATGCTCGCCGGGTGCGTTGTTCCGCGCTGCCGCATATGCGGAGGACAATTCCGCGAAACCGCCTCGAAATCCCTAAACGATCACCACACGAGGCGGCTTGCATCGCGATCGCGCCGTTCGAACTCTCTATGCGATGAACCGGTCCGGTGCAGGCGGACGGCGCAGGACGCAGCCGACCCGGTCATCGCAAAAAATCCAGGAGAAATGGATGAAGTTGGTGAAGACCTCTGCAATCGCATGCGCTCTTGCGGCCCTGATTGCGACGCCCGTTTTCGCGCAAGGCACGTCATCTGGCACCAAGCCCGGCGGCACCCTGCAAAGCAAACCCATGCAGGGGGGCGCGTCAGCCAGCGAAGATGAGGATCTCGGCACGCAGCAGGGCGCTGCGGGTGAGAAGGTCGGCATGAAGTCGACCAAGGGAACGAAGGGCGCGGTCGGCACAACGGGAAGCGCAGCGCACAAGGGGACGGTCGACGATTCCGCCTCGGGCAGTCCCGCCACCGGCAAGCGCTACTGACACCGGAACGTCAGCCTGCAAACCTCCGGTCGCTCGGCGGCCGGAGGTCTTTGCCCATTCAATCGTCGAAACTCCGGCCGCGTCCGGCCTTGACGTCGCTGCGACGCTTCTTGCCGTCGAGGCGGCGCTGCTTGGAGCCAAGGGTCGGCCGTGTCGCGCGCCGTGGCTTCGGCCGTATCATGGCCTCGCTCAGGATCTCGACGAGCCGGTCGATGGCGTCCTGGCGGTTGCGTTCCTGGGTGCGGAAGCGCTGCGCGTGGATCACGATCACGCCGTCCTTGGTCATGCGCTGGCCCGCGATGCGGGCGAGCCGGATCGTTGCATCCTCCGGCAGGGTCAGCTTGCGCGTGTCGAAGCGCAGCTGGGCCGAGGTTGCGACCTTGTTGACGTTCTGCCCGCCGGGGCCGGAGGCGCGGACGAAGCCGATCTCGATGTCGTCCTCGTCGATGACGAGATCGCGGGATATCCGCAGCATGATGGCACCATTCGTGATGTCCGGACATATCCCGGACGTCCGCGTTCGGCAATGGCGCTCATGCGAAACGCAAATGGCCGGGGCGAGCCCGGCCATTTAACACAGCGGATGGAAGACCTCAGTTCGACTTGGGCGCCGCTGCCGCCGGCTGTGCGGCGGCTTGCGGGGCGCGGCCGACGACGACGGTCAGGAGGCCCTGGCCCCAGAGGCGCTTGGCGGCCGCCTTGGCGTCGTCCAGCGTCACCGCGTCGACGATGGCGTTGCGCTTCTCGATGTAGTCGATCGGAAGCTTGTCCTGCTGATATTGCAGCAGCGCCTGGGCGAGCTTCGAGGACGTATCCAGCGCCAGCATCTGCGAGCCCTTGAGGTAGGACTTGGCCTCGTCGAGCTCCTTCTGCGTCGGGCCCTCCTCGGCGATCCGGCGCACCTCCTTGTCGATGGCGTCGATGGTGTCGCCGGCGCGGTCGGCGCGGGTGCCGGTATTGCCGATGAAGACCGCCGAATGCTCCATCCAGAGGAGGGATTCGAACACCGAATAGGCCAGCCCGCGCTTCTCGCGGACCTCGCGATAGAGCCGGGAGGACAGTCCGCCGCCGCCGAGGATGTGGTTGACGACATAGGCCGCCATGAAGTTCGGGTCGCTGCGCTTCACGCCGGGGCCGCCGAAGGTGATGACGGTCTGCGGCACGTCGAGCGGCACGAAGGCGCGCTGCGGCGGCTTGGCCGCCTCGATGTCGGGGACCGGCACGAGATTGGCCTTGGCGGGCAGGCTGCCGAAGGTGTGGTCGAGCAGCTTGCCGAGGGTCGCCGGATCGACGTCGCCGACGACTGCGACCTTCAAGGTGTCCTTGGCGAACACGCGGCCGACATAGTCTTTCATGTCGGCGACGGTGACGGTCGGCACGCTGTCCAGCGTGCCGTTGGTCTGCCGGGCGTAGGGATGATCGCCGAAGGCGACCTCCAGGAATTTGCGGCTCGCCAGCGACGACGGATTGGTGGTCTCGCGGCGCAGGCCCGAGATCACCTGCGAGCGGATGCGCTCGACGTCGGCGGTGTCGAAATGCGGCGAGGTCAGTGCCATCCGCAACAGGTCGAAGGCCTCGTCCTTGTTGTCGCGCAACATGCGCAGGCTGCCGCGGAAGGTGTCGCGGGTGGTGCTGAAGGAAAGCTCGATGGCGCGGCGGTCGAGCCGCTCGTGGAAGGTCTTGGAGTCGAGATCGCCGGAGCCTTCGTCGAGGAGATCGCCGACGAGATTGGCGACGCCCGACTTGTCCTTGGGATCCTGAGCCGAGCCGCCGGCAAAGGAATATTCCATGGCGATCAGCGGCACGGTGGCGTCCTGCACGAACCAGGCCTCGATGCCGCCCGGCGAGATCAGGCGCTGGATCTTTGCTGCGGCCTGCGACGGCGAGACCGCGGCGAGCGCGAGCGCCGCGCCGGTGACGAAGGACAGCGCGAAGCGTCTTGTACGTGGGAAGTGTTTTGCGCCAAGGAAGGGATAGGTCACGAACGCTTCTCCTCGCGCTTGGTGGTCGCAGTGTCCTTGATCAGATAGCCCGTCACCGAACGCTTCTTCTCGAGCCATTTTTGCGCAACAGTGCGAACCTGTTCGGCGGTCACCGCGCGAATGCGGTCGGGCCAGCTCCTGATGTCCTCGATCGACAGGCCCGTGGTCAGTGCGCCGCCATACCAGCGCGCCAGCACCGCCTGGTTGTCCTGGGCGTAGATCGCTTCCGCGATGAGCTGGGTCTTGACCCGCTCGAGATCCTCGGCGCGGATCGGGTTCTGCGCGATGTCGGCGATGACGCCGTCGATCACCTGCTCGACCTCGGCGAAGCCGACGCCGGGTTTCGGCGCGGCCGAGATCGCGAACTGGGTCGGGTCGAGCGAGATGCTCGAATAGCTGGCGCTGGCGGAGACCGCGAGCGGCTTGTCGACGACGAGGGCGCGGTAGAGATAGGAATTGCTGCCGCTGCCCATCAGCTGCGCGAGCACGTCGAGGGCCGCGCTCTCGCCGGTCGCGGCCGTGGTCGCCGAGGGAGCGAGATAATAGCGCCGCAGGCTCGGCTGCTCGACGCGCGGGTCGGCCAGCGTGACGGTGCGCGGTGCCGCCGGCTCCGGCTCCTGCGGACGAACGCGGCGTGCCGGGATCGCGGGCTGCGCCGGGATGGCGCCGAAATTGCGCTCGACCAGCGGACGGATGTCGGCGGCTTCGACGTCACCGGCGATCACCAGGATCGCGTTGTTCGGCGCGTAGAAGCGGCGGTAGAAGGCCAGCGCATCCTCGCGATCGAGCTTCTCGATCTCCTGATGCCAGCCGATCACCGGCCGGCCATAGGGATGGTTGAGATAGAGCGCGGCCATGATCTGCTCGTTGAGCCGCGCGTCCGGATTGTTGGCAACGCGCATGTTGTACTCTTCGAGCACGACGTCGCGCTCAGGCAGCACGTTCTCGTCCTTGAGGATCAGGCCGGTCATGCGATCGGCCTCGAACTCCATCATGGTCGGCAGCTGCTCGCGCGGCACGCGCTGGTAGTAGTTGGTGTAGTCGACCGAGGTCGAGGCGTTCTCGTTGCCGCCGACGCGGAGCACGGTCTGGGAGAATTCGCCGACCGGATGCTTCGAGGTGCCCTTGAACATCAGGTGCTCGAGGAAGTGCGCGAGCCCGGATTTGCCCGGCGTCTCGTCGGCCGAGCCGACCTTGTACCAGATCATCTCCGTGACCACGGGCGTGCGGTGATCCGGGATCACCACGACCTGCATGCCGTTGCTGAGCGTGAAGCTGGCGGGCGGGGCCGATGTCACCGTGGTCTGGGCGAGGGCCGCGCTGGCTGAGAGGACACTCGTCGAAAGCAGCGCGGCAAGGAGGCAGGCAGCCGATCGGTAAGCGGACATCATGATCCCTAGTGAAAGGCCGAGGTCCGGATGTCCGGCTCGGCGGCACGGCATGCTACACCGTGCGGCTGACGCTTCGCGTCACGAAGCAGAGAACGCCGTCATCGTGAAGTTAAAGATAAGTCATGTGCTTCGTCCGGCCTGCACCGGGCGATTGCGGCAGTTCCGTATGGGGACGCCAGTCGGCAAGAGCGCTATTTCTCTTTTTCCTTACCACTGAGCACGTCAAAATATGTCCTTTTGGACTTATCCGGTCCGCCTGCGCCATAGGCGTAGTTGGGCGAAGGCGTCTGGTATCCGGGCGGTGGTTCGGTCAGGGATGCCCGCGGCGGCTCAGATGTGAATGGCTTGGATTCTTCGCTGTCACCTTTGAAGATGCCGAGCAGACCTCCCTTATAGCCGAGCTGGCTGGGGCTCATGGTTGGATTGTTCCCGCCCGGCTGGACAGAGTCGTTGCTCGACGTGCGGCTGCTGCCGTTGGTCTTGGCGGCGTTCAACTCGGCCGGAGTGAGTGGTCGGGCCGCTTCCCAGGGGTTCACGAACTTGGTGCCGGATTTCTTCCTGGCAGCGGCAGCCTCCTTGCGGCGCCTCTCATCCGGGTCTTTTGGCCAGTTCGGAGGGGCCGCCTCGGCGGACGATGCCGGGGGCGGCAGGTCGAGCTTCGGTGGCACCACCAGCGGCGAACGTTCGCGGTATTCAATGCCGGGCGTTTCCATGCTCTTGGCGCCGAGACCGGACATCAAATTATCGATGATCTTTTCCTCGAAGGTCCGATCGTCTTCCTCGTCATCGCCGGCGCGGGCCGCGCCTGCCGTCATGACGAGACCGACGCCGAGCGCGACAGCGGACAATTTCAACGCCCGCCAGAACCCCCACCGGGGGTCTCGAACCATCGAACCGCTGGTCTTCGAGCTGCGCATCAGTGTACCTGTTCCATATTGTGGCAGATTGCCGCTCGCGCGCGGCTCAAATTCTCGCAAAAAGCGGGTTCCACCGCCAGTCCGTATCGGCCGGGATCAGGGCGCTTTTGCGGCGGGTACCCCCAGGAAGGAATCATACAATAGCGCCGCCACCCCAGCAACGATGGCCACGTCGGCGAGGTTAAACACATACCAATTATAGGTATTTCCGCCGATCTCGATGTGGAACAGGGCGAAATCCACCACCGCGCCATAGGCCAGGCGGTCGATGCCATTGCCGATGGCGCCTCCGATGATCAGGCCGAGCGCGATCGTGGCAAGGAGGGTGTGCGAGCGGGCCATCCAGATCGCCAGCGCGACCACTGCGATACCTTTGACGGCCATCAGCGCGAGCTGCGCCGCCTGGCCGTCGTTCTGGAGCCAGCCGAAGCTGATGCCGATGTTCCAGGCCAGCACCAGGTCGAAGAACGGCGTCACCTTCACCGCGCCGCGACGGGCGAGGTCGAATACGTTCAGCAGCCAGAGCTTCGAGGCCTGGTCGAGGATGACCGTGGCAATGGCCGAGACGATGCCGGCGCGGAGGGGGGTCATGCCAATCCCGTCGCCCCATTTTCCGCCGTCGTCCCGGCGAAGGCCGGGACCTCCGCGCGAGCGCTATGCGCTCGTCGCGATGCTCCGAGGCGGAAGTTGTTTGAAGGACTCGCGGTCATCAGCCTTCGCTGCAATTGGCGGCGGTGGTTATGGGTCCCGGCTCCCGTGCGCAATTGCGCACTAGGCCGGGACGACACAGGTCAGGTCTGCACCCCCAGCGCCTTCCATTCGCGCAGCGCCTTAGCATCGCGCGGGGTGACGTCGGGGTATTCGGGGTCTTCGCCGACGGTCGGCGAGATCTTCCAGGAGCGGGCGCATTTGGTGCCGACCGCCTTCTCCACCACGACGGCAACGCCGGGCACGGCATCGAGACGGAACGCGGACGCCGGCGCCTCGCCCTCGCGCACCTCGTAGTTCGAGGTGATGCAGACTTCGGCGAGGTCGGTGTCGAACAGCGTCGCCAGCATGTCGCGGTCGGCAACATAGATGACCGGCGAGGCCTCCAGCGACGAGCCGATGTTCTTGGCGGCGCGTTCGAGCTCGAGCGCGCCGGTGACGACACGGCGGACGTTGCGGATCGCCTCCCATTTCGCGGCGAGCTTGTCGTCGCGGAGCTTTTCGAGATCCCCCGGAAATAGCGTGAGGTGCACTGAAGGCTCCGCATCCGGCCGGTACATGCGCCAGGCTTCCTCCGCAGTGAAGCTGAGGATCGGCGCCAGCCATTTCAGGATCGAAGAGCACAACAGGTCGATCGTGGTCAGCGCCGCCTTGCGCGTCGGCGAGGACGGCGGATCGCAATAGAGCGTGTCCTTGCGGATGTCGAAGTAGAACGCGGAGAGCTCGCTGTTCAGGAACGCGGACAGCGTTGCCACCACGCTCTTGAAGTCGAACGTCTCATACGCCTTGCCGATCAGCTCGGCGCGCATCGCGAGCTCGTGCAGCATCAGCCGCTCGAGCTCCGGCATCTCGGCGGGCGCGACCGCCTCTGTCGGCTTGTAGTGATGCAGCGTGCCGAGCATCCAGCGGATGGTGTTGCGCAGCTTGCGATAGGTCTCGACCGTGTTCTTCAGGATCTCGGGGCCGATGCGCTGATCGTCGGTGTAGTCGCAGGACGCGACCCAGAGCCGCAGGATGTCGGCGCCGGATTCCTTGATGACGGCCTGCGGCTCGATGGTGTTGCCGAGCGACTTCGACATCTTGCGGCCGTCCTCAGCCTGGGTGAAGCCGTGGGTCAGCACGATGTCGTAGGGCGCGCGACCGCGCGTGCCGCAGCTCTCCAGCAGCGAGGAGTGGAACCAGCCGCGATGCTGGTCCGAGCCTTCCAGGTACATCACGGTGTCGGTGCCGCCGTCGACCTTGCGCTTGATGCCTGACAGCCCCGGGAAGTGCACGGGGTCTTCGAGCACAAAGGCGTGCGTCGAGCCGGAATCGAACCAGACGTCGAGGATGTCGTCGACCTTCTGCCAGTCTTCGCTCGTGCGCGTGCCGAGAAAACGTTCGCGCGCGCCTTTCGCGTACCAGGCGTCGGCGCCTTCCTTTTCGAAGGCGTCGCCGATGCGGGTATTGACGGCCTCGTCCTGGAGGACCTCGGCGGAGCCGTCGGCCTTCTCGCGCACGAATACGGCGATCGGCACGCCCCAGGCCCGCTGGCGCGAGATCACCCAGTCGGGGCGCGCCTCGATCATGCCGTTGATGCGGTTTTCACCGGACGGCGGCACCCATTGCGTCACCGAGATCGCGTGCAGCGCGCGGGCGCGCAGCGTGTCGCCGGACTTGGTCTTCCCGCCTGCCGCGATATCCTTGTCCATCGCGATGAACCATTGCGGCGTGTTGCGGAAGATCACCGGCTTCTTGGAGCGCCAGGAATGCGGATATTGATGCTTGAGCCGGCCGCGCGCCAGCAGCATGCCCTTTTCGACGAGCGCCTTGATCACGGCCTCGTTGGCATCGCCCTTCTCGCCCTTGTCGTTGATGACGCGCTTGCCGACGAAGCCAGGGGCATGGTCGGTGTAGGCGCCGTTCTCGTCGACCGTGTAGGGGATCGTGCTGTTGATGCCGCGCGCGTCGAGGTCGCGCGTGTTCGCCATCCAGACGTCGAAGTCCTCGCGGCCGTGGCTCGGGGCGGTGTGCACGAAGCCGGTGCCGGTGTCGTCGGTGACGTGGTCGCCCGACAGCAGCGGCACGGTGAAGTCATAGCCGCCGGCAAGGTCCTTCAGCGGATGGGCGCATTCGATTGCGTCCATGGTGTCGGCGGGGACGTCGCGCACCTTCTCATAGGCGGTGACACGCGCCTGCTTGAACACCTCGTCGGCGAGCGCATCGGCGAGGATCAGGAGATCGCCGGTCCTGGCCCAATTGTCCGCGGGCGCATCCGTCACCTTGTAGAGGCCATAGGCGATCTTCGGCGAGAACGAGATGGCGCGGTTGCCGGGTAGCGTCCAGGGCGTGGTGGTCCAGATCACGACGCTCGCGGAGGCCAGCACGCCATGTGCCGGCGAGGTCACCGGGAATTTCACCCAGACCATGTCGGAGGTGTAGTCCTCGTACTCGACCTCGGCCTCGGCCAGTGCGGTCTTCTCGACCACGCTCCACATCACCGGCTTGGAGCCGCGATAGAGCGTGCCGTTGGCGGCGAACTTCATCAGCTCGCGCGCGATCTGGGCCTCGGCCGGGAAGCTCATGGTGGCGTAGGGATGGTCCCAGTCGCCGATCACGCCGAGACGCTTGAACTCCTCGCGCTGCACGCCGAGCCAGTGCGTGGCATAGGCGCGGCACTCTTTCCGGAAATCGATCATCGCGGCACTGTCGCGGAAGTCGGGCTTCTGCTTGCCCTTCTTGCGATAGTGCTCCTCCTCGACCTTCCACTCGATCGGCAGGCCGTGGCAGTCCCAACCCGGCACGTAGTTGGAATCGAAGCCGAGCATCTGCTGGCTCTTGGTGACGAGATCCTTGAGGATCTTGTTCAGCGAGGTGCCGATATGGATGTTGCCGTTGGCGTAGGGCGGGCCGTCATGCAGCACGAACTTGTCGCGGCCCTTGGCGCCCTCGCGCAGCTTCTCGTAGAGGCCGATCTCGTACCAGCGTTTGAGGATTTCCGGCTCGCGCTGCGGCAGGCCGGCGCGCATCGGGAATTCGGTCTGCGGCAGGAACAGGGTTTTCGAATAGTCTTTGACTTCAGACTTCTGGGACTTTTGCGGCTTTTCGGACATGAGGCTGACTGGCTCGGAAGGGCGCGGGAAAACGGATGGCGATGCGGAATCGCGGGGGGTGAAACGACGACATCCCGGTCTTGCGCCGAGCCAAAGGCTCAGGCGGAAGCCGGGCCGCTAATCCCTATGATGCGCCGCGCAAACATGGGCTCTCCATAGCAGCCGGGCGGGGGAAGCGCAAAGGTCCGGCAGGCCGGTTTTCGGCCTCAATCGATGACGCCAAGCCGCGGAAATGCGTCCGGGGCGGCGGCCAGAATGGCGCGGGCGCGGGCGGAATCGTCGTCCATCTGGCGGATCAGGGCCTCGATGCCCTCGAATTTCAGCTCCTCGCGGATGAAGCCGACGAAGGCGCAGTCGAGCACCTGCCCGTAGAGGTCGCCCTTGAAGTCGAACAGGAAGATTTCCAGGAGAGGGGCGCCATTGTCGAAGGTCGGGCGGCGGCCGAAGCTGGCCACCCCGTCCAGGCGCTCGGCGCCGCGGCCGACCCGCACCGCATAGATGCCGTGCTTGAGGCCGCAATTGGCGTCGAGGCGGATGTTGGCGGTGGGGTAGCCAAGGTCGCGGCCGCGCTTCTCGCCATGGATCACCTCGCCGGTGATGAACCAGGGGGCGCCGAGCATGGTGGTGGCTTCGTCAAGCTGGCCTTCGGCGAGCGCAATCCGGATGGCGCTGGAGGAGACCGGCCGTTCGTCGAAATCGACATGCGGCTGAACGTCGACCTCGATGCCGAGCCGGGGCGCCTCGTTGACCAGCAGGCTCGGCGAGCCGACCCGTCCCTTGCCGAAATGGAAGTCGTAGCCGACCGCGATTGCGCTGACGCCGAGACGCCCGATCAGGTCATGGTGAATGAAATCTTGCGCGCTGGTGCCGGCTCTTGCCTTGTCGAAGGTCATGACCACGGCGCCGGAGAGCCCGGTCCCGGCCAGAAGCCGCAGCTTGGCCCGCTCGTCCGTCAGGCGGAATTGCGGGGTGTTGGGGCTGAAAAACCGCCGTGGGTGCGGCTCGAAGGTCAACGCCAGCGCAGGGCGGCCATGCGCCCGGCCCATCTCCAGGGCCGCTGCGATCACTGCGCGATGGCCGAGATGAACCCCGTCGAAATTGCCCATGGCGACCACGGCGCCCCGGGGAATAGCGGAATCCGGCGTGGTGTCGCGGATAACGGTAAAATGCGGGGCCATCAGGGGAATTCTCGAGCCGGGCGGGACCGGCCGGGACCGTGGCTTGACCCGCCCGGCGAAGTCAAGCGGGGGGAGGCGGCGGCATTGAACGCGATTTCAATTCTTCGGGGGCGGTCCCAGTTAACGCGCTGTTTAACGCCTTGGTGCTAGTCCTTGGAACGTGGAACTGCGCAGGCCTCCGGCCTGGCGGCTCCAATCGTAATATTCCTGGGTTTGCGTTGGGGGAGTCGAGATGGCGGTTGATTTGTCGATGCCGGTTCTGGTGGTGGATGACTACAGCACCATGATCCGTATCATCAGGAATCTGCTGAAGCAGCTTGGCTTCGAGAATATCGACGATGCCAGCGACGGTTCGGCGGCGCTGAACAAGATGCGCGGCAAGAAGTACGGCCTCGTGATCTCCGACTGGAACATGGAGCCGATGACGGGCTACGACCTCTTGCGCGAAGTGCGCGCGGATCCGAACCTCGCCACCACGCCTTTCATCATGATCACGGCGGAATCGAAGACCGAGAACGTGATCGCGGCCAAGAAGGCCGGCGTGAACAACTACATCGTCAAGCCGTTCAACGCGGCGACGCTGAAGACCAAGATCGAGGCGGTCTTCCCGGACATGGCGAGCGCGTAAGCGCGCTTTCGAACCCATCAGGTGAATTTGGAAAGCCCGGGCTTTGTCCCGGGCTTTTTGTGTTGGCTCCGTCATTCCGGGGCGGTGCGCAGCACCGAACCCGGAATCTCGAGATCCCCCGATGCGCAATTGCGCATCTGAGGTCTGGTCCTTCGGACCATCCCGGGATGACGGCTATGCCGTCACCACTTCAATTCGCGCATCAGCGCCTTCGGCGGGTGGCCGAACAATTCCATCACGGACGCCGGGTCGAGCTGGTCGAGACCTTCGAACTCCTCGGCATGGATGCCGCGGGTGACGAACAGGCAGTCGATGCCGAATTCGCGCGCGCCGGTGAGGTCGGTGCGGACGGAATCGCCGATCGCCAGCACGCGTCGGCGGTCGATCTGGTGGCCCTGGCGTTCGCCGGCGAGCGCCATCGCGCGCTCGTAGATCGGCCGGTGCGGCTTGCCGTAGAAGATCACCTCGCCGCCGAGCTCGCGATAGAGCTCGGCGATCGCGCCGGCGCAATAGATCAGCCGGTCGCCGCGTTCCACCACGATGTCCGGGTTGGCGCAGACCAGCGTCAGCTTGCGCTCGCGCGCCTTCAGCATCATGCCGCGATAGTCTTCCGCCGTCTCGGTCTCGTCGTCATAGAGGCCGGTGCAGACGATGTAGTCGGCTTCTTCCAGCGGCGCGGTCACCGCATCGAGGCCGCGATAGATCGAGTTGTCGCGCTCGGGGCCCAGCCAGAACATCTTGCGGCCGGGATGTTCGGCGACATAGAGCCGGGTCAGATCGCCCGACGAGACGATCGCGTCATAGGTCTCGTCTGCGACGCCGAGCTTGCGCAATTGCCGCTGCACGGAGTCGGCGGGGCGCGGTGCATTGGTGATCAGGATCACCGTACCG
Source organism: Bradyrhizobium sp. cf659 (assembly GCF_900113725.1). Lineage (NCBI taxonomy): Bacteria > Pseudomonadati > Pseudomonadota > Alphaproteobacteria > Hyphomicrobiales > Nitrobacteraceae > Bradyrhizobium > Bradyrhizobium sp. cf659. Next base: position 27,129 of record NZ_FOQJ01000009.1, read on the forward strand.
CCGCGGCTGCGATAGGTGTGCAGCGCTTCGCAGGCTTCGGGGAAAGATTCCAGGCCGTTGTGAACCACGCCCCAGATGTCGCTGAGCACGACGTCCACATCGCCCACGAGCTCGCGCAGGCTTTCGGCGAAATGCAGCGTGGTCATGATGCGCGCGGCCAATCAGATCCGGCGCGCGAGCGCCGCGTTGCCGGTGATGCGTTGTGCCGGAGGTGCGGCTGACGTCGCGCCTGGGCTGGGTGGAGCGGAGCCATTGGATCCCTGAATGTCCTGCGCCTGGTTCGGCGAGGCCCCGCCGGTAGCAGATGCCCCTTCCGGCCGCAATGGCCGGGGCGGCGCGAACAGGAACCCCTGGCCGAACCGCACATCATAGTCGAGCAAATCGACCACGGCGCGCTCGCCTTCGATCCGCTCGGCGATCAGGTCGATGCCGAAGCGGCCGAGCAGGTCGGAGAGGTCGGACGGGTGGATGTCGGAGGTCGAGGCCTGCCTCGGGTCGAGCAACAGCGTGGCCGGCACCTTGATGAAGCGCACGCCGCGGTCGGCGAGCTCGCGCGGCTCGATGCGCAGATCCGTCACATGGTCGATCGAGAAGCGGAAGCCGCGCTGGGCGAGCGCGGCGAGGTTCTCGGACTCGGCCGGGCCGAGATTGCGGAAGGTCGACTGCTTGAACTCCAGCACCAGCGACGGCGCCAGCGCCCGGTTGGCTTCGAGGAAGTCGAGGCATTGCGCGAAGGTGGTCGAATTGCCGAGCGTGGAGGCCGCGACGTTGCAGAACACGCCGACGTCCTTGTTGCGGACCATGAGGCGGCGCAGCACCTGCACACAGCGCAGCATCACCATGTTGTCGATGCGCCCGATCAGGCCCGAGGCCTCCGCGATGCTGATGAACTCCTCGGCGGCGATCAACTGGTCGCGCTCGTCGCGGACCCGTGTCACCGCCTCGTAGAACCGCACCTTGCGCTGCGGCAGCGTCACCATCGGCTGGAGGAAGATGTCGATGCGGTTCTCGTCGATCGCGTTGCGCAGCGTTGCCAGCAGTTGGGTCTGGTTACGTCCGTTGGCGGTCTGAACCGGATGGGCGGTTTGGGCCTGAACTGCCGGTGCCGGCCGCGGCTGCGCTGCGGAAGGCGGGGGAGCCGCGGGAAGCGATGGCGGCGGCACCGGCCGCTCCCCGAGCGGCGCGATCAGGTCGATCGGCGCTTCCGGGTCCGGCCTCGCGGCCGAAGCCGCCGCAGCTCCAGGCGCGGCGCCAGCCAGCAGGTCCTCATGGGTCGACACGGTAGAGGCAAGCTGCCTGACCAGCCCGCCGAGCTCGTTGATCTCGCCGACCACCGACTGGATGCGGTCCGAATTGGTCGAATTGGACGAGGCGATGCGCCCTTCGATCGCAGCGAGCCGGCGGCCGAATTCCGCCACCTGGCGGGCGAGGTCGGCGGTGCCGCGCGAGAGGTCGGCAATCTGGCCGCCGACGTCGCTGCGGTCGCGCAGCCGCATCGACACCGCGTTGTAGAGGATCAGGAAGGTCAGCGCGGTCAGCGCCACGATCGCGGATTCGGTTCCGCTGATGCCGGCGACCGCGTAGAGCACAAGCCCGAGCGAGGCCGCGACCAGAACCATGCAGATGGCGATGAAGATCGTCGAAATGCGAATCATGCCGCGCGTTACGCCTCAAGAGCTGACTGCCTCACCCGGGAAAACACGGGTTACCTGTGCGAACCCGTCACGCCTCATGCTCCCCCAAGCCGCATGACCCTAACATCATTGTTGATTCGAGGGGATAGTGGTCCGTTCGCCCTTCAAGTCAGGCCAGCCCGGCGAAAGCCTTCGAGGTAGTGCTCGCGGTCGGAGGCAAGTTTGATCGGCATGAACTCGGCGATCCAGGTCAGCGAAACGTTCGGCTGGGCCCGGTGGAGTTCCTTCAGGGCAACCCGGGCGGTCTCGGTTTGTCCGGCCATGCCGGCAGCGGCAACCAGCACCCGGTGCCCGCCGACGAAGTCGCTACGCTGGCGCAGGGACTCCTGTGCGAGCCGGATCGCTTCCGCGTAGTCGCTGCCGAGGAAACGGGCGAAGGCGGCGATGCCGAAATAGACCGGCGCGTAGGGATCGCGCGGGCTGAGGCGGATCGCTCGGCGCGCGGCCTCGTCGGCATCCTGCCAGCGGCCGCAATAGCCCAGCGTCAAACCATAATAGCCCTGCGCCAGCGCAAAATTCGGATTGAGCCGGAGCGCGGTCTCGAACTCGGCGAGCGAGTCCTCGAACCGCCGCGCGAACAGATGGACGTGGCCGAGCGCATTGTGGGCCCAGGCATCCTCATCGTCGGCGCGGATCGCGGCCCTGGCCGCGCGCTCGGCGAGGGGTATTGCCGTGGCCATCTCCATCCAGCCCATATGCGCCGTGAACATGTAGCTGGTGCCGAGCAGGCCGAGCGCCTTGCCGTAGTTCGGGTCGAGCGCGATGGCCTTCTCGAGCAGCGCCTGCGCCACGACATGATCCTGCCGCGTCACGCGCCAGTAGTGGGAAAGGGCGCGCATCACGAGATCCCAGGCGTCCAGGCTGTCGGGCGGCTTGCGCTGGGCGCGAAAGCTCTCCGCGGCATAGAGCTGTGGCTCGATCGCGGCGACGATGGCTTCGGTGATCTCGTCCTGCACGGCGAAGACGTCGGCGAGCTCGCGGTCATAGCGCTCAGCCCAGAGATGACTGCCGGTGGCGACGTCGTTGAGCTGAGCGGTGATGCGGACGCGGTCGCCATCCTTGCGGACGCTGCCTTCGACGACATAGCGCACGCCGAGTTCTTCCGCGACCTGCCGCAGATGAACCGGGCGGCCCTTGTAGATGAAGGAGGAGTTGCGCGCGATGACGAAGAACCAGCGCAGCTTCGACAGCGCGGTGATGATGTCCTCGCTGATGCCGTCGGAGAAATAATCCTGCTCGACCTCGCCGCTCATGTTGGTGAAGGGCAGGACCGCGATGGCCGGACGATCTGGCAGCGGCAATGCCGTTGGCGGCGCGTTGGACGGTTGGGCCGGCGCCGCGGGCGTTGCGGCCGAGGAGAGTTCCGTGACCTCGCCGACGAAGCGCACGCCCTTGCGCGCGATGGTGCGGATCAGCCGCTGCTCCTCGCCATTGTCGTTGACCGCGCGCCGCGCTGCGTTGATCCGGCTGGTAAGGGTCGATTCCGAGACGACGCGGCCGTTCCAGACCGCATCGAGCAGATTGTCCCGCGTCACCACGCGCTCGCGGTTGCGGACGAGATAAAGCAGAAGATCGAACACCTGGGGCTCGAGCGCGACGAGCGTCTCCATCCGCCGCAATTCGCGGCGCTCGGGATCGAGCACGAAATCCTCGAAATGAAGTGTCAAGCTGCCCTCGGCCCCCGTCCGGAAATCAAGGTGCTCTCAGCGTAAAATAAGGCCGCTCTCAAGGCCAGCGAACTGCATGCGCTCTATCGTCCCGGCGTGTTCAACCGCAGGAGATTTGCCATGTCGACATCCGCAGCGCTCAAGCCGGCGCCAGCCCAACCCGATCTCACTGCCGTCAAGCAGCGCCAGCACGGCGCCTGGTCGTCCGGCGACTATGCCGTCGTCGGCACCACCTTGCAGATCGTCGGCGAACAGCTTTGCGAGGCGCTGGACCTTCGCGCCGGCAGCAAAGTGCTGGACGTCGCTGCCGGCAACGGCAATGCGACGCTGGCGGCGGCCCGGCGCTGGTGTGACGTCACATCGACCGACTACGTTCCGGCGCTGCTCAAGCGCGGCCGCGAGCGCGCGGCAGCCGATCATCTGATGGTCGAATTCCGCGAGGCGGACGCCGAAGCGCTGCCATTTGCCGATGGCAGCTACGACGTCGTCGTCTCGACCTTTGGTGTGATGTTCACGCCGGACCAGGACAAGGCTGCTGCCGAACTCGCACGGGTCTGCAAATCCGGCGGCAAGATCGGCCTCGCCAACTGGACGCCGCAAGGCTTCATCGGTCAGCTCTTCAAGACCATCGGCGGGCATGTGGCGCCGCCGGCCGGCGTGAAGTCGCCGGCCTTGTGGGGCACACCGGCCCGCCTCAAGGAGATGTTTGGAGACCAGGCGTCGGAGATCGTCGCCGAGCCGCGCATGTTCGTGTTCCGCTATCGCTCGCCGGAGCACTGGCTCGAAATCTTCAAGTCGTATTACGGGCCGATGCTCAAAGCCTTCGCCGCACTCGACGAGTCCGGTCAGGCTGCGCTGCGGCGCGATCTCATCGCGCTGCTCGGCGAGTTCAACCGTGCCGACGACGGCACGGTCGTCGTGCACAGCGAATATCTGGAAGCCGTCATCACCAAGCGCTGATGCGGCTTGAGGTCAGGCCGGCGTTCGGCTTGACCTCAACATCAGGACGGCGTGGCGGCGCCGACCGTATCCGCGGCGACCGCCTCGCGGCTGCCGAACGGCTTGGGCTCCCCCGTGGTCGTGTCGCGCAGGGTCTGCCGTTCGATTTCCGAGTTCAGCTCGGCGCCGAACATGATGACGATCGCGGACATCCACAGCCACATCATCAGGCCGATCGCCGCGCCGAGCGAGCCGTAGGTGGCGTTGTAATTGGCGAACTCGGACAGATACCAGGACAGCAAGGCAGAGCCGGCAATCCAGAGCAGGGCGGCCACCACCGCGCCGAGGCTCAGCCATTGCCAGCGTGGCGCAACGCGGCTGGGTGCGAAGCGGTAGAGGATGGCGAGCGCCGCGAGCAGGATGAGGAACAGGAGCGGCCATCGTGCCAGCGCCACGATCAACTTGCTTTCGGGCGCCATGCCGAGATGATTGAGCGCGAGCGGGAAGGCGACGACGGCACCCACCATCAGCAGCAGTGCCACGATGCCGCCGAGCGTGAAGGCCAGCGACACCGAGTTCAGCCGGATGAAGCTGCGCTTCTCGCGCTCCTCATAGGCGACGTTGAGGGCGTCGAAGATCGATTTGACGCCGGCATTGGCGCTCCAGATCGCAAGCAGGAGGCCGAGCAGGAAGGTGGCACCAAGCGTCGTATTGCCCTTCGACACCACGCGCGCGACCTGGTCCTCGACGATCTGGAACGAGCCCTCGGGCAGCATCGTCGCGAGGGTCTGGAGATTGGCGCTGATCGTGGCGGGATCGGCGAACAGCCCATAGGACGAGACGAGCGCGGTGACGGCCGGAAAGACCGCGAGCAGCCCGAAGAACACGACGCCGCCGGCGGTTGCGAGCAAGCGATCGTCGTCGATGCGCTGATAGGTGCGCCAGAAGATATCCTTCCAGCCGGCCCAGGGGATCGCGAAGGGGCTTTTGGAACGGCGCCCGCGGCCGGGCTGCATCGCGGCACGGGCTACGCTCGTTTCCGGAGAGCTTGCTTCGTTGTTGCGGTGGTCTTGCGGAGGCCCCGGCCGGATCACGCCGGGGTCCTGGAAGAAGCGTTCGGCGGTCAGCACGAAGACGGCGGTGGCGGCGACCAGCAGCCAGGAGTCGAGCTGCCCTGAGCGCCGCGCCGCCATCTCACGCGTCCAATCTGTGCCCGTGCCGTCTCCGACGCGCGGCGGTGAAGCCCAGCAGTCCGACGGCTGCGAGCATCAGACCCAGTTGCACGGGACGGTTGGCGCGCACGGGCCGGGTGTTGCCGTCATGGCTGCGTTCGCCGGGCGCGAGCGGCGCCAGGGGAATCGTCGTCGCGACCTCTTTCACCGCCTGCTTGACCGTTCCGCGCGGAATCCGCGGGGTGGCGATCGCAACGCGCAGGCGGCTGGCCAGCGGCACGATCGGCTTGTCCCGACGCTTCATTTGAGCCAGAGCCGCGCCGGCGCAGCCCGCGGCCAGGACCAGCAGGACCGCGCCGACGGCACCAAATCCCCAGAATTGTCCGTAGGTGATTGCGATCCAGAGGTACAAGGCGACCAGACCGACAAAGAAGGCCGCGATCAGGAACAGCCCGGCCACTGCGAACAGGCCGGCCGCGACCGCATAGGATGTCGCCCGTCCCGTGGCCTGGCTGGTGCGGTCACGCAGGTAAGACCGGGTGGCACGCCTGAGATGGTTGAGTTTCAGCGCCATGCCGGCGCGCAGCAATTCGCCCGATGGCGCGAGCATGCGGACATCCTCCGAGAGCGAGACATTCGTCGAGGATGAACGTGACGGGATTTGACTTGTTCCGCGCGGAGCGTCGCCGCGGTGACTGATCAGCCGAGATCGGCGGCCGCGATCCAGAACACCTCGCCTTCGGAGTCTTCGGTGTCGAGCCAGAGCAGCGGCAGCTCCGGAAAGGCCTCGTCGACCAATTCGCGGCCGCGGCCGATCTCGCAGATCAACCCGCCATCCGGCGTCAGGTGATCGGGGGCGTCGCGCAGGATCCGCCGCACCACGTCGAGACCGTCGGCGCCGCCGTCGAAGGCGAGCTTCGGCTCGGCCCGGCATTCCGGCGGCAATGCCGCCATGCCTTCCGCATCGACGTAAGGCGGATTGGTGATGATGAGGTCGTATCTGTTGTCGCCGAGCGGGGCGAACAGGTCGCCGCGATGGAGCGTGACCCGGTCATCGAGCCCGTGCTCCCCGACATTGCGCGCGGCGACTTCGAGCGCGCCCCTGGAGATGTCGACGGCATCGACCGTTGCATTCGGGAAGTGATACGCGGCGAGGATGGCAAGGCATCCCGATCCCGTGCAGAGGTCGAGCACGCGCTCGACGGCCGTGGGGTCGTCGATCAGCGAGCCGGCCTCCCCGTCGCCGCCGAAATGCGAATCCAGGAGCTCGCCGATGAAGGAGCGCGGGACGATAACGCGTTCGTCGACATAGAAGGGCAGGCCGCGCATGTAGATCTTGTTGACGAGATAGGCGGCCGGTTTGCGCGTGGTAACGCGCTGATGGATGAGATCGAGGACGGTCTTGCCTTCCGCAGCCGTGACGCGCGCGTGGGCAAAGGCCTCGAACTGGTCGGGATGCAGATGCAGGGCCTCGCAGACCAGGAAAGCCGCTTCCGCCACCGGATCGGTCGTGCCGTGCGCGAAGGCGAGCTTGGCCTCATTGAAGCGGCTCACGGCATAGCGGACGAAGTCGAGGAGCGTGAGAAGCTCGCCGCGGCCGACCTTCGCAAGCCTGGGCGCGGCGCGGCCGCGCGCCGTCTTTTTTGAAGCTCTTGCCATCAGGATTTGGTCCAGCGTGCGGCGGCCTCGTCGTCACGGGCGTGGGCTTCGACCCAGCCGGTGCCGGTGGCGCTCTCTTCCTTCTTCCAGAACGGCGCGCTGGTCTTGAGATAGTCCATCAGGAACTCGGCTGCCTGGAACGCCGCCTGACGATGCTGCGACGCGGTCAGCACCAGCACGATGTTCTGGCCGGGCATGAACCGCCCGACGCGGTGGATGACCGTGACGCCGTTGAGCGGCCAGCGCGTGGTCGCTTCGTCGACATGACGCTTGATCTCTTCCTCGGCCATGCCGGGATAATGTTCGAGCGTCAACGCGGCGATGTTCGCACTGTCCTCGTCGCTGCGGCAGATGCCGGAGAAGCTCACGACCGCACCGATGTCGGTCCGGCTCCTGGTCAAGTGCGCGATCTCGCGCGCAATGTCGAAATCGTCTTCCTGGATACGGATGGTGACGGGGCCGGTGGTCGCAGGGGAAGTCATGGGCCTAGCCGCCGGTCATCGGCGGGAAGAACGCGATCTCGCGGGCGCCCGCGATCGCGGCGTCCGACTTGACGTGGGCGTGGTCGATCGCGGCGCGGATGACCTTCGGCTTCTCGAAGGCGTAGGCATAGGCCTCGCTCTGGCCGGACAGCCAGGCGATCAGCTCTTCCACGGTGCGCACGGTCGCCGGCGGCTCGATGGTCTCCTCGGCCTTGCCGACGCGTTCGCGCACCCAGGCAAAATACTTCACCTTCATACCTCATCCTCCTTGATGAGGTGATGGATGCCGGAGCGGAAATAATCGTAGCCGGTGTACATGGTGAGGATCGCCGAGGCCCACAGCAGCAACAGGCCGATCTGGGTCACGACAGGCACGACCTGGTCGCCGGCCTCGCCCGCGAGCAGGAAGCCGATGGCGACGAGCTGGACCGTGGTCTTCCACTTGGCAAGCTTGGTGACGGGCACGCTGACGCGCAGCGCGGCGAGGTATTCGCGCAGGCCCGAGACCAGGATCTCGCGGCACAGGATCACGATGGCGGCCCACAGCGACCAGCCATGGATGATACCGTCGGCGGCCAGCATCAGCAGGCAGGAGGCGACCAGCAGCTTGTCGGCGATCGGATCGAGCATCCGGCCGAACGCCGATTGCTGATTCCATATCCGCGCGTAATAGCCGTCGAGGTAATCGGTGACTGCTGCCGCGATGAAAATGGCGACCGCGACCCAGCGCAGCCACAGCGGCTGATCCAGGATCGACTGCGCATAGATGCACCCGACCACGACCGGGATCGCGGCGATCCGGCCATAGGTGAGGATGTTCGGGAGGGACATCGCGCGGCTGGTCGTCCCTCGTGTCGTGGCGATGTTCATCCGTCCTACCAATACCGCTGTGGCCCGAAGGTCAACCGTTCCGCTCCCCAAATGGGGTGCGGGATGCGACGACCATATGACCACGGCCCCCTCTAGTTCACCCCGGCTGGGGATGGAAATACTCGAAAATCCTGCGGGCGCTCTCGGCGCTCACCCCCGGAACCTTGCCGAGATCGGCGATCGAGGCCCGTTCGATCTCCTTCAGGGTTCCGAAATGATGCAGCAAGGCACGTTTGCGTGACGGGCCGATGCCCGGAATTTCCTGCAAACCGGCCTCGCGGATGTCCTTCTTGCGCAGCTTGCGGTGCGAGCCGATGACGAAGCGGTGGGCCTCGTCGCGCAGGCGCTGGATGAAATAGAGCACGGGGTCGCGCGGCTCGAGCTTGATCGCCTCGCGCTCCGGCATGAACAGGGTCTCGCGGCCGGCATCCCGGTCCGGCCCCTTGGCGACCGACATCAGCGACACCTGGGTCAGGCCGAGATTTGCGAAGATCTCCCGGACGGCGTTGAGCTGGCCGCGGCCGCCGTCGATGATCACGAGGTCGGGCCATTGCGGAAAATCGTCGTCCTTGACCTTGGCGCCCTCCTCGGGCGGGTTGACGAGACGCTTGAAGCGGCGCTCCAGCACCTCGCGCATCATGCCGTAGTCGTCGCCGGGCGTGAGCCCTTCCGACTTGATGTTGAACTTGCGGTACTGGTTCTTCACGAAGCCGTCCGGGCCGGCGACGATCATGGCGCCGACCGCGTTGGTGCCCTGGATGTGGCTGTTGTCGTAGACCTCGATGCGCTTGGGGGCATGCGGCAGGCTCAGCGTCGTCGCCATGGCGTCGAGCAGGCGGCCCTGCGTCGCGGTGTCCGCGAGCTTGCGGCCCAGCGCCTCGCGCGCATTGGTCAGCGCGTGGGCGACGAGCTCCTTCTTCTCGCCGCGCTTCGGCGCGGTGACCTCGATCTTGTGGCCGGCCTTGATCGACAGCGCGTTGGCGAGCAGCTCGCTCTCCTCGATCTCATGCGAGAGCAAGATGTTCTTCGGCGGCGGCTTGTCGTCGTAGAACTGGGCGAGGAAGGAGCCGAGCACTTCTTCGGGCGTAAAGGTCTTCTCCGCCCGCGGGAAATAGGCGCGGTTGCCCCAGTTCTGGCCGGTGCGGAAGAAGAACACCTCGACGCAGGAGAAGCCGCCCTCCTGGTGGATGGCGAACACGTCGGCCTCTTCCACCGTGCGCGGATTGATGCCCTGCTGCGACTGGATCGCCGACAGCGCGGCAAGGCGGTCGCGGTAGAGCGCCGCGCTCTCGAATTCGAGCTCATTGGCCGCCTTCTCCATTTCGCCGGCGAGCTCCTGCTTCACCACATGGCTCTTGCCGGAGAGGAAGTCGGTCGCCTCGCGCACCAGGGTCGTGTAGCCGGGGAAATCGATCTCGCGGGTGCAGGGACCGGCGCAGCGGCGGATCTGGTAGAGCAGGCAGGGCCGGGTGCGGCTCTCGAAAAAGGAATCGGTGCAGGAGCGGATCAGGAACGCGCGCTGCAGCGCCGTGATGGTGCGGTTGACGGCGCCGGCGGAAGCGAACGGGCCGAAATAGCGTCCGGGCCGGGTCTGCGCGCCCCGATGCTTCAGGATCTGCGGCGCCCAATGGTCACCAGTGATCAGGATATAGGGAAACGACTTGTCGTCGCGCAGCTGCACGTTGAAGCGCGGCCGCAGCTGCTTGATCAGGTTGGCTTCCAGCAGCAGCGCTTCGGTCTCGGTGTTGGTCGAGACGATCTCCACGGTCACGGTGGCGGCGATCATGCGCAGGATGCGCGCCGGCTGCGGCGCATTCTGGCGCGCGTAGTTGGAGAGGCGCTTTTTGACGTTCTTGGCCTTGCCGACATAGAGCACGTCGGCATTCGCATTGAGCATGCGATAGACGCCGGGCGAGGTCGGCGCGAACCGGACCGCGCGCTCGATTGCCTCGTGGCCCGTCGCCAGCGGCTCTTCGCCGACCGCGCCGCTCTCTTCCAGGATATCGGGCAGCCGCGCATCGTCCTCGTCGTCGCCGCCCGTGGTGGCGGGATCGAGGTCCGGCGGTGCCGTCTCCTGGGACGGGACGTCCGGTGCCATGCCGCGCCTGGATTTGCGCGCGCGGGCGTCGTCCGGATTGTCGGTGGAATCGTGAACCATGGGGTGAATTTAGGCGCTGGGGATACCGATTTGAAGTTCCGGCCATGCTGCACGCACAGAATGGCGGCGCAGTTCCCGGTAACGCTTCCTTAAGTCTGTTAAGCGCGCGGTAACGGGTCTTAACAGCCCTTTAACTTAAAACTCTCGATAAATCTTACGCGAAAAGGTCTTGGTTCCGTAACCATGCGATATGGCCCGGCGCGGCGGCGCAGGCATCGCACCGGTTTGCGGCAGTTGCGTTGGAGTGTGTGATGAAGAGGCTCGTTGTGGGCGCAGCCGTGTTGGTTGCCGCCGGCTGGACAGCTTCGGCAGAGGCCGCCGATCTCAGTTACGGGCAGCGCGCGCCCTATACCGTCAATCAGCCGCTCAATGCCTATAGCTGGGCCGGTCCGTATCTCGGTGCCAATCTCGGCTATGAGTGGGGGTCGGTGAGTAACTCACCCGTAAAGCCCTCCGGCTTCGTCGGCGGCATTCAGGCCGGCTATAATTTCCAGAACGGTCCATGGGTGTTCGGCGTCGAGGGCGATATCCAGGCCGCCGGCGCTGATGACACATTCGCGCCGTGGAAGTTCTCCAATCCGTGGTTCGGCACCCTTCGCGGCCGTGCCGGTTATGCCTTCAGCAACGTGCTGTTCTACGGCACCGCCGGCCTCGCCTTCGGCGAGCTGCGCGCGCAGACCTTCGGCTGGACGGAGTCGCACACCAGCGCCGGCTGGACCATCGGTGCCGGTGCGGAAGTGGGCTTCGCGCCCAACTGGACCGCCAAGCTCGAATATCTCTACATCGATCTGTCGACGAGTCAGTTCGCAATTACAGGCGTGTCAAACGGCTATAGCGCCAGCGTTGTGCGCGCAGGCGTGAACTATCACTTCTGATAGCCAAATAAGAAAATACCGGACAATAACCTCCCGGCCGCTCGCGGCCGGGACTTTTTTTGCGCCAGGTTTTTTGAGTCAGGCCGCTAGGAAAGGATGACCAAATTGACCGCCTTCGGTCCCTTCCCCTTCTTGTCCGGTTCGACTTCGAAAGTAATACGCTGTCCTTCGGCAAGGTCCTTCAGTCCCGCTCGCTCCACAGCAGTGATGTGAACGAAGACATCGCGACCGCCGTCATCGGGCTTGATAAAGCCGTAGCCGCGCTCGCCGTTGAAGAACTTGACCGTTCCCGTCATGGCCATCGGGAAACTCCCCCTCATTGCTCCTCCGCCGCGACGCAGACTCACGTCACGACATGACCGGGCCTTACGGAGCCCGGGAGCTGGCCATCCTTGGGCGGACCTTTCGGTCCGGCCGGATCTTTCTTAGGCCTTCACTCCGCCGCAACCATTCGCGGAAGCGGAACGTAAAGCCAGTCACGGAAATAGCATAATACGGTTCTTTGCAGATTGACTACGGCTCCTGCATCTTTTTCCCACGAATGCCGGAGTGTTACGGCCTCGGCACCTCTAATCGGAATCTGGCAGCGCCGCCCTGGCCGAGCGGCATTTCGAGCTCGGGCAGGATCGTCTTGAGCTCGCCGTGCAGAGTGTAAGGCGGATTGACGATCAGCAGTCCGGTGGAGGTGAGGGCTGCGCTGTCAGCTTGCGGTGCAGCGCTGAATTCGAGGCGCAGGCATTTGCCCGGCGGCTTTGCTGCGGCTGCGAGCCGCGCCACGAGTTGCGCCAGCGTGTCGGTGGCGCGCCGGCTCTTGGCCGGATACCAGATTACATAGATACCAGTCGGCCATTTTGCGAAAGCCTCCGAGAAGGCTTTGCCCAGCCGTTCGAACTCGTTCTTTGCCTCGAATGGCGGATCGATCAGCACCAGCCCGCGCCGTTCCTTCGGTGGCACGAAGGCCGGCAGCGCCACCCAGCCGTCGAGATCGACCACGCGGGCCTGCTCGTCGCGGCGCAGCACGTCGATCAGCGCCTTGCGCGCCTTCGGCTCGAGCTCGCAGGCGACGAGGCGGTCCTGCGGCCTGAGCAGGCCGCGCGCGATCAGCGGCGAACCCGGATAGGCCTTGAGCTCGCCCTTCGGATTGAAGGCGCGGACGATGTCGAGATAAGGCTTGGTCAGTGCGGCGGTCTCGTTCGACAGGCGCGCCTGCATCAGCCGCGCGATGCCGGTCAGCCATTCGCCGCCGCGCCGCGCCTCGTCGCTTTCGAGATCGTAGAGGCCGGCGCCGGCATGGGTGTCGATGACGCGGAACGCCCCCGGCTTGTCCTGCAAGTAAGTGAGGATGCGCGCCAGCACGATGTGCTTGATGACATCGGCGAAGTTGCCGGCATGAAAGGCGTGACGGTAGTTCATGGGAAGAGCACTACGCCACGTCACGGCCTGAGCAAAGAGGCACTAATGCGTGTCCCGGACGCGGTGCAGCGTGTCACGCTGCGCCGCTGAGCCGGGACCCGGCTTCTTCGTTCGTGATGGGCCCCGGATCAGCGGTGCACTACGCCGCGTTTCGCGGCGCATCGCACCGCATCCGGGGCACGAGAACCCGAACTACCCACCCCTGATCGGCGGCATCGTCACCTGGTCGCGGCGGCAGGCGCGGCGGTCGATCTCCTCGCAGGCGCGGAATTGCAGGTCCTTGCTGAGGCAGATGCGGACCTCGGAAAGCCGCGTCCGGTTGCAGGTGACCGAGACGGCGGCGCTGCCGAGGCCGGGATTGGCCCTGATGAAGGCCTCCTCGACATCCGCCGGCGCCACGGTCCTGGCCTGCGACAGGTCGAGATACTCGGCCGGAATCTTGATCGCGGCGCGCGCTTTCCGGATCGTCTCGAAATAGCTGCGATCGGCGAGCCCCGAGCAGGTGCCGTGCTTGTCCCATTCGTTGAAGATCAGGCCCGGCGCCGGCATCAGGTCGAGCATCGAGGAGACGATGCTGCGGTTCAGCCGCGGCGCCGGCCGCTGGCAATATTCCGGAAAGCCGTTCTCATATTGCGGCCACAGCCCGTGTACCACGAAAGCATACGGCCGGCCGCTGCACTGGATCTGGGAGCGGCCGCCGCGCTCGGCCGCCTCCTCGCAGAAGGAGGGCGACCACGACAGCGACAGCACATAGAAATCGAATTCGCCGGGCGCGTTCTGCCGCTTGTCCTGGGCTTGCGCGACGCCCGCCAGCGAGACCAGCCCGGCGGCCAGCGGCAGGGCAAGGACCAGCGAGATCATCAGGCGGGAGAATGAATGCAATCTGGAATGAAACATGGCGACGCCCCTCAACTAGACTGTGCAGTCGAGCCTAGCAGGCGAAAAGAACATTTCAAGAACAAAATTCGGGTGGCCTCCGTCAGGCCGCTGGGCTAGGTCCGAATCAGGGCTTGTCGAATCAAGGCCTGGCGGCGCGGCAGGCCGGATTGTAGGCCCAGTTGCGGTCGAGCCCGACCACGCACCATTCGACACCATTCCCGTAACCGGCAAAGCCGCCATCCTCGATGATCGAGAAGTGCACCTTGCGCACCTTGCCGTCGTTGAGCATGGCCTCGCCGGTGCAATAGCGGCGCGGAATGTTGTCGGACTGCCAGGGCCGGAACGCGGTCTCGCGCACGGCGGAGAAGCCGGTGATCTTTAACGAGGAATTCCAGAAGGAGCTTTCCTTCTCCCAGAACTGGGTGGCGATCGTCGGCAGCGCCTTGTCGCAATCGGCGACGCCGCCGTCGTAGCGCGGTCCGCTCAGCCAGAAATTGAGCTCCAGCGGATTGGCCGCCCTGGCCTCACCGAGCGACAGCGCCCCGAACATGAGGCCGAGCACGGCGGCAAAGCGGAGCGATTTCAGGGAGGTCGAGGCGCGCATGGGCAATCCAGACAGCATGATCTGCGAAGGTCCGACGGTGCCGCGAAGGGCGGGTGAGGTCAAGTGCAGCGCGGCAACACTTGGCCAGGAGTTGACCATAACGTCGCATCCGACAGGGCTTCAGTTCTTTTCACTTCCGTCCCGGCACCGTAAACTGGCGCCAGCCAATTGGAGTAACGGGAATGCGAATCATTGCGGCCGCGGGCGTTCTTGCCCTGGGTATGATGGCGAGCCAGCCGGCGCGCGGCGACATCTTTCCGGTGCCTCCGTTCAAGGGCAACGACACCGGCGGCATCATCGCCTATTCGATGGCTACCCAGGTCGATGCGCGGCAGGTCGCGGTCGATCACTGCGCGCGCTACGGCAAGGTCGTCAAATTCCTCGGCGTGCAGGCCTATGAGGGCGGCTACATCTCGTTCTCCTGCCGCTGGGTGCCCTATGGCGCCGCCAATCAGCCGATCCGCACGCTGTACTGAGGCGTCTTCGTAGCGCAGCGATCTCTCAGCCGGGAGCTTCCCACATGACGCGCAAACTTGCTTTGCTCGGCTCGGCCGTTTGCTTCGTGTTGTCGGCCGGCAGCGCCTGCGCCGACGATCTGCCGGTGCGCAAGGCCGGCCTGTGGGAATTGAAGATGGTCAGGAGCGGCTCTGCGATGCCGGAAATGACCATGCAGCACTGCACCGACGAGACCGTCGACAAGGAGATGAACAACAACGTCTCCCCGATGGCCAAGCAGATCTGCGCCAAGCTGGACATCAAGAAGACCGCGACCGGCTATGTCACCGATTCCGAGTGCAGCGTCGCCGGCATCAGCACCACCTCGCATGCCGAGATTACCGGCGACTTCAACTCGGCCTATACGGTGAAGACCTCATCACACGCGCAGGGCGGCGCCGCCGGCACCGCGGGGCGCGACACCACCATGACGCTCGAAGCGAAATGGCTGGGCGCCTGCAAGCCCGATCAGAAGCCCGGCGACATCGTCATGCCCGGCGGCTTCAAGATGAACGTGCGCGACATGGACAAGTTGAAGGCGCTGCTGCCGAAGTAAGGTTGTCTTCCCCTCTCCCCTTGCGGGAGAGGGTGGCTCGCCGCGAAGCGGCGAGACGGGTGAGGGGTATCTCACCGCGAATTCAAATGAGAGTGGGCCTGCGGAGAGATACCCCTCATCCGGCGCTTCGCGCCACCTTCTCCCGCAAGGGGAGAAGGGAAAAGTCGGCTACACCGGTATCCGCACACTCGCCCTTAATCCGCCCATCGGGCTGTCGCCGAGCGTGATGTCGCCGCCATGAGAGCGGGCGATGTCGCGGGCGATGGCAAGGCCTAAGCCCGTGCCGCCTTCGTCCTGGTTGCGGGCGTTGTCCAGCCGCAGGAACGGCTTGAACACTTCTTCGCGCAGATGCGCGGGAATGCCGGGGCCATCGTCGTCGACGGTGACGGTCAAATAACGGTGATCGCGCTGGCCGGTGATGGCGATGCTCTTGCCGTAGCGCGCCGCGTTGGTGACGAGGTTGGCGAGGCAGCGCTTGAACGAGGCCGGCTTCACCGTCACCACGGGCAGGCCGTTGAATGCGACGGTCGCAGCGTGGCCGTGGCGTTCGGCGTCGCTGCGCAACTCCTCGAGCGCCTGCGCCATGTCGGTCGGCTGCGACTGCTCGCCGGAATCGCCGCGGGCAAACGCAAGGTAGTCCTCCAGCATCATGGACATCTCGTCGACGTCCTTGCGCATGCCCTCGAGCTCCGGGCTGTCGCCGATCAGCGCCAGCTCGAGCTTGAAGCGGGTCAGGATGGTGCGCAGATCGTGGCTGACGCCGGCGAGCATCGCGGTGCGCTGCTCCATCGTGCGCTCGATGCGCGACTTCATCTCGAGGAAGGCGACCGCCGCGCGCCGCACCTCGCGCGCGCCGCGCGGCCTGAAGTTCGGCGCCTCGCGGCCCTTGCCGAAACTTTCCGCGGCATCGGCAAGCCGCAGGATCGGCTTGATCTGGTTGCGCAGGAACAGCACCGCGACGATCAGCAGGATCGAGGACGTGCCGACCATCCAGAACAGGAAGATCTCCGAGTTCGAGGCATAGGCCGCGCTGCGCTGCGCGAACACGCGCATCACGGCGTCGTCGAGCTGGATGCGGATCTCGACGAGGTTGGAGCGGCCGACCGTGTCGATCCAGAACGAGCGCCCGATCTGGCGGCCGAGCTGCACCGACAGCGTCTGGTCGAGCAGCGAGAAGAACGGCTTTGGTCCCGGCGGCGGCATGTCGCCGGCGGGCAGGAAATCGACGACGAGGCCCAAACGCTGCTGGGCGATGCGACGGATCTGGTCGCGGTCCTTGTCCTGCGGATAGCCCTTGTAGACGTCGATCAGCGCGGCGATGTCCTGCACCACCGCGGCCGACAGGCGGCGCGTCACTGTGTTCCAATGCCGCTCCATGAACACGAAGGCGACCACCGATTGCAGGATCACCATCGGCACGATCATGATCAGCAGCGCGCGGGCATAGAGGCCGGTCGGCATCCAGCCCTTGAACGCATTGCCCATCCAGCCATTGGCGGCGGAGACGCGGCCGGCGGCGCTCTTCAGCAGCGTCAGGCCGGTATCGATCGTGCTCATCGGTCGCGCTTCACTGCTTTATGGCGATGCCACCAGCCGGTAGCCGATGCCGCGCACCGCCTGGAGGAACAGCGGATTGGCGGGGTCGGTCTCGATCTTGCGCCTGAGGCGGTTGATCTGCACGTCGACGGCGCGCTCGTTGACGCTGCCATTGCCGGTCAGTGCGCTGCGCGGCACGGTCTCGCCCGGCGTCTCCGAGAGGATGCGAAGCATCTCGCGCTCGCGGTCGGTGAGGTGAATGACCTCCTCGCCCTGGCGCAATTCGCCGCGATCGAGATGATAGACGTAGGGGCCGAACGCGATCTTCTCCACCACCGCGGCCTGCGGCGGCGGGGCGGCGCGCTTGAGGATGTTGTTGATGCGCAGCGCGAGCTCGCGCGGCTCGAACGGTTTTGCCACGTAGTCGTCGGCGCCGATCTGAAGGCCCTCGATGCGGGCTTCGGCCTCATGGCGTGCCGTCAGCATCACGATCGGCACCGAGGAGGAGGTCCGGATGAAGCGGGCGAGGTCGAAGCCGGTCTCGCCAGGCATCATGACGTCGAGGATCAAGAGATCGAAATGCAGGCCCATGAGCTTCGAACGCGCATCGCTGGCGCTGGCCGCGGTCGAGACGCGATAGCCTTCGCTGGCGAGGAAGCGCGACAGCAGATCGCGGATGCGGCGGTCGTCGTCGACCAGCAGGAGATGCGGGGCATCATCGGCCGGTTGCACCGGCGGACGGGCGAGCGTGGCAGCGAGCGGCACGGTCACTCCTTTGCGTCTTGATTGACGGAGGCGAAGATCGTCTCCAGCACCTTGTCCGGATCGTCGCGGTCGATCATCGCGCGCAGGAAGCGCTTGACCGTCTCCGCATCCTGCGGCGCCATCTCGGCGAGCGCCTTGGTGATCCGCGTGGTCTGGAGCCCGGCGAGCTTCTGCACCAGCGCCTCGCCCTTCGGCGTGGCGTAGAGCAGGCGCTGGCGACGATCATTGTCGCCGGTCTTCTGCACGATATAGCCCTCGTCCAGGAGCTGCTTGAGCACCCGGCCGAGCGACTGTTTTGTGATGCGCAGGACGTCGAGGAGATCGGCGACCTTCAGCCCGGGATAGCGGTAGACGAAGTGCATGACGCGGTGATGGGCCCGGCCGAAGCCGAAAGCCTCCAGCTCCTGGTCGGGATCGCCGACGAAGTCGCGATAGGCGAAGAACAGCAGCTCGATGATATCCCAGCGCAAATTGCCTCCTTCGCCTGCGGCCGGCCGGAGCTCGGCAGCGTCTTGAGAGGGAGTCGCGAAATTTATGTCAGGCATATTGACGTATCTTGGGTTCAATGTTACAAAACGATCGACCCGCACGAAATTTTAGATCGTTTCGCGTCGGGTGGTATCGAAGCAGAGGCGGCCGGAGAGAGCCGGACAGGCGACGACGGCCGGATCAGATCTACCGTGCGATTGTCGAGCGGCATTTCGACAAAACATACTGGACTTCCGCCTTCCGCAAAAGCATGTCCTCGACGACATGCTGGCCACGGAAACCGGCCGTAACAAGGCTGGCGGTGGCCCGGCCACAACTCTAATCAAGCCAGCCGGACCCGAAACAGGGCAGGCGGGCGCCAGAACAGCGCCGCTACCGGCAGCGGGAGCCAAGGACATGAGCATGAAATTCGACATCCAGCCCGCATCCGATCCTACGCCAGAGAAGGACCGCGTCGCCAAGCTGGTGGACCCCGGCTTCGGGCGGGTCTTCACCGATCACATGGCGATCGTCCGCTACAACCAGGCCAAGGGCGGCTGGTACGAGGCGCGCATCGAGGCGCGCGCCAACTTCCAGCTCGATCCGGCGGGTGCCGTCCTGCACTACGCTCAGGAAATTTTCGAGGGCCTCAAGGCCTACAAGCGCGACGACGGCGGCGTGAACCTGTTCCGCCCCGACGCCAATGCGCGGCGCTTCAGGGATTCGGCCGACCGCATGGCGATGGCGCAGTTGCCCGAAGACGTCTTCATCGAGGCGGTCGAGCAGGTCGTGCGCATCGACCGCGCCTGGATGCCGGGCGGCGAGGGCAGCCTTTACCTGCGGCCCTTCATGATCGCGAGCGAGACCTTCCTCGGCGTCAAGCCGTCGTCCGAATACATCTTCGCGGTGATCGCCTCGCCCGTCGGCTCCTATTTCAAGGGCGGGCCTGCGCCGGTGTCGATCTGGGTGTCGGAGAACTACACGCGCGCCGCGGTCGGCGGCACCGGCGCGGTCAAGTGCGGCGGCAACTATGCCGCGAGCCTGCGCGCGCAGGCCGAGGCCATCCAGCACGGCTGCGATCAGGTCGTGTTCCTCGACGCGGTCGAGCGCCGCTACATCGAGGAGCTCGGCGGCATGAACGTCTTCTTCGTGTTCGACGACGGCTCGCTCTCGACGCCGCCGCTCGGCACGATCCTGCCCGGCATCACCCGCGACTCCATCATCACGCTGGCGAAGGATGCCGGCAAGACGGTGCGCGAGGAGCCGTACTCGCTCGACCAGTGGCGCAAGGATGCAGCCAGCGGCAAGCTGAAGGAAGCCTTCGCCTGCGGCACCGCGGCCGTGATCTCGCCGATCGGCAAGGTGCGCTCGGTGAGCGGCGATTTCGAGATCAGCGGCGGCGCCGCCGGCCCCGTCGCCATGGGCCTGCGCAAGCAGCTCGTCGACATCCAGTACGGCCGCACCAACGATCCGCACAACTGGATCCGCAAGGTGTTTTGATACGCGATGAGAGCGTTTCCCCTCTCTCACGAGGGAGAGGGGAAATGCGCAACGTTTGTGGCCTATTGCGCACTGAACGTGCTGCTGCGGACATGCGACAAAGCCAGGACACAACAAGCATCCTGGACATCGCGATCATGGCAACAAAACTCTCCCAACCCGCGAAATGGGTCGTTCTCGCCGCCATCACCGGCGTCTCCGTTTTCGGCATCCTGACCATCGGCCCGACGCACGAGGTCGCAGCGCAAGACCGCTCGCCGATCGTCGACGTGCGTACCACCGATCCCGAGATGAACACCGCGATCGCGCGCGCCCGCGGCACGCTCCCGACCTTCTGGGCC
Organism: Bradyrhizobium sp. cf659; assembly: GCF_900113725.1. Taxonomy (NCBI): domain Bacteria; kingdom Pseudomonadati; phylum Pseudomonadota; class Alphaproteobacteria; order Hyphomicrobiales; family Nitrobacteraceae; genus Bradyrhizobium; species Bradyrhizobium sp. cf659. Next base: position 47,202 of record NZ_FOQJ01000009.1, read on the forward strand.
TCCTATGAATCCCCAAAACCGTCGGAGACTGGGCTCGCCCTGAAGGTGCGCTTCTCGACCCGCAAGGGCGGCGAGCACATCTGGATCGCCGAGGTGAAGAAGCAGCCCGACGGGACCTATTCGGGCCTGTTCGCCAACGAACCGCGCGATCTGCCCGGCAAGCACGCAGGCGACGAGGTCAAGTTCAGCGAAGCCGACATCTCGGACTGGATGTTCATGCGCAACGGCAAGATCGTCGGCGGGGAGACCATCAAGCCGACGCTGAAGTCGCTGCCGAAAGCGGACGCGGACGCGCTGAGGGCCCGGATGGAGCAGCCGTAACTCTACTTCCCCTCTCCCCGCCTGCGGGGAGAGGGTAGGGTGAGGGGGAGTCTCCGCGGGGGCCGGTGACAGCTGGATTCGCGGAGAGTCCCCCTCACCCGGATTGCTTCGCAATCCGACCTCTCCCCGCAAGCGGGGCGAGGTGAAGAACACCCCGGTTGCCGCCTCGCGCGTCGGCTGGTAAACGCCGCGCATGGCCGAGAAACCCAAAAAACCCCAGAAGCTGAAGGCGCGTTTGCCGCGCGGGCTCGAGGATCGCGATCCCGCCGCGATCCGGGCGACGCGCGAGATGGTCGAGAAGATCCGCGCCGTCTACGAGCTCTACGGCTTCGAGCCGGTGGAGACGCCGGCGATGGAATACACCGACGCGCTCGGCAAGTTCCTGCCCGACCAGGACCGCCCGAACGAGGGCGTGTTCTCGTTCCAGGACGACGACGAGCAGTGGATTAGCTTGCGCTACGACCTGACCGCGCCGCTCGCCCGCTACGTCGGCGAGCGCTACGGGACCGACGCTCTGGTCTTGCCCTACCGCAGCTACCGCGTCGGCTACGTCTTCCGCAACGAGAAGCCCGGCCCCGGGCGCTTCCGCCAGTTCATGCAGTTCGATGCCGATACGGTCGGCTCGGCAACGCCGGCGGCGGATGCCGAGATCTGCATGATGGCGGCCGACACGATGGAGGCGCTCGGGATCGCGCGCGGCTCCTATGTGGTGAAGGTGAACAACCGAAAAGTGCTGGACGGCGTCCTGGAAGCAATCGGGCTCGCTGGTGAAGAGAATGCCGCACGCCGACTGACCGTGCTGCGCGCAATCGACAAGCTCGACAAGTTTCCCGCCGACGAGGTGCGCAAATTGCTCGGTTCCGGCAGGTGGGATGGTGGCGAAGAGGGCAAGGGCGACTTCACGAAAGGCGCCAACCTGAGCGCGGCCGAGGCTGACGTTGTTCTCGCTATCACCAAACCGCGCGACGATTGGAAGGAAGCCATTGCCGCGGCGGAAACTTACCTCGCCAAGAGCGAAGTTGGTCAGGCCGGCGTCAGCGAGCTGGAAGAGATCGCCAAGCTGGTCGCGGCGTCGGGTTACGGTGCGGACCGTATCAAGATCGACCCCTCCGTCGTGCGCGGCCTCGAATACTACACCGGCCCCGTCTACGAGGTCGAACTCCTGCTCGACACCAAGGACGAGAAGGGCCGCCCGGTGCGCTTCGGCTCCGTCGGTGGTGGTGGCCGCTATGACGGTCTCGTCTCGCGCTTCCGCGGCGAGCCGGTGCCGGCGACCGGTTTCTCGATTGGCGTCTCGCGCCTCCAGGCCGCGCTGACGCTGCTCGGAAAGCTCGACACGCGGCCCGAGTTCGGGCCTGTCGTCGTCACCGTGTTCGACCGCGACCGCGTCGCCGACTATCAGAAGATGGTGGCGTCCTTGCGCACCGCCGGCATCCGCGCCGAGCTCTATCTCGGCAATCCCAAGAACATGGGCAACCAGCTCAAATATGCCGACCGCCGCAATAGCCCTTGCGTCATCATCCAGGGCTCCGATGAAAAGGCGCGCGGCGAGCTGCAGATCAAGGATCTGATCGAGGGCGCGAAAGCGGCGGCCGCGATCGCCTCCAACCAGGAATGGCGCGAGAGCCGCCCGGCGCAGTTCTCGTGCAGCGAAGCCGACCTCGTCGCAAAAGTGCGCGAGGTGTTGGGCCGCCATGACGTAAAGTGGGGATAGCCATTCCGGCAGGCCGTCATGCCCGGGCTTGTCCCGGGCATCCACGTCTTGTTTGATAGAAGAGAACGTGGATGGCCGGGACGAGCCCGGCCATGACGACAGCAGCAGGGAGAAAACGATGCCTGAGATCACCGTCAGCATGGCCGAAGGCCGCACCGACGAGCAGAAGGCCGGCATGATGCGCGACATCACGCAGGCACTGGTGAAGAATCTCGGCGTCGACGCCGATGCCGTCGTCATCCAGATCAACGAAGCCCCGCTCCGCCACAAGATGAAGGGCGGCAAGACGTTCGTGGAGCGCGCGGCCGCGGCGAAGAAGTAGTTTCGGCTGGTTCGGCAAACACAACTGTCGTCCCCGCGAAAGCGGACCCATAACCACAGGGAGTGGTTATGGGCGAGCTGGTAACTCCGAGTCTTGGCCAAGCTATTCCCAGTGGTTATGTGTCCGGATCAGGGCTCCGCTTCGCTGCGCTTGTCCGGGACGACAGCGGAGATTGAGGCCACCATGGACGCACGCGACTTCATCACAATCGGCATGAGCGCGGAGCGCACGCTGGTGGTCCCAGTGGAGCGCACGGTTGGGCACTTCGTGCCGGGCATGCCTTTTGTCTATGCGACGCCGATGATGATCCTCGAGATGGAGATGACGTCGGGCGATGCGATCCGCTCTGCGCTTCAGCCGGGCTGGGTCACGGTCGGCACCGAGGTCGACATCCGCCATCTCGCAGCCGCCCTGGTTGGTGCGACGGTGCGGACCACCGCGAAGGTGGTCGCAGTCGAGCGCCGCGTCATCCGTTTCGAGGTCGAGGCGTTCGAGGGCACGCGCAAGCTCGGCGAGGGCCGCCACGCGCGCGGGCTCGTCAATGTCGAGATGTTCAACAAGCGCCTCGGGGCCGGCTCGAAATTGTAGGGTGGGCAAAGGCGCGAAGCGCCGTGCCCACCATTGCTCCGCGTGCGAGGTGGTGGGCACGCTTCCGCCTTCGTTCTTCGAGCTACGGCGGACAAGTCGCTTTGCCCACCCTACGGCATCCCGCTACTTCGCCAATTCCCTCGACCGCTGCGTCGCGGCCGCAATCGCGCGGATCATCAGGTCGCGCAGGCCGGGCTCACCCATCAGCACGCCGAGTGCTGCGGCCGTGGTGCCGCTGGGCGAGGTGACGTTCTGGCGCAGCGTGCCGGAGGGAAGCTCGGATTGATGCAGCAGCTCGCCCGAGCCGGCGACGGTCTCGCGTGCGAGCTTGGTCGCCAGCGCCTCGGGCAATCCCGCTTCGACGCCGGCGCGCGCGAGTTCCTCGGCGAGCAGGAACACATAGGCCGGGCCCGAGCCGGACACCGCGGTCACCGCATCCATCAGGCTCTCGTCCTCGACCCATTCGACCGATCCGGTGGCGCGCAGCAGCGCATCGGCCACCGTGCGCTGCGTGGCGCTGACGTTTTTCGCCGCAACCGCCACCGTGATGCCGCGGCCGATCGCGGCCGGCGTGTTCGGCATCGCGCGCACCACGGCGCCGCCGCAGACCTCCTGGAGCGAGGCGATCGTGGTTCCCGCCATGATCGAAACCACGGAGGTGTTCTCCGAGACGAAGGACTTCAGCTTCGCGCCGGCCTCGCGGAACATCTGCGGCTTCACTGCGACGACCATGGTCTCGACCTGGCCTGCCGCCTTCGCATCGGGATTGAGCGCCACGCCCTTGGCGGCAAGCGCGCTGATCTCGGGCGCAATGTGCGGGTCGACCACCGCGACACGGCGCGGATCGAGCCCGCCCGCCAGCCATCCGGTCAGCAGCGCGCCGCCCATCTTGCCGGCGCCGGCAAGAAGGATGGTGCCGGTGATGTTTTGAAGGGTGCTGTTGTTAGCCACTGCGGTCACCACAAATTCGGTGTCGTCCCGGCGAAGGCCGGGACCCATAACCACGAGTGGTTCTAGTGGATGGAGGTGTTGGCAACAAGCCGCGTGCCACAAGCGAAATCACGCGGTATGGATCCCAACTGCGCGCGCTTGAGGCGCGCTTGTCCGGGACGACGTGGGGAGGGAGCGGCGGCTCTGTTACCTCGTGAGAGGCCTTACGCCTCTCCCACCGTATCGAACATCGCTGCGTCCATCGCTTCCGCCGTGGTCTTGCCGGCCCACACCACGAACTGGAACGCCGGGAAGTAGCGCTCGCAGGCGTGGATGGCGCCGGCGAGCATGGCCTCGCATTGCGCGGTCGAGGCGGTCAGTCCGCCCGGCAGCACCAGGGCCTGGCGGTGCATGACCATGCCGGTGTTGGTCCACAGGTCGAAATGGCCGACCCACAACTGCTCGTTGACGGCGGCGACGAGCCGCTGCACTTCGCTCCGCCGCGCGACCGGAATCTTCATGTCGAACGCGCAGGCCAGATGCAGCGCCTCGATCCCGCCCATCCAGGTGAAGGAGAGCTGGTAGTCGGTCCATTGTCCCTTCGAGACAATCGTGAGTTCGTCTTCGCCGGAGCGTTCGAACGGCCAGTTGTTGCTGGCAGCGATATCCTCGACCACCGCGAGCGGATGACTTCGGGAATCGATAGCGCCTTCGAGCAGGGACATGCCGTCTCGACCTCTTGCCTTCTTGTTGTCTTTGATACGCACGCGGTTGGTCTGGCGCGCGCTCCCTCAACATCGCTGAGGCGATCCCCTCGGAGTCGCTCTCGCGGTCCCGGGATCAGCGCGGGCTTGTCGCGGATCAACTGATGTGATTTGCGGAATCTGCGCAACTGGCTGCCGAGTCCGTCCACAAGTCAGGACTCGTTCGTCCACAGCTCATCTCCGCCACAATTCTTAACGGAGGAGAACAAACCGGAATCGGATCGACCGGCCTTGCTGCGTTCCGTGTGCCGGAGCCCTCCTTGCGGGTCCGGATCGGTCCCGCCCTGTTCGATGTCTGCCCCGCAGGATTTTCGCAGAGTTTCGCTCTGACGTCATAGGCACATGCGTAGTACCCATAAGGAAGGTTCTTGCTGGCCGTCTCCCGGTTCGTCATAATTCCAAATAGTCCACCCATATCGGGTGGATAAGTTCTCAGGGCGGGGTGGAAGTCCCCACCGGCGGTAAGGGCCGAAAGGCCCAAGCCCGCGAGCGCCTTCTCCTTGATAGGGATTCCTTCGGGGACCCCTCGGAGGGAAGGGTCAGCAGATTCGGTGCAACTCCGAAGCCGACGGTTAAAGTCCGGATGAAAGAGAACGGTCGGTGGCAGACGCATCGCAAGGTGCGGCTGTTTGTCGTTCCGTGTGCCCTGATTCTGGTCCTTAACTGAGGAAAGCCATGAATCAGATGTTGCAAGATCCCCAAGTTCAAACTTCCAAAGCTGAAACTGCCGAGACGACCCAACCGCCGGTTCCCGTGGACCCGCCGGCAATCGAGCATCCGCGTTTTGCAAAGCCGCAGCGGGTGGCCTTCGTGCAGGCCTGCTGGCACCGCGACGTGGTCGAGGAAGCCCGCATCGCCTTCATGAAGGAGGCCGAGGCGCGCCACCTCACCCATGTCGACGTGTTCGAGGTGCCGGGCTCGTTCGAGATCCCGCTGCACGCGCAGGTCCTCGCCAAGACGCGGCGCTACACCGCGATCGTCGCGGCCGGCCTCGTCGTCGACGGCGGCATCTATCGCCATGAGTTCGTCGCCGACACGGTGATCAAGGCGTTGATGGACGTGCAGCTCCGCACCGAGGTGCCGGTGTTCTCCGCGGTGCTGACGCCGCAGCAATTCCACGAGACCGAGGTGCACTACGATTTCTTCCGCAGGCATTTTGCGATCAAGGGCGTCGAGGTCGCAGAAGCCTGCGCCAACACGCTGCTCGGTCTGGAGCGCTTGCGCGGCCAGGTCGCGGCGGGGATTGTGTAACGCAGCGCAACGACTCTCATCCCTCACCCTGAGGAGCGCGTAGCGCGTCTCGAAGGATGAGGGCCCGGATGCTGCCGCGGGCCTGCATGGTCGAGACGGCGCTTGCGCGCCTCCTCTCCATGAGGCTCCGGCAGCCTTCACACGCCGCTGATTGTCAATCCCGCCGCCGTCCCTGTAAAGTCGGCGGCGGGAGGAGGCCGTGCCGTGGAGACGGCGTGGCCGACAAGATCATGTTCGAAGGACACGATCCCTATCTCGTCGCGCTCTCTGTGGCGATCGCGAGCCTGGGTGGCTATACCGGCTTTGCACTTGCGGCTCGCATCCGCAACACGCCTGGCGTCAGTAACCGCGTTCTTCTCGCGGGCGCGGCGGTGTTTTTCGCCGTCGGCATCTGGACCATGCATTTCGTCGGCATGCTGGCCGCGCCGCTGCCGCCCGACACGGTCTATCTCGTTCTTCCCACCATCATCTCGTTCCTGATCTGCGCGCTGGTGGTCGGCATCTCCCTGTTCTTCGTCTCGATCGGCGAGCCGTCCCTGAAGCGGGTGGCCTCGTCCGCCGTGCTGCTCGGCGTCGGCATCGCCAGCATGCATTATGTCGGCATCCATGGGCTCGCCGGTCCCTTCGGCATCGCGCATGACCGGACGATGGTGCTGCTGTCGGTTTTGGTTGCGGTCGTCACCGCCTATGGCGGCTTGCGCGCCTTCCTGGCGCAGCAGGAAGGCGTTCGGCTGATCGTCAGCTCGATCGCTTTCGGCATCGCCGTCTCCGGCATGCACTACACGGCAATGCTCGGCATGCATTTCGAGCCGCTGACGGGGGCGGGGCATCACCATCCCGGCAGCGGTCTTGCCGCGTCGCAGCAAATTCTCTCCATCGTCGTCGCCGTGCTGTGCTTCGTGATCGCCGCCGGCTTCCTGCTCTCGCTGGTGCCGGATCGCCGGCAGGCGCAGACGTCTCCAGCCGCCGACCCGGTTTTACCGCCAGTCGCTCGCGCTGAACCGGTCGTCGCGGCTGGGACATCGCCGCGGCCGGTGGGACCGCTCGGCGGTCTCGGCCTGCCGCCCCGCGCTCCGGCGCCGCGGCTGCCGGTCGAGGGAGCCGACGGCACCCATTTCATCGACACGGCCAACGTCCGCAGCGTTCGGGCGGACGCGCACTACACCCTCGTCCATGACGGCACGCGCGAGCGGATGTGTCCATGGTCGATCTCGGAGGCCGAGGCGCAACTCGATCCGTCGCTGTTCCTCAGGGTACACCGCAGCCATATCGTCGCGATCCCCCATGTCGCGCTGGTCCGGAAAGAGGGCGACGGCGCCGTGCTCGAGCTCGATGGCCCGTCACCACACTTGGTCCCGGTCAGCCGCGCCAAGATCGCCGAGGTGAAGGCGAGGCTGGGGCTGGTCAATCGGCGGCACGCGTAACGCTCCGGCCGCACCGGAAGTGCGCTCCCTCTCCCGCTTGCGGGAGGGCTGGGGTGGGGGTGCCTCCGCAGAGAGACTCCCCAAGAGGAGAAAGCCCCCACCCGCCGCGCACTTCGAGCGCGTCGACCTCCCCCGCAAGCGGGAGAGGTGCAGCGAGATCGCCGCCTTAGGTCGCCGTCCCTGACGCAATTCGTGCGTTCCCACCCGCAACTCGTGCGAAATCCGCTGTTCCGTGCCCCGGCGATTGCAGCTTGCCCCGCTCGGAGAGACCGTCCGGCCAACGTCCGCGCCGCCACCGGCCCAAGGACGATTATGGGAGGAGACGATGATCCCGGGCTCATTCAGCTATCACCGGCCGGCGAGCGTCGCCGATGCCGTCAAACTCTTGTCAGACCTCGGCGAGGATGCGCGGCCACTGGCCGGCGGGCACAGTCTGGTGCCGATGATGAAGCTTCGGCTCGCGACCCCCGCCCATCTAATCGATCTGCACGGCATCGCCACCCTGAAAGGCATCCGCCGCGACGGCAATAATCTGGTCATAGGCGCGATGACCACTCAGCACGAGCTGCTGGCCTCCAGCGACGTCGCGCAGTCCATGCCAATCCTGCACGAGGCAGCCCTGCTGATCGCCGATCCCCAGGTGCGCTACCGCGGCACGATTGGCGGGAACGTCGCCAATGGCGATCCCGGCAACGACATGCCGGCGCTGATGATGACCTTGGGTGCGACCTACCGCCTCGAAGGGCCCGATGGTGCCCGGGATGTCCCCGCCGCCGATTTCTATCAGGGCGCCTATTTCACTGCGCTCGAACCCGGCGAGATCCTGACCTCTGTCTCGGTCCCCGTGCCGGCAGCCGGCCACGGCTACGCCTATGAAAAGCTCAAGCGCAAGGTCGGCGACTACGCCACCGCGGCGGCGGCCGTTGTGCTCACCATGTCCGGCGGCAAGGTCGCGACCTGTTCGATCGGCCTCACCAATGTCCACGAGACGCCGCTGCTCGCCGCTGACGCCGCCAAAGCGGTGATCGGCACCAGCCTCGATCCAGCTACGCTGAAAAAGGCGGCTGCCGCAGCCGAAGCGATCATGGCGCCGGCGGCGGATGCGCGGGGGCCGGTCGAATACCGGAAACATGTCGGCGGCATCATGGTGACGCGCGCGCTTCAGCGCGCGGCCGCCGTCGCCAAGTAAGGGAGGGGATCGATGGCAAAAACACATGTGACCATGAAGGTGAACGGCGCCGAGGTCGAAGGCCTCGTCGAGCCGCGCACGCTGCTGGTGCATTTCATCCGCGAGAACTTGCAGATGACCGGCACGCATATCGGCTGCGAGACCACCCATTGCGGCGCCTGCACTGTCGATATCGACGGGATGTCGGTGAAGTCCTGCACGATGTTCGCAGTCCAGGCGGACGGCTCCGACATCACCACGATCGAAGGCATCGCCAATGCCGACGGCACGCTGTCGGCCTTGCAGGAAGGCTTTCGCATGATGCACGGCCTGCAATGCGGCTTCTGCACGCCCGGCATGATTGTCCGCGCGCATCGGCTGCTGAAAGAAAACCCGTCGCCGAGCGAGCAGGAGATCCGCATGGGCATCTCCGGCAACATCTGCCGCTGCACCGGCTACCAGAACATCGTCAAGGCAATCCAGTACGCTAGCGCCAAGATCAACGGCGTGGAATTCCAGGAGGCCGCAGAATGAATGACCTCACTCCCACGCGGGAACAACGCACCGCCGCACTCGAGGGCATGGGCTGCAAGCGCAAGCGCGTCGAGGACATCCGCTTCACGCAGGGCAAAGGCAATTACGTCGACGACGTGAAGCTGCCGGGCATGCTGCATGGCGACTTCGTTCGCTCGCCGCATCCGCATGCGCGCGTCAAAAAGATCGACGACAGCGAGGCGCTGAAAGTTCCCGGCGTGCTCGCGGTCATCACCGCCGAGACGCTGAAGACCGTGAACCTCGCCTGGATGCCGACCTTGGCCGGCGACGTGCAGATGGTGCTCGCCGACGGCAAGGTGCTGTTCCAGAACCAGGAGGTCGCCTTCGTGGTCGCGACCGACCGCTATGCCGCCGACGACGGCATCAACAAGGTGGTGGTCGAATACGAGCCGTTGCCGCCGCTGGTAGATCCCTTCAAGTCGATGGATGCGGACGCGCCGGTGCTGCGGGAAGATCTCGCCGGCAAGACCACGGGCGCGCACGGGCCGCGCAAGCATCACAACCATATTTTCGAGTGGACCGTGGGCGACAAGGAGCTGACCGACGCCGCCTTCAACAAGGCCGAAGTGAAGATCAAGGAGATGATCTCCTATCACCGCACCCATCCGTCGCCGCTCGAGACCTGCCAGTGCGTCTGCTCCTTCGACAAGATCAAGGGCGAGCTGACGATCTACGGCACGTTCCAGGCCCCGCATGTGATCCGCACCGTGGTGGCGCTGATCGCAAAGCTGCCGGAGCAGAAGATCCATGTGATCGCGCCTGACATCGGCGGCGGCTTCGGCAACAAGGTCGGCGCGTATCCCGGCTATATCTGCGCGGCCGTCGCCTCCATCGTCACCGGCAAGCCGGTGAAATGGGTCGAGGACCGCATCGAGAACCTGACCGCGACCTCGTTCGCGCGCGATTATCACATGACGACGGAAATCGCGGCGACGAAAGAGGGCAAGGTCACCGGCCTGCGTGTGCACGTGCTCGCCGATCACGGTGCGTTCGACGCCTGCGCCGACCCGTCGAAATGGCCGGCCGGTTTCTTCAATATCGTCACCGGCTCCTACGACTTCCCGACCGCGCATCTGGCGGTGGACGGTGTCTACACCAACAAGGCGCCGGGCGGCGTCGCCTACCGTTGCTCGTTCCGCGTCACGGAGGCGGCCTACTGCATCGAGCGCGCCATGGATATTCTGGCGCAGAAGCTCAACATGGACCCGGCGGAGCTCAGGCTGAAGAACTTTATCAAGCCGGAGCAGTTTCCCTATCATTCGGCGCTGGGCTGGGAATACGATTCCGGCGACTACCACACCGCCATGCGCAAGATGATGGAGACGACCGGCTACGCCGCGCTCCGCAAGGAGCAGGCCGAGAAGCGCGCGGCCTTCGCGCGCGGCGAGACCCGCGAGATCATGGGCCTCGGCATCTCCTTCTTCACCGAGATCGTCGGCGCCGGCCCGTCGAAGAATTGCGACATCCTTGGGATCGCCATGTTCGACTCCTGCGAGATCCGCATGCACCCGACCGGTGCGGGCATCGCGCGCATGGGAACCAAGAGCCAGGGCCAGGGCCACGAGACCACCTGGGCCCAGATCATCGCGACCGAGATCGGAATCCCTGCCGACAACATCCAGGTGGAGGAGGGCAACACCGACACCGCGCCCTACGGGCTCGGCACCTACGGCTCGCGCTCGACGCCGGTGGCGGGCGCCGCGATCGCGATGGCGGCGCGAAAGATCAAGGCCAAGGCGCAGATGATCGCGGCCTACAAGCTCGAGGTCCACGAGGATGATCTCGAATTCGACATCGACGGCTTCCGGGTGAAGGGCCTGCCGGAAAAATTCATGTCGATGAAGGACATCTGCTGGGCAGCCTACAACTCCGTGCCGCCGGGCATGGAGCCGGGGCTGGAGGCGGTGAGCTACTACGATCCGCCCAACATGACCTATCCGTTCGGCGCCTATCTCTGCGTGATGGACATCGACGTCGATACCGGCGTGTACAAGATCCGTCGATTCTACGCGCTCGACGATTGCGGCACCCGCATCAACCCGATGATCATCGAGGGCCAGGTGCATGGCGGCCTGACCGAAGCCTTCGCGATCGCGATGGGTCAGGAGATCCGTTACGACGAGGTGGGCAACGTCGTCACCGGCTCGTTCATGGATTTCTTCATGCCGACCGCGGTCGAGACGCCGCATTGGGAGACCGACTTTACCGTCACCCCGTCGCCGCATCACCCCATCGGCGCCAAGGGCGTCGGCGAGAGCCCGAATGTCGGCGGCGTGCCGGCCTTCTCCAACGCCGTCAACGACGCGTTCTCGTTCTTGGGGAGTACGCATATCCAGATGCCGCACGACTTCTGGCGCAACTGGAAGGCGGCCAAGGATCTGGGCGCGGTGGCCTAGTTGGTTGGTTCGTCGTGCCGGGGCGCCCGAAGGGCGAACCATGGCGCGCAATTGCGCACCGGAGAATCTCGAGGTTCCGGGTTCGATGCATTGCATCGCCCCGGAACGACGGAGAAAAGACATGAAAGGTCGTGACGAAATCGCACAAGCCCTGTCCGCATCGGGCTACATCGCCGATGCGGACCTCGCGACTGCGATCTCGCTGATGCAATTGCTGCGGCGTCCGCTCTTGCTCGAAGGCGAGGCGGGCGTCGGCAAGACCGAGGTGGCGAAGACGCTGGCCAAGGTGCACGCGACCGAGCTGATCCGTCTGCAATGTTACGAAGGCCTCGACCAGTCGTCGGCACTTTACGAGTGGAACTACCAGCGCCAGTTGCTGGCGATCCAGGCCCATCGCGGCACTGACAGCATCGAGGACCAGGTCTTCTCGGAAAAGTACCTGCTGGAGCGCCCGCTGCTCGCCGCGATCCGCCGGCCGAAGGCGCCGGTGCTGCTGATCGACGAGATCGACCGCGCCGACGACGAGTTCGAGGCGTTCCTGCTGGAACTGCTGTCCGACTTCCAGGTCTCGATCCCTGAGCTCGGAACCATCCCTGCGGTCACCATCCCGCATGTGGTGCTGACCTCGAACGGCACGCGCGAGCTCTCCGACGCGCTGCGCCGGCGTTGCCTCTACCATTATGTCGATTATCCCGACGTCGATCGCGAGACTCGCATCATCCTGGCGCGCGTCACTGGCGCCAGCCCGTCGCTCGCGCTGCAGATTGCTCGTATGGTCGAGGGCGTGCGCAAGGAGGAGCTGCGAAAGGTCCCGGGTGTCGCGGAGACCCTCGACTGGGCGGCGGCCCTGGTCGGGCTCGATATCCGCGATCTCCACGATGCGCCCGAGACGGTGCATGAGACACTGGTCTGCCTGCTCAAGACCCATGAGGACCGCGCCCGCGTCACGTCGGAGGTGACGCAGCGCCTGCTGGGGAAGGTCGCATGAGCTGCTGCGGCTCCAGCCCCGGATATGACGATCTCAACGAGGTCTCTCGCCTCGTGTCGACACGGCTTGCCGCCTTCTTGCGCACGCTGCGTGATGCCGACTTCCGCGTCGGGCTTGCCGAGGGACAGGACGCGGCGACGCTGATGGCGTCGGGCTACGCGGCGCGGCCGAGTTTGTTGCGCGCGGCGTTCAAGCACTTGTTCTCGGCGCGCAAGTCCGACTGGGACAAGTTCGACGGGCTGTTCGATGCGTTCTGGCTAGGCAAGCGCGTGCGCTCCCGCTCCCGGACGATTGGCTCGGCGCCCGGTGCCAGCAATCCGTCGCTGAAGAGCCTGCGGGACAAGTCGGTGGAGCAGGGCGGTAACCAGTCCGTCACCGACCAGCTCCCGTCGTCCGATGATGCTCCGGAAGGCCGTTCCGGCGACGGTCGAATGGAAGGCGCTTCGCGCGCGGACAATCTTGCGGAGGTCGATTTCAGGAAGCTTGGCGATCCCGATCTGGTCGCACAGGCCCATGAAGCTGCGGCGCAGCTTGCGAGCGCGATGCGCACGCGGTTGACGCGGCGCGATCTGGCGCGCCGGCGCGGCTACCGGCTTGATCTCCGCCGCACCATTCATCGCAATATCAGCCATGGCGGCGTGCCGATCAGCCTCGTCAAGCGGCAGCGCAAGGATAAGCCGCTGCGTCTGGTCGTGCTGCTCGATGCCTCGGGCTCGATGAGCATGTACACATCAGTGTTCCTGCGCTTCATCCACGGCGTGCTCGACCAATTCCGCGAGGCCGAGGCGTTCCTGTTCCACACCCGCCTCGCCTACGTCTCCGATGCGATGAAGGAGAGGGACGCCGGCCGCGCGCTCGACCGGCTCTCGATCATGGCGCAGGGCGCGGGCGGCGGCACGAAGATCGGCGAGAGCCTGCAAACCTTCAACCGATGGCATGCTTCGCGCGTTCTCCATTCGCGCAGCTGCGTGATGATCGTCTCCGACGGCTATGAGACCGGCGATGCCGCGCTGCTCGGCCGCGAAATGGCGGCGCTGCGCCGCCGCTGCCGCCGTATCGTCTGGCTCAATCCGATGATGGCCTGGGAAGGCTATGCGCCCGAAGCGCGAGGTATCAAGGCGGCGCTGCCGCATGTCGATCTCTATGCGCCCGCGAACTCGCTGCAAAGCCTGCGTGCGCTCGAACCCTATCTGGCGAAGCTCTAGAGGAGGCGCCGATGACCGCTCATGTCGAAGTGCTGGATCTCGTGGCGCAGATGAAGGCCGCCGAGCGCGCCTTCGTGCTCGCGACGGTGGTGCGTACGGTTTCGGTGACCGCGGCGAAGGCCGGCGCCAAGGCGATCATCGCGGCCGACGGCAGCATCGTCGCGGGCTGGATCGGCGGCGGCTGCGCCAAGGGCGCGGTGCTCAAGGCGGCGCGCGAAGCGCTCGCCGATGGCGAGCCGCGCATGGTCTCGGTGCAGCCGGAAAACCTTCTGGCCGAGCTCGGAGTCAGCGCCGGCGAGAGCCGCGACGGCATCCGCTTCGCCAGCAACATGTGCCCAAGCAAGGGCACGATGGATATTTTCGTCGAGCCGGTGCTGCCGCATCCCTCGCTCGTCATTCTTGGCGCCAGCCCGGTGGCGCTGTCGCTGGCCGCGCAGGCGCGCACGCTCGGCTATCACGTCACGCTGGCCGCACCCGCCGCCGATCTCACGGCCCAGCCGGATGCCGACATTGTCATCGATGGCTACCAGCTCGGCGAGCTCAACGAGGCAAAACGCTTCGTCGTGGTCTCGACGCAAGGCAGGGGCGACGAAGCCGCTCTGCGCGCGGCGCTCGCGACCAGGGCCGACTATCACGCCTTCGTCGGCAGCCGCCTCAAGATGGCCGCGCTGCGCGCGAAGCTGATTGCGGAGGGCACCAGCGCCGTAGCAATCGATGATGTCAAGGCGCCGGCCGGACTCGATCTCGGTGCCATCACGCCGGAGGAGATCGCGATGTCAATCCTCGCCGAAATCACCAGGGAGCGCCGGCGCGGCCAGCGCGCCGCCATCCAAGTCGCAAGCAGAGAGTGAGAACCGATCATGCAGATGAACGACAGCCAGCGCATCCCCGCCTCACGCGAACAGGTGTGGGCGGCGCTGAACGACCCCGCTGTGCTGAAGCAGTGCATTCCCGGCTGCCAATCGCTTGAGGTGACCGCCCCGAACGAGATGACCGCGACGGTGGTCTTCAAGGTCGGCCCGGTGAAGGCGACGTTCAGCGGCAAGGTGACCCTGTCCGATCTCGATCCGCCCAACAGCTACCGTATCTCGGGCGAAGGCTCCGGCGGCGTCGCCGGTTTCGCCAAGGGCGGCGCGGTCGTGCGGCTGGAATCCGAGAGCGCCGAGATCACGGTGCTGAACTACGAGGTCGACGCGCAGATCGGCGGCAAGCTCGCCCAGTTAGGGGCGCGGCTGATCAATTCGACCGCGACGAAGCTGGCCGGCGAGTTCTTCAAGTCGTTTGCCGAGGTTGTGGGTACGAAGGCTGAAGCGGGTTGAAACGTCGTGAGGTCTTGCCGTCACCCCAACGACACGCCCGCCTTCGCCCGGCTGATCCCGAGAGCCAGGATGCGCTGCAGGAGATCCGGATATTTGAGCCCGGCATGTTGCGCCGCCGTGGCGAATTCCTGGCTCTTGGCGATCTCGGGGTTGGGATTGGCTTCGATGAAATACGGCGTGCCGTCGGCGGCGAGGCGGAAATCGATGCGCGCGTAGCCGTCGAGTCCGAGCGCCCGGTAGATGCGCTTCGCGGCGCGCTGGATGCGCGCGGTGACTTCGGGCGCGAGGTCCTTCGCCGGCCCGTCGACGATGCCGACCTTCTCCTGATAGTCGGTGTCGTGCTTGGCTTTCTCCGTGGCGATGTGCCGTGAGCTGCGTCCGCCCATGCTGCCGAATTTCAGTTCCCAGACCGGCAGGACACGCAGCCGGTTGTTGCCGAGCACGCCGACATAGAGCTCGCGCCCCTCGATGAACTGCTCGGCGATCGCGGCGGATTCGACGCGCTCGTGGATGAAGGCGACCCGTTCCGCGAGCTTCTCGTCGGTATCGACGATCGATGCCTGCGAGATGCCGAAGGACCCGTCCATGTTCAGGCTCTTGACGATCAGCGGCAGCGCAAGGCGCGTCGGGCGTTTCACCTTGCGGCGCATCGGGAAGACGGCGAAGGCCGGCGCCGCGATCCGGCGGTGATGCACCAGCGTCTTGGACAAATCCTTGCCGCGCGCCAGGATCAGGCCGCGCGGATTGCACCCGGTATAAGGGACCTTCAGCAGCTCGAGATAGCTGGCGATGTGCTGGTCGTAGGCGACGTTGTTGTGGAATTCCTCCAGTAACGTGAAGACCACGTGCGGCTTGAACTCTTCGATCGCCTCGCGCACCGGCTTGATTTCGTCCTGCGCGCCGAGGGCGCGAACCTCGTGGCCGGCCGCGCGCAACGTGCTCACCACGTCGTATTCCGTTTTCCACGCGTTGATTTCCTGCGCGGTGTATCCGTCGCTTGAGTCCGGAGGCATGAAGTCCGGATGCATCAGGACCAGAATGCGCAAGCGTCTCATAGCGCGATCCATTTGCGCCGAGACGGGCCAAACAGCGCGTGCATCGTCTTGGCGGTCACGAGGACGGTGAAATCGAGAACGAGCTTCTGTTCGGGGCCGACGGCGCGCAGATCGAGCTCGCGGCAGCGGGAGATCATGTCGTCAAGCACGGCATCGAGCGTGAGCTGGTTCTCGCCGGTCCACCGCGAGACCAATTGCCTGATCTGGGCGCGGTGTCGCCTGATCAGGCTCGAAGCCGGCTTTGACCGATGATGCCGCGGATCGGCGGAAAAGAGCCTCGAGAGGTCGCGGTCGTAGGTCTTCGGCGGCGTGAAGGCGTAGAACGCCTGCTTCTTCTTGTAGTGGTCGTCGAGCGTCTGGCCGAGCTTGCTCAACGGGTCGACACGCTCTCGCGTCGTGATCAGCGGCCGCTTGCCTGCGATCTCGCCCATCAGTTCGTCGACATATTCGAGCTTCTTCAGTGCCGGCCAGCCGGCATATCGTGTCCGCCAGTTCGAACGCGGCCGCAGCCACACCGCAAAGGTTTCGGCGAAGTCTTCGTCAGGATGGCTCTGCGCGTACCAGAGCCGAAGATGCTGGACATAGCGCCGGCTCGCCGGATTGGGCCGGTAGTAGCGCGGATAGTGCTTTGACGATGGGCCGAACAGCTGCTGCCAGCGCCGGCGGCGCTGCAACTGATAGCCGTGCTGGATGGCATGGCCTGCCTCGTGACGGAGGATGGCCATGCATTCGCGCCAGGTTCCGCCCTCGACGTCGAACATCATCTTCTTCTCGAGCCTCATCAGACGGGGATGGGCGAGATAGAACGGGATGGCGATGCCGGGCACATCGCCCGGACTGAACCATTCGCTCGAGATCCATGTGTGCGGCCGCAGCCGGATGCCCCGCTCTTCGAGCTCCTCGTGGAGCGTGCCGACGCAATCCTCGAGCCAGGTGCCTTCGACGGTAACCCTCAGGCTGCTGAGACGTTGCTCGAGCAATTCGTCATCCGACAGCTTCTCCCAGGCAAATTTCCGGCGTGGCATCAGGCATCCAGAGGGCAGAGATGACTCGGCGTCCGGATGATGTCATGGGCCGCGGTCGGCAACAACCCGTGGGGGCGGGCGCGGTGTGCCGCGGCGCATCGGACCGTAGGGTGGGTTACGCCGAGCGGTCTGCGCTTCGCGCAGTCCGCAGGGCTAACCCACCCTACGAAGCCAGCTTGTTCAGTCGAACAGGCTCGACACCGACTCTTCCGCCGCGGTGCGCGCGATCGCGTCCGAGATCAGGCTGGCGATCGGCAGCGTGCGGATGTTCGGCGCCTTGCTCACCGCGTCCGTCGGCAGGATCGAGTCGGTGATCACGAGCTCCTTCAGCTTGGAGTTGGTGATACGGGCTGCCGCGCCGCCGGAGAGCACGCCGTGGGTGATGTAGGCGTAGACGTCCTTGGCGCCCTTGGCGATCAGCGCATCGGCCGCGTTCACCAGCGTGCCGCCGGAGTCCACGATGTCGTCGACCAGGATACAGGTGTAGCCGGCGACGTCACCGATCACGTTCATGACCTCGGACTCACCCGGCCGCTCGCGGCGCTTGTCGACGATGGCGAGCGGGGTGTTGATGCGCTTGGCAAGGCCCCGCGCGCGGGCCACGCCGCCGACGTCCGGCGAGATCACCATCACCTTGGAAAGGTCGAACTTGTCCTTGATGTCGCGCACCATCAGTGGTGCCGCGTAGAGATTGTCGGTCGGGATGTCGAAGAAGCCCTGGATCTGGCCGGCATGCAGGTCGAGCGTCATGACGCGGTCGACGCCGGCCTGGGTGATCAGGTTGGCGACGAGCTTGGCCGAGATCGGCGTGCGCGAGCCCGATTTGCGGTCCTGCCGAGCGTAGCCGAAATAGGGCAGCACCGCGGTGATGCGGCGCGCCGAGGAGCGGCGCAGCGCGTCGGTGATGATCAGGAGTTCCATCAGATGGTCGTTCGCCGGGAACGAGGTCGACTGGATGATGAAGGCATCCGAGCCGCGGACGTTCTCCTGGATCTCGACGAAGATCTCCATGTCGGCGAAGCGCCGTACCACCGCCTTGGTCAATGGCAGGTCGAGGCCTTGCGCAATGGCCTGGGCGAGCGCCGGATTGGAATTGCCGGCGACAAGCTTGATGGAGCCGTTCTTGGCCGACATGGACACTTCCTCCCGCGCTTTGCTGGATAGGACGTTCAACATCTGGGAATACCCACTTGAAGCACGGTTACGACGGGCGAGGAAATATCAGGCCGGGGGCTGCAATGGCAACCCGGGATGCTACGTTTTCCCTTTGAAAATCCTGAGTCGGGCCAACGGTTTGGCCGCAACTTGAGGCCGTGGTTTAGCGGGGGTTATCGCTCGGCATAGCCGAGCGCGGAGGCCGGCATGTCCGGTGCCGGAGCCTCCGGGGTGACGCTTGCCACCGCCGGTCCGCGCAGGCCCGGAGCAGCGCTCGGCGCCTCCGGTGTCCCGTTGATCATGTTGGAAAGTCCGCTGAATCCGGCCTGGGCGATCTTCCGCAGTACGAGGTCGTCGGCGGCTCCCCAGGGATCGCGGCCCCCCTTGCTGGCGGTGGGTTCCTCGCCGGAGAGGCGCAGCGCCCGCTGCTGGTTGGCGTCGTAGACGTCCCAGACCCAGGCGATCACCGTCCTGCCGCGCACGATCTGGGCGGAGAGGTAGCTGCGGACGCGGTAGGCGGCCGCCCCCTCGCGGGAGACCACGGACAGGCTGCGCAGCTTGGATTCGCTGTCGAGCACGCCGACCATGCGGTCGAACACCTGCGGCGGCGGGCCGTCGATCGATTCGAAGGCCACCGTCGCCCCGGAGCCGGCGCTCGGCGCCATCGCATAGGAGTTGGCGGCACCACCGCCGCCGGCGCAGCCGCCAAGCGCGGCCGCCGCTGCCAGCAGCATGACCGCCAGCACGCGCGAACCCGCGCGGCGCAAGATGGATGACGCGTCCCTCATTATGGAGGGCAGCGATATCGTTAAAATCGATTAAGGTCTAGGGCGGAGGCGCCACGTCCCCCTGTCATTCCGGGGCGCGCCCACTTGGCGCGAACCCGGAATCCATTTCTCCGCATAAGTTGCTGCACGATGGATTCCGGGTTCTCGCTTCGCGAGCCCCGGAATGACGGCGTGTTGCCCTTGTGTTCACGCTTCGAGCGCGATCGCGTGAACGTGCCGGCCGTAATCCGGCTCCTTGCGATGCACCGAGCGGCGGTAGCTGAAGAAGCGCTCGTCGGCGTAGGTGTCGAGGCCGAGATCGTCGATCATCAGGATGCCGGCGGCCTCCAGCCGCGTCCGGATGAAGCCGGCGAGGTCGAACATCGCGTGTCCCTCGCGCACCGACGGGATGAAGAACATCGCGTTGTCCGCGTCCGCCTCGATGAAGCGCGCCACGAACTCGTTGCCGACTTCATAGCTCTCCTGCCGGATCAACGGGCCGATCGCGGCGATGATGCCGCCGCGCGTGGCGCCGAGCTTCTCCATCGCCGAGATCGTCGCCTCCAGCACGCCGGTCAGCGCGCCCTTCCAGCCGGCATGGGCGCCGCCGATCACGCGCGCATTGGGATCGACGAACAGCACCGGCCCGCAATCGGCGGTGGAGACGCCGAGCGCGATGCCGGGCGTTCTGGTCACCAGCGCGTCGCCCTTCGGCCGCGGCCCGCTCGGCCACGGCGTCTCGGCAACCAGCACGTCGGGCGAATGGATCTGGTGCAGGCTCAGGAAGCGCTCCGGCGCCACGCCGACATGCTCGGCCATGCGGCGGCGGTTCTCCGCGACGAGGGCCTGATCGTCGTGGGAGCCGAGCCCGCCATTCAGCGCGGAATAGATGCCGCCGGAGACGCCGCCTTCGCGGGTGAAAAAGGAATGGCGCAGGCCGGGCACCGCCGACAGCAGCGATGAAGCGAGAGTCATCAGTTTCCTCCGGCGTGTTCGAGATCGCTGAGGCCGGCGAGGCCCGACAGCCGCGGCTCGGAGATGCCGAGCACCTTGAACATCGAGCCCATGCCGCTGCGCCCGGTATCGGTCAGGCGTTTCAGCGCCACGGAAATGTCGGTGGCGACCTCAGGCGTCGCCTTCTGCATCAAGGCGGCGGCGCGGGTGTCGATGCCGACGCGCTTGAGGAAATCGCCCTGCGTTACCGGCCCGTGCACGCGGGCGCCGACATCCTCGGCCGCACGCGCCAGCGCCTGGAAATCGACATGGGCGGTGACGTCGGCCCGGCCCGGCGCCTTTAAGGGATCGGTGAAGGTGTGGCGCGCGATCGCCTGGAAGGTGTCGCCGGCATCGCTGCGCAAATGGCCGTAATCGATGATCAGCGCCGCACCGTCCTGGTCGCGCACGCGCGTGGCGAGCTTCATGATCTCGCTGTCCGGCCGCCATTCGAACACGGCGCCGACCGGTGCGGCGCGCACCAAGGGCGGCAGCAGCACGTCGAAGCGCGGCGTCGGCTCGGGGGCCGCGCCGAACTGAAGCTTGCCGTTGGGATCGATCTCGATCACGCGCTCGTGCCAGCCGTTCTCGCGCTTCACCATCTGGTGGATCGGCAGCACGTCGAAATATTCGTTGGCGAGGATGATGCTCGGGCCTTCGGGCACGTCATCGATGCTGTCGTGCCAGGCGATGTTGCGCACGCCCGACAGCATCGCACTCTGCCGTTCGCGCAGGACGGGATTGACCTCGACCAGGTGGATATGAAGCGCCTGGTAGAGCGGCGGCAGCACGCGGAGCGCGCGCAGCGCGTCCGCCATCATGGTGCCGCGGCCGGGGCCGAGCTCGATCAGCCGCAAAAATTGCGGCGAGCCCATCTGCTTCCACACCGAGGCGGTCCACAGGCCCAGCAGCTCGCCGAACATCTGGCTGACCTCGGGCGCGGTGGTGAAGTCGC
Source organism: Bradyrhizobium sp. cf659 (assembly GCF_900113725.1). Taxonomy (NCBI): domain Bacteria; kingdom Pseudomonadati; phylum Pseudomonadota; class Alphaproteobacteria; order Hyphomicrobiales; family Nitrobacteraceae; genus Bradyrhizobium; species Bradyrhizobium sp. cf659. Next base: position 68,097 of record NZ_FOQJ01000009.1, read on the forward strand.
CCTCACGCCCGAGCGGATCGCGCGAGACGTAATAGCCGTAGCGCGGGTGCATCAGGCACAGTTCCATGTACCGCCAGACCGGCATGGGGCCTGAGGATTTGATCAGCGCCTTGATCTCGTTGAGTAGCAGCTGTTCGGTCACGGCCCAACTTCTCGAAAGGAATTAACTCATAGCCCCGATGGGCCTCGGCGCACCGCGCCTGATAGCCAATACAATAAGTATGAGACCTACAATAAGCATCGGGATCGACAACAGCATGCCCATGGTTAACCCGCCCCAGAGGTAGCCGAGCTGGACGTCCGGCTCGCGGAAATGCTCGCCGGCGATCCGGGTCAGACCATAGATCAGGATGAAGGCGCCGAGGATCATGCCGGGCCGCTTCAGGGCGCCGAGGCGGATCATGATCGCAAGCACCGTGAACAGCAGGATGCCCTCCATGCCGGCCTCATAGAGCTGGCTCGGATGGCGCGGCAGATGCGTCGGGTCGTTGGGGAAGATCATCGCCCAGGGCAGGCTCGCATCGGTGGCGCGGCCCCACAATTCGCCGTTGATGAAATTGGCGATGCGCCCGAGCAGCAGCCCGACCGGCGCGACCGCGGTGGTGATGTCGCCGAGCGACAGGATCGAGATGCCGTTGCGATAGGCGAACCACATCACCGCGACGACGCAGCCGAGGAAGCCGCCATGGAACGACATGCCGCCCTCCCACAATCTGAAGATCGCGGCGGGGTGATCCATGAAGAAGGGCAGATTGTAGAACAGCACGTAGCCGGTGCGGCCTCCCAGGATGATGCCGAGCGTGACCCACAGGATGAAGTCATCGACCTGCACCAGCGAGATCGGCGCCGGTCCGCCCCATAAACGCTCGTTCTTCAGGAGCGAGCGCGCATAGAGCCAGCCGAACACGATGCCGCAGATATAGGCCAGCGCGTACCAGCGGATCGCGAACGGGCCGATCTCGAGCGCGATCGGCTTGAAGGCGGGAAAGTCGATGAGCAGAAAGGGCATCACGCCTTCTATGTCTAGACGAGATTGCGGCGATAGAGCGCCAGCAGCCGCTCCCAATGCCGCTCGGCGGCGTCGCGGTCATAGACCGGGCGCTTGGGGAAGGCGAAGCCGTGATGCGTGCCGGGATAGATCTCGACCTCGGCTTTGGCGCCGCTCACGCCCTGCTTGACCTTCTCGATGATCTCGGCGGGCGCGTAGATGTCGGTCTCGGCGCAGGCGAAATAGAGCTCGGCCCTGGTCTTGCCGGCGGCGAGGTGCGGGCTGTCGTCCTGGTCCGTCGCGAGCTGCGTGCCATAGACCGAGGCGGCGGCCTTGACGCGATCGGGGAAATGCGTGGCGGCGTTGACGGCGTAGCGGCCGCTCATGCAGTAGCCGACGGTGCCGACCATCTTCGTGTTCGCGGCGGCCTGGCCCTCCGCATAGGTGAGCAGCGCGCTTGTGTCGTCCATGATCAAGGGGATCGTAAGGGAGCCCATCAGTGCGAACATGCGCTTGCGCTCCGGTGCGTTCGGGTCAGTCGGCAACGCGCCGAGCTCCATCACCCCGGAGCGGTAATAGAGGTTCGGCAGCATCACGTAATACCCCGATGTCGCGAGCCGGCGCGCCATGTCGCGCAGCTCTTCGCGGATCGCCGGCGCGTCCATGTAGAACAGGATGACCGGAAACGGCCCGCCACGTTCGGGATGGGTGATGAAGGTTGCGGTGTGGCCGTCCCTGGTGGGAATCGCGATCTGCTGGTCGATCATCTCGTGCGCCTTGTGATTCTTCTTATGCCGGGACGTTGAATACGATTGCAAGGAAACCGGGGCATGACAAGGATACCGCCGATCGGCCCTTGATCCGTTCCGCCCGGATTGCCATTGTCTTTTCGAGCGTTCGCGCAAAGTTTATCGGAGCCGCCAGGAGACCGAAATGACCCAGACCAACAACCGGTTTTTCGACGAGATCGGCCGCCTGATGAACGACGCCGCCGGTGCGGCCCAGGGCGTCAAGCGCGAGTTCGACACGGTGATGCGGACCCAGGCCGAAAAATTCCTGCGCGACATGGATCTGGTCAAGCGCGAGGAGTTCGAGGCGGTCAAGGACATGGCCCGCCTGGCGCGTGAGGAAAACGAGGCCCTGAAGGCGCGCATCGCGGCGCTGGAGGCGAAGTTCGGGGGGTAACGCTTCTCGGTGTCATTCCGGGGCGCGACGAAGTCGCGAACCCGGAATCTCGAGGTTCCGGGTTCGATGCTCCGCGCATCGCCCCGGAACGACGGGCAGGGGCCGCACCGGTCCCCGCAAAAAATCCCCGCATTTCCTTGTCATTTCCGCGTCTTCCGGGTAAAAGCCCGCCACGTTCGCGGCCCCCGCACCCCTGGAGGCTTGCTGCGAACTATGCCATGGGCCGCGTTGCGGCCCATTAACTTTTGCAAAAACAAGGACTTAACGTTATGGCGACGACCGTCAAGGAATTGAAGGCGACCGCACGTCCGAAGAGCGGCAAGGGGGCCGCCCGGGCTGAGCGTCGCGCCGGGAAAGTGCCCGGAGTGATCTATGGTGACAAGCAACCCCCGCTCCCGATCTCGGTTGACGATCGTGAACTGCGCCAGCGCATCCTCGCCGGCCGGTTCCTGACCACGCTGGTCGACATCGACCTCGACGGCAAGAAGCACCGCGTGATTCCGCGCGACTATCACCTCGATCCGGTCAAGGATTTCCCGATCCATGTCGACTTCATGCGGCTCGGCGAAGGTGCCACCATCCGCATCAGCGTTCCGCTGCACGTGGTGAAGGCGGAAGGTTCGCCCGGCGTGAAGCGCGGCGGCGCCGTCAACATCGTCGCGCATGCGATCGAGCTCGAATGCGGCGTCGAGAGCATCCCGCAATTCATCGAGGCCGACGTCGGCTCGCTCGAAATCGGTCACTCCCTGCATCTGGCTGACATCAAGCTGCCGGCCGGCGTGAAGGCACTGACCCGCGAGGACGCGACCCTCGTCACCATCGTGCCGCCGTCCGGCTACGCCGAAGAGCAGAAGGCTGCTGCTGCGGCCGCGGCTGGTGGTGCGGCTCCGGCTGCGGGCGCTGCTGCTCCGGCGGCTGGTGCGGCTCCGGCTGCGGGTGCTGCTGCACCTGCTGCGGCTGCCAAGGCTCCCGCCGGCGGCGACAAGAAGAAGTAATCTCTCAAGGCTGGCGCGCGGTCCCTGATCGCGCGCCGAGCGAGGGGCGCGCCGCGTCATGCGACTCTTTGTTGGGCTCGGCAATCCCGGCGCGAAATACGCACGTAACCGGCACAATATCGGCTTCATGGCCGTCGACGAGATCGTGCGGCGTCATGGTTTCTCGCCATGGCGCCGCAGGTTTCAGGGCGAGACCTCGGAAGGTGCGCTCGGCACCGAGCGCGTGATCCTGCTCAAGCCGATGACCTACATGAACGAGTCCGGCCGCAGCGTTCAGGAGGCGGCAGGCTTCTTCAAGATCGCCCCTGGCGACGTCACCGTGTTCCATGACGAGCTCGAACTGCCGCCGGGCAAGGTGCGGGTGAAGGTCGGCGGCGGCATCGCCGGCCACAACGGTCTGCGCTCGATCTCGGCGCATATCGGCAACGACTACCGCCGTGTCAGGCTCGGCATCGGTCATCCCGGCGTCAAGGAACTGGTGCACGGCCACGTGCTGTCGGACTTCGCCAAGGCCGACAACGACTGGGTGGCGACGCTCTGCGACGCGGTCGCCGAGCACGCCGCGCTGATCGCCAAGGGCACGGACGCGACCTTCGCCAACAGGGTGCATCTTGCCATGCAGGCGAAGGGATTTTTGACCAAGGACGACAACGGCGAGAAATCGAACTGATCTCTCTCCGTCATGGCCGGGCTTGACCCGGCCATCCACGTCTTTCTTTCTCCGCGGAGCGAAGGACGTGGATGCCCGGCACAAGGCCGGGCATGACGACTTCAACGAACGCAGCGCCCACGGCGCGAAGATTGGATGAGGCCATGGGATTCAAATGCGGGATCGTCGGATTGCCCAATGTCGGCAAGTCGACCTTGTTCAATGCGCTGACTGAGACGGCCGCGGCGCAGGCCGCGAACTATCCGTTCTGCACCATCGAGCCGAATGTCGGCGAAGTCGCCGTGCCCGATCCGCGGCTCGACAAGCTCGCGGCGGTCGCCAAGTCCGGCCAGATCATTCCGACCCGGCTGACCTTCGTCGACATCGCGGGTCTCGTGCGCGGCGCCTCCAAGGGCGAGGGCCTCGGCAACCAGTTCCTCGCCAACATCCGCGAGGTCGATGCCATCGCGCATGTCGTGCGCTGCTTTGAAGATTCCGACATCACCCATGTCGAGGGCAAGATCGCCCCGCTCGCCGACATCGAGACCATCGAGACCGAGCTGATGCTCGCCGACCTCGACAGCCTCGAGAAGCGCGTCGACAACCTCACCAAGAAGGCCAAGGGCAACGACAAGGACGCCAAGGAGCAGCTCGACCTCGTCAACCGCACGCTGGTGCTGCTGCGCGAGGGCAAGCCCGCACGCCTCGTCGAGCGCAAGGCGGAGGAGGAGCGTGCCTTCGGGATGCTCGGCCTGTTGTCGTCCAAGCCCGTGCTCTATGTCTGCAACGTCGAGGAAGGCTCGGCCGCGACAGGCAATTCGTTCTCGAAGGCGGTGCAGGAGCAGGCTGCCAAGGAAGGCGCCATCGCCGTCGTCATCTCCGCCAAGATCGAATCCGAGATCGCCACCATTTCGCGTGAAGAACGCGCCGACTTCCTGGAGACGCTGGGTCTCGAAGAGGCCGGCCTCGACCGTCTGATCCGCGCCGGCTACACGCTGCTCGACCTCATCACCTATTTCACGGTGGGCCCGAAGGAAGCGCGTGCCTGGACCATCTATCGCGGCACCAAGGCGCCGGGCGCGGCCGGCGTGATCCACACCGATTTCGAGAAAGGCTTCATCCGCGCCGAGACGATCGCGTATGACGACTACGTCGCGCTCGGCGGCGAAGCCGGCGCCCGCGATGCCGGCAAGCTCCGGCTCGAAGGCAAGGAATACGTCGTCGCGGACGGCGACGTGATGCATTTCAGGTTTAATACGTAAGAAGCTGGCTGCGCTCTCGTAGGGTGGGTTAGCGTAGCGTAACCCACCATCCTTCCGCGTGTGCCGAACGAAGTTGGTGGGTTACGCCTTCGGCTAACCCACCCTACGGCACCTGCGCCTCACTTCATCCCGCCGCCCTGGTCCCGGATCGCGCCGAGATGCTCGTTGATGCGGAAGACGATCAGGATCAGTTCCGCGACGATGCGCGAGAACACGATGCCGACGACGACGCTCGCGATCGACGACAGCAGCACCAGGAAGCCGCCGAACGGGCTGATCGCCATCGCCGCGAGCCCTGAGAAGATGCCGGAGAGGCCGAACAGGCAGATCAGCGCGATCACCAGCCAGTAGAAGGTCTTGATGATCGTCGGCGTGATGAAGCGGTCCCACTGAAACAGGTCGCTGAATGAAAACATCGCTCTCCCCAGGACAAATCGGGCCTTGTCAAATCGGGCTTCGGCCCTTGGTTGATCCGACTCAAGACCAACCCCGTCGGGTCGAATGTAGCACGAGCCATGCGGGCCGGCGGGTTGAGATTGCCGCAAAGTGCGGCCACAATCTGTCATTTCCGCCAGCAATCCCAAGATGACCCTGACCTTCGAAGATTTCCCGCCCGGCCGGTTCGGAACGTTCGGCCCGCGCCATGTCACCCGCGACGAGATCTTGGCCTTCGCCGCCGAGTTCGATCCGCAACCGATGCACCTGGACGAGGACGCCGCCAGCAAAAGCATGCTGCGCGGCCTGTCCGGCTCGGGCTGGCACCTCTGCTCGCTGATGATGCGGATGATGGCCGACGGCTTCATCACCCGTGCCGCCTCGCTCGGCTCGCCCGGCGTCGAGGAGGTGCGCTGGCTGTCGCCGCTCAGGCCCGGCGACGACCTCATGCTGGACGTCGATGTGCTGGAGGCGCGCACCTCGAAGAGCCGCCCCGAACTCGGCATCGTCAAGTTCAAATGCACCGTGCGCAACGCGACGGGACAGGCGCTGTGCGAGATGACCTCGCCGATCCTGATCGAGCGGCGCGAGGGGGCGGTCTGATGCGGTTCTTCGAGGACATCGGGATCGGCGATCGCCGCGAGATCGGCACCTATGCGTTCACCGCTGAGTCGATCAAAATATTCGCCGCGAAATTCGATCCGCAGCGCTTTCACCTCGACGAGGAGGAAGGCAAGAACTCGCTGTTCGGCGGGCTCGCGGCCTCGGGCTGGCATGTCGGCTCGGCCTGCATGAGCTTGCTTGTCGCGGACGGCCAACGCCTGGCGCGAGAGGCCGCAGCGCGCGGCGAGGAGGTCGCGGTGTGGGGCCCGTCACCGGGCTTTCGCGACCTGCGCTGGATCAGGCCGGTGCTCGCCGGCGACACCGTCTCCTACGCCAATGTCGTCATCGACAAGCGTGCCTCCGGCTCGCGCCCCGGCTGGGGCATCCTGACGGCCCGCACCAACGGCACCAACCAGCGCGGCGAAGAGGTCTACGCCATCACCGCCTCAGCCTTCGTGCCGATGCGCGTGAAGGGCTAATTTAGAATCGATCGAGCTGGCGCCCCTTCACCTCTCCCCCGCTTGCGGGGAGAGGTCGGATCGCCTCGGCGATGCGAAGCATCGTCCGGTGCGATCCGGGTGAGGGGGTACAGGTCCATCGACAGTTGCGTGCGTGGAGAGAGCCCCTCACCCCAACCCTCTCCCCGTAAGAACGGAGAGGGAGCAGAGAAACCGAGCAAGTGTTGCCCGCGCGCTATGGACGCTATTCCGGACGGCTGCCATAAGCCTGCGCAACATGGTTACCCGCCGAGCAGTTGGCGGAACCATCGAGTTGCTAACCAATTATGAACCTGTCGCTGTCTATTTGAACGAATAGGCAGAGGACAGGGGACGAGGACCATGGCTGACCGCGGCGCACTCAAGTTTGTTGGATTTATCTTTGCTACCGCGACGCTGGCTGTGATGCTGGTCGCCGGCATGGTGGTGAAGGGCTATGCCGATGGCGCCTACACCCTGGAAGTCTCGACCGTGGAAGCCGCCCGGTAAGAGCTCGTTAACTTTTCGGGGGCCGGCGTCCGGCCTCCGCTCAGCGGCTATAGACGAACGCCAGCACCGCGATCGCAACCGCCAATAATCCAACGAAGCGCAGCATGATCGTGCCGAACTGGTTCGGCGCGGGTCGCAGCGGTATGGGGTCCGTGGTGTCGGGCCGAATGCTTTCCATCTGAAATATCCCCGGGCCCGGTCGTAACACCGACGGGCGCTTGGCATTGGTCGCCGGGAAGGGGCGGTGGGTTCAAAGCGAAATCCTCCGCCGTCATGCCCCGCGAAGGCGGGGCATCCAGTACGCCGCGGCCTCTCGGGGCTAGCCTCGCTGTCTCTGGAATACTGGATCACCCGCCTTCGCGGGTGATGACACCTGTGTTGGGGAAGCAGCGGGCGGATACGCGCTCCCACACTCTCCTCCCCGGAATCAAAACCGCCGCGCCCCTTTCGGAACGCGGCGGCCGGTGATGCCTGGTGCTAACCGATCAGCTGTTGCGCAGGCCGTCGGCGGCGCGCTTCCACTGCGCGACGTTGTCGGCGATCATGCGGGTCGACTTCATCGCGGCCTGGCTGAGCTGGGCGTAGCCGGAGATCTCGCGCTGGACGCGCTGGCCTTCGGCATGGAGCAGGTCGCGCAGGCTCTCGAGTTCGGAGATCAGGTTCTCGATCTCGGCGAGCGAAGTGCCGGCGACGCGCTGGATCAGCGAGTTGACGTTGGTGACGGTAGCCTCCGCGCTCGGATCGAGCGGCGGTGCGTCGGTGGCCGTCGCCGCCGGACGGCGCAGATAGGCGATGTCATTGCGGACGAAATCGCGGATGCCGGCTTCGACCTCGGTCACCGCGGCCAGATTGCTGTCGACGGTCTCGGTCTCGGCGGCTTCGATCTTGTCCGGACGAATGGCGTTCATCGTTGTTCCCCTGTTCGCGTTGAGCGCAGCGCGAGTGTCCCCCGCACGACGACGTCTGTAAGGCAATCCGTATCAGTGCGTCGGATTTTGACCGGAACTAGGCCGAGATGCGGCAAGGGCGGACCATTCGGGGGTTTTGCCGTGGCGTATGGTTAGGAATGTCTGAAGGCCATAGCCGCGACGAAGTGGATGCGCGGATCGGTCGGTGCTTCACTCCCTCTCCCCGCTTGCGGGGAGAGGCGAAGGACTCACCAGCTCTTCTTGAACCCCGCCGTCAGGCTCTTGTTGATCGCGCCCTGCGAGGTCTCGCCGACCGAGCCGGAGACGGTGACATTGTCGAACAGCTTTTGCTCGGCGCCGAGCTTGCGCAGCCATTTGTCGTCGGTGGTCGACAGCGTCTGGCCTGCCGTGATGCTGGTGCCGGTGTCGGTGAGGGTGACCTTGGCGGACTGATCGGTCTCGTAGTTGCGGGTGATGTGACCGCCGATGCCGGGGACCGCGGTCGTGCCCTGCTGGTTGACGCTGTAACCGTTCTGGAGCGTCAGCGACGTGTCGCCGGACAGCGGCATCGATTTGGTGAGGGAGGCGCCGATCTTGCTCTGCTCGGCGCCGGGATCGACGCGGGCTTCCACCGCCGTCTTGTCCCAGATCGGGCCCGCGCCCGGCGCGGTCGCGGCCGCCCAGGCGCTGCCGGAGGATTGCGGCAGGCTGCCGCCATTGGCGGCCTTCTGCGCCAAGAGCTCGGACATGGTCCGCGGCTCGCTCGTCACCGTCATGTCGGCGCCGATGCGGGCGTCCCAGAACGAGGAGACCGACTGCTTCACCGTCACCGCCGAGGAGCCGTTGGCTTTGGCGTTCGACGACCAGTTCATCCCGTCATTGGCGGCGGCCTGCGCGCGCTTCTTGGCGGCGATGAGGTCGTTGAGCGTGCCGGCGTCGATCGCGAGCTGGCTCCAGTCGAGCTTGTCGACGTCGATGCCTTTGAGCACGTCGGGGTCGTTGACGTCGGGGGCTTCGGCTGCCTCGGCCTCGTCGTCGGGCGTGGCCGCGGGTGGGGAGAAGGGCGGAATGATCTGCGCCGAAACCGTCAGAACCGAGCCCAAAATGAACGCGGCCGCCAGCACCGGCAGCCTGGTCCAGCCAAAACCTGTCGAGAATTCCATCGTCCTGCCCGCGAACCCCAGCGCATGCTCTCCGATAATATATATCGGCCTTCCGCAATGACCACGCGCCATTCCGCGCAAAGGATGCTGATCTATCGTTGCGAAATTGTGGCGGCTCGCCTCGCCCAGAGCATGATCCGGACCCGAAGGGCCGCGCCAGCGCAAAGTGTGCAGCGGTTTTCCCTCGCGACAAACGCGGAACGCGTTTGCGCGGAGATCATGCTCAAACAACTGGAATGGCGAACCAACGGGCCGCGCGAAAGGCGCGCGCCCGACGACGGGCTTCCGGCACGACGGCATCCGGCGGGGCTGGAGGCCAGGACGTCATGTCGGCACCGTCATCGGTCCCGAAAAGCGGGGCCCGTTGGCGTCCCCCTCAGCCGACGCTGGTCATCTTCGGCAGATGAATGGCGCGGCCGAGTGCCTGCTCGACCAGGTCGAAAGTGTCGATCAGCACGCGCATGCTGACGAGCTTGTCCGCCCTGAACTGGGCGAACTGCGCAACCCGCAAGGAAATCGGCTTGTTGGAATCCAGCGCCGTCAGCGAATAGCGCAGCATCGAGGCGGCGGAATCGACGCCGAGCATGATGCTCTCGCGGTCGAAGCGGCGGACCTGGAAATTGTCGGCGAGCTGGCGGATGACGTCGAGCACGGCGTCCTTGCCCTGGCGCGCGCCGAGGAACGGAAACATGTCGATCGGGCCGTAGAGCGCCCACTCGACGTCCTCGTCGATCAGGGCCTCGATATCCTCGAAATGCCGGTCGTTGATCGCGCGGTGCAATGCGCGCGAGAAACGCCAGAGGCTGTGCTCTGTCATTTTGGGCAGTCCTGAAGCTGGCTTGCGAAAAACGGAAAACAGCCCGATGCACCGGAAACGTGCCGCGGGGCCGTTCAACTCATTTGTATACGAACAAAATACGGGATTTCGGCCGAAACGCAATTCACGTTTTCGCAATGCACAATTGACCGCGTTTTGTGAGATTTACAACAGAACCCCGTAATCTTCCGGTCCCTGCCGGGTGCGGGTTCCCGTTCGATCGCGATCGCATCGTCCTGCAGCGCGAGCAGGCACGAATGTCGTCCTGGCGAAGGCCAGGACCCATTACCCCGACTGCCAATGTGGCGGCACATCGCCACCACCAGCCTGCCCATTGCAGAAGCCGGTGGCTATGGGTCCTGGCTTTCTCCAGGACGACACTTGGGGGATGGCAGGCAGATGGGCAGCGGCGAGCCCTACACCCCGTCCACCCGCGCCCCCGTGATCAGTGGCCCGATCTCGCGCTCCAGCACCTGCTGCACCAGATCGTAGGAATCGATGATCTCGCGGATCTGCGCCACCTGTCCGTTGCGGAAGGTGTAGAACACCGCCATGTCGAACTGCACGACGCGGTCGTTGCTGCGTTTCCTGAAATAGGCGTGCATGTAGGTCGCGACCTCGTCGCCCTCGGCGACGATCTGCGGCGCCTTGTAGCGGACCTCCGAATAGCGCGACCAGACCGTCTGCCAGAGCGCGCGCAATTCGGCCTTGCCGTGGCGCGGCACCATGTGCGGCAGGATGTCGATCGGCGCATGGGTGAGGAAGTCGACGTCGTCGGTGCAGCACGACAGTGCCGCCTCGATATCGCCCCGCGAGAAGGCGTCGAGCAGGTGCACGACGCGCTGGCGATTGAGCTTCTCGACCGTCATTCCTCACGTCCTCATTGGCCGCGTGGCGTTGCGCAACGCTAACGCGCGGTTTCGCGCAGCGGCAATCCGCAAAACCACAGGAGTGTTGCAGTCGATATGACGCGCAAGCGCAATGCCAGGTTCATGGCTGCAATTACGGGTTGAGAATCCGCGCACCTGCACGAATTCATGCCGCGTTCGGCTGCATGGCGCGCGAGGCGTGTGGACCAATGCGCAATGCCGAGGCCGTGCAGGCGCTTGGAACCGCGATGCGCCCGCGCCCGTTGAGACGCCGACACCGCATCCGGAGACACCGATCCATTAAATCCCCGCTTCTAGCCGTCGTCGCCGCCCTTCTCGTGCTCGGCGCAACCTCCGCTGCCAACGCCAAGGGCTGCATCAAGGGCGCCGTCGTCGGCGGTGTCGCCGGCCACTATGCCGGCCATCACGGCGTCCTCGGCGCCGCCGCCGGCTGCCTCTACGGCCGCCACCACGCCAAGGAGCAGGAAAGGCAGCGGCAACAGCAGAGCCAGGTCAACGGGCAGGGGAAGTTGTAGGCGATACTGCGTCGGCGTCATCGGTCTGCTCCCTCGCCCCGCTTGCGGGGAGAGGTGGGGTGAGGGGGAGTCTCCCCGGGGGTGGTGACAGTTCGACTCGCGGAGAGTCCCTCTCACCCGAATTCGAGCTGCGCTCGAATTCGACCTCTCCCCGCAAGCGGGGCGAGGTGAGGGGGCCGCGTGACCCATCTCACATCACCCCTCCGGCGTCGCGGCTATCGTCATCCCCATGTCATCAGGGAGACGTGCCATGGCCGCCACGATCGCCGCGAGAAAGTCCCGCCTGCACAACGCGCTTGAAGGCCTCGCGCTGACCGCGACCCTCCAGAGCTTCCCGACCTTCGCCACTGCCGCGATGCTGCTCAAGCTGCTCGGCAACCACGACCTCGTCGGCGACCCCGGCGTCGCCATCTTCGTCGCAATCGCCTCGCTCGCCCATGCGCTCGTCGCGGTGGCTTTCGGGCCGAGTTTCCCTGCCTTCTTCAAGACCGTCTACGAACCGGAGTTCTTCGAAGCCCATTTGTCGCTCGCCGACAAGATCACCGCCTGGCGCACCCAGCCGGTCGCCTCGCTCCAGCTCGTGACCATCGTGCTGCTGCTGTCGGTGATGGCGGTGGTGACGGCGAGCGTGGGGTGAGGGGCGCGTCGATCTCTCGTCTCGTCATTCCGGGGCGCCGCAAAGCGGCGAGCCCGAAATCCATGGCCACGACTGGCGCGGGTGATACTGCGCCGCCCTACCTCTTCTTCCACCCGCCGCGATGCCCCGGCGCGCCGCCGCTGGAGCGCGGGGTGGGGCCGAACTCCGGCCCCGACTGTCTTGAGTCCGTCGGCTGGATGATCCGGCTCTCGCCGCCGAACGGTTTTGACGGCAGGGCGCGGTTCTCGCGGTAGGGCAACGACTCCGGGCCGTGCATTTCGTCGAGATGCGGCTTGTGCACCTTCGAGCCGCTGCCGCCGCCGCTGGCTTTCAGCGCCGAGCTTACGGTCTTCTTCTTCATGGCGCTGACGGGCAGGTTCGCCGCGTCGCCGTACTTCTTGGTGCCGGCATAGGCGCCGGCCTTGCCCTGCACCGTGCGCTGCTTGGCGGTGGGGTCGTCGACGACCGCGAGCTCGGTGGCGCGCAGGCGCTTGACCTCGTCGCGCAGGCGCGCGGCTTCCTCGAAGTTCAGATCGGCGGCGGCCTCGCGCATGCGGGTTTCCAGATCGGCGAGCACGGCCTCGAAATTGTGACCGATCGAGATGACGTCGTCGGTCATGTCATGGCCGCCGACCTCGACCAGCACGTGGTCGCGCTCGTAGACGGAGTTGAGGATGTCGCCGATCTGCTTCTTCACGCTCTCCGGCGTGATGCCGTTGGCGGTGTTGTACTCGACCTGCTTTTCGCGGCGGCGGTTGGTTTCGGCGATGGCGCGCTCCATCGACCCCGTCATCTGGTCGGCATAGAGGATCACCTTGCCGTCGACGTTGCGCGCGGCGCGGCCGATGGTCTGGATCAGCGAGGTCTCGCTGCGCAGAAAGCCTTCCTTGTCGGCGTCGAGAATGGCGACCAGGGCGCATTCGGGAATGTCGAGGCCCTCGCGCAGGAGGTTGATGCCGACCAGCGCGTCGAAGGCGCCGAGGCGCAAGTCGCGGATGATCTCGATACGCTCGATGGTGTCGATATCCGAGTGCATGTAGCGCACGCGAATACCCTGCTCGTGCAGATATTCGGTGAGGTCCTCCGCCATGCGCTTGGTCAGCACCGTGATCAGCGAGCGATAGCCGGCCTGCGCGGTGGCGCGCACCTCGCCGACGAGATCGTCGACCTGGGTGCGGGCAGGGCGGATATCGACGGGCGGATCGATCAAGCCGGTCGGGCGAATGACCTGCTCGACGAACACGCCGCCGCTCTCGTTCAGCTCCCAGCCGCTCGGCGTCGCCGACACCGCGACCGTCTGCGGCCGCATCATGTCCCACTCTTCGAAACGGAGCGGGCGGTTGTCCATGCAGGAGGGCAGGCGGAAGCCGTATTCGGCCAGCGTCGCCTTGCGGCGGAAGTCGCCGCGGAACATGGCGCCGATCTGCGGGATGGTGACGTGGCTCTCGTCGGCGAAGATCAGCGCGTTGTCGGGCACGTATTCGAACAGCGTCGGCGGCGGCTCGCCGGGTCGGCGGCCGGTGAGGTAGCGCGAATAGTTCTCGATGCCGGCGCAGCTTCCCGTCGCCTCCATCATCTCGAGGTCGAAGGTGGTGCGCTGCTCCAGCCGCTGCGCTTCCAAAAGGCGGCCCTGGTCGTGCAGCTGGTCGAGCCGCTGCTTGAGCTCTGATTTGATCGACTTGATCGCCTGCACCAGCGTCGGGCGCGGCGTCACATAGTGCGAGTTGGCGTACATCTTGATGAATTCGAGCTCGTCCTGCTTGTGACCGGTGAGCGGATCGAACTCCTCGATGGTCTCGATGGTGTCGCCGAACAGATTCACGCGCCAGGCGCGGTCCTCATAGTGCGCCGGGAAGATGTCGATGACGTCGCCGCGCACCCGGAAGGTGCCGCGGGTGAAATCGGCCTGGGTGCGCTTGTACTGAAGCGCGACGAGGTCGGCGATGAGCTGGCGCTGGTCGATGCGCTCGCCCTTCTTCAGCGCAAACGTCATCGCGGTGTAGGTCTCGACCGAGCCGATACCGTAGATGCAGGATACCGAGGCGACGATGATGACGTCGTCGCGTTCGAGCAGCGCGCGCGTCGCCGAGTGGCGCATGCGGTCGATCTGCTCGTTGATGGAGGAATCCTTCTCGATATAGGTGTCGGTGCGCGGAACGTAGGCTTCCGGCTGATAGTAGTCGTAATACGAGACGAAATATTCGACCGCGTTGTCGGGGAAGAAGTTCTTGAACTCGCCATAAAGCTGGGCGGCGAGCGTCTTGTTCGGCGCCAGGATCAGCGCGGGGCGCTGCGTCGCCTCGATCACCTTGGCCATGGTGTAGGTCTTGCCGGAGCCGGTGACGCCGAGCAGCACCTGCGAGCGATCGTTGCGCTCGATGCCCTCGACCAGCTCGGCGATCGCGGTCGGCTGGTCGCCGCGCGGCTCGTAATGCGACTTGATCTCGAAGCGCACGCCGCCTTCGGACTTTTCCGGCCGCGGCGGCCGGTGCGGCGTCCACACCTTCATGGAGCCGTCGTCCTTGCGGAACTCCGGCCGGCCCTCGCGGATCAGCGACTCCAGCGCATCGGCGGTGGCCCTGACGCCGAGCGCCTCCATCTTGCTGCGCGGCGGGCGGGCGAGTGCCTCGGCGTCGTCCTCCTCCGTGGGCAGACCGAGCTGCCGCGCCAGTTCCGGATCGAGCGTCGGGATCGTGGCCGCGGTGCCGTAATTGGCCTGCGGCGCCTCGTCCAGTCCCGCCGGGCGGTCGCTGGGGAAGTCCTTCGGCGTGGAGGCGCGCGCGCGATGCGCGGCGGCCTCGCCTCCGGCGCGGCGGTCGCGCGAATTATCCGGCGGCGGCTGGAGGCCGGTGCCCGATCCAAGCCCGGCATCGCCGCGGTTGATGGCGGGATTGAGCAACTCGGCCAGCGCCGGCCCGATCGGCTGCACGTCAGGGCGATGCGCCTTCGAGTTCGGGGCCTTGGTCTTGGGGGATTTGCCGGATTTTTCGGAGGATGCAGGTTTCTTCGCCATGAGGCGAATATGGGACGAGTCCGCCCCTCAGGAAAGGGCGAATGCCCGTCCGTGCTCAGGCTGCTGACAGCAGGTTGGCAGCAGGCGCAGGATCACGCCGCCGGCAGCGGGCCCTCGCCGTCCCCGGCCGCCTGGTGCGGCTTGAGGATGTCGAGGTGGATCCCGCCGCAATCGGTGCAGCGCATGGTCCAGTACTCGCACCCGGCGCGGCCGCCGATCACGCGAACCACCGTGAGATCGCCGTCGCATTCCGGACAATTCGACAGGACGGTGCGGTCGTAGATCCGAGGCCGCGCGTCGTCGAATTCGATGACTGACATGACCGGTTCCCCCTTCGCTGTCCCTGACCGATTATTCGTCGTCGCTGTCGTCCGCCCGCCGGCGGAAGCGATCGATGTGGTGCTTGGCATCGGCGATCGCGGCATCGCGATCGGGCCAGGCGAAGCCGACTTCCATGGCCGGAAACAGTACGCCGTCGATGGCAACCGGGCTGAAATCGGCGCGCCGGATGCGGGCGTGCCACAGTCCTTTGCCAGCTTCGAAGGATTCGATGTCAAAGCCGTCGTAGATCGTCGTCATTGGTAGTCCCCAGAGTGTCTTGTTCGAGTCTCTTGCTCGAGTGCCCTTGTTGGAGGGGCAGGGGACCACGTTTGCGGATTTCAGGATGTGAAGCCGTTCACAAGGGACGGGGTTTTTTGCCCGCGGAACCGCTGAATTTCAGTTCCGTGGCGAGGTGCGGCCGGTCCGCCTCACCGGGCGGGCGGCAGGTTCCGACGCCGCGCGCATGATCCAGCGGCGGAACGCGGCGAAATCGCGCTGCTCGGTCTGGAAGCTGCGATAGACCAGGTACCAGCGCATACCCTTGGGCACCGAGAGGTCGAACGGCGCTACCAGGCGTCCGGCGGCGAGATCGTCGTCGATATAGGGCCGTATCCCCATGGCGATGCCGAGCCCGTCGGCAGCGGCCTGGAGTGCCTGGCCGTAGAACTGGAACTCGGGCCCGCGCGCATTGATGCGGGCGAGGTTGGCGGCCTTCAGCCAGATCGGCCAGTCCTCGGCTGAGTGCGCGACGCGGATCAGGCTGGGTCCCCTGAGATCGGCCGGCCGCTTCAATGAGGCGGCGAGACGGGGCACGCAGACCGGCGTGAGATCGCCGGCGAACAGCGGTTCGGCGACGAGCCCGGGCCAGTCGCCGGTGCCGAGCTTGATGCCGCAGCTCCAGTCCTCGCCGAACGGCACCGATGCGCCGCCGGTGGTGAAGCGCACCTCGATGTCGGGCTCCTCGCTGCGAAACTCCGACAGGCGCGGGATCAGCCAGCGCATCGCAAAGGTGTGGCCGACGCCGATGGTGAGCACGCGGACGCTGGAGGGCGCCGTCACCTGCGCGGTCAGGCTGGCCAGCGCATCGAAGATCGGCGTCAGCCCGCTCTGATAGGCGCGGCCCGCCTGCGTCAGCACCAGCCTGTTGGCCTTGCGCTCGAACAGTGCGACGCCGAGCCGCTCCTCGAGCAGATGCACCATGCGGCTGACGGCGGCCGCCGACACGTTCAGCTCGACACCCGCCGCAGCAAAGCTGCCGGTCCGCGCCGCCGCCTCGAATGCCTTGATGCCGTTGAGAAACAGCAGCCGCCGCAAATGACCAACCCTCAGGAAAGCTGATGCCAGGGCAAGATAACTCAGTTTGCGAAGTCAGGGCAAGCGAGGCACGTTCCCCTTCGCCTCTCCCCGCGCGCGGCGAGAGGCCGACACGCGAAGCGTGGCGGGTGAGGGGGAGCCTCCGCGAGTCCAACTGCTACCGTCCCCGCGGAGGCTCCCCCTCACCCCACCCTCTCCCCGCAGGCGGGGCGAGGGAGCGCAGGCAGTTTGCGTCCTTCACTCGCTACAGGAGACCCCCACGTGACGCCCATCATGATCGCTGCCCTTGGATTGCTGATGGTCGGCACCGCGTTCCTGTCGGGGCTGTTCGGCATGGCCGGCGGGCTGATCCTGATCGGCGTGCTGCTGGCTTTGATGCCGCTGCCGACGGCGATGGTGCTGCACGCGATCACGCAGATGGCCTCGAACGGCTGGCGAGCCTTCCTGTGGCGGGCGCATATCCGCTGGCGGCCGGTCGCGAACTATATGGTCGGCGCTGCCATCGCGCTCGCGGCCTGGTCGCTCACCCGCTACGTGCCGGACAAGCCGACGGCGCTGCTGCTGCTCGGCATCACCCCGTTCATGGCGCGGCTGCTGCCGACGAACATCAAGCCGGACCCTGACAGGCTCTGGCAGGGCACCGTCTATGGCACGATCTGCATGGGCTTGATGCTGATGACCGGCGTGTCGGGCCCGCTGCTCGACACCTTCTTCCTCGGCGGCGATTTCGGCCGGCGCGAGAAGGTGGCGACGAAGGCGATGTGCCAGCTCGTCAGCCACTTCACCAAGCTGATCTATTTCGGCGGCATCATCGACCAGGCCGCGAGCCTCGATCCCGTGCTCGCCGGCGTCGCGATCGCAGCCTCGATGCTCGGCACCACGCTGGCGCGGCGCATTCTCGAAGCCATGACCGACCAGCAGTTCATCGCCTGGTCGAACAAGCTGATCACCACCATCGCCTGCTACTACGTCGCCTATGGCGGCTGGCTTCTGGTTCGTACCCCGGTGCTGGCGGCCTTCGACAAGGGAGGTTTGCAATGAGCGAGACCGCCGATCCGCTGGTGCTGGACTTCGTCGAATGGGTCGCGCGCGAGCCGCGCGCCTATGCCGAGGTGGTCTCGACCTGGAAGACCTCGTGCCCGCGTCTCACCATCTGGGAAGACGCCGCCGACCGCGGCTACGTCGCTCGCGATACGATTGCCGGCCTCGGGCTGGTCATCGCGGTGACGGAGGATGGCGAGAGGTTTTTGCGCACGCACGGGCGGTGAGCCAAGCGCAGGCGGATGATCCAGTAAACACCGGCAGTAATGCATCTCACGACCGCCGCGGCGTACTGGATGCCCCGCCTTCGCGGGGCATGACAACGGAATTTGGTATGCGCAACCTCTCTCCACATCGTCATTGCGAGCGCCAGCGAAGCAATCCAGAATGTCTCCGCGGCGGCAGTCTGGATTGCTTCGCTGCGCTCGCAATGACGGAGCCCCAGCCATGTCGCTCAAACTGTTCGAACTCGTCGGCACCGACGCCGCGCGCCCCTTCAGCCCGTATTGCTGGCGCACGCGGATGGCGCTGGCGCACAAGGGACTGGCGGCGGAATCGCTGCCCTGGCGCTTCACCGAGAAGAGCGCGATCGCGCCGCACGGCTCGGAGAAGGTCCCGGTGCTCCTGCACGATGGCAAGCCGGTGGTCGATTCCTGGGCGATCGCGAATTATCTCGAAGACAATTTTCCGGATCGTCCGTCGCTGTTCGGCGGCGAGGGCGGCCGCGCCATGGCGCGCATGATCAACGCCTTCGGCGACATCGCCATCGTCGGCGGCATCTTTCCGCTGATCATCGCCGACATCCCGAAGAATCTCGCCGACGTCGATGCCGCCTATTTCCGCAAGTCGCGCGAGGCGCGGTTCGGTGGCAAGACGCTGGAAGAGATCATGGCCAGCCGCGATGGCGGCGTGATCGCCTTCCGCAAATCGCTGGAGGTGATGCGGCAGACGTTCAAGACGCAAGCCTATCTCGGCGGCAGCACGCCGAACTATGCCGACTACATCGTGTTCGGCGGTTTTCAATGGGCGCGGGTGGTGAGCCCGTTCAAGCTGCTGGAGGCGGATGATCCGGTCTATGCGTGGCGCGAGAAGCTGCTCGATGCGTTCGACGGCATGGCGCGGACATCGCCAGGATTTACGGTGTAATTGCCCGCAACTCTCTCCCCAACGTCGTCCTGGCGAAAGCCAGGACCCATACCGCGAGGTCTATCGATCGCGGACGGTATCAGTACCGAGCGACGGGTCTTCGCCAAACATCTCCCTGGGGTAATGGGTCCTGGCTTTCGCCAGGACGACCCCCAGAGTGTCGTGGCGGACCTGCGTATCACTAATAGCGTTGCCTACTCTGCCGCGCCCGCCGCCGCCGCCTTGCGCAGACACTCCCGGCACAGACAATCCTCGCCCTTGACCGGCATCGGCAGTCGCGCGGTTTCCTCCGCGCACCAGCAGGTGCCGGAGAGGTCGCAGCCGAACTCGGTGCCGCAGCGGGAACAGGCGAGGCGGCGCGGTTCCTGCATTGAGGATTCTTTCGGAATTGTCATGATTTGCGCAAAAGCTGTGCCGTCATTTTCACGTCGGGTTCATCTCCCGTTGCGGTATATTATCCGCCGCGCACAGACCAGGAAAGCGGTTGGCAATCCGCGAAGGACAAATCGATGGCCCGCGATTCGCAAGCCGCCCTCGTCGCGCTCAACCGTTTCGGCTTCGGCGCCCGCGGCGGGGCTTCCGGCGATCTGATCAACGCGGCGTCCGATCCGCGCGGTTTCGTGAAGGCGGAACTGGCGCGCCCCAACGGCGTGCTGCTGGAGGCGCCCGGCCTGCAATCGACGCCGCAGCTGGGCCAGGCCGTGTTCGCCTATCAGGACCAGGTCAAGCAGGCGCGCGAGGCCGCCGCCAAGGCCGGCACGCCGCCCGAAGCGCCGCCGCAGCCGCCGGCCGATCAGAAGCCCGGACCGCGCCGCAATCTCTCGCTGAACACGGCTGCGACCGAGATCGCCGGCCAGATGACGGATGCGAAGCCGGCCGACACTGCGGCGAAGCCCGAGACCATGCAGCCGAACATGGCCGCACCGCCGGCTGCCAAGCCGGCACCGCAGCCGCTCAACGTGATCCAGAAGACCTTTCGCACTGAAGCGCTGGCGCGCTTGCAGCGTGCGACGCTGGTCGAGTGCGGTTTCACCGAGCGGCTGGTGGTGTTCTGGTCCAACCATTTCTGCATCTCCGCGAGCAAGGGCGAGCTGGCGCGGATCTGGGCCGGCGCGTTCGAGCGCGAGGCGATCCGCCCGCACGTGCTCGGGCGCTTCGCCGACATGCTCAAGGCGGTCGAGCAGCATCCGGCCATGCTGTTCTTCCTCGACAACCAGCAATCGCTCGGGCCGGACTCGCGCGCGGGGCAAAACCGCAAGCGCGGGCTGAACGAAAATCTCGCGCGCGAGATCATGGAGCTGCATACGCTCGGCGTCGGCGGCGGCTACACGCAGGAGGACGTCACCTCGCTCGCGCGCATCATCACGGGCTGGACCTTTGCCGGAAGGCAAGGCGGGCTCGGCACACCCGGCTCCTTCGCCTTCAACGTCAATGCGCACCAGCCGGGGCCGCAGGTGCTGCTCGGCAAGACCTACGAGCCGACGGGGCTGGCCCAGGGCGAGGCGGCGCTCGCCGACATCGCCCGGCATCCGTCGACCGCGAATTTCATCGCGACCAAGCTCGTCCGTCATTTCGTCGCCGACGATCCGCCTCAGGCATTGGTCGCGCGCCTGCGTGACGTCTTCGTCAAGACCGACGGCGACCTCAAGGCGGTGGCGACGGCGCTGGTCGATTCCGACGAGGCCTGGAAGGCGCCGCTGACCAAGATGCGCTCGCCTTACGACTTCGTGGTCGCGAGCGGCCGGCTGCTCGCGCGCGTGCCGGAGGATCCCGGCGGCTATCTCAACAATCTCAACCTGCTCGGCCAGCCGCTGTGGTCGCCGGCCGGTCCCAACGGTTTCCCGGACACCAGCGCCGCATGGGCGGCGCCCGAAGGCATGAAGCTGCGGCTCGACATCGCCGCACAGATGGGCGCGCGGCTCGGCAACAATATCGACCCGCTCGACCTCTTGGAATTCGCAGCAGCAGACGCGGCCTCCATCGAAACGCGGCGGACGATCGAGCGCGCGGAATCGCGCCAGCAGGCGCTGGCGCTGCTGCTGATGTCGCCGGAAATGCAGAGGAGATGATGATGATCGACTGCGTCGAGAACCGGCTCCTCACCTCGCGCCGCGGCCTTCTGCTCGGCAGCGCCTCCTTCGCGGCCTGGGCCTATTTGCCGAAATTCGCGCGCGCGGCCGACGGTCGCGATCCCAGGCTGATCGTCGTGATCCTGCGCGGCGCGCTCGACGGGCTCTCGACCGTCGCGCCGCTCGGTGATCCCGATTATGCCGGCCTGCACGGATCGATCGCGCTCGCGTCGGACGGCGCGCATCCCGCGATCATGCTCGATTCCTTCTTCGCCCTGCATCCGGCGATGCCGGAGTTCGCGCGGATGTATCGCGACAAGCACGCTGCGGTGATCCACGCGGTGGCGACGCCCTATCGCGACCGCTCGCATTTCGACGGCCAGGACGTGCTCGAAAGCGGCTATGCCGGCCCGGGCAGGGTGCAGTCCGGCTGGCTCAACCGCGCGCTGGAAGCGCTGCCACGCGGCGAGCGCGTCTCGAGCGGTCTTGCGGTGGGGCCGACCACGCCGCTGGTGCTGCGCGGCAACGCGCCGACCGTCGGCTGGGCGCCGGTCGCGCTGCCGCAGGCCGACGACGACACCGCGATGCGGCTCGTCGATCTCTACCGTCACCGCGATCCCGCGCTGGCGATGGCCTTGTCGCAAGGCCTCCAGCTCGACAAGGTCGCGAGCGGCGACGACATGAAGCCGAAGGGCGGCAATCAGGTCGCGCAGATGCGTCAGGTGGCGCGCGGCGCGGCAAAGTTGATGGCGGCCGACGATGGCCCGCGCATCGCCGCGCTCGCCTTCGATGGCTGGGACACCCATGCCAATGAAGGCGGCCCGGTCGGCCGTCTCGCCTTCCTGCTCGGCGGGCTCGACGGCGCGCTCGCCGAATTCGAGAGCGGCCTCGGCGAGCGCTGGCGCGACACGGCCGTGGTCGTCGCAACCGAGTTCGGCCGCACCGCGCGCATCAACGGCACCGACGGCACCGATCACGGCACGGGAACGATCGCGCTGCTCGCCGGCGGCGCGGTGAAGGGCGGCCGCGTCATCTCCGACTGGCCCGGCCTCAAGCCCGCCAACCTCTATGAGGCCCGCGACCTCAAGCCCACCACCGACCTGCGCTCGGTGATCAAGGGCGTGCTGCAGGGCCAGTTCGGTCTGTCGGACCGTGTGCTGGCGGAGACGGTGTTTCCGGACAGCGCAAGCGCAAGGCCGATGAAGGGATTGGTGGCTTAGCCGTCATTCCGGGGCGCGCGTAGCGCGAACCCGGAATCCATACCTCCATACGTTCCGCCGCAAAATGGATTCCGGGCCCGTGCCTTGCGGCGCGTCCCGGAATGACGACATGATGAGCCGAGCATCAGGAGAGACCATCCATGTACATCGCCATGAACCGCTTCCGCGTCGCCAAGGGCTCCGAGGCCGCCTTCGAGCAGGTCTGGCTCTCGCGCGACACGCATCTGGACAAGGTGCCGGGCTTCGTCGAATTCCATCTGCTGCGCGGGCCCGAGCTCGAGGACCACACGCTGTACGCCTCGCACACCGTGTGGGCGAACCATGCGGCGTTCGAGGCCTGGACCAAGTCGGAGGCGTTTCGCGCGGCGCATCACAAGGCCGGCGACAACAAGCCGCTTTATCTCGGCCATCCGCAATTCGAAGGCTTCGAGGTGATGCAGACGGTCGGGCGCGGCGCCAGGTAGCGCCGCGCTTCAAACCTCAGCCCAGCGTGATCTTGTCGATCTCGGCAAGATCATCAGTGCCGAGCTTCCAGGCGATCGCCTTGACGTTCTCCTCGATCTGCTCGACGCGGGTGGCGCCGGCGATCACGCTGGACACCTGCGGGCGTGCGGCGAGCCAGGAGAAGGCGAGCTCAAGCATGCTGTGCCCGCGCGCCTTGGCGAAGGCCTGGAGCTTCTCGACGATGTCCTCGTTGCGCGGCGTGACGTAGCGGTCGCGCAGCCGCGGCACCTTGCCGAAGCGGGTGTCGTCAGGCGCGCTCTCGCCCTTCCGGTATTTGCCGGTCAGAAGTCCGCTTGCGAGCGGGAAGAACGGCAACAGGCCGAGCTTGTATTCCTGCGCGGCCGGCAGCAGATCCTTCTCGATGTCGCGCACGACCAGGGAATATTCGTCCTGGCAGGAGACGAAGCGGCTGACATTCATCGCGCGCGCGACGTACTCCGCTTCGGCGATCCGCCAGGCCGGAAAGTTCGAATTGCCGATGTAGCGGACCTTGCCCTGCCGGACGAGATCGTCGAGCGCGCGCAAGCTCTCCTCGATCGGCGTCAACGGGTCATAGTCGTGCTGCTGGTAGAGATCGATGTAATCGGTCTTCAGCCGCTTCAGGCTCGCTTCCACCGCGTTCATGATGTAGCGGCGCGAGGCGCCCTGCTTGGTCCCGTCCTCCGCCATCGGCTTGGAATATTTCGTCGCCAGCACGATGTCCTTGCGGCGATCGCCCAGGACAGTGCCGAGCACGTTTTCCGAGCCGCCCATGTTCGAATAGATGTCGGCGGTGTCGAACAGCGTGATGCCGAGGTCGAGCGCGCGATGGATCACCTTGCGCGAGGTCTCGAGGTCGGTGCGCTGGCCGAAATTGTTGCAGCCGAGCCCGACCGCAGACACGCGAAGGCCGGAGGCGCCGAGATTGCGAATTTCCATGGGAGGTCCTGTCAGATGAGCAGCGGCGTATTGTGACCACCGTGCGCCGCAGCAGCAAGCTGCTCACCGCGCTGCTGCCATGCCGACAGAGCGGACAAAAAAATGCGGCCCCTGTCAGACGCGGCGACTGACGGGGACCGCTTTGGGGCGCTTGATCGGTGACGGGGGGCCTGATCAGACGCAGGTATGAGCGTAGTCCCGCTATGTAACGCGCCGGTGACAGAGGGAGTTATCCACAGGCATCCGCGTCACGCCGAAAAGTCAAATGCGGGAAGTTCGTCATGGCCGGGACAGGCCCGGCCATGACGACGCCGAAGCTCAGTGCCCCAGGCGCGATATGCGATTGCTCTGCCGCGGTTCGATCAGAAGATCTTGCGATAGACGATGAAGCCGGACCGCTCCGCGACCTTGTCGTACAGGCGCTGCGCCGTGACGTTGGTCTCGTGCGTCTGCCAGTAGACCCGCGGCGATCCCGCCAGTTTCGCCCGCTCGTACACGCCGTGGATCAGCGCCGAGGCGACGCCCTTGCCGCGCGCGGCCTCCAGCGTGAACAGGTCCTGCAAATAGCAGGACGGCTCGATCGCGGTGGTGCTGCGATGGAACAGGTAGTGCGTCAGCCCGAGCAGCCGGCCGTCGCTTTCGGCGACCAGCGCATGCACGGGTTCATAGGCGTCGAAGAAGCGCTGCCACGTCATCTTCGTGATCTCGCCAGCGAGCGCGGTCGGGCCCGAGCGGCCGTAGAAGGCGTTGTAGCCGTCCCACAGCGGCAGCCATTGATCGTAGTCCTGCTTGGTGACGGGGCGAACGGTGAGGGGCATCTGGAAATTCCGCGATCGATGAGGCGACCTTCATACGTGATGAAGGGCGCGTCGATCAATCGCGCTGTGACGCTATTCGGCGACGCGCAAATAGCGGATCAGGTTGCGGCTGGTGGGATCGCGCAGCGAGCGGTAGTAGTCGGCGCGCGAGGGCGCATCGGTGTGGCGCACGAGGTCGGTCACCGGGGTGTAGCTTAGCATGCGCCCGCCGTCGGGCAGTGCGGCGCAGACGAAGCGCAGCACCTCGCCGCTGCGCAAGGCGATGTTGATCGGCGTGGCATCGCCGATCCGCACCATCTCCATGCGCTGCGCGATGAAGGTGCCGAGTTCGTCCTCCGGCAGCTCGAACGCGCCGGTGTCGCGGCCGTGATACATCAGCGCGATGAAGGGCGGCTTGCCGTCGGCGATGTCGTCCGGCACCGCGAAATAATCACGGAACGCGCGGTTGATGAATTCGGCGCGCGTCTCGGCATCGAGCAGCACGATGCCGATATCGACCTGGTCGAGCGCGGCCGACAGCCGCGCGGCGGTGGCGTGGCTCTGGCGCTCGGCGGCAAAGGTGTCGAGCAGCCGTTCGCGCATCAGGCCGGTGATGCCTGCGGTGCCGGCGGTCGTCACTGCGAGGAGGCCGAGCTGGACCAGATCCGCGGTCGCAAAGGGCACGGCGCGGTGGGTGAGGAAGAGCAGCGCCGCGCCGATGACGGCGAGGGCCGCGCTGGCGATGGCGGAGGCGAAACCCGACAGCGCGCCGGCAAGCGCCACGATGCAGACGAACAGCGGCGCGGGCGAGGGGACAGAGCGATCAAGCAGGATCGCCAGCAGCAGGGTCGCCGCTGTCAGCACCGGACCGCAGATCGCACGCCATCCGAGTCGCATGGCCTGTCTCGTTCCTCCCTGAACGAGCTAAGGCGCCGATACTGACTGATCGTTGCGCCGGTGCGGTGTGAATTCGTGCGAAACGCTTAAGGGCGGCTTGCGGCGGCGCGCAAAGCTTTCGGATGATTTTAGACCAAGTGCGCGTACCTGACGCGTTGCTGCAACGCGGGCGCATTCAGCGTCGAGGTGCCCGAGCTCTTGCGCATGCCGGTGAAAATCAACAGCGATGCCGCGACCAGGATGGCCGCAGTCAGGGTGATTGCAACGACTACCACAGGTGACTTCATCGACGTCCTGTCGCGATGCCGGTCGGCGCGGGTCACGCGGCGCCCTGAAGGCTGGTCCAGGATGAAACGGGAATCAGACCGGCAGGCCCATCGCCATGGTCGCCTGCACCGTCAGGGTGACGATCAGGCACAGCGAGAGCGCGGCGACGGCGAGCGAGGCCGCGACCGCGTTGGTCAGCCGGGGAGACGAAACGGTAGCGGGTTGGCCCTGAAAGCCTGCCGTGCCGGACGCCCGAATCATGGGTCTAAATCCTTCAACGTGCGAGCGAATCACCCGCGACTTTCCAGAATTTCCCAGTTTCAACCGGCAATATTGCGGCGGCCTTCGCGACGAAAATGGCGGGATTGCGGCAAAGGTTAAAATTATGCCCGCTATTTCTTAACGCGGCCGGCGTGGTGGGTTGAATCGATTGAGCCGTGGGCTCGGTCACCTCTCCCGCAAGCGGGAGAGGGAGCGGTCAGGCCTGATGTTTCAAGGATATCAGGCGCTGGCGGCGATGCTGGCGGGGTCGTCGACGTCGGCCGGCCGCCAGTCCATCGAGACGAAGCCGGGCGCGGCCTCCACGCGCTTCAGCCAGTCCCGGATCGCCGGGAAGGTCGAGAGGTCGAAGTCGCAGCGGTCGGCGAGATGGGTATAGCCGTAGAGCGCGATGTCGGCGACCGTGAGCTGGCGCGCGGCAAAATAGGCGTTGGTCTTGAGATGGTTCTCCATCACCTGGAGCGCGCCATAGCCGCGTTCCATCCAGTCCTCGAGCGAATGGGTCTGGAGGTCGCGGCCGCCCTTGACCAGCGACAGCCAGAAATAGGCGGCGCCGATATTCGGCTCGAGCGCGTGCTGCTCGAAGAACATCCATTGCAGCGCCTCGGCGCGATCGATGCGGTTTTCCGGCGCGAGCGGCGTGCCGACGGCGACGTACCAGAGGATGGCGTTGGACTCGGCGAGATAACGGTCGCCGCCGACATCGAGCAGCGGCACCTGGCCCGACGGATTCTTGGACAGAAAGTCCGGCGTACGGCTCTCGCCGCGCAGAATGTCCACCTCGACCGCCTCGTAAGGCAAGTTCAACAGCGCCAGCGCAAGGCGGACCTTGTAGCTGTTGCCGGAGCGTTGCATCGAATAGAGCTTGTACATTCTGGGAGTTCTAAACCGAGGACGGGAAGGCGCGGCGTTTGTTGCCCCGCACCGCGGCTAAACAATGATGCCGATGCGAATCCGCCGCAAGAGCCAGCCAATAGAAAAACTCGAAAACCCTACCGCACTGCAACGCCGCGGAAGATCATTTCCACGCGACGACGCAAATCAGATCACGCTTGCGTCAACGTGGCCGACGCATTGCGCCGTGCATTCGTGTGAGACGGGGGAGCAATCAGCGTGAGGGCGCCGCTACGAAACCAGCGCGTCGTCATGCCCGGGCTTGTCCCGCCTGCGCGGCCGAAGCCGCTTCGGCGCGGCGAAGGCCCGGGCATCCACGTTCTCCGTGGCGCCTGGCAAGGCGTGGATGGCCGGGACATAGGCGAGCGCAAGTGACGCCGTCCTTCGGACGGCTATGCCCGGCCATGACGGTGCAGAACTATCGACACGCGCCACGCAAAATTGCTCCGAGGACAGGCCTTGCCGGATATGAGGGATTCGGACGGCAAAGTGACGGAATATTGCGGGAAATCGCGCCTCGAAACGCCGGAATCCGTAAACTTTTTCGAGATCGGGCCGAAGTTTCTTGCGGCGCAGCGGCACACGTTTTAGGGTGGCTCCATTCCCACAATCAGAGTCGTGACGACCCATGGGTTCACGACGCTTGTCAGGAGATGACGATGTCCTTCCTTGCCGCTGCGCTCGACCGTGTGAAGCCGTCCGCGACCATCGCGGTCACGGATAAAGCACGCGCGCTGAAAGCGGCGGGCCGCAACGTCATCGGCCTCGGCGCCGGCGAGCCCGACTTCGACACGCCCGCCAACATCAAGCTCGCGGCGATCCACGCCATCGAAGCCGGCAAGACCAAGTACACCGCGGTCGACGGCATCCCCGAGCTGAAGGAAGCCATCATCGCGAAGTTTCAGCGCGAGAACGGCGTCGTCTACAAGCCGAACCAGGTCATCGTCGGCACCGGCGGCAAGCAGGTGCTCTACAACGCGCTGATGGCGACCATCAACCCGGGCGACGAGGTGATCATCCCCGCACCGTACTGGGTCAGCTATCCCGAGATGGTGGCGCTCGCCGGCGGCGAGCCGGTGCCGGTGGTCTGCACCGCGGCGACCGGCTTCAAGCTCGGGGCCGAAGCGCTCGAGCGCGCGATCACGCCGAAGACCAAATGGGTGATCCTGTGCTCGCCGTCGAACCCGACCGGAGCTGCCTACACCCGGGCCGAGCTGAAGGCGCTCACCGATGTGCTGGTCAGGCATCCGCATGTGTGGGTGATGACCGACGACATGTACGAGCACCTCGTCTATGACGACTTCCAGTTCACCACGGTCGCGCAGGTCGAGCCCAGCCTCTACGACCGCACGCTCACCGTGAACGGCGTGTCGAAGGCCTATTGCATGACCGGCTGGCGCATCGGCTATGCCGGCGGCCCGGCCCAGCTCATCAAGGCGATGTCGACCATCCAGTCGCAGTCGACCTCGAACCCGTGCTCGATCGCACAGTGGGCCTCGGTGGAGGCGCTGAACGGTCCGCAGGACTTCATCCCCGCCAACAACAAGGTGTTCAAGGAGCGCCGCGACCTCGTCGTCTCCATGCTCAACCAGGCGAACGGCATCGAGTGCCCGCGCCCCGAAGGCGCGTTCTACGTCTATCCGTCCTGCTCCGGCACCATCGGCAAGAAAGCGCCGTCGGGCAATGTGATCTCCAACGACGAGCAGTTCGTCACCGAGTTGCTGGAGACCGAAGGCGTCGCCGTGGTGCAGGGCTCGGCCTTCGGCCTCGGCCCGGCGTTCCGCATCTCCTACGCGACCAAGACCTCGGACCTCGAAGACGCCTGCAAGCGCATCCAGCGCTTCTGCGGCAATCTGCGGTAAGCCGAAGACAGTGCGAATTGGAAAGGCCCGCTTCGGCGGGCCTTTTTGTTTGTGTTTCAACGCGGTGTGGAGTCGGATGGACTTTTGCTCTGATTAATATCCTGCACTGCCCCTCACCCGGATTGCTGCGGACGATGCTTCGCATCGCCGGGCGCAATCCGACCTCTCCCCGCAGAAGGGCGGGGAGAGGTTAAGTCGAGCCCGATCGCGCGGTCTGATCAATTCTTGCATCGTGAGGGACGCGCGGCTCTCTCACTCCCTCGCCCCGTTCTTACGGGGAGAGGGTGGGGTGAGGGGCTCTCTCCGCGAAACCGGTTTTAGATGCGCGCGATCTGGCAACTCCAAGACTCTTGTGGCATAGACCATCGCGCGCCACGGGTAGGGTGTCCTCTCTGCTCGCATCACATTCATCGCCGGAGACATTCATGCGCCGCTCATTCCTCCTCGCCGGGCTCGCCGCCGCCAGCCTCGTTGCCTCCGTCGCAAACAGCGGCGCTCAGCAGCAGCGGATGGTCCGGGTCGGCGTGCTCGAATGCCGCGGCGGTGCCAGCGTTGGCTTCATCGTGGGATCGGTGACCAATCTCGGCTGCGTCCTGCGTGCGGACGGTTTGCCGGAGGATCGCTATGTCGCGACCATCCGCAAAGTCGGTCTCGACATCGGCATCACCCAGGAGACGACGCTGGCCTGGGGCGTGTTCGCGCCGGTCGACCGGCTCGGCCCCGGCGATCTCTCGGGCAATTATGCCGGCGCGCAGGGCAGCGCCTCGGTCGGCGTCGGTATCGGTGGCAATGCGCTGGTCGGCGGCTCCAATAATTCGATCGCGCTCCAGCCGCTCAGCGTGCAGGGCCAGGTCGGCCTCAACGTCGCCGCCGGCCTCGAAAGCCTGGAACTCCGCCCCGGCCGTTAACAATTTTGCGTGTGATCGCGCTGTTCCACCGGCGCGATCACGACGACGCACCGCAGCGACGTTTGACGCTTGCCAAATCTCGGGGACGGGCAGAGCATCCGCGTTTGCCGACCCAATCATGGGCCGAGCTCCACACCAAGGAGACGGCGAATGGGACAAGACGTCAGAAGTCCCCGAGGTCCACGGTGC
Organism: Bradyrhizobium sp. cf659; assembly: GCF_900113725.1. Classification (NCBI taxonomy): domain Bacteria; kingdom Pseudomonadati; phylum Pseudomonadota; class Alphaproteobacteria; order Hyphomicrobiales; family Nitrobacteraceae; genus Bradyrhizobium; species Bradyrhizobium sp. cf659. Next base: position 97,769 of record NZ_FOQJ01000009.1, read on the forward strand.
ATCGCGCTGGTGGGCCCATTCCAAAGCGGTAAAACCACACTTCTTGAAGCGATACTGGCGCGAACGGGTGCAATCCCGCGTGCCGGCAGCGTCGACGCCGGAACTTCCGTCGGCGACTCCACGCCCGAGGCCCGTCATCACAAGATGACCGTCGGCCTCACTGCCGCCACCACGAGTTTCATGGGCGACAGCTACACCTTCCTCGACTGTCCCGGTTCCGTCGAATTCGCCCACGACATGCGCGCCGCGTTGCCCGCGGTCGATGCCGCGGTCGTGGTCTGCGAAGCCGACGAGAAGAAGCTGCCCCAGCTTCAGATCATCCTGCGCGAGCTGGAGGAGCTGAAGATTCCGCGTTTCCTGTTCCTCAACAAGATCGACCGCGCCAACAAGCGCATCCGCGAGACGCTCGCAACGCTCCAGCCCGCCTCGCGCGTGCCGCTGGTGCTGCGCCAGATCCCGATCTGGAAGGACGAGTTGATCGAGGGCTTCGTCGATCTCGCGCTCGAGCGCGCCTTCATCTATCGCGAGCACAAGGCCTCCGAGGTGATCGCGCTCGAAGGCGGCGATCTCGACCGCGAGAAGGAGGCGCGCTTCTCGATGCTGGAGAAGCTCGCCGACCACGACGATGCGCTGATGGAACAACTCCTCGAAGACATCCAGCCGCCGCGCGATGCCGTGTTCGACGATCTCGCCCGCGAATTGCGCGAAGGGCTGATCTGCCCGGTGCTGCTCGGCGCTGCCGGCCGCGAGAACGGCGTGCTGCGCCTGATGAAGGCGCTGCGCCACGAGGCGCCGGGTGTTGCGGAGACCGCCAAACGTCTCGGCGCCCCCGAGAGCAAGGACGCGCTCGGCTACGTCTTCAAGACGGTGCACTCGCAGCACGGCGGCAAGCTGTCGCTGACGCGGCTGCTCGCCGGCCATCTCGACGACGGTGCCACGCTGCAATCCTCCTCCGGCGGTGCAGGGCGCATCTCCGGCATCCTCGCCGTCAACGGCGCCTACGACACCAAGCGCGCATCGGCGGAAGCCGGTGACACGGTCGCGCTCGCCAAGGTCGATCCGGTCAACACCGGCGACATGGTCTCGAGCGGCAAGACCCAGCCGGCAGCGCTTGTCGCCGCAGAACCGACATCGGCCGTGCTCGCGATCTCGGTTGCGGCCACCGACCGCAAGGACGACGTCAAGCTCGGCCAGGCGCTGATGCGGCTGCACGAGGAGGATCCCTCGCTCATGGTCGTGCAGAACGCAAAGACCCACGACACCGTGCTGTGGGGCCAGGGCGAGATGCATCTGCGCGTCGCCAGCGAACGCCTGCGCGATCGCTTCGGCGTCAAGGTCACCTCGCATCCGCCCGCGATCGGCTATCAGGAGACCATCCGCAAGCCGATCACCCAGCGCGGCCGTCACAAGAAGCAGTCCGGCGGCCACGGCCAGTTCGGCGATGTCGTGCTCGACATCAAGCCGCTGCCGCGCGGCGACGGCTTCAAGTTCGCCGAGAAGGTGGTGGGCGGCGCGGTGCCGCGCAACTACATCCCGGCGGTGGAGGAGGGCGTCGTCGACGGGCTCACGCGCGGTCCGCTCGGTTTTCCCGTCACCGACGTGCAGGTGACGCTGACCGACGGCTCCTATCACAGCGTCGATTCCTCCGATCTCGCCTTCCGCACGGCGGCGCGGGTCGGCCTCAACGAAGGCCTGCCGCAATGCCAGCCGGTATTGCTGGAGCCGATCCACGTGGTCGAGATCGTCTGCCCGACGGACGCCACCGCCAAGATCAACGCGATCCTGTCGGCGCGGCGCGGCCAGATCCTCGGCTTCGACACCCGCGACGGCTGGAGCGGCTGGGACTGCGTCCGCGCCATGATGCCGGAGGCCGAGATCGGCGAACTGATCGTCGAGCTGCGCTCGGCCACCGCCGGCGCCGGCAGCTTCACCCGCACGTTCGACCACATGGCCGAAGTCACGGGCCGCGCCGCCGACCAGATCATCGCCGCGCATCAGCACGCGGCGTGAATCTGTTTCTCACGCAGTGAGGAACGCACGCTCTCACCCCACCCTTTCCCCGTTCTTACGGGGAGAGGGTGTGGTGGAGGCGATGCCCTCTCCACCCGTCATCGCGAGCAAGGCCCACCGCCAGGGCATCAGGCTGTTCATCACCGGCGCCTCGCCGGCGGTCCGCCGTGCGCTGCTGACCCATGGCGTCACCCCGCCGCGCGCCCGCTATCGCGAGACCATCGCGCGCGCGGTCGCCGACATCAAGGGCGGTGCGGCAAAGCGCGCGGCCGCCTCGGATGGTGCCGCCGCGCACTAGCGGCGCTGGCGCGCTTGACAGAGCCCGCGGGACGCGAAATGGATCGCCTCGGATACGATCCGGGGAGAAGATGACCGTGACCAAGGCTCCCGCAGCCTGTCTGATCGGATGGCCGGCCGCGCATTCGCGCTCGCCTCTGATCCATCATTACTGGCTGCGCACGCTCGGTATCGCCGGCGGCTATGTCATCGAGGCGGTTCCGCCCGACGATCTCCGCGATTTCGTGCTGCGGCTGTCGCTGCGCGGTTTCGTCGGCGCCAACGTCACCATCCCGCACAAGGAGGGCGTGCTGGCGCTGTCGACGCCCGATGCGCGCGCCAAGGCCGTCGGCGCCGCCAACACGCTGTGGTTCGAGGACGGCGAACTGCACGCGACCAACACCGACGTCGAGGGCTTCATCAACAATCTCGATGCCAGCGCGCCGGGCTGGGATGCGGCCGAGGAGGCGCTGGTGCTCGGGGCCGGCGGCTCCGCGCGGGCGGTTGTGTTCGGCCTGCGCGAGCGCGGCATCAAGCGCATCCATCTCGCCAATCGCACCATTGCGCGGGCCGAGACGCTGGCGAAGCAGTTCGGGCCGAACGTGCAGCCCGTTTCGTGGGACGGGATCAACGACGTACTGCCGCGCGCAAGACTTCTCGTGAACACGACCTCGCTCGGCATGCATGGCCAGCCTTCACTTGATGTTGATGTTGCGCGCCTGCCGCAGGCCGCCGTCGTCGCCGATCTCGTCTATGTTCCGCTGGTGACGCCGCTGCTCGCCGCGGCAAAGGCGCGCGGCCTCAAGACCGCCGACGGTCTCGGCATGCTGCTGCACCAGGCGGTGCGCGGCTTCGAGCTGTGGTTCGGCCGGCGGCCGCGGGTCACGGCCGAGCTGCGCGCATTGGTCGAGGCCGATCTCACAAAGACTTGAAAGAATAGCGCGCGGTCTCCGGAGTTCTCTATCCGTGAGGACAATCGGAGACCATCATGCCTGTTCAACGTGCAACTTTCACACGTCCGCTCATCGCCGTCGCGATGGTGGCCGCTTCCACCCTCTATGCCTTCGCGCAGAAGGCGCCGGTGCCGACGCGCGTGCGCGGCACGATCGAGCGCGTCGACGGCGACGCCCTGCAGGTCAAGTCGCGCAGCGGCGAGGACGTCAAGCTCCACATCGCATCCGATGTGCGCGTGTCCGGCATTACCAAAGTTTCACTCGCCGACATCAAGCCCGGCTCTTTCGTCGGCGCCACCACGGTGCCGGGGCCTGACGGCGGCGACAACGCCGTCGAGGTCCATGTGTTTCCGGAGAGCATGCGCGGCACCGGCGAAGGCTCGCGCCCCTATGACCTCAAGCCCAACTCCAGCATGACCAACGCCACGGTGTCGGAGAGCGTGGTCGGCAATGACGGCCATACGCTGCTGGTCAAGTACAAGGACGGCGAGAAAAAGGTGTTCGTCCCCGACAACACGCCGGTGGTGACCTTCGTGCCCGGCGACAAGACCGACCTGAAGGCGGGCGCCAAGGTGATCGCCTTCATGAAGCAGTTGCCGGACGGCTCCTTCGAGACCAACCGCGTCAGCGTCGGGCGCGACGGCCTCACGCCGCCGATGTGATCGTCACGGCCGGGAATAGCGGCGGTCACACGGGGTTGCCGTGTTTGACCGTCGCAACGCCCTGGAAGGGACAATCATGCCGAAGCTGAACAACTGGATGCCGCGCGCCGTCGCGGCAGCCTTCGCCACCTTGATCGCTGTTTCCTCTGTCTCGGCGCAGCAGGCGCCGACGGTGCGCATCCGCGGCGCCATCGAGAGCGTCGACGGCAACATGCTCGACATCAGGACGCGCGAAGGCAGCGACGTGAAGGTGCGCATGACCGACAACGTCGCGGTCTTCGCCGTGGTGAAGACGGAGCTGTCGGAGATCAGGGAAGGCTCCTATATCGGCGTCACCGCCATGCCGGAGCCCGACGGCACCCAGAGGGCGATCGCCGTACACATCTTTCCGGAGAACCAGCGCGGCGCGGCCGAAGGTTTCCGTCCCTGGGATGCGCGCGCCAATTCGACCATGACCAACGCGACGGTCTCGCAGACGGTGAAGGGCACCGACGGTCAGAACATCACGGTGAAATACAAGGACGGCGAGAAGAAAGTCGTGGTGCCGCCGGACACCCCGATCGTCACCTTCGTCGCCAGCGACAAGTCCGAGATCAAGCCGGGCACCAGGCTGATCATCTTCGGCGCGGCGAAGAAGGAGGACGGCTCGCTGGAGGCCAACCGGGTGAATGTCGGCAGGGATGGGATCACGCCGCCGATGTGAGGGTGCTGCGCGCAACCGTCACCACACCTTCCGCCGTCGTCCCGGCGAAGGCCGGGACCCATACCGCGTGATCCATCGAGAGGCGCAGGTATTCGTACCGCGCGAAGGTTGGATAACTGCCAGTCTTCGCCAAACCACTCCTTGTGGTTATGGGTCCCGGCCTTCGCCGGGACGACGGCTGTTATTGCCGCTGCATCCCGACAGACGCCTCACACCGCAATCACGTGATCGTCGATCTCCTCGATCCTGTTGATGCCGCACAGGCCCATGGTCGTCAGCAGTTCCTTCTGGATGATGTCGATCGCCTTGGCGACGCCGGCCTGGCCGCCGGCCCCGAGGCCATAGGCGTAGGCGCGGCCGATCATGCAGGATTTTGCGCCGAGCGCGAGCGCGCGCATCACGTCCTGGCCGGAGCGGATGCCGCCGTCGAACATGATCTCCATCCTGTCACCGACGGCATCGACGATCTCGGGCAGCACCTCGATCGAGGACGGCGCGCCGTCGAGCTGCCGGCCGCCATGGTTGGAGACGACCAGGGCCTGCGCGCCGGTCTTGGCGGCTTCCTCGGCGTCCTCGACGTCCAGAATGCCCTTGATGACGAGCTTGCCCGGCCAGATGCTGCGGACCCACTCGACGTCCTTCCAGTTCAGCGACGTGTCGAACTGCGATGCGGTCCACTCGGCGAGGCGGTTGAGGTCCTCTGTGTTCTTCACATGGCCGGCGATGTTACCGAAGGTGCGGCGCTTGCCTTGCAGCACGCCGGAGACCCAGGCGGGCTTGCTGGCGAAATCCAGCAGCTTCGACAGCGACCATTCCGGCGGTACCGTCATGCCGTTCTTGATGTCGGCATGGCGCTGGCCGATCACCTGCAAGTCGACCGTCAGCACCAGCGCGCTGCACTTGGCCGCCATCGCGCGCTGGATCAATTCCTTGATGAAGCCGCGGTCCTTCATCACGTAGAGCTGGAACCAGAACGGCTTCTCGACACTGGCGGCGATGTCCTCGATCGAGCAGATCGACATCGTCGACTGCGTGAACGGGATGCCGGCGGCCTGTGCGGCGCGGCAGGCATGGATCTCGCCGTCGCCATGCTGCATGCCCAGGAGGCCCACGGGCGCGAGGATCAGCGGCATGGTCGAGGGCTCGCCGAGGATCGTCGTCGAGGTGTCGCGCTTGGAGACATCGACCAGGATGCGCTGGCGGAACTTGATCGCCTGCATGTCCTCGCGGTTGGCGCGCAGCGTTTCCTCGGCATAGGAGCCGCGGTCGCAATAATCGAAGAACGCCTTCGGCACGCGGCGCTTATGCAGCGCGCGAAGATCGTCGATACAGGTGATGTGCTTCATGAACGTTTCCCGGCCCGTCTCGTATCCGAAAGTCTTGCATCGGAAGATCGAAGGGTCATCTAGCATGGTTGGATGCACAGCCAAATCGTTTGAGAGGAGGGTGCCATGACGAGGCCACGCGCCGCACCGACCCCGGAAGAGATCAAGGAGAAGAAGGACCTCGAGGACGCCCTGGAAGAGGGCCTGGAAGAGACCTTCCCGGGCTCCGATCCCGTCAACGTCACCCAGCCGGCGCCGAGCCGCGGCGACGGCCATGTGAAGCGATCGAAATAGGGGCGGGTTCCGCCCCGTTCCGGTTCCCTAACGGGAAATATAGTGTTACCAATTAGTTAGCGCGGCGAAGGCGGCCCCTATACCGTAATGATTAATCACATTTTTTGAAGCCAAGTTAGCCGCGATGGCCTTATAAGACCTCAGCAAATCAGGGATGCGGGGCCCGTTCGGGCACTCCGTGGTTGTTAGAGGGGATTCCCTGGTTGTTGCGTGGGGGACGATATGAGCCGCAAATATTTCGGGACGGACGGGATTAGGGGCCGCGCCAACGGACTGATCACGCCGGAGCTCGCGCTCAAGGTCGGCCAGGCCGCAGGCCTTGCGTTTCAGCGCGGTGACCACCGCCACCGGGTCGTGATCGGCAAGGACACCCGCCTGTCCGGCTACATGATCGAATACGCGATGGTCGCCGGCTTCACCTCGGTCGGCATGGACGTGCTGCTGGTCGGCCCGATGCCGACGCCGGCGGTTGCGATGCTGACCAAGTCGATGCGCGCCGATCTCGGCGTGATGATCTCGGCCTCGCACAACCTGTTCGAGGACAACGGCATCAAGCTGTTCGGCCCCCAGGGCTTCAAGCTCTCCGACGACGTCGAGAAGCAGATCGAGCAGCTGCTCGACGAGCCCATCGACAAGCGTCTCGCGCAGAGCGCGAGCCTCGGCCGCGCCCGCCGTATCGACGGCGTGCATGACCGCTACATCGAATTCGCCAAGCGCACGCTGCCGCGCGATCTGTCGCTCGACGGCCTGCGCGTCGTGGTCGATTGCGCCAACGGCGCCGCCTACAAGGTGGTGCCGGAAGCGCTGTGGGAGCTGGGCGCCGACGTGGTGCCGATCGGCGTCGAGCCCGATGGCTTCAACATCAACAAGGAATGCGGCTCCACCTCGCCGGAAGCGCTGTCGAAGAAGGTGCGCGAGATGCGCGCCGACATCGGCATTGCGCTGGACGGCGACGCCGATCGCGTCATCCTGGTCGACGAGCGCGGCCACATCGTCGACGGCGACCAGCTGCTCGCGGTGATCGCGCAGAGCTGGAAGGAAGACGGCCGGCTGTCGCGGCCGGGCATCGTCGCCACCGTGATGTCCAATCTCGGGCTCGAGCGCTTCCTGAAAGGGCAGGGGCTCGATCTCGTGCGCACGCCGGTCGGAGATCGCTACGTGCTCGAGCAGATGCTGAGCGGCGGCTACAATCTCGGCGGCGAGCAGTCCGGCCACATCATCCTGTCCGACTACGCCACCACCGGCGACGGTTTCGTTGCCGCCTTGCAGGTGCTGGCCGTGGTGCAGAAGTCGCGCCGGCCGGTGTCGGAAGTGTGTCACCGCTTCGATCCGCTGCCGCAGATCCTCAAGAACGTCCGCCACAAGGGCGGCAAGCCGCTCGACGATTCCGACGTCAAGTCGGCGATCTCCGACGGCGAGAAGCGCCTCAACGGCCACGGCCGCCTGCTGATCCGCTCCTCCGGCACCGAGCCCGTGATCCGCGTCATGGGCGAGGGCGAGGACCGCATCCTGGTCGAGGACGTCGTCGACACCATCGTCTCGGCGCTGGGGCAGGCGGCGGCCTGAGGCCTTCCTTCTCCCCTTGTGGGAGAAGGTGGCGCGAAGCGCCGGATGAGGGGTTTGCTTCCACGTACACAACTGGCAAGGCGACGCGCGGATAGAGGCCCCTCACCCGTCTCGCCGCCAACGCGGCGAGCCACCCTCTCCCACAAGGGGAGAGGGCAAGACGAGGACACGCGCGCATCCCAGCCATCGACGATTGGCGGTGGTTTGGCCGCCATGGTCATCGTAGTTAGGCAGTGCGGCGGTTCGCCGCGCCTGCCGGGATCGTTCCATTGAACAAGCCTGTCGTCGTATCTGCGGAAACGCTGACCGAGCCCGTCGTCGTCGGCGACGTGGCGCCCGCCGCCGCCAAGGCTGCGGGGCCTGCCTATGTCGTGCTCGCCGGCATCAGCTTCTCGCACTTCCTCAACGACACCATGCAGTCGCTGATCGCCTCGGTGTACCCGATCCTGAAGGACACCTACGCGCTCGACTTCGCGCAGATCGGCATGATCACGCTGGCCTTCCAGTTCACGGCCTCGCTGCTTCAGCCGGTGGTCGGGCACTACACCGACAAGAAGGCGCAGCCTTATTCGCTGTCGATCGGCATGGCCTCGACCTTCTTCGGCCTCTTACTGCTCAGCGCCGCGCACCAATATCTCGTCATCCTCGTCGCCGCGGCGCTGGTCGGTCTCGGCTCGGCGGTGTTTCATCCCGAATCCGCGCGCATCGCGCGGCTCGCCTCCGGCGGCCGCTACGGCTTTGCGCAATCGGTGTTCCAGCTCGGCGGCAGTTTCGGCACGTCGATGGGCCCGGTGCTGGCGGCGCTGATCGTGGTGCCGTTCGGGCAGGGCAGCATCGCCTGGTTCTCCTCGATCGCGTTCCTTGCCATCGTCGTTCTCTGGCGCATCGGCCGCTGGTACGCGCCGCAGATCAAGGCGAAGAAGACGGCGGCGGTTCAAGCCCATCCTGACGCGCCGAGCTCGCGCCGCGTCGCGGTCGCGCTTGCCGTGCTGGTGGCGCTGCTGTTCTCGAAACAGCTCTACGTCTCGAGCCTGTCGAGCTACTACATCTTCTATCTGATCGACCGCTTCGGCGTGTCGACGCAGGCCGCCCAGATCTATCTCTTCGTCTTCCTTGCCGCGAACGCGGTCGGCGCGTTTCTCGGTGGTCCGCTCGGGGATCGCTTCGGGCGCAAGATCGTGATCTGGATCTCGATTCTGGGGGCGCTGCCGTTCACGCTGGCGCTGCCCTATGCCGGGCTCTACGCCAGCGCGGTGCTCAGCGTCATCATCGGCCTGATCATCTCCTCGACGACGTCGTCGATCATCGTGTTCGCGCAGGAACTGGTGCCGCACCGCTTCGGCATGATCTCCGGCGTGTTCTTCGGCGTCGCCTTCGGCATCGGCGGCCTGGGCGCGGCCGTGCTCGGCAAGCTCGCCGACCACACCTCGATCGAGTTCGTCTATCAGGTCTGCGCTTACCTGCCGGCGATCGGGCTGCTCGCGGTATTCCTGCCCAAGCTGCCGCGGCAGACGCGTTAACGGATCCTGTTTCGCTGCATTGCGGCTTCATACATTGTTAGCAATTGCGGCGCGAAAGGCGCTGCATTTCTGCAACGCTTCCGTCGCATCCGCGTGTGCAGTCACAAAAAATCAACCTTAAAAATTAGGGTTAAGTGGCGCTTAAACATTTGCTGCCATCGTCCGTCTGTGAGTTTCCAGAACGTGAGGCGTCTGCATTTTGCCTCACCGGCCATAAGGACGAAGCCAAATGCGTAGCGTTAAGTCTCTCCTTGCCGCGGGTGCGGCAACCCTGATCTCGTCGATGGCGTTCGCCGCCGATATGCCGATCGCGGCGCCCCCTCCGATGTACGCCCCGCCGGCCCCTGCGGCTGACTTCGGCGGCTGGTATCTGCGCGGAGACATTGGCTTCAGCAATCAGAAGGTGAAGCAGCTCAACCCGAGCTTCGTCGATCCCGGCATCAGCATTGGGTCCACCCAGGGGCTCGGTTTCGACACGGCCGGCATCTTCGGCCTCGGCGCCGGTTACAGGTTCAACAGCTGGTTCCGCGCCGACGTGACCGGTGAATATCGCGGCAACGCCAATCTGCATGGTCTCCAGATCATCAATTTCAACGGCGCCCCGGCCTTTACCGACGAGTATCATGGCAGCAAGTCGGAATGGCTGATGCTCGCCAACGCCTACGTCGACCTCGGCACCTGGTGGTGCATCACCCCGTTCATCGGTGCCGGCGTGGGTGCTTCGCGCAACACCATTTCAAACTTCCAGGACATCAACACGGTGAACGGCGGCGTCGCTTACGCGCCGAACGCTTCGAAGTGGAATTTCGCCTGGGCCGCGCACGCCGGTCTTGCCTACAAGGTCAACCCGAGCCTGACGCTCGAACTCGCGTATCGCTACGTCGACCTCGGCGACGGCGTCACCGGCGCTCTCACCGACTTCACCGGTTTCACCCGCGGCCGCACCATGCAATTCAAGGACATCACCTCGCATGACCTGAAGTTCGGCGTACGCTGGGACCTCAGCAGCCCGCCGGTCTACGCGCCGCCGCTCGTCACCAAGGGCTGATCGGCAAGCCGATCGGTTAGGACTTCTTAACGGCGTGGGACCCTCCCGCGCCGTTTTGCTTTGCGTATTTTTCATTGCTCGCGGCGACGAAGGGCTCCGACGCAACCATTGGTTAAGGTTAACGAGCCATGATCATGGCGAAAGTTCGAGTTCGATGGAGCGTTCCGATGCGTAGGCTTTTGTTGGCGGCGGCGATGTTGGGGACGGTGTCTGCCGCGCACGCGGCCGACATGCCGGATCTGCCGTTCCTGCGCGGCAGCTTCACGGACGGTCTGTCGAGATCCAACGTCAACTGGCAAGGCTCTTATATCGGAGCACAGGCCGGCTATGGTTCGTCCGACGAGAACTTCAACGGCTCGACCAGCAACATGATGGCGGCGCTGCTGGCGGATACGTTGATCGAGAGCTCGATGGGCGTGTCGCAGTGGAATCTCGGGCTCGGCAAGGCCTCGCAGCGCACCACCGGTTTCGGCGCCTTCGTCGGGTACAACGCGCAGTGGGACGACGTCGTGTTGGGCATCGAAGTGAGCTGGCTGCATGGCAAGTTCGGAGGAACGGCGTCGGCCAGCGAAAGGCGCGTCAGCGCCACCGCACTGTCCGACGGCAACTTCCATGACGTCACCGCGACGTCCACATCTTCGATCAACATCAGCGACATGGGGACGTTTCGTGGCCGCGCCGCTTACGCATGGGGGTGCTTCCTGCCCTACATGTTTGCCGGCCTTGCGCTCGGCAATGCCGACATTGTGCAAACTGCCACCGTGCAGGATCGCGTGAGCGCGACCCAGTTGGGGACGTACACGCCGCTGGTGCCGTTGAGCTCGACCAATGCCCAGCACAATCACTTGATCTACGGCTACACCGCCGGTCTCGGCGTCGATGTCAATCTGGTCGGCGGCTTGTTCATGCGTGCGGAGTACGAATACATCCGCTTCTCTTCCGCCGTTGACACCAGCATCAATACCGTTCGCGCCGGCCTCGGCTACAAGTTCTGACGCGCCCCGTTCCGGTTGACAGGTTCCCTTCGTCCTGATGCTCTGTCGCCCGAAGCAGGGTGGCAGCGATGCAAATCTACGGCGATACCAATTCCGGCAATTGTCTCAAGGTGAAGTGGGTCTGCGACAAGCTCGCATTGCCCTACGGCTGGATCGAGATCGACACCCGCAAGGGCGAGACGCGCACGCCGCAATTCCTTGCCATGAACGGCGCCGGCCAGGTGCCGACCGTCGCCCTCGACGACGGCCGCACACTGGCGCAATCCAATGCCATCATCCGCTATCTCGCCCGTGACAGCGCGCTGATTCCGCGCGACGCCTTTGTTGCTGCCAAGATGGATGAATGGCTGTTCTGGGAGCAGTACAGCCACGAGCCCTATATCGCGGTGTGCCGCTTCCAGCTCGTCTATCTCGGCAAGGACGCCTCCGAGCTCGACCCCGAAAAGGTCAAGCGCGGCTATGCGGCGCTCGACCGCATGGAGCAGCATCTCGCCGCCGGCCGCTTCTTCGCCGGAGAGGCGGTTTCGCTCGCCGATGTCTCGCTGCTCGCCTATACCCGCGTTGCGCATGAAGGCGGCTTCGATCTCGGCCGTCATGCGGCCGTTCGCCGCTGGATCGGCGAGACCGAGGCCTTTCTCGGCCTTCCGCCGGCGCGCTGAGTCCGGAGTATCTCATGAACGCCGAAACCGTTTCCATTCGTCGCGCGCGCCGCGAGGACGTCGCAGCGATCGTGGCGATGCTCGCCGACGATCATCTCGGGCGCGCCCGTGAGCGGGTGGAGGAGCCGCTGCCGGCCGCCTATTACGAGGCGTTCGAGCGGGTCGAGCGCGATCAAAATCTCCAGCTCGTGGTTGCCGAGAGCGCGGGCAGGGTGGTCGGCTGCCTGCAACTCGCGGTGCTGCCAGGCATCAGCTCGCAAGGCGGCATCCGCGGTCTGCTCGAAGACGTGCGCGTTGCTGCCGATTGTCGCAGCCGCGGCATCGGCGAGCAACTGGTGCAATGGGCCATCGCGGAAGCGAAAGCGCGCGGCTGCAATCTGGTCGAGCTGTTGACGCATCAGACGCGAGTGGACGCGCAGCGCTTCTACAAGCGGCTCGGATTCACGGCGAGTCATGTCGGCATGACTGTCCGCTTTTGAGGCAGCTCGCCGCGCACCTTGCGCAATCAGCAAATTCGGATCGCGCATTCGTTCATATTAAGAGCCGGTAAACTACCCAGCCGTCGTTCACGTTGAGATGGGAACGAACGGTGCTACGGCAGCGTCAGACACCGAGCTCGGTCGGTTCGGGGATTTCGATGACAAGCTATTCGATGATCAAGGTCGGCAACGGCTACGTTGTGCAGGCCAATGACAAATGCATTTTGAAGGTCGGCAGCCGGCGCAAAGCCGCGCAATTGATCAGCGAGGCCACGGACTTGCTGAACGCGCTCGCCACCGTCGAATCCCCCGATATCGCGCCGGAAGCGCCATCACTCGCGCGTGAGGCCCCGGAACTTCCTTGACGACTCTTCCCGTTTCCCGTATCAGCCGCGGCGGGACACCTCCCCCCAACGGGAGGCTTACTATCTGGAAGGGTAGAATATGACTGTAGCGAAGCCCGCTTCGCGGCCCAACGTGCCGCATTTTTCCTCCGGCCCCTGCGCCAAGCGCCCCGGCTGGAACGCCCAAAATCTCAAGGACGCAGCGCTCGGCCGCTCGCATCGCGCGAAGGTCGGCAAGACCAAGCTCAAGCTCGCGATCGATCTGACGCGCGAAGTGCTTGAAGTGCCCGCCGATTATCGCATCGGCATCGTGCCCGCCTCCGATACCGGCGCGGTCGAGATGGCGCTGTGGTCGTTGCTCGGCGCACGGCCCGTCACCACGCTCGCCTGGGAATCCTTCGGCGAAGGCTGGGTCAGCGACATCGTCAAGGAATTGAAGCTCAAGGACGTCACCAAGCTCAATGCGGCCTATGGTGAAATCCCCGATCTCTCCAAGGTCGATCCGAAGTCGGACGTCGTCTTCACCTGGAACGGCACCACCTCGGGCGTCCGCGTGCCGAACGCCGACTGGATCAGCGCGACCCGCGAAGGCCTGACCATTTGCGACGCCACCTCGGCGGCATTCGCGCAACCCCTCGACTGGGCCAAGCTCGACGTCGTCACCTTCTCCTGGCAGAAGGCGCTCGGCGGCGAGGCCGCGCACGGCATGCTGATCCTCTCCCCGCGCGCGGTGGAGCGGCTCGAGACCTACAAGCCGGCGTGGCCGCTGCCGAAAATCTTCCGCATGACCAAGGGCGGCAAGATCAACGAAGGCATCTTCGTCGGCGAGACCATCAACACGCCGTCGATGCTCTGCGTCGAGGATTATCTCGACGCGCTGAACTGGGCCAAGTCGATCGGCGGCCTCAAGGCGCTGATCGCGCGCGCCGACGCCAACACCAAGGTGCTGGCCGACTGGAAGGCGAAGACGCCGTGGATCGACTTCCTGGCCAAGGACGCTTCGATCCGCTCCAATACCTCGGTGTGCCTGAAGTTCACCGATCCCGCGCTCACCTCGCTTTCGGCGGACGCGCAGGCCGACTTCTGCAAGAAGCTGGTCGCGCTGGTCGAGAAGGAAGGCGCCGGCTACGACTTCGCCTATTACCGCGATGCGCCGGCCGGCCTGCGCATCTGGTGCGGCGCCACCGTCGAGGCCAAGGACGTCGAGCTGCTGACGCAGTGGATCGACTGGGCCTTCGCCGAGACCAAGGCGCAGCTCGCCAAGGCGGCTTAAGTTTCTTTTCGCCTCTCCCCGTTCTTACGGGGAGAGGCCGGATCGCGCAGCGATCCGGGTGAGGGGCTCTCTCCGCGAGCACCTTCGCCTGTGGCTGCCCCTCACCCCAACCCTCTCCCCGTAAGAACGGGGAGAGGGAGAAGAAACAGCATCAACCTACTCCCGAAGGCCGCCCCTCTTTGCGAGGAAGGTAGAGGATCCTCCCCATGACCAAACCCAGAGTTCTCATTTCCGACGCGCTTTCGCCCGCTGCCGTGCAGATCTTCAAGGATCGCGGCGTCGAGGTCGACTTCCAGCCCAATCTCGGCAAGGACAAGGACAAGCTCGCCGAGATCATCGGCAATTACGACGGCCTTGCGATCCGCTCCGCGACCAAGGCGACCGCCAAGATGCTCGAGAAGGCGACCAACCTGAAGGTGATCGGCCGCGCCGGCATCGGCGTCGACAACGTCGAGATCCCCGCCGCCACGGCCAAGGGCATCATCGTGATGAACACGCCGTTCGGCAATTCGATCACGACCGCCGAGCACGCCATCACCCTGATGCTGGCGCTCGCCCGCGAGATCCCGCAGGCCGACGCCTCGACCCAGGCCGGCAAGTGGGAGAAGAACCGCTTCATGGGCGTCGAGATCACCGGCAAGGTGCTCGGTGTGGTCGGCTGCGGCAACATCGGCTCGATCGTCGCCGACCGCGCGCTCGGCCTGCGCATGAAGGTGGTCGCGTTCGATCCGTTCCTGTCGCCGGAGCGCGCCAAGGACATCGGCGTCGAGAAGGTCGATCTCGACGACCTGCTCAAGCGCGCCGACTTCATCACGCTGCACACCCCGCTGACCGAGAAGACGAAGAACATCATCGACGCGGCCGCGATCGCCAAGATGAAGAAGGGCGTGCGCCTGATCAACTGCGCCCGCGGCGGCCTCGTCGACGAGCAGGCGGTGGTCGATGCGCTGAACTCCAAGCACATCGCGGGCGCCGCCTTCGACGTCTTCGTCGAGGAGCCCGCGAATGCCAACGTGCTGTTCGGCCATCCCAACGTGATCTGCACGCCGCATCTCGGCGCCTCCACCACCGAAGCGCAGGAGAACGTCGCGCTCCAGGTCGCCGAGCAGATGTCGGACTATCTGCTCACCGGCGCGATCTCGAACGCGGTCAACTTCCCCTCGATCACGGCTGAAGAAGCGCCGAAGCTGAAGCCGTTCATCGCGCTTGCCGAGAAGCTCGGCTCGTTCGCCGGCCAGCTCACCGAGAGCGGCATCCTCAAGGTCGAGATCACCTATGAGGGTCATGTCGCCGAGATGAAGATCAAGGCGATCACCTCCGCCGTGCTGTCGGGCCTGCTGCGGCCGATGCTGGGCGAGGTCAACGTGGTGTCCGCGCCCGTCGTCGCCAAGGAGCGCGGCATGGTGGTGGACGAGATCGTGCGCGCCGCCCAGAGCGACTATGAGAGCCTGATCACCGTGACGGTCGCGACCGAACGCCAGGAGCGCTCGGTCTCCGGCACCGTGTACCATGACGGCAAGCCGCGATTGGTTGACGTCAAGGGCATCCGCGTCGACGCCGAATTCGGCAAGTCGATGATCTACGTCACCAACGAGGACAAGCCCGGCTTCATCGGCGCGTTCGCGAGCCTGCTCGGCGCCGCCAAGCTCAACATCGCGACCTTCCATCTCGGCCGCGTCAAGCAGGGCGGCGACGCCATCGCGCTGGTCGAGGTCGACGGCGCGGTGCCGGCCGACGTGCTCGCCAAGGTGCAGGCCCTGCCGCAGGTCAAGCAGGCCAAGGCGCTGACGTTCTGACCAAGGTCTCTCCGTCGTCATGGCCGGGCATAGCCGTCCAAAGGACGGCGTCGCTTCCGCTCGCCTATGACCCGGCCATCCACGCGCATCCGCAAGTGAAGACGTGGATGCCCGGGACAAGCCCGGGCATGACGAGTGGATGGAGCGGGGCGCGCGCCCCGGAATGACGCGTATCATATATTCCGACCCGCGGAACAACGCCGCCTCCCGCACCGGAGGCGGCGTTTTTATTTCTCCCCCGGCCTTCCAACTTTGTGTACCAATGGCGACCAGGACGCTCCGTTCAAAATCGTTCGACAAGGGAGAAAACAATGCGTGAAGCCGTCATCGTTTCCTATGCGCGCACGGGCCTCGCGAAATCCGGCCGCGGCGGGTTCAACATCACGCCGCCGATGTCGCTTGCGGCCCATGCCATCCACCACGCGGTCGATCGCGCCGGCGTCGAGAAGGACTACGTCGAAGACTGCTATCTCGGCAATTGCGCCCACGGCGCGCCGAACATCGGCCGTCAGGCCGCGCTGCTCGCCGGCCTGCCGAAGACCACCGCCGGCGTCTCGGTCAACCGCTTCTGCTCCTCGGGCCTCCAGACCATCGCGATGGCCGCCAACTCGATCCGCTCCGACGGCGCCGAGTGCATCGTCGCTGGCGGCGTCGAGAGCATTTCCATGCCGGGCGGCGGCACGCCGAAGGAATCGATCGATCCGGAGCTGCTCAAGGTCGCCCCTGACATCTTCATGGCGATGATCGACACCGCCGACATCGTCGCCGAGCGCTACAAGCTCAGCCGCGTATATCAGGACGAGTTCTCGCTGGAATCGCAGCGCCGCATGGCCGCGGCCCAGCAGGCGAACAAGTTCAAGGACGAGATCGTCCCGATGAAGACCAAGATGAAGGTCGTCGACAAGCAGACCAAGGCCGAGAGCATCGTCGACTACGTCGTCGATCGCGACGAGTGCAACCGGCCCGAGACCACGCTGGAAGGCCTTGCCAAGCTCGAGCCGGTGAGGGGGCCCGGCAAGTTCGTCACCGCCGGCAATGCCAGCCAGCTCTCGGACGGCGCCGCCGCCGTGGTGCTGATGGAAGCCAAGGACGCCGAGAAACGCGGCCTCAAGCCGCTCGGCCGCTTCGTCGCCTGGGCGACCGCCGGCTGCGAGCCCGACGAGATGGGCATCGGGCCGGTGTTCGCGATCCCGAAGCTGCTCAAGCGCACCGGCCTCAAGATCGACGACATCGATCTGTGGGAGCTCAACGAGGCCTTCGCCAGCCAGTGCCTGTATTGCCGCGACCAGCTCGGCATCGATCCCGCCAAGTACAACGTCAACGGCGGCTCGATCGCGATCGGCCATCCCTTCGGCATGACCGGCGCGCGTCTCACCGGCCACCTGCTCCAGGAAGGTGCGCGCCGCAAGGCGAAGTGGGGCGTGGTGACGATGTGCATCGGCGGCGGCCAGGGCGGCGCCGGCCTGTTCGAGATCTACAGCTGATCTAGGCCGCATGAATGTGAAAGGCACGGCGCCGCAAGCGCCGTGCCTTTTTATTTGATGATTTGAGCGCCAGACCAGGGCGTACCCAAGAATTGCAGCGCGCTCGATGTCCCTTTTTGCTGCCAACAGCGGAGGGAAGCGGACATCGCCTGACTTCGCAAATGGCCAAAGCCGGACCTCGCGCCGACGTGGCTTGGACCACCTTTCACCATTGAATCGCGTAATCAACTACACGATGTCATTCTTATAAAGACAACCGCAATGGAAGATGCTAAAGTTCGCTGGCGATCAAGCTTGCAATGGGGAGGGGCGCCATGGCCTTATCGGACCCGAGCTCGGCGATCCAAACCGTCATAGACGCTGTCGTCAGCGATTACATGGGGATGGCCGTCTACGTCTTCACGGATTTTGACGGCTCCGGCACCCCCTCCGCAAAGTTCTTCTCTCCCTCCCAGACTGAAGTCTGGGACTCGAACCACAAGGTCGTGGCCGCTGCGAACCTGCCAAATACGCTGTTCGAAATCGGGTCCATTTCAAAAGTCTTCACATCCAGAATTTTTTACAGCCTTCAAGGCACATATGATGGGAATACGGTCGGGTCCTGCATGCCCTCGATTTCCCTGCCGGCCGCGATCAGCGGGATTCCGGTCGCCGACATCGTCACTTATGCTTCTGGATTTCCGCAGGATAATGGCTTGCCTCCCGATCCGCGGGGACCATTCTGCCCGCCGAGTAACTTGCAGAACTTCACCGAGCTCGTCGCCTGGTTCAACAGCGGACAGCACTCGGCTTGGATCTGTCCGCCGGGCCAGTGCTACACGTATTCAAACCTTGCCTGGTCCCTCCTGGCTATTGCCGGCGCCAACCCGCAGAACACCTATGTCGACGTCTATGACGAGTACAACACGCAACTCGTCGAGCTGTGCGCGGGTCTGGGCATGAACAACACCGCGTTGTTCAATACGGGCCAAGTGCCCAGCATGGCGTGTGGATATGACGGGACGCAGCCTTTCGACATAGGTCATAGCTATTTGCCGTGCCCACCGATGGAGTTCGGGAGCGGATCGATCGTCAGCTGCGCCTCGGACATGCTTCAATGGCTGCTCTACAACATGGGCCAACTGCAGCCTTCACCGACGGAATTCGCCATCCTGCAGACGCAGCAGCAGACCGGCTGGACCCGGGGCAAATGCGGTACGGCGACGGGCATCTGCGGAGGGCCGACGAAGGGCCCCACGGTCGGAATTGGGTGGTTCTTTCCGAAAATCGCCGGCGCGGCGGGAAGTGTCCTGTCGAAAGATGGCGGCGTACCGGGCTTCAGCTCGTGGATGGGGTTTGAGAGCTGGGTTCAGAACGGCGCAAGCGCTCCGTCGGGAAATGGCGTCGTGGTTCTGTCCGCCGGCAGCCTCGCCTCGCCAGTGGGACAGAAAATCATGTCCATTCTTCTGAACGCCGAGGTCGAGGCTGGTTTGTCGTCGAGTTGACCCAATTTCGGGCTCGTCTTTCGACGAGAGGATGACGGAGAATCCTGCGAAGGGGCCTGATCGTCGATGAGTTCGACGATCCGGGGCGGAGCGCAACCTGCCTCGTGGCAGCAATCGATCTGGTCTGATCCCGCCTCAAGCCCGCGCCAGCGCGGGCGCGAACACCACTTCGATCAGCGTGCCATGGCCTGCGTTCTTGATGTTGAACCGGGCGCGGTTGGCTTCGACCAGCGCCTTGGTCAGCGACAGGCTCAGCGCCGAATTGTCCTCGGCATCGCCCGGCGGCGGGGTGCGGAACGGCTCCATCGCGGCCGCGACCTCGCGCTCGCTAAGGCCGTGGCCGGTGTCGCGGATGCGAAGAGCGATCTCGCCGCGATCGGTCAGCGCGGTCGAGACGATGACCTGGCCGCCGGCGCTGGCGAGCCGGATCGAGTTCGAGATCAGGTTCATGGTGATCTGCCGCATCGCGCGCGCGTCCACGGTCACCTGCGGCAGCGCATGGGCGAGCGAGGTGCGGATGATGATGCGCTCGCGGTTGGCCTGAGGCTGCATCACCACGACGCAGGCCTCGACCAGATCGTTGAGGTTGAGGTTGGCGAAGTTGAGGTCGAGCTTGCCGGTCTCGATGCGCGACAGCTCCAGCAGGTCGTCGATGATCGCGATGACGCGCTCGCCGGAGGCGCGGATGTCCTTCATGTACTCGCCGTAGCGCTCGTTGCCGAGCGTGCCGAAGCGTTCGGAGATCATCACCTCGGCAAAGCCGATGATGGCGTTGAGCGGCGTGCGGATCTCGTGGCTGATCCGGGCCAGCATGTCGGCCTTGGCATTCGCCGCGCCGTCGACGAGACGGCGGGCCTGCGTCAGCTCGCTCTCGCCCTTCTTGCTCTGGGAGAGGTCACGGAACACGGCGAAGAAGTTCGGGCCGTCGGGCCTGGTGCGGCCCATGATCATGGCGAGCGGAATGACGCCGCCCTTCTTCTCGCGCCCCAGCACCTCGCGGCCGTGGTCGAGCAGGCTCGAAATGTCCTGGCTCTTGACGCTTTCGAGATAGTCGGCGACGACCTGCCGGCTCTCCGGCGCGAACAGCGTCACCAGATTCTGCTCGAGCAGCGCTTCGCCGTCGTAGCCGAACAGCGCCTCCGCGCTGCGGTTGCAGACGTGGATGTTGCCTTCGGCATCGAACATCACGATGCCCTCGGCCGTGGTGTCGAGGATGGCGGCGAGATCCTCGGCGTCGGCATCGCCGGCCTGGGACTCGAGCTCGGAAGCATAGGGGAAGGACTCCGCGACAAGAGGCGCGGCGGCAACAGGCTCGGCGACAACGGGCGGCGCGGCGACAGGCTCGGCAACGGCGGGCGCAGCCACGACAGGTGCAGGATTGGGCAGCGCGCAGACCAGCGCATGCGCGCTCTCGCCGTCCCAGTCGATCGTGTGCAGATGCGCCTCGGTGGTCGGCAGCGGCTCTTCGCCATTGGCAAGCGTCGCGCTGATCGTCACCGGCGTGCCGCCATGCGAGGTGCTGCTGGCGGCCGACACGCCCGGCTCGACATAGAGCGCATCGAGCCCGCCGGCATTCTCCAGCGCGCTCACGCTGGCATGGCCCATGCGCGCGAGGAACGCCGGGTTGGCGTAGAGCAGCCGGTCGAGGCGATAGATCAGGATGCCCGTCGGCAGCAGGTCGAGCAGCGCGCGGTCGCGCATGCTGTGGCCGCGCGCCGGCGGCGCCGGCTCGGTCAGCCATTCGGCCGGCGTGTGCGGCGCATCGATCGGCGGTTCGGGTGCGGTCTCCGCCGGCGGTTCGGTCGCGCTGGCGGCGATCGTCTCCCGCTCGCGTTCGAGGCGCTCGGACAATTGCCGGGCGAGCTCGTTGAACGCGCTGTTCTCGATCGGCGTCAGCGTCGGCGATCTGGCATCGCCGGGCGGGCGGAACGGCACGACGTTGGGGGGCGTTTCCACTGGCGTTTCCGGATCGGTTGGGTGTGAAGTCGCGTCGGGTGCGGGGTCGGGCAGTTCAGCTTCAGGTGCGGGCTCAGGCTCAGGTGCGGGCGGCTCGGCCGGCGGAGGCGGCGCCTCCGCCACGGGCTCCGGCTCCGGTTCGGGCTCGACGATGTCGGCGGGCAGGCCGTGCTGCGCGTGCGGTTCGGCGAACTGCTCGAAGCGCCTCAGCGCATCGAGCCGGTTGAGGCCGTCGAGATCGCGGCAGACGCCAAAGCCCTTGAAGCCGGCGAAATTGCGCGCGTGGTCGTAGACCGGCAGGCCCGCGAGCTCGACCGGCAGATGCTCGCCGCCATCGGCCGGCCAGTTCACGGTGATCCCGGCCCAGGTGTCGTGGCTGGCCAGCGCCTGCGCCACGCGCCCCTCCGGGTCGAGCGAGAATTCCGCGGCGATCTCGCGCCAGGGGCGGCCGAAGCCGGCGGTGGTGTGCGGGCCCATCAGGCGGATGAACTCGCTGGTTGCGAGCACAAAGCGGCCCTCTGCATCCATCTGCCAGAGGAAGCGCAGCGGATGCTGATGCGGCGCGGGCGTCTCTGTGGGACCCGATGGCGGCTCGACCATGCCTGATGTGATCGGCGCGGCCTGCGGCGACACAATGGCTGAGGGCTGGTTTTCAACCGGAGTTTTCGGCGCGTCAGCCGGTTCTTGGGCCGGTTCTTGGACAGTCGCTTCGGCCGGTTCTTCGACCGCTTCGTCGACGGCTTGCTGGACTGTCGCGGTCTCCGGCGTCGCCTCGCGCACGGGCAGCGCGGGCGCGGGCATGTCGACCGGATCGGCGAAGGCGTCGAACAGTGCGATAGCGGCCGGCGCGTCGCTCGGCGGCGGCGGCGCGTTCGGCGTCTCGGCGGCGTGCGGCGTGGATTGAGCCGGCGCTGCGGGCGTGACATCAGGTGTGCTCTCGGGCGCGGACGCGGCCGGCGCGGCATCGCTCGCCGCGGCCGTTTGCGCGGCGGCCGGCTCGATCAGCGCGACCAGGCCGATATCGGCCCCGAGCCCAACCCGTTGCAGCACCATCTGGCCGATGCCGATCGGCGTCTCGGCGCGGCCGCTGCGAAGCGCATCGCTGCGGGCCTGTTCCAGCCCGGCTTCGCCGAGATCGCGGAAGCCGAGCAGAGCGCGGGCGGCGTCGCTGGCGCCGACGAACATTCCGTCGGGCGCGAACGCCGCCATCGGCATCCTGGCGCCCGCGACGAGACGATGCAGGCGCTCCACCAGCGGCATGGTGCGCACCAATGGATCCATCGCGGTGACGAGCACGGCCTGGCCGCCATCGGCGAAGGTCAGCCGTGTGCAGGCGCAGGTCATCAGCATGCCGAGCCGGGCGCCGAAGCCGCGCAGCCGTTCGAGCCGCACCGTGCCGTTCGCCGGCAGCTGCCGGGCGAGCCGGGCGACCTGGCGGCGATGGCTGTCAGCGGGGCCGAAAACCTTGTCAGCCAGCGCTGCGGCATGCGCCGCGCCGAAGAATTTTGCACCGACCGGATTGGCCCACAGCACGCGCGTTCCGTCGACCGACCAGAGCCACGCGGGCAGCGGGGACGTCGCATGCACGGCCAGCCGGGGATCGCCCACGCCTCGCAACTGGAAATCCGAATGACTCATCCGACCGGCTTTAGGTCTCACTGACACGCGTCTGGTCTTAGGGCTGCCGGGAATGACAGCCTTAAGAAAGGGTTAGTATCGCGCGCAGGCGCGGGCAGGTCCACGGCCCCAGCCTACCGGGGAGGCCCTAAAGCCGCGATAACCTTAATCCGGCCGACCCCGCAAGCCGCGCAGGCGCTGCATCCGCAGGATTCGCGGGGGGAGCCAGATCGTCAGCCGCGCGGCGATGGATGCGCCCCGGCCGAAGCACGCGAGCCCCTCCGTCATTCCGGGGCGCGCCACTCGGCGCGAGCCCGGAATTCATGTCCCTGCGATCTTCGCGGCCTGATGGATTCCGGGCTCCCTCGCTCCGCTCCGGCCCCGGAATGTCGACCTCAACCACGGGTTCCCCCAGGCAGGAACCTCATCCTCTCCGGGATTAAATTTTTCCTGTGCACCCCGGATCGCGTTGCGCTGCACAATGTTGACATGTTACGCAGTGATACTGCTGGGCGTTGGACGAGCCATCTTTTTCGTTACGCGTATCCAGTCTTCGTACCCGCCAACAGAAGGGCCCCGGTTGGCCGGCGGGCGCGCCAGAAGGCTCACTCCATTTTCCATGATCGTGAGGGACCAAAATGACAGGTGCGACTGATCCATTCTCCGCCTCCATCATCCCGTTCGAGGTGCCGGAGCAGATGCGTGCGTTCGCCGAAAAGGGCGTTTCGCAGGCCCGCGAGAGCTACGCCAAGTTCAAGGACGCGGCCGAAAGCCATAACGGCACCATCGAGGCCGTGTTCTCGTCCGCCAGCAAGGGCGCGAACGAGTACACCGCCAAGCTGATGGAGTTCATGAAGGCCAACACCACCGCCCATCTGGACTTCACCCAGGAGCTGCTCGGCGTGACGTCGCCGTCGGATGCGTTCGCGCTGTGGAGCAGCCATGGCCGCAAGCAGCTCGAGACCTTCCAGGCCCAGGCCAAGGAGCTCGCCGAGATCGCCCAGCGCGCCGCAACCGCCGCCGCCGAGCCGATCAAGGCCAGCGCCTCCAAGCTCTACCCGCCCGCCGCCTGAGCGATCGGGCCGGTTTGATTAGGGCCTGATCCGGACCCGAAGGGCCGCGCGCAAAGTGCGCAGCGGTTTTCCGATAAGATCATGCCCAAATAAAAAGAAACCCGGGCCCAGGCCCGGGTTTTCCTTTGGAAATAACGTCGTTTGAGGGTGGATTCCGCCCGTTTGCGGCCTTGCCAAAAACGGCCGTTGCACCTAGTTTCCGCCCCGTCCAGCCCCCCTCGGTGACCGGCCCGTCCAGGCGCCCAAGGCGGCTCGCAAGGATGCAGTTGTAGCTCAGTTGGTTAGAGCGCCTGTCTGTGGAACAGGAGGTCGGTGGTTCGAGCCCACCCAACTGTACCAATGACCAACTGCTTGTATATTCGTGCGCTTTCGTTTCCCCTCGCTCTGCACCGAGTAGCGACCACCGCGCCGTGAGCGCCCTGCAGCAGCGACCATCGAAGTTGGCAGGCTTGCAGCCGCACTGGCGACCCTAAGGGCCATACCCCCCGGGGGCAGAGGATGGCAGCCAAACTCCGGTTAGGGGCCGGCGCTAGTTTGCGACGAATCCAAGAATCAGGTCCCGTTGCTGACCGGCACGACTTATGGTTGAAGAGAGTCGGGACCTTTCGCATCGCAGGGGCACATGCCAGTCGATCATGAGTTTGGTGGCCAGCACACCGAACTAAAACTTTCGATTATCGAGAAATACCTTCGAGCGTTCTCTACGGCGCTTCAAAATAAATTCTCCGATCTTTGGTACATCGACGCCTTCGCGGGGACGGGCAAGAGAACAGTAAAAGTCGAGGCGCGTGGAGAAGATCTGTTCGATGCAGAGGTCCCAGAATCAGTGGAGCAGCGTCGCGGCTCCGCTCAGATTGCGATCGACATCCGGCCGCCCTTTCACCGGCTGATTTTTATTGAATCCAAACAGAAGTACTGCAACGCATTACGTGAACTGGCAGCTCAACATCCAGATCGTGACATCATGGTCGTCGAAGAAGACGCCAACCTTTCGATTCAAAAGGAACTCAAGGGCAGCGAGTGGAAATCCGCAAGGGCAGTCCTGTTCCTCGATCCATACGGCATGGAAGTCGACTGGGAAACGCTGGTTGCGATTGCCGCTACAAAGGCAATCGACGTTTGGTTTTTATTCTCGCTCTCCGGACTTTATCGCCAGGCGACCCGTAAAAGCGACAAGATAACAGAGGAGAAACGCGCGGCCCTTACCAAAATGTTCGGCTCTGACCAGTGGGAGAGGGAGCTTTATTCTGACAAGGGTCAAGGCGATATGTTCGGCGGTGGGCCCACACAGCGAGAGTTCGATGTCAAAGGGCTTGAGCGGTACGTGAAACGTCGACTTGAAACCCTCTTCCCCAAGGTGTTCGAGCCACTGGCGCTTCCAGTCGATAAGGCGCCTCAGCGCTTTTCGCTTTTTCTTTGTATTTCAAACGATGAACCTAAGGCCGTGGGACTCGCGACCCGGATCGCCAGTCATATACTCAAGGCAGGCAACTCATCGTAGGTGCGGCCACGCAGGAGGCGACCGGCAGCCTTTTTGTTCTTGCCACCCCACTGCTTGAAGAAAAACGCCGTACCTGATCGCCGGCAAATCGCTTCAATTTCGTCCACCCATTCAGGCTTCATCTCGCGCGAGCGTGGTCCGCTTTCACCTCCGACAATCGCCCAGTGGATATCTGTCAGGTCACCAGAAGCAACCGAACCAATTAAGGGCTCGAAGGAAACAAACCGGATTACTGCCGGCACAGCCCGGAGCGCGTCGAGCCGGCCGAGAACCCGGGCATCTTCCACGCTCGTGCCAAGCCAAACATTCGGCAAGACGGTGAAGCGGCGATCAGAAAGTACCTCCGCCATGATTTCAGGACGCTTCGTCAAAATCTGATAGGTGTGCCGCGGTGTGTCTTTCATGACTTCCCAAACCCGCAAGATGAAGGCTTTTGGGACTTTCGGATGAAACAGATCCGACATTGAATTGACGAAGACCTTCCGCGGCTTTGTCCAGGTTCTCGGCGCGCCAAGCGATTTTCGGTCGAGCCGGATATTGCCCGTCCAGACCGCTCTGCCACCGCTCTTGCGCGTGAGGCCCTCATACTTTTCAAGGCCCATCGCCTCGAGCCTAGCTGCCATGCGCATTGCGTAGCAGTTGGTGCAACCCGCAGTCAGCACAGTGCACCCGGCAACCGGATTCCAAGTCGCGTCGGTCCATTCAATGGAAGTATCGGCCATGGCGACATTGAATCAGAAGAGCACGGACCTGTGAATCAAAAACTTTGCGATCGCGGGAGAGTGCTTACGCGACGACAGGACAACCCTGATGCCGCAGCAGCCGACCCGCGCCAGCGACTATTGCCCCGCCCCCACCCCCACCGGCAACGTCACCGCCGCCAGCAGCGTCCCCAGCGCCACCGCGCCCGACACCGGGTTCACCTGCCGCTGATACTGAACCGCGAAGATGTACGCGTTCGCGCCGGTCGGCATCGCCGCGAACAGCACGACCACGCCGGCCCATTACGGTGACAGTGCACAAAACTCTCGACGCGGGGAGTGCCCCATCCGCAACGCCGCTCAAAGCCAGTTTTGTCTGCGGTCACCGTAGCTCCTCGGTTCGCAATGCGCTATCGGTAGCGAGCCAAGGACGTTCATGGACAAGCAAGCCGGGCGAAAAAGATCGTGAGTTTCTTCGAGCGTCTCAAGACAGAAGCATCCGTTGAGTGGCGGGCCTACACCGAGCATCCCTTTACGAACGGATTGGCAGACGGCTCGCTCCCCGAAGCGGCGTTTCGTCACTACCTCGTTCAAGACTACCTGTTCCTCATCGAGTTTGCTCGCGCCTACGCGCTCGCGGTCTACAAGTCGCCCAGACTTGCTGACATGCGTGAAGCAGCGGCCGGCCTTTCGGCCATCCTTGATGTCGAGATGAACCTGCATGTGAAGCTCTGCGCCGATTGGGGTCTGTCCCCGACAGACCTTGAACAGACCCCTCCGGCGGCCGAGATGCTGGCCTATACACGCTACGTGCTCGACGCGGGAATGCGCGGCGATCTGCTGGCACTCAAGGTGGCGCTTGCCCCCTGCGTGATCGGGTACGCGGAGATCGCCACACGGCTCGCCTCGCGACCCGATGCGGACGCCGCGACGAACGCCTATCGCGTCTGGATCGCCGAGTACGCCGGCGCGCCGTACCAGGAGGTCGCTGCCAAGGCGCGGGCGCACATGGAGCATCTCGCCGATCTCTACGCCACGCCGGCCCGCGAGGCAGAGCTGATTGCGATCTTCAAGGAAGCCACCCGACTCGAGGCAGACTTCTGGGAGATGGCCTGGCGCGCGGGCCAGCTTGCTCAATAGCCCTTTCGGCAGTGAGGCTCATAACCTGAAGGTTATACAATTACGATGACGATGCTCCTCGATCTGTCGGGTCGAGCTTCCGTCACGATTCCTGAAAGCCTAACAGAAACCACGTCTGTCGGCCGTCCCCGCTAGACCGCATTCATCATTTCGCGTAGTCTTTTCGCACAGCAACATGTCAGCGGAGGTCCTCCGTGGAACATCGCGGCGTCAGCTTCTCGATTGCTAGAATGCGCTATTTGCCCGGCTGGCAGTGGACGGTCGGAAAGGGCCGAACCGTGTCGGTCGGTGTCTGTGCGACGAGGGCGGATGCGATCCGCCAGGCTCAGACTTTCATTGACGCGATTATGGACTGGGCTGCTTGAGCTGATGATTCACCGGCTGGCGGCGCGCACTGACCTACCTCACCCCCGCCACCACCCACACCACCACCGGCAACGTCACCGCCGCCAGCAGCGTGCCCAGTGCCACCGCGCCCGACACCGGGTTCACCTGCCGCTGATACTGAACCGCGAAGATGTATGCGTTCGCGCCGGTCGGCATCGCCGCGAACAGCACGACCACGCCGGCCGCGGTTGGAGGCAAGCCGAGCAGCTTGGCCAGCACGAACGCCGCCGCCGGCATCGCCATCAGCTTCAGCGCGCACATCACGACGATGCCGAGCTTCTCGCCTTTGACCTCGAAGCGGAACAGGTTGATGCCGAGCGCGATCAGCGCCGCCGGCGATCCCGCCCGCGCCAGCAGCTCGATGGTCCGGTCGACGACGGGATTGAGGCCAAGGCCGGTGAAGCGCCAGACCACGCCAAAACCGATCGCCAGCATCAGCGGGTTGCGGGAGAGATCCGCGAGCACGGGCCAGATGACCGTCAGGGCCGAGCCGGTCTGCTTGCGGCCGACGAGCTCCATTTGCAGCGTGCCGCAGAGCCAGAGCAGCGGCGTGTTCACCGACAGGATAAGCGCCATCGGGCCTGCCGCCTCGTTGCCCAGCGCGGAGAGCGTCAGGGGAATGCCGAGCATCACGATGTTGCCGTAGACCGAGCCGATCGCGAACACGACGCCGTCCTCGCCGGTGTCGCGCCCCTCGCGCAGCAGCGCCGAGAGCGCCAGCGCCGCGATCCAGGTGATGGCGAGCGCGCCGTAATAGGCGCCCCACATCCGGTAGGGGCTGACGTCGGGGAATTCCGAGACGACGATGGTGCGGAACAGGAGGGCAGGGATCGCGATGCTGAAGGCGAATTCGGAGATGCCCTTGTGCGCGGTCTCGGAGACGAAGCGAAACAGCACCGCGGCATAGCCTGATGCGATCAGGGCAAACACCGGCGCGACGATCAACACGGTGGCCATGCGCCCCCTCTCCTCACGGGGATATCAGCCGACCACCCCACGCACTCTCGATGATGGCAGTATGCCCCTGTTTTGCCCGACGTGTCAAAACCGCTTCGTAAAATCCGTAGAGGTGATTTCACAAGGCATATCAAGGCCCCGGCTACTGTGCATGGGGTTGTTTTCGCAGTTCTTGTTGGACGGTCGCCGGAGCGTCACGCCAACCCCGATCTCGCCAGGTCTGCCAAGGGTTTAGCCGTGAACCTCGGAGACTCCCCGCCCACAGCTGTCGTCACCCGCGAAGGCGGGTGACCCAGTATTCCAGAGACGCCTGAAGTTTCTCGAGGGGCTGCGGCGTACTGGATCCCCCGCCTTCGCGGGGGATGACAGCTGTGTGTGAGACTCCTCGGGGGGCCCCTCGGTCTTTTGCCGCCGCTGCCCTGGCTGGGGCCGAACTCTCCGCCCTGTTGCCGAGAGCGCACACGTTCCGACCTTTCGCTCCCGCCCTCGTTGCCAACGAACGGCGGTTCACCCACACTCCGCCCCGACCAGACATTTGGGGGGATCGATGCCGGCGTTTCACTTCAGGAAGTCCGTTCTTGCTGCCATGTCGGGGCTTGCCCTGGCCGCCCTGGTCCACCCCGGCGCCGGCTTCGCCTACACGCAGGAAGAGCAGCAGGCCTGCACGCCGGATGCGATGCGGCTGTGCGGCGAGTTCGTGCCGAACGTCGATGCCATCACCGCCTGCATGATCCAGAAGAAGGCGCAGCTCTCGCCGCAATGCCGGGTGTTCTTCCGCCGGGGGCCCGAGCCGGGCGAAGCCCGCGCCGGCAAGCCGACCAGCATCGCGCCCAAGAGCGCGTCGAATACCGCGAAGAAGAGCACCAAGCCGGCGCCGAAGGCGACCAAGAAGAAATCCGAAGGCTGAGCGCGACAAGCGCGTTCCTTTCCTGAAACCCGGGCCCGGGCAAGCGTGCGAAGCGCGGCTTCGCGCCGGATGGCATCGGCCCCGCGACAGCTACCGGACTCCTTTTGTTCGCGCGCCTTGCGCGCCTGCTTGCGGCAATTACCTCCGCGCGCGATCGAAAAGAGTCGCGCCACGGTTTGCGCGGCAAGGTTGCATTCCGGCTTTTCCCGCGCTGCTGCTCAAAAAACGCTCGATTGCGCGCAGCGGAGGCGCTTCATTGCAGTTCGTGTCCTTGTCGCGCGCGGCAGTGTGACTCAAAAGCCAACACGTCTTGTTATTTCGTGGCGGCAGAGCAACTCCCGGTAAATTTTTCTTTCACGAATCAGCGTGCTGATTCATTTTCGTGGCCTGGGGTCAATCTGGAGGCCGAAGGTATGAACGTTATTGTTTTTGCATCGCGTAAAGGCGGCTCGGGCAAGAGTACCCTGGCCGCACATCTCGCCGCGCAGATCAAGGCGAGCAAACAGGTCATGCTCGTGGACGCGGATCCGCAAGGGTCGCTCACGCTGTGGCACAAGCTGCGGGGCACGAACGAACCGCCGATCAAGTCCGCCGTGAACTCCGTCAGCGGCATCGTCTCCGCTGCCAAGCGCGACGGATATGAATGGGTGTTGATCGACACGCCGCCGAACCTCTCGGCCGTCGTCGACGACGCGATCAAGAACGCCACCATGGTGGTGATTCCTGCCCGTCCCGGCGTGTTCGACGTCAACGCGGTGCAGGAAACCATCCAGATGTGCCGCGCGGCGCGCAAGCCCTATGCGGTCGTGCTCAACGGTGCGCCGGCCAAGCGCGACGAAGCCGAAAGCCCGATCGTCACCATCGCCCGCGAGGCGCTGGCGAAATTCCGTGCGCCGGTGTGGGGCGGTCAGATCACCAATCGTTCGGATTTGTTGATGGCCCTCAGCCACGGCGAAGGCGCGCGGGAGTATCAGGCCGAGAGCCGTGCGGCTCAGGAGATTGCAAGGTTGTGGGCGGCGATCGAGCGTTCGGTCAAGGCCATTCGCGGCACGGCGTCGGCATCCGGCGCAATGCACAAGCAGGCAGCGTAATTTTCATAAATCATTCCCCGGACGAAAAACGCGCGGATGTCCGCGCGTTTTGCGTTTCTAGGCCTCACCTTGTCGTTCCGGGATGGCGCGCAAGCGCCAGACCCGGAATCTCGAGATCAACGTTACGCCACCATCAGCATGTAGAACACGATGACCGGCGACAGCGTCAGGATCACCGACCAGATGCCGACGGCCCAGAGAATGTCCTCGGTGGAAAAGTTCTGCTCGGTGGTAAAGCTCTGCTGTCCGGCGCCGTAATGCGGCGCCATTTCATTCTGACTATTCACAAACGCCCCCGCGATTTCTTCGCTTATGGGCGTCACGCTACGCGCGATGGTTTAAAATTCCACGTTGCTGAGCCGCTCGCATTTTGAGCGCATTTGTGACCTCGGCTTAACCATCCGCGCGGGCTGTCGTCAGCCGACGAGCCAGACCCGAAACAGCAGCACCGGCATCAGGCCGAGCATCACCGCCCAGAACCCGAACGACGAAACCACCAGGATTCCCCGCAAAAGATCGGCGGGCGCGAACTGCTGTGCGGCCGTAGGCCGGGTGCGATGTCCCATGGTCATTCCCCCTTTTGAAGGCTTTGGAGAAAAACGATAGGCGCGAGAGCGTAAACGAGACGTGGATGCACCATGCGGCGAATGCGAAGGCGATTGGGGCGCGGTTAACCACGGTGGTCCTTCCCCTCCCCCTTGTGGGGGAGGGTGGCTCGCCGCGTAAGCGGCGAGACGGGTGAGGGGTGTCCCTCCCCACGGACAATTTGCGCGCGGAGAGAAACCCCTCATCCGGCGCTTCGCGCCACCTTCTCCCACAAGGGGAGAAGGGAGGGCAGCGTGCACGAGGTGAGATTGCGCCGTAACTAAACCCACTCGCTATATTTGCGCCTGATCTCGTCGATCCAATTCCACTCCCGCATCACGACCTCCTCGCACAGGCCGATGTCGCGGCGCAGCCAGGCCGACGCCGGATATTTGTCGGCCCATCTGTAACCCTCCGCAGATGGCAGGCGTTGCCACAGGGCCTTGAGGGCGCGGGTCCATAAACGGATTCCCATGGATCGATCTTTCCGGATTGAGTTGTTGTTGCGTGCGACGGAGAGTTGCGCTGGACACGGCGGTGCGTTCCCTCTCCCCTTGTGGGAGAGGGTGGCTCGGCCGCGTAGCGGCGAGACGGGTGAGGGGTCTCTCTCCTCACGATCAGTGTTGCGAGTGGATCGAGACCCCTCATCCGGCGCCATAGCCGAAGCCTTGCTTCGGCGTTCTCAAGAACGGCGGCCGAAGGCCGCCTATGCCACCTTCTCCCACAAGGGGAGAAGGAGGGCAGCGTGCGTGAAGAGCGTAGTGCTACGCCGCGACTTTCATTCGTCGCTCGATCTCGCGATCGATCGTGGCGGCGAGCTCGCTGCCGACTTCCACCATCGGCAGGCGCACTTCGGGGCTGTCGATCAGGCCGCTGCGCCACAGCCAGTGCTTGGCCGGCGCCGGGCTCGGCTCGGTGAACAACAGGCGCGTCAGCTCGGCGACCTCCTGCCAGCGCGCCTGCGCCGCATCGTGGTTGCCGCGCTTCAGCTCGGCATACACGGCCGCGAACGTCGCGGTCTCGACATGGGCCGAGAGCACGATGCCGCCGTCGGCGCCGTCGACGAGCGCCTCGAGGTAGTTCGCATCCTCGCCGGTGAGCACGCGAAATCCCTCGGGTCTGTCGCGCAGCAGCGCGATCGATTGCTCGCGGCTGGCGCCGCAATCCTTCAGGCCGACGATGTTGGGATGCTCGGCGAGCCGCAGCATGGTCTGGTTGGTGATGTTGACCGCGCAGCGATAGGGAATGTTGTAGAGCGCGAGCGGCCAGGCGGCGTGGTCGGCGAGCGCTTCGAAATGCGCCAGGAGCCCGCGTTGCGACGGCCGCACGTAATAGGGGCTCGCGATCAAATATCCCTCGATCGGCCAGTCCGCGGTTTCATCAAGGCGCTCCTTCAGCCGCGAAGTGTCCGCGCCCGATAAGCCGAGACAGATTGGGATGGTGCGGCGGCCGGCCGCCATCTCGTCGCGCACGATGGCGACGAGGCGCTCGAGCTCGGCGTCCCGCAGCGTCATGCCTTCACCCGAGGTCGCCCCCAGGATGAAGCCGTCGACGGCCTGTCCGCTGTAATGTCGCGTCAGCCGCCGCAGCGACGTCTCGTCGAGCTTGCCGTCGCGAAACGGCGTCACCAGTGGCAGCCAGAGTCCGTGCAAATGCGTTCGCAGGTCGGTCATGTCCAGTTCTCCTTCTCGGGAAAAAAAACCTGAGACGGAGGGCACATGAAAAAACCCCGTCCAGGTGGCGGGGTTTTCGGGATTTGCTGCGATGACGAAGCGTAGTTAGCGCGCGCAAAAATCCGAGGTCCCCGGGAGGGGGCCTTTTTTCGAGACGATTGCGCACGACTTCGTGATCATTAGGAAATGATGCGGGGTATGCCCAAAACTGTCAATACACGCGGAAAGCGAAACGGCATTTCGACGAAAAAAAGCCGGGCTCGAACGAGCCCGGCTTAAGGTATTGGCCACGTGAGGCCGACACAATCACCTTCCAAGAGGGATTACTGAACTCCCGCGCCACTGGAGGAGGGGGACAAATGCGCAACGCGAAGGCTCAGCGTGCAAACATTATGAGCTTGCCGAACGCCATGCAGCAACAGCCGAGGCCGCATGTCAGACATGCGGAAATCAGGAAGGCCAGCGCTGCGCCTTGCTCACCACGAAGTCGCGGAACACCTGCACGCGCGCGACCGTCTTCAACTCCTCGGGATAGACGAAATACGTATCAAGCTGGATCGAATCCGATTCGCCGAACAGTTGCACGAGACGGCTCTGCTCTTCGATCAGATAGTCCGGCAGCGCGGCGATGCCGAGGCCCTGCTGACAGGCGCGCACAAGGCCGAGGATGTTGTTCACCCTGAAATAGGCCTCGCGCGGACCCGAGCCGTTGCGCCCGGCTTCGACCAGCCAGTTGCGGTTCTGAAGATGCGGCGCGAAGTTGCCGTCCGCGAGCGTGATGATGCGGTGGGAGTCGAGCTCCTCCAGCGTGCGCGGCGTGCCGAAGCGCTTGATGTAGTCAGGCGAGCAATAGGCGTGGAAGCCCATCGCGAACAGCTTGCGCTGGATGAGATCCGGCTGCGTCGGCTTGCGGGTGCGGATCGCGACGTCCGCCTCGCGCATCGACAGGTCGAGCTCCTCGTCGGTGACGATCAGCGAGATCCGGATCTCTGGATAGAGCGCGGTGAATTCGCCGAGCCGCGGGATCAGCCAGTTGATGCCGACGCCGGGCGTGGTGGTGATCTTGAGATCGCCGCTCGGCCGCTCGCGGCTGTCGGTCAGTTTGGCGCGCGCCGCCTGGAGCTGCATGAACACGTCATGCGCGGTGCGGAACAAGAGGTCGCCCTGCTCGGTGAGGATCAGGCCGCGGGCGTGGCGGTGGAACAGCGAGACCGAGAGCTCCTGCTCCAGCGCCGAGACCTGGCGCGAGACCGCCGATTGCGACAGGCCGAGCTGCTCGCCCGCATGCGTGAAGCTGCCCGCTTCAGCCGCCGCGTGAAACACCTTCAGCTTGTCCCAGTCCATATCCGTAAATCCGTCGCGTGTTCGAGGCATGATCTTTATTCCGCTGCTGCACGCTCGCTGGCGCGCAGGGCCAAGAAACGTTCGGCCTCGAGCGCTGCCATGCAGCCGAGGCCTGCGGCCGTCACGGCCTGGCGATAAGTCTCGTCGGCGACGTCGCCGGCGGCGAACAGTCCGGGCACCGAGGTGGCGGTCGAGTTCGGGGCGACCTCGACATAGCCCGACGGTTTGAGCCTGACCTGGCCCTTCACGAGCTCGGTCGCCGGGGCGTGGCCGATGGCGATGAAGACGCCGTCGGCCTTCAGCTCGGTGAGCGTGCCGGTCCTGACGTTCTTGAGGCGGACATGGGTGACCTTGTTCGGGTTCTCGGTGCCGCAGATCTCGTCGACGGCTGAGTCCCAGACCACCTTGATCTTCGGGTGCTTGAACAGACGCTCCTGCAGGATGCGTTCGGCGCGGAAGTGATCGCGACGATGCACGATGGTGACCTGCGAGGCATGGTTGGTGAGGTACAGTGCTTCCTCGACCGCGGAATTGCCGCCGCCGACCACGATCACTTCCTTGCCGCGGTAGAAGAAGCCGTCGCAGGTGGCGCAGGCCGAGACGCCGCCGCCCTGGAATTTCCCCTCGGACGGCAGCCCGAGCCAGCGCGCTTGCGCGCCCGTGGCGAGGATCACGGTTTCGGCGAGATAGACGTCGCCGCTGTCGCAGGTGAGGCGGAACGGCCGCGGCCCGGTCTCCAGCTTGGTCACGAGGTCGGTGACGATCTTGGTGCCGACATGGACCGCCTGCTTCTCCATCTGCTCCATCAGCCAGGGGCCCTGGATCACGTCGGCGAAGCCCGGATAGTTCTCGACGTCGGTGGTGATGGTGAGCTGGCCGCCCGGCTGGATGCCCTGGATCAGGATCGGCTCGAGCATCGCGCGCGCAGCGTAGATCGCCGCCGTGTAGCCGGCAGGGCCGGAGCCAATAATCACGACCTTTGCATGAACAGGAGCGGACATTTCGATGGACGCCTTTCACGGGGGATTTGCAGCGCGGGCGCGGAAGGAGCCAGGAGGCCTCGCGGAAGCGCTGAAATATCAGAGCTAATCTAAGCGTTCTGGTGAGCTATGCAAGAATTGCATTCCCTGTCGGCGGATTTTTCCAACAGGGAACAAAAGTCGATTGCGCTGCACGCGCAATAAAATTGCGCAATGGGTGCGGACTGGGCTATGAGGATTGCGACAGACCCACCCGATACCGCCGCAAAGGCCAGGAGTTCCAATCACGTGTCGCGGAACCTAGACGAGATCGACCTGAAAATTCTCACCGAGATTCAGGCCGACGGTCGAATCACGAATGTTGAGCTCGCCAAGCGGGTTGGCATTTCGCCACCGCCCTGCCTGCGCCGGGTCCGGGCGCTGGAGGAGGAGGGCTATATCCACGGCTATCGCGGGCTGCTGGATGCGCGCAAGCTCGGTTTCGACGTCACGGTGTTTGCGGCCGTGCACCTGTCCAGCCAGGCCGAGGCGGATTTGCGCGCCTTCGAGGAGTTCGTCCGCGCCGAGCCCTTGGTGCGGGAATGCTGGATGCTGTCCGGCGAGGTCGATTTCATCCTGAAATGCGTCGCGCCTGACATGGCGACCTTCCAGGACTTCGTCACCCACCTCACCGCCGCGCCCCATGTCCGCAACGTGCGGACGTCGCTGGTGCTGCACAATTCGAAATACGAGGCGGCCGTGCCGCTGGACGTGAAGGGGCGGCGGTAGGGCGACGCTCTCGTGCCCCGGACGCAGCGCAGCGCTCACCCGGCGATGCGGAGCATCGTCCGGTGCGGTGCGCTGCAGGGCCGGGGCCCATCTCACCGCGATTTACCGAGTTGCTTTCTGGGTCCCGGCTCTGCGCAGCAACGCTAAGGGCGTTGCAGCGCGTCCGGGACACGAGAGAGACGGATGCTGTTGCGCCACGCACCGTCATTGCGAGCGTAGCGAAGCAATCCAGACTGTCTCCGCGGAAAGATTCTGGATTGCTTCGCTGCGCTCGCAATGACGCGTGGTGAGGGAGTGCCGCCCCCACAGCAACGCGCAGAAACAAAAAGGCCGCACGGTTGCGCGGCCTTTTCGAAACGTCAGCGGAGACAGCGGCAAATCCTTACCGCCACTCCACCTTGGTGATCTCGTACGCCTTGGCGCCGCCGGGTGCGTTGACCTCGACGGTCGAACCCTTCTTCTTGCCGATCAGCGCGCGCGCGAGCGGGGAGGTGATGGAGATGCGGCCCTTCTTGGCGTCGGCCTCGACCTCGCCGACGATCTGCCACACCGCTTTCTTCTCGGTGTCCTCGTCGACCAGCGTTACGGTGGCGCCGAACTTGATGGTGTCGCCGGACAATTTCGAGATGTCGATGATGTCGGCGCGCGCGAGCTTGTCCTCGAGTTCGGCGATTCGGCCCTCATTGTGGGACTGCTCTTCCTTCGCGGCGTGATATTCCGCGTTTTCCGACAGGTCTCCGTGCGAGCGCGCCTCCGCAATGTGCTCGATGATGCGCGGACGGTCCTCGGACTGGCGCTTCTTCAATTCTTCCCCGAGCGCGGCAAACCCGGCCGAAGTCATCGGAACCTTTTCCATCTTCTCTCTCGTCCTTCGATCGTGCGCCCCAGAACGCGACTGGGCGCCCAACCTTGATTCGTCGGTGTTTCCGAGGCCCGATACATGAGCCGCCGGACGTCGACAGATATGGGCTTGGCGCCGGAACAGAACAACCATATGGCCGGACAGTTCCTGCGGCCATTGTGGCTTGACTGCCAATCACTTAGCGGAAAGCTTAACCTCTCAAGGCCTAGCCTTCCACTCGCGATCAGGTTTCCGAAAAGTAGCTCTGCAGGGTACGAACCTCAAGGTCCCCACCCAGATAGGCGCGGATGCCCTGCGCGGCCGCCACGGCCCCGGAAAGAGTGGTGTAATACGGCACTTTATGCAAGAGGGCCGCGCGCCGCAGTGAACGGCTGTCGGCGAGCGCCTGCGGGCCTTCGGTGGTGTTGAAGACGAGCTGGACGTCGCCATTGGTGATGGCGTCGACGATATGCGGCCGCCCTTCCAGCACCTTGTTCACCTTCTCGGTCGGGATGCCCTGGTCGGTCAGGAAGCGCTGCGTGCCCGACGTCGCCAGAACCTTGAAGCCGAGCGAATGCAATTCGCGAACGGCCTCGGCGATGCGCGTCTTGTCGCTCTCGCGCACCGAGACGAACACCGTGCCCTTGCGCGGCACCCGCGTTCCGCCGCCGAGCTGGCTCTTGGCGAAGGCCACCGCAAACGAGCTGTCGATGCCCATGACCTCGCCGGTCGAGCGCATCTCGGGGCCGAGCACCGTGTCGACGCCGGGGAAGCGCGCGAACGGGAATACCGATTCCTTGACGCCGACATGCTTGAGCTGCGCCTTCGTCAGCTTGAAATCGGCGAGCTTCTCGCCGGCCATGATGCGCGCGGCGATCTTCGCGACTGGCGTGCCGACCACCTTGGCGACGAAGGGCACCGTGCGCGAGGCGCGCGGGTTGACTTCGAGCACGTAGATGTCGCCGTCCTTGATCGCGTACTGCACGTTCATCAGGCCGACGACGTCGAGGCCGAGCGCGAGCTCGCGCGTCTGCCGCTCCAGCTCCTCGATCATCTTCGCATCGAGCGAGTGCGGCGGCAGCGAGCAGGCGCTATCGCCGGAATGGATGCCGGCTTCCTCGATGTGCTCCATGATGCCGACGATGAAGGTGTCCTTGCCGTCGCAGAGGCAGTCGACGTCGATCTCGGTGGCGTCGGAGAGGTAGCGGTCGAACAGCAGCGGGTTCTTGCCGAGCACGGTGTTGATCTGCCCGGTCTTGTCGTTCGGGTAGCGCGCCTTGACGTCGGCCGGCACCAGCTCCGGCAGCGTGCCGAGCAGGTAGTCGCTGAGCTGGTTCTCCTCGCGGATGATCTGCATCGCGCGGCCGCCGAGCACGTAGGACGGGCGCACCACCAGCGGCAGGCCGAGATCGGTCGCGACCAGCCGAGCCTGTTCGACCGAATAGGCGATGCCGTTCTTCGGCTGCTTCAGTCGCAGCTTGTCGAGCACGCGCTTGAACCGGTCGCGGTCCTCGGCAAGGTCGATGGCGTCGGGCGAGGTACCCAGGATCGGCACCTCTGCGGCCTCCAGCGCGCGCGCCAGCTTGAGCGGCGTCTGGCCGCCGAACTGCACGATCACGCCATGCAGCGTGCCATTGCTGCGTTCGGTCGCGATGATCTCCAGCACGTCCTCGGCTGTGAGCGGCTCGAAATAGAGCCGGTCGGCAGTGTCGTAGTCGGTCGACACCGTCTCCGGGTTGCAGTTGACCATGATGGATTCGTAGCCGGCGTCATGCAGCGCGAAGCAGGCGTGACAGCAGCAATAGTCGAACTCGATGCCCTGGCCGATGCGGTTCGGTCCGCCGCCGAGGATGATGACCTTCTTCTTGTCCGACGGTGTGCTCTCATCCGCCGGCGCGCCCGCGAACGGCGCCTCATAGGTCGAATACATGTAGGCGGTGGGAGAGGCGAATTCGGCCGCGCAGGTGTCGATGCGCTTGTACACCGGGCGGACGCCGAGCGCGTGGCGCTTCGCGGTCACCTCGGCCTCCGTCGTGTGCGCGAGCACCGCTAGCCGCGCGTCCGAGAAGCCCATCGTCTTGAGCGAGCGCATGGCGAAGGCATTGCCCGGCAGGCCGTTCTTCCTGACCTTCTCTTCCATGTCGACGATGCCGCGCATCTCGCTGAGGAACCACGGGTCGATCTTGCAGGAATTGAAGATGTCCTCGTTCGACCAGCCGAGCCGCATCGCCTGGGCGACCTGGAGCAGCCGGTTCGGCGTCGGCGTGCCGAGCGCGGCCCGGATCGCGTTCTTGTCGTCGTCACGGCCGAGGCCTTCGATCTCGATCTCGTCGAGGCCGGTGAGGCCGGTCTCGAGCCCGCGCAAGGCCTTCTGAAGGCTTTCCTGGAAGGTGCGGCCGATTGCCATGACTTCGCCGACCGACTTCATCGACGTCGTGAGCGTCGTGGAGGCGCCGGGGAATTTCTCGAAGGCGAAGCGCGGCACTTTCGTGACCACGTAGTCGATGGTCGGCTCGAACGAGGCCGGCGTGGCGCCGCCGGTGATGTCGTTGGCGATCTCGTCCAGGGTGTAGCCGACCGCGAGCTTGGCGGCGACCTTTGCGATCGGAAAACCGGTGGCCTTCGAAGCCAGCGCGGAGGAACGCGACACGCGCGGATTCATCTCGATGACGACCATGCGGCCGTCGTCGGGATTGACGCCGAACTGGACGTTGGAGCCGCCGGTCTCCACCCCGATCTCGCGCAGCACCGCCAGCGAGGCGTCGCGCATGATCTGGTATTCCTTGTCGGTCAGCGTCAGCGCCGGCGCCACCGTGATGGAATCGCCGGTGTGCACGCCCATCGGATCGAGGTTCTCGATCGAGCAGACGATGATGCAATTGTCCTTCTTGTCGCGCACCACCTCCATCTCGTACTCCTTCCAGCCAAGCACGGATTCTTCGATCAGCACTTCGTTGGTGGGAGAGGCGTCCAGGCCGCGCTCGATGATGTCGAGGAACTCTTCCTTGTTGTAGGCGATGCCGCCGCCGGTGCCGCCCATGGTGAAGGAGGGGCGGATGATCGCGGGTAGGCCGATCTCGGACAGCGCCATCATGGCCTGGCCGAACGCGTATTCCTGGTAGCGCTTGCGGCGATCGCTCTCGCCCAGCGTCCACTGCCGCTCGAGCTCTTCGAGGGCGGCGCCGGAGAGCTTTTCGCGCTCGGCGAGATATTTGTCGCGGAACGACTTCTTCAACGCCGACGCATTGGCCAGCCGTGACTTCGGCGTCTCGAGCCCGATCTTGGTCATGGCCTCGCGGAAGAGCTGGCGGTCCTCGGCCTTGTCGATTGCATCGGCCGTGGCGCCGATCATCTCGACGTCGAATTTTTCCAGCGTGCCCTGCCGGCGCAGCGACAGCGCGCAGTTCAGCGCAGTCTGGCCGCCCATGGTCGGCAGCAATGCGAAGCCGCCGGGAACGATGTGACGTTCCTTCTCGATGATCTTGGCAACGATCTCGGGCGTGATCGGCTCGATATAGGTCGCGTCAGCCAATTCCGGATCGGTCATGATCGTGGCCGGGTTGGAATTGACGAGGACGATGCGATAGCCCTCTTCCTTCAGCGTCTTCACCGCCTGCGTGCCCGAATAGTCGAACTCGCAGGCCTGGCCGATCACGATGGGACCGGCGCCGATGATCAGGATGGTGGTGATGTCTGTACGTTTGGGCATCAACTCTCGCCGAAGTCGGATTTGGGCACAAAAAAAGGGCGCGCGGCTGCGCGTCCCTGTGGCCGAGAGCGCGGTGGTCTCCCTCGCGCGCGGGTGGGTCTTAGACCAGTTTTCGGGGCGGCGAAACCCCGAAAAACACCCATCAACCGGCAATTTTGACCGGTTTTGGCCGTGCCTGCCAGCCACGGGCGAGGTGCACCAGAAGCGAGGCCGCAACGCTCGTTCCGCCGATCCAGCCGAGGTCGTTTGGCGACAGCGTGGCCAGCACCGCGCCTCCCAAGGCGCCGCCGATGGCGAAGCCCAGATACATCGACGAGGCGTTGAGCGAGAGCGCGATCATCGAGGCCTGCGGCTCGATCCGGATGATGCTGGCGATCTGGGCCGGATAGAACGCCCAGCCCGAAATGCCCCACAGGAAGATCGTGCCCAGCACGGCATAATGCGCCTGTCCGGGCATCAATTTGAGGACCAGCGAATGCAGGATCAGCGCGGTCGCCATGCCGGCGAGCCCGAGCGCTGCGGTGGCGAGTGTGCCGAGCCGGTCGGCCAGGACGCCGCCGAGCATGTTCCCGATCGCGGCCGCGCCGCCGAACACCAGCAACGCAAGGCTGATCTGCGAGGCATCGAAGCCGAGGCCGCGCAACGGCACCGCGAAATAGGTGAACACGGTGAAGCCGCCGAGCCCCCATAGAATCGTGATCAGAAGCGCGACCAGGACACTGCTGTGACGCGCCACCGCCAGCCGTTCGCCGAGCGAGGCGGTGTTGCGCGGCAGGCCGCGGGGCAGCCCCAGCAAGAGGCCGGCGAGCGCAACGGCACCGATCAGGGCGACCATGGCAAAGGTCGCGCGCCAGCCAAGCAGGCTCCCGACGAGATTGCCGAGCGGGACGCCGATCACGGTCGCAACCGTCAGTCCCGAGGTGACCAGCGCCACCGCGCGGCCGCGCCGCTCAGGCGAGGCAACGGCGACCGACACCGCGAGCGCCGTCGGCATGCACAGCCCGGAGCCCAGGGCCATCAGCATCCGGGAAGCGAGCAGCAGGGCGTAGCTGGAAGCCACCATCGCGGCGAGATTTCCGGCAATGAAGGTCGTCAGCGCCAGAGCCAGCACGGTACGGCGGTCGATATTATTCAGCGCCACCGCCAGGATCGGCGAGCCCACGGCATAGGTGAGGGCATAGGCGGTGACCAATTGGCCGGCGGCCGAGACCGAAATCGACAGGTCAGTGGCGATCGCCGGCAAAAGCCCTGCGATAACAAAGCCTTCGGTGCCGATCGCGAAGGCCGCCAGGGCCAGCCAGAAGACGCTCATTGGAAAGATCCCTATGTTCAATGTTTATTGAACTATCGAACGCGACGGTTTCAGTGTCAATTGGTTCAAGAACTATTGAACATTGCGGGCGCATCGCTATGATTCGGACCATGAGCCGCACGCCCCTCCATCCCACCCGCGAGCAGATCGAGCTGCCGATGGTCCTGGATTGCCTGAGCGATCCGATCCGGTTGGCGATCGTCTACCAGCTCGCCCAGCAGGAACGTGTCAGCAGCGAGCTGTGCTGTGGCGACTTCAGTGGTCTTTCCGGCAAGTCCAACCTCGCCTACCACTTCGCCAAGCTGCGCGAATGCGGCCTGATGCTGACGCGCGTGGCAGGCACCAACCGCTTCATGCGGCTGCGCCGCGAGGATCTGGAGGCGCGCTTCCCCGGCCTGCTCGATGCCGTGCTCAGCTCCGCAGCCAAGGATGCGGACCGGCTTCAGCTGCTGTCGGAGTGTGAAGTGGTCAAGGCAGATTGAGCCGCGGATACAGTCCGTCTACGCTTTCGCTTCGGTCAAGCGTGGCTGCACCACGCGTAGCCCCGCAGGGGCGAAGCGTGGAGACCCGGCCTGGATTTGAACCAGGATGAAGAGCGATGCACCGCCCTCGCGTAGACACTTCCGCCACCGGGCCGTACCGATCATGTCCGAACGGAGTACGGCAAGCCACCTCAGCCAATTGTTATGCTTAACGGATCATTGGCGGCCGCGCGATGAAGGTCATGCGCCAGCGATTGTGGCCGATATTGGTGTGGGCGCGCTGGACCGCGAACCCGGCCGCCTTCAGCCTGGCCGTGATCTCGTCCTCGCTGTAGCGCTGCAGCCCGATGCGCGAGCGCAACTGACGGTAATCGGACAGCGCGGTGCTGATCAGCCCGATCAGCGCGTCCTTCAGGAAGCCGTGACGCAGGCCGAAGCCGAGCAGCGCCGTCACGTCCCTGAACATGCCGACATTGGGCTGGAGGATGTCGCCGAGCACCAGCTTGCCGGACGGGGTCAATAACCGCCGGATGTTGAGCAGCGCGGCATCGAGCTCCTCCGGCGCCATGTATTGCGCGACCGAGTTCATCACCACGAGATCGATGGACTGGTCCTGCATCTTGCGCACGTCGTCGAGCGAGCGGACGCGGATTTTCGTGTTCGGGGCAAACCGCGCGATCAGCCGGCCGCGCACGCCCGGCGCAGGCTCGGCCAGGATCAGCTTGCCGCAGGCGGCCGCGACCTGGCTCGCCGAGAGCGCCTCGCCGCAGGCATAGTCCAGCACCGTCGCCTCGGGCGAGGAGATGTAGCCGATGATGTCCCGCGCGATGATCTGGAAGTGCAAATCGCGATGCAGCTTGCTGACATAGATCGTGTGCGTGGAGTCGTAATAATCGATCCAATCGTCCATGGTATTCGAGGGCCCCGACCAGACAGTTCCTGCGCAGGAACCGGTGCTGCCGCCTTGCGTTAGGGGTGCGACGGCGCGCCGTCAATGTCCGCGTCCTAACAGGAAGGTTTCCCGTGAGCAAAGCCCCCAACAAGGTCTCGCCCGACCTCGACACCCCCACCGATCTGTCACCCCAGGCCGTCAACAAGGTTTCGGAGGCGCTCAACGTGCTTCTGGCCGACGCGTTCGCTCTGTATCTGAAGACCAAGAATTTCCACTGGCACATCAGCGGCCGGCATTTCCGCGACTACCATCTGCTGCTCGACGAGCACTCGGACCAGATCTTCGCCACCACCGACCAGCTCGCCGAGCGCGTCCGCAAGATCGGTGGCGCGACGCTGAAGTCGATCGGACAGGTCGCAAAACTCCAGACCATCAAGGACAACAACGAGGACTACGTCCCGCCGCGCGAGATGCTGCGCGAGCTGATGCAGGACAACAAGCATGTCGCGAGCGCGATGCGCAAGGCCCACGACGTCTGCGACGACGCCGGCGATGTCGCCAGCGCCAGTATCCTCGAGGTCTTCATCGACGAGACCGAGCGGCGCACCTGGTTCCTGTTCGAAGCCACCCGCCAGGAAGGCGCGAACGAGGCGTAGGGGGCACACTGCCTCCACGATGTCGTCCCGGCGCAGGCCGGGACCCATACCCCCAGGGAGAAGTTGTGGCACGAGATGCGCGTTGGCCGATCTTCGCCAAACTAGCTTTTGTGGTTATGGGTCCCGGCCTGCGCCGGGACGACTGCGGTGTATATGGCGGGAGTTCGCAGACTACGGCCGCCACAGCCGCATCAACGGCCCATGCTTGCCCGTCACCGGATCGGCCGGCGGCAGCGCGACCTTCGGAATCGTCTTCAGTGCCTTGGCATGGTTCTCCGGCGTCGCCCGTGTGATCTCCATCTTCGCGCCCGGCGGATAGGCGCCGATCACGCAGAAATCACCGCTCGCCTTGATGCATTGATGCCCGGTACCGGCCGGCAGGACCGCGACGTCGCCGGCGTTGATCCGAAGCTCCTGGCCATGGTCGCCGCCGAAGCGAA
Source organism: Bradyrhizobium sp. cf659 (assembly GCF_900113725.1). Taxonomy (NCBI): domain Bacteria; kingdom Pseudomonadati; phylum Pseudomonadota; class Alphaproteobacteria; order Hyphomicrobiales; family Nitrobacteraceae; genus Bradyrhizobium; species Bradyrhizobium sp. cf659. Next base: position 141,652 of record NZ_FOQJ01000009.1, read on the forward strand.
CTCTTGCGCTCCCACGCGCAACGCCAAGCACTTCATGCACCGTCGCGTGATAGTGCAGATAGTCGTAGACGCCGTTGCGCCACGTGCCGCCCCAGCCGTTCTCCTCGAACAGGTTTTCGATCGTCTCCTCCGGATGCTCCGGGTCGAGCTTTACCGCCCCCTGGTAGACCAGGAAGGGGAGAATGTTGTTCGGTACGAGCCCGTCATCCTCAAACACGATGGCGAGCGGCTCGGCATTGTCGCGGACGACGGACATGGCTGGGCTCCGGTGGCAACAGACCAGGAATCAAGACGGTGCAGGCGTCCTTGTTCCTGACACAAGCCCGCTGCCGGCTTGACCGAGATCAAGGCGCAGGCGGCCATTCAGGGGCACGCAAATCAACGCGAAAAGAGGGGGACGCCATGTACGCATCCGACGTTGCGCAGCGCCATTTTTCGGCGGCCGTCGACGAGGCGGAGACGGCCGGTCTCGGGCACGAAGCCGTCTGCCGCGCCTTGCTCAGCCTGGTGATCGCAAAATATCTCGAGACGAGGTCCGTCGCCGACATCCAGGCGGAGCTGCGCTTCATCGCCGAGAACTGCGATCCCGACACGGACTTCATGTTCATGCGCCCGTGACGGCGGGCCCGGCGGATCCCTCCGCCGGGTGATCCTGCAGCCTACGCGCTCTTCTTCTGCCGCATCAGATCGGCAAAGCGCTGGAACAGGTAGTGCGAGTCGCGCGGGCCGGGTGAAGCCTCGGGATGGTACTGCACCGAGAACACCGGCTTGCCGTCGAGCTGGATGCCGCAATTGGAGCCGTCGAACAGCGAGACGTGGGTCTGCGTCGCGCCCTTCGGCAGCGTCGTCTCGTCCACGGCGAAGCCGTGGTTCATCGAGGTGATCTCGACCTTGCCGGTGGTCTCGTCCTTCACGGGATGATTGGCGCCGTGATGGCCCTGATGCATCTTCTTGGTCTTGGCGCCGACGGCGAGGCCGAGCATCTGGTGGCCAAGACAAATCCCGAAGGTCGGCGTGCCCGACTTGATGACGTCCCGGATGACAGGCACGGCATATTTGCCGGTCGCCGCCGGATCGCCCGGGCCGTTCGACAGGAACACGCCGTCCGGCTTCATCGCCAGGATGTCTTCGGCTGTCGTCGTCGCCGGCACCACCGTCACCTTGCAGCCGACGCCGGCGAGCAGGCGCAAAATGTTGCGCTTGATGCCGTAGTCGATGGCGACGACGTTGAACTCGGTCTTGTCCTGCCGGCCAAAGCCCTTGTCCCAGAGCCACGGCGTCTCGTCCCAGGTGAAGCGCTGGCCGGAGGTGACCATCGGCACGAGGTCCATGCCCTCGAGGCCCGGCCATTCGCGTGCTTCTTCCTTCAGACCATGCAGGTCGAACTCGCCGTTCCTGGCGTGCGCGATCACGGCATTGGGCATGCCCTTGCTGCGGATCAGCGCGGTCAGCGCGCGGGTGTCGATGCCGGAAAGGCCGATGATGCCGCGCGCCTTGAGCCAGGCGTCGAGATGCTTGGTGGCGCGGTAGTTCGAGGGATCGGTGATGGCGGTGCGCAGGATCACGCCGCGCGCGCCTGGCGTCGCGGCCATGTTCACCGTCTCGATGTCTTCCTCGTTGGTACCGACATTGCCGATATGCGGGAAGGTGAAGGTGATGAGCTGGCCGGCATAGGAGGGATCGGTGAGGATCTCCTCATAGCCGGTCATCGCGGTGTTGAAGCAGACTTCACCGACGGCGTGGCCTTCGGCGCCGAGACCGAAGCCTTCGAGCACCGTGCCATCGGCGAGCACGAGGAGCGCGGTCGGTTTATGGTCCGGCCAGGCGGGATCGTTGTCATGTTGTGTCATGAGCGCGTTTCATAGTCTGCCCACGCGCCTCCGTCAAAGCGGGAGAGGCCCGATTCACATGCGTTTTTGCATATTTGACAGCCCGTCCCGGGTACTTAAGCTTGGCCGCACAATTTCCGGCAAATCCAGGGGCTTTCGAGGCAATAATGGACCAGACCACCCCGCTTCTGCTGGTTCCGGGGCTGGCCTCCTCGGCCCGGATCTATGCCCCCGTGATCCCGGCACTGTGGCGGTTCGGCCCGGTGATGGTCGCCAACCATATCCGCGATGACAGCATGGCGGCGATCGCCCGCCGCGTGCTGAGCGAGGCGCCGCCGCGCTTTGCGCTCGCCGGCCATTCCATGGGCGGCTACATCGCGCTGGAGATCATGCGCCAGGCGCCCGAGCGGGTCTTGAGGCTCGCGTTGATCAACACCCAGGCCCGGCCCGATACGCCTGAGGCGACCCAGCGCCGCCGCAGCCTGATGGAGCGGGCGAAGCGCGGGGAGTTGCGTGCCGCGCGCGAGGAGATGTTTCCGGAGCTGGTGCATCCCTCGCGCCGCGACGACGCCGGCATTCGCCGGCTCGTGCACGAGCAGGGCGATGACGTTGGCGTCGACGGCTATCTGCGGCAGCAGACCGCGATCATCGCGCGGATCGACTCGCGGCCGACGCTTTCAACCATCAAGTGTCCGACATTGGTGCTGACGGGCGATGCAGATAACACGATCCCGAATGCGTTCTCGAAGGAGATGGCTGAGGGCATCGCCGGTGCAAGGCTCGTGATCCTCGAGCGGTGCGGGCATCTGCCGCAACCGGAACAGCCGGAAGCCACGGCGCGGGCGCTCGCAGAATGGCTCGCGAGCTAAGCGCTCATCCGCAATAAGCGGCCTTGGTCCATAGCGGCAGGAGGAAGAAGCCCACCATGGCAACATCGACCACGTAAAGGACGCGCCGGGCCTTCTCCGAGACCGGATTCGTCGAGTGCTCACCCTCGTAGACCACGAGCGGATCGAACCTCGTCTCCCAGCCGAGCTTGTACGTCAGCAGCGAAATGAAGTCGTAGACTGGCAGGTACAGCAGAAGGATCAGAAAGAGGCCGTTCACGGCGATGGCGAGCCAGGACGAGCTGGTTTCTCCCGTGAAGCCCGGAAGCGTGCCGCAGGTATAGGGGCCGAAACGGCTCGCCCAGAGCACCACAAGGCAGACCGCGAACATGGCGAGATGCTTTCCGGTCTTCATGCAAGCACCTATATTGAGCCCGGATCTTGTTGTAGACCACGAGTCTTTCCGGACTGTTTCCAAGTGAGGCGATCATGCTGCGCGACGACATCAACAATGCGGTCAAGGAGGCCATGAAGGCCAAGGACGAGCGCAAGCTGTCCACGCTGCGCATGGTCAACTCGACCATCAAGAACGCCGACATCGACGCCCGCGGCAACGGCAAGCCGCCGCTGTCTGATGGCGACCTGCTCGCGGTGCTCCAGAAGATGATCAAGCAGCGCCAGGAATCGGTCGAGCTCTACGACAAGGGCGGCCGCGCCGAACTTGCCCAGCAGGAGCGCGAGGAGATCGCGGTGATCTCGGCCTACCTGCCGAAGCAGATGGCGGAAGACGAGGTCAAGAAGGCGATCGCGGATGCGATCACCGAAACCGGCGCCGCCGGCATGAAGGACATGGGCAAGGTGATCGCGGTGTTGCGCGCGAAGTACGCCGGCCAGATGGATTTCGGCAAGGCGAGCGGATTGGTGAAGGCCGCGCTGTCGGGCTAGGTCGTCATTCCGGGGCGCGCGAAGCGTCGAACTATGATGCGCAATTGCGCATCAGAGAATCCATCGCGCTGCTGAATCCGTTGCTTAATGGATTCCGGGCTCGTGCTCCGCACGCCCCGGAATGACAAGAAAAACCGGGGAGGCACGATGACCGGCGCCGTCAAACCGTTCCGCATCGCCATCAGCGACGACATCCTCGCCGATCTCAAATCGCGCCTTGCCCGCACGCGCTGGCCGGAGGCTGAACTCGTCGACGACTGGAGCCAGGGCGCGCCGCTGAAATGGATCCGGGAGATCTGCACCTATTGGGCTGATGGCTACGACTGGCGCGCCCGCGAGGCCAAGCTCAACCGCTTCGATCAATACACCACCGAGATCGACGGGCTCGATATCCACTTCCTGCATGCGCGTTCGAAGGAGCCGGCCGCGCTGCCGCTGATCATCACCCATGGCTGGCCCGGCTCGATCGTGGAATTCCAGAAGGTGATCGCACCGCTGGTCGATCCCGCTGCGCATGGCGGTAATCCTGCGGATGCGTTTCACGTGATTTGCCCCTCGCTGCCGGGCTTCGGCTTCTCCGCCAAGCCGAAGACCACCGGCTGGGGCGTCGACCGCATCGCTGCGACCTGGGCCAAGCTGATGGACCGGCTCGGCTACGCGCGCTACGGCGCGCAAGGTGGCGACTGGGGCTCGGCGGTGACGACCTCGCTGGGCGCGCAGGACGCCGAGCATTGCGCCGGCATCCACATCACGCTCGCCTTCAACGCGGCGCCGAAGGTCGAGGGCGAGCCGACGGCGGAGGAGAAGCGCGCGCTCGCCGGCCTCAAGCATTATGTCGATCTCGACGCCGGTTATTCCAAGCAGCAGTCGACGCGGCCGCAGACGCTCGGCTACGGCTTGACGGATTCGCCGAGCGGGCAGGCGGCCTGGATTCTGGAAAAGTTCTGGGCCTGGACCGATTGCGATGGCCCTCCCGAGAACATCTTCACCAGGGACGAACTGCTCGACAACGTCATGCTGTATTGGGCGACGGAGACGGCGACCTCGTCGGCGCGGCTCTATTGGGAAAGCTTTGGCAAGCGCCGCACGACGCCCAAGGTCGGCGTGCCGACCGGGGTTGCCGTGTTCCCGAAGGAGATCATCACGCCGGTGCGGCGCTGGATGGAGCCCAATTTTTCCAACATCACGCATTGGAGCGAGATGGAGAAGGGCGGCCATTTCGCCGCCTTCGAGCAGCCGGAGCTGTTCGTGCGCGACGTCAGGAAGTTCTTCGCCACGGTGCGGTAATTCTCTCGCGGTCATTCCGGGGCGCGTAAAAGCGCGAACCCGGAATCTCGAGATTCCGGGTTCGGTCCTGCGGACCGCCCCGGAATGACGTGCAGATGTGATGCCCGGGCTTGTCCCGGGCATCAACGGCCTTAAATTGGCTGCAAGCAAGAAGAACGTGGATGGCCGGAACAAGTCCGGCCACGACGCCGAGACCCTTGGAAACGCCGAGCCATGCTCACCGAAGCAAAAACCTACGACGAGCTCTATCGCAACTTCCGCTGGGACGTCCCGGCGCGCTTCAACATGGCGGAGGCGTGCTGCGATCGCCATGCCGACGGCACCGGCCGCCTTGCGCTGATCTATGTCGACGAGAACGGCGCCACCACGCGCACCTCCTTCGACGAGGTCGCGGAGATGTCGCGCCGCTTCGCCAACGTGCTGAAGGCGGATGGCCTTGCGCGCGGCGACCGCGTCGCGGTGTTCCTGTCCCAGTCGCTGGAGCTGCCGATCGCGCATATGGCGGCATTCCGCTCCGGGCTGATCTCGATCCCGCTGTTCGCGCTGTTCGGCGAGGACGCGCTGGAATTTCGCCTGTCGAATTCGCAAGCGAAGGCGATCATCACTGATGAGGCGGGCTGGGAGAAGCTCACGAAGGTCCGCGATCGGCTGCCCTATTTGCAGGACATCTATATCACGAGCAGCGCCGTCCACGCCGGCGCAAAGCCGTTCTGGTCGGCGATCGAAACCGCGTCCGAGGACTTTGCGACCGTCGACACCTCGGCCGACGATCCCGCGCTGATCATCTACACCTCGGGCACGACAGGCAATCCCAAGGGCGCGCTGCATGCGCATCGCGTCGTGCTCGGCCATCTGCCGAACGTCGAGATGTGCCACAACTTCCTGCCGCGCCCCGGCGATCTGATGTGGACGCCGGCGGACTGGGCCTGGATCGGCGGCCTCGTCAACGGCCTGCTCGCATTCTGGTACCACGGCATCCCGCTGGTCGGCCATCGCGCCCGAAAATTCGAGCCGCAGGCGGCGATGCAGATGATGGCCGATCTGTCCGTTCGCAACGTTTTCCTGCCGCCGACCGCGCTGAAGCTGATGCGGCAGGCCGGTGTGAAACATCCCGGCGTCAAGCTGCGCAGCATTTTCACCGGCGGTGAATCGCTCGGCGGCGAGCTGCTCGGCTGGGTGCGCGAGACCTTCGGCATCGATGCGCATGAAGTGTTCGGCCAGACCGAGTGCAATCTCGTGATCGGCAGCAACTCGAATCTCTTTCCGATCCGGCCCGGGGCGATGGGCAAGGCGACGCCGGGCTTCGACGTCCGCATCGTCAACGACAAGGGCGAGGAGCTGCCCACGGGGCAGCGCGGCATCATCGGCGTGCGCCAGCCATGCCCCGTCACCATGCTCGAATACTGGCGCAATCCGGAGGCGACCGCGAAGAAATATGCCGGCGAGTTTTTGCTGACCGGAGATCTCGGCGTGCAGGACGAGGACGGCTATTTCTGGTACGTCAGCCGCGAGGACGACGTCATCACCACCGCCGGCTATCGCGTCGGCCCGTCCGAGATCGAGCACACGCTGATGAAGCACCCGTCGGTGGCGATGGCCGCTGTGGTCGGTATCCCCGATCCGATCCGCACCGAGTCGATCAAGGCCTGGATCGTGCTGCGTCCGGGCTTTGCCGGCAGCGATGCGCTCGCGCGCGAGATCCAGGAGTTCGTGAAGGTGCAGCTCGCCGCGCACGAATATCCGCGCTTTGTGGAGTTCGCCGAGACGCTGCCGATGACGGCGACCGGCAAGGTGCTGCGGCGCGAGCTGCGGGCGAAGGGTTAGATTCTGACAATGCCAAAGACGTCTCAAGCCGCGGGGCTTCACCGCGCCTCACTTGCGAAGCTGCACGATCTGGATGCGGCGCTGGAGCTCATGTATTACGGCTGGCGCGGGATGACGCTGGAGGCCGACGACTATCTTGCAAAGCAGGGCCTGTCGCGCCCGCACCATCGCATCCTCTACGTGGTGGCGCGCCGGCCCGACATCGCGATCGGCGCGCTGATCGAGATCCTCGGCATTTCCAAGCAGGCATTGAACCGGCCGCTCAACCTGCTGCTGGAGCGCAAGCTCCTGACGTCGAAGCGCTCGGTCGAGCAGCATCGCTCCAAGCTGCTGCGCCTGACGGACGCCGGGAAACGTATCGAGCAAAGGGCATCCGACCACGAGCGCAAGGTCCTGCGCGCGGCGTTTGATCGCGTCGGGGTGCCGGGGGCGGCGGCATGGATGGCCGTCATGGGGGCGATCGCCGACAACAACTGACGGCGTCTCAAGTCAACGTAGTTGACATGAGAGGCAAGCTTTGCCACTTTCCCGGCAACGAGCCAGGGAGGGCCGCGTCATGAGCGGACGGAAGCCATGAGCGCTCAAGAGATGAGCGCACAGAAGATGGATCGCGCAGCCGCCGAACGCTTCGTCGCGGCATGGTGCGCGAATTGGTGCAGGGTCGATATCGACGCGGTCGTCGCGCATTTTGCCGACACCGCGCAGATGCGCAGTCCCCTGGCGCTGACGCTGACCGGTTCCCCCGTCGTCACCGGCGCCGAGAACATCCGCGCCTACTGGCGGAAAGCCTATGGCCACATCGAAAGCGCCGACCTGAAGATCCTGAACTGGAGCTGGGACGACACGATCGCGCGGCTGACGGTGTGGTGGCAACTCGGTGACACGCGCGCCAGCGAGTTCATGGATTTCGACGCTGCCGGCCGCGTGGTGCGCAGCGAAGCCTTTTACGGAAAATAGTCATGCGCCTTTCGGATATCGTTCTGCTCCTCAACGCGCTCTGGTTCGGCGGCGCATTCATCCAGTTCAGCATTGCCCAGCGCAACACGTTGAAGATATTGCTGCCGCGGGAAGAGCGTGGCAATCCAATCGCGCCGACCCTGGCGGCCAGCGTGGCGTTTCTGGGCGGGATCAATCTGCCGATCGGGCTGTTGTCGTTCTACCTTCTGGTGGCACGTCCGGTCTTCTTCCAGTCGGTCGAGGCGCAGCTTGCGCTGTTCCTGTTCTTTGCCGGCTGCCACTTCAGCCAGTTCGCCTATAACCTGCCGGTCCTGATGCGCGGCGGACGCGTCGGGGTCGCCTACTGGCCCGTGCTGACGGGCCCGATGCTCAGGATCTTCGTCATCGACGCGGCCCTGTTCGCGGCCAATCTTGGTGTCGCGGTTCTGCTCGCGTCGTCGTCCTGACGTCATCGCGGCGGCGCCGACAGGGCGGACCGCAGCATCGCAGCGAGGTCGTGCCGCCGGAACGGTTTTGTCAGAATGCGGGCATCGCCGAGCCCGTCGGGCGTCTTGACGGGATTTTGGCTGTAGCCGGAGGTGAAGAGCACCTTGAGCTCGGGCCGCAGCTGGGTGGCCTGCCTGGCGAGCTCCGGCCCGAACATGCCGCCGGGCATCACGACGTCGGTGAACAGCAGGTGGATGTCCCCCGGCTGGCGCAACAGGTCGAGCGCGGCGGGACCGTTCGGTGCCTCGATGACGCGGTAGCCGAGCGCCTTCAGCTCGTTCACGACATAGGTCCGCACCATGTCGTCGTCCTCGACGACGAGAATGGTCTCGCTTCCGTCGGGTGCGACGGTCCGCTGCCGGGGTGATGGATCCTCGGTCGGCGGTGCTGCGAGGCGGGGAAAGAACAGCTTGACGACGCTGCCATGTCCGGGTTCGGACTGCATCTGCACCAGGCCGCCGGACTGTCGCACAAATCCGTAGACCATGCTGAGGCCAAGCCCGGTCCCCTTGCCGACCTCCTTGGTGGTGAAGAACGGTTCGAACGCGCGGCTCGCCACCTCGGCGGTCATGCCGCTGCCGGTGTCGGTCACCGCGACCATGACGTAGTCGCCGGGCCGCGGCTCGCCGTTGACGTCGACGTCGGTTTCTCCGAGCGAAGCGTTGCGCACCTCGACCGTCAGCTTGCCGCCGTCAGGCAAGGCGTCGCGCGCGTTGAGCACGAGGTTGAGCAGCGCAGTCGTCAGTTCGCCGGGATCGACGCTGGTCAACCACACGTTCGTCTCGAGCGCGAAAGTGCACTCGATGTGCCCGCCCAGGGTCCGACGCAGCAACGGCTCCATGTCGCGAACCTTGCCGGCGATGTCGATCTCTCGCGGCCTCAGGGGCTGCTTGCGCGCGAAGGCGAGCAGGCTCCGCGTCAGGTCGGAGCCGCGCTCGGCGGCGGTCGCGATGTCGCCGGCGATCCGGTGCAATTCCTTGTTTCCCGCCAGACTGTCGGCAAGATGCTCCGCATTGCCGAGAATGACGGTCAGCAGATTGTTGAAATCGTGCGCCACGCCGCCGGTGAGCTGGCCCATGGCCTCCATCTTCTGGGATTGGCTGAGCTTCTGGTTGAGGTCCGCGATGGCGGCGCGTTGCTGCTGGAGCGACTCGGCGGTGTCGTTGAGCAGGCTCATCAGTCCGCCGAGCTCACCGCGCGGATGGGGCGGCGGAATTCGTGCGCCGAGATCACCGCGCCCGAGATTCTTCGCCATCGTGGCGAGCCGCCCGACCTGGCGCCCGACGCTCACGGTCGCGAGGATCAAGACCGCCGCCAGCAGCAGCAGCGAGGCCACCGCCAGGATCGCCATGTCCTCGTAGAGTCGTCGGTTTGCTGCCGCGACCAGCCCGTCCTTGGACCGTCCGACCAGGATGTAGAGACCGGCATCCCGGGTCGACGGCGAGCGGGCGGCGACACTCCAGACATGGGTGCGGCCCGCGCGATCAGTGACCTCGTGAAAGGACTCCCGGTCGGGCGTTGCCGCGAAGCGGAACAGTTCGGATCCCGCGATCGACCCGCCGACGGGCTCGGTCCAGCCTCCGCCGGAGGGAGCGACCAGAACCGTGCCCTTGGCGTCGACGAGCAGGATATCCTTCTCGGCGAGCAGCCGCTTGTGGTGAAACTCCGCGAATTTGCGCAGGTTGAACGAAGCGAGCAGGATCAGCTTCAGCGCGCCCGCTTCCGATCGCACCGGATATGCGATCTGGAGCACCGACAGTCCGGTCAGCCGGCCGAAGACGGGCTCGAGCACGACGCCACGCGAGACCAGCGCCTGCTTGAAATAGGCGCGATCCCGGAGGTCGAGGGTGCGGTTGGTCCGCAGCGAGTCGCAGAACAGGCTGCCGTCCGGATCGATGGTCAATATCCCGGTGAACTGTGGGTATTCCTCGCGCACTTCCGACAGAAACGCCGAGCACGCCGCCTTGTCGCGCGTGTCGAGGTCGCGCGCACGGGCGAGACCATAGTGAAGCTGGGCGGTGCCCTGAATCTTCTCGTCCAGATCGCTTGCAATCTCGTCGGCCGTCGCAGCCAGATTGGCCAGCGCCGCGTTGATGTCGCTGCTTCGATTCTGCATGAAACGCAGCCCGACGAGGCCCGCCGGCACCAGCATGGCCGCGATGACGAGTATCAGTAGCCGGGTACGCAAGCTCATCGGTCGGATGGTCCGCTCTGGTCATCGCGTGTGCTGGTTCGAAGGTGCAATTTGCGGCACCACTGTCCACTCCGTCCATAGGCATCGTGCCCAAAAGCTTTCGATGGGGGAAAGATTCTGAAGTCGCGCGCAGCACGGGCGAGCCCCCGGCAGGGTTCGCCGGCGAGGCCCTGCCGGGCTCCCAGGATACCGTCATCCGGAACCAACTTGCGCGTGCGCGCGGCGCCCGACAGCGCTATTATCGAGGTCGATCCGCGTGCGACGAAGATCGCACCGGCAAACGTGGAGGAAGCTGATGTCCATCTCGGGCAAGGTCGATCCGGTGGTGCGTCCCGTTGCGGCGACTGACATTGCCGAGGCGCTGGTCGAGGGTCTCCGCGATTTCCAGGCGCTGCCGCTCTACGGGCTTTGCTTCGGCGCGCTCTATGCCGCCGGCGGCATCGCCATCATGCTCTGCCTCACCGCCTTCGGCTTGGTCTATCTCGTCTATCCCCTGGCCGCCGGTTTCGCGCTGATCGGCCCGTTCGTGGCGATCGGTCTCTACGAGGTCAGCCGTCGCCGCGAGCGCGGCGAGCCGGTCTCTTTCGGCGCGATCTGGTCGGCGATTCGCTCGCGCAGCGAGATCGGCTGGATGGCTTTCGTCACGCTGTTCATGTTCGTGATCTGGATGTACCAGGTGCGGCTTCTGATCGCGCTGCTGCTCGGCCTGCACGCCTCGTTCTCGAGCCTTCAGGAGTTCATGACGGTGGTGCTGACGACCAATGAGGGTCTGCTGTTCCTCGCCATCGGCAACGCGGTCGGCGCCGCGCTGTCGCTGATCCTGTTCTCGCTCACCGTGGTGTCGTTTCCGTTGCTGCTCGATCGCGAGGTCGATTTCGTCACGGCCATGGTGACGAGCGTGCGGGCGGTGGTGACCAGCCCGCTGCCGATGATCGGCTGGGCGGCCGTGATCGTGATGCTGCTGATCGTCTCGGCGCTGCCTTACTTCCTCGGGCTGATCGTGACGCTGCCGGTGCTCGGCCATGCGACATGGCATCTCTATCGGCGCCTGGTGGCGCCGGTGCCGTGAGAGGGGAGCCCGACGCACGAAAGACTTTCTCTTGGCTTGCCCCCCAAATGGCTGCCAAGCGGTCAAACACGACGCTTCGAGGGCCCTATTCGGTCGAGAACGGCATTTGGCGCTTCAAAGGCGCGGCACGGGCGAGAAAACGATAGCTAATTGCAGTGATTGCGCGCACGGTGCGCCAATGTCGGAAAGTCCGGTCGTCCCTGCGCACACGCAGCGCCATGACTATGCGCGCGTGACGTGAAACGGCTCATTTCTCGCACCGGCGGAGCCGACCCATCACGCCGTCGTAACGGCGATCGCGGTTCGATATGAGATCGAACGCCAACCGAAAGCACCTGATGCAAATTCTCTCCCCACGACACGTCAAGACAGACGAAGCACTCCGGCTCGGCGTGGAGTCGGGCTGGTACGCGATTAAGGTCAGTGGGACCTTTGTCTCGGGCCCGCACGATTCGGAAGGGGATTGCCGTCGCAAGATCGACGAGCTTCATCCGCCGCCGGTGAAGAAGAAGCGATGAGTTCGCCGATTCCGGCCGCTACGGCGTCTTGATCCCCATCGCCGTCAGCGCATCCAACATGCGCTGCGGCGGGCCCATCTTCACCACCAGTGGCTTGCCGGTCTCGAGCACGCTCTTGAGACTGGAGAGGATTGCGGGCCAGCCCTGCCGTCCGCCGGAGAGGATGTCGTCGCTGAGCGGCCGGTCATGGCCTTCGCTCATGGTGAGACGGACCGCCTCGCCGACCTCTTCGATCTCGTAGGTGACGAGGGTCGGGCCGAGCTTCTCGATCAGATCGGGCTAGTTGACGTTGAAGGTGACCGAGAGCTTTCGCGGCGGATCGTAAGCGAGGACCTCGCCGCTGATGTGCAGGGCGCCGTCGGGCGTGCGCACGACGAAGGCACCGCCGAGCCGCGGCTCGACCTCCACGGCATTGCCGAAGAAATACTGCCGGCTGAACTCGGCCGAGGTCAGCGCCTCCCACACCTTCTCCGGTGTGGAGGCGATGTAGATGGTGTAGACCGTGAGCGGCTTGAATTGATCGAGGTTCATTTTGCGTCGAATCCCTTGTTGAGGGCTGCGCGGGGAATGGCGAGCACCTTGCCTCTCTCCAACAGGCTCTTGAGCCCGGACAGGATCGCCGGCCAGCCATTGGAGACGGCGCCGAGATATTTGCCGCCCTCGACGAAGCCGTCATGCAGCACGGTCAAACGCACGAGCGAGCCGAACGGTTCGATGGTGAAGACGACGCGCGAGATCGGCTCGCCGCGGAGCTCTTCGTATTTCTGGTGCTTGAAGCTGTAGGACAGGCGCCGCGGCGGATCGGCCTCGAGGATCTCGCCGGAATCGGTGATTTCGCCGTCCAGCAGGAGCGCGAAGGGCGAGCCGACCTTCCAGTCGGAACGGATCTCGGCGCCGAACCAGTATTGCCTGGTGAACTCGCTCGACGTCAGCGCCTCCCACAGCTTTTCCGGCGAGGTCTCGATATAGCTCACATAGACGAATTGCGGCTTACTCATCGCGCTTCTCCAACTGGCGTTTCAACTCGCCGAGCGCGGCGAGCTTGCCGCGCTCGAACTTCCTGATCCAGCGCTCGCCGATCTGATGGATCGGCACCGGATTGAGGTAATGCAGCTTCTCGCGGCCATGCCTGATGGTCGTCACCAGATTGGCCTCTTCCAGAATCACAAGGTGCTTGGTCACGGCCTGCCGCGTCATCGAAAGGCCTTCGCAGAGTTCGTTCAGCGTCTGGCCGTTCCTGGCGTGAAGCCTGTCGAGCAGCGATCGTCGTGACGCGTCGGCGAGCGCTTTGAAGACTTCATCCATGGTCACGATAATAGGCAACCAAATGGTTGCATGTCAAGATGGTGTCTTTGGCGCCCGCAAATGGCCGTGCTAGCCTCGACGCTCAGCCAACGCAGATTGGTTCCGGGAGGACATTCATGTTCCGTTGCGTCTTGACTGCCGCAGGCCTCGTCTTCTTCGCTTGCGGCACTACGGCCTACGCGCAGAAGCAGACGATCGGCGCGCCGCCGGAAGCTTCGAACATGAAGCTGGTCGGGACCAACGATCTCCAGGCGCGCAGCGCGTATCAGCCGACCATTCGTCATCAGGGCGATCGCTGGATCGCCTATATCGGCCATCATGGCGGCACCGACGACGTGCCCGCTCCCGTCAATCCGATGACGGGGAAGGCGGAGCCGAACGGAACCTCGATCGTCGACGTCACCGATCCCGCGCATCCCAAATATCTGCGTCACCTGCCGGGGCAGGAAGGCAAATACGAATCCGGCGGCGCGCAGATGGTGCGGGTCTGCGACGGCAAGTCGTTGCCGAAGGGCGATCCGAACGCGGTCTACATGCTGCGCACCTTCGGCAGCGAGGCGCATGAGATCTGGAACGTCGCCGATCCCGCCAGCCCTGTGCTGATCGCGCGCATTGGCGGCTTGAAGGACACGCACAAGAGCTGGTGGGAATGCGACACCGGTATCGCCTTTCTCGTCTCGGGCGCGCCGGACTGGCGCACGCGGCGCATGACGCAGATCTATGATCTCTCCGATCCCGCGCATCCGCAGAAGATCCGTGACTTCGGCCTGCCGGGCCAGGAGCCCGGCGCCACCGGCGCGGTGCCGACCGAACTGCACGGGCCGATCTCGACCGGGCCCCACGGCAATCGCGTCTTTTTCGGGTACGGCACCAACAAGGGCGGCATCCTCCAGATCGTCGATCGCGACAAGCTGTTGAGCGGGCCGAAGGAGCCGACGCCGGACAATCTGCGCTATCCCGAGATTGCGCGGATGCCGATGTCCGCCTTCAACGGCGCGCACACGACGTTCCCGATGCTCGACATGCCCGTTGCGGAATTTTCCGAGGACAAGGACGGCAGGACCCGCGACATCGTGATGATCGTGGACGAGGCGATCCTCAACGAATGCGGCGAGGCGCGGCAGATGGTGTGGTTCGCCGACGTCACCACCGAGACGCGGCCGATGATGATCTCGAGCTATACCGTGCCGGAGGCGAGCGGACAGTTCTGCCAGCGCGGCGGCCGCTTCGGCTCCCACTCCTCCAACGAGAGCATGGCCCCGGTCTACTACAGGAAGCTGGCCTTCATCGCCTTCTTCAATGCCGGCGTGCGCGCGCTCGACATCCGCGACCCCTATCACCCGAAGGAGGTCGGCTATTTCATTCCGTCGATCACGAGCGCGACCGACAAGCGCTGCATCCCGATCGAGGGCGGCGAGCGCTGCAAGGTCGCGATCCAGACCAACAATGTGGAGACGGACGATCGCGGCTACATCTACATCGTCGACCGCGCCAATACCGGCCTGCATATCCTCGAGCTGACCGGTCCCGCGCGCGCCGTCGCCGGCCTGCCGAAGAACTGACGATGCGGCGCGGGGCGAGGATGCTCATGGCCATGATCGCTCTCGGCGCGCTGTCCGGCATGCGTGCCCATGCGACGGAACGCGCCGGGCATTGGCGGGAGATGAGCTGGCCGTTTGCCCGCGACGGCTGGCCCGCCGGCCGCGCGTTCCGTTGTACCGCGGGCGGCTGCGACGGTGCCGAGCTCTACGTCCGCGCCAAGCGCGGCTTCTGCAATTGCGACACCGGCGTTGCCGATGACGACGAGGTCGACCGCGTCACCGATATCGACCTGATCAGTCCGCGCTTCACGCCCGTCGCGGCGGGCGAGGCCGTGAGCATCGCCGCCATGCGGGGCCGCATCAGGCATTACGATCTCGACATGCCCGACGGTGCGCGCCATGCCGCCGCCGGTCTCGCGCTGTCGCGCCGCTGCGACCTGCTCGTCGCGGTGACGCAAGGCGCGGGCGAGGCGAACGCCGTGCAGCGCGCGGCGCTCGTGTTTCTGGAAACACAGGAGATGAAGGATGGCCGCCGCGCTGGATGGGCGGTGACGGGGCGCGAACCGCGCCACGTTCTCCGCTGTCATCACCCGCGAAAGCGGGTGATCCAATATTCCGAGGCGCTCGTGGGATACGGATAAGCCGCGGCGTACTGGATACCCCGCATCCGCGGGGTATGACACCGGTGGTTGGGCGGGCACACCGCGCTCATCTGTCTTCCGTTCCCGGCTCCGCCATGCATTAATGTCCCCAAACGCCCTCAGCGAGTCCCTCCCATGATGTCCATGCAAGCCTATCTCGCCTTCGTCGCCGCCTGCATTGCGCTGGCGCTGCTGCCGGGTCCGATCGTCACCCTCGTCATCGCCAACGGCCTGCGCCACGGCACGCGTGCGGCGCTCACCAATGTTCTTGGCGCGCAGGCCGGCCTTGCCATCGTCATCGGCATCGTCGCGATCGGCCTCACCTCGCTGATGGCGACCATGGGCTACTGGTTCGACTGGGTCCGCTTTGCCGGTGCCGCCTATCTGGTCTGGCTCGGCATCAAGCTGATCTGGGCACCGGTCGAGGGCGTCAATGTCGACCAGCCGCCTCCGCCGCCGCGCGGCGGCTTCTTCCTGCAGGGTTTCCTGGTGCTGCTGTCGAACCCGAAGGTGCTGGTGTTCTTCGGCGCCTTCATCCCGCAGTTCATGGACATGAACCGCGATCACTTCCCGCAAGTCGCGCTGCTGGGCGTAACTTTCATGGTCACCGCGGCGATGACGGACGCGCTTTATGCGGTTGCAGCCGGGCGCGCCCGAAAATTCTTCTCGGCCCGCCGCACGCGAATGATGTCGCGTATCTCCGGCGGCTTCATGATCGGCGGCGGTATCTGGCTGGCGCTGACACGGGCGAAATAACCTCCTGGCGGCCGGTTTGGTTTGAACCCTTCGCGGCGGCAATGCGTCCAATCGGGCATTGCCGTTGACGAAGGATTTTGCCGTGCCTGATCTGCCCCCGCTCGTTTACGCGATGCTGCTTGCGCCGCTCGCGCTGATCCTGATTGCCGCCGTTGTGAAGACCTGGCAGGCGCGCGAGGCGCGGAGCTGGCCGCAGGCCCCCGGCAAGGTGGTCACATCGGTCGCCGAGGTGCGCGAGGTCAGGGTGTCCGACGACGAGCGCGAGGACGGCTATCGGACGGAGGATCGCAACTTCGCCAACGTGACCTACGAATATTCGGTCGGCGGCCGCAAGCTGCGCAACAACCGCATCTCGATCGGCGAAGACCTCGGCAATTTCCAGGTCGCCGAAAAGCTCGCGAAATATCCCGCCGGCAGCATCGTCACCGTCTACTACAATCCGCGCCATCCCGATCAGGCCGTGCTGGAGCGCGATCTGCCCAAGGGCCTGTGGGGCTGTCTCGGCATCGGCACGGTGATCGTGCTCGCCATCGTGTTCGGCTCGGCGTTCGGTCTCAACCAGAGTTACCAATATCTCGCCCATCACGTCGCGCGGCCCGATCTCGCGGGCCTGGTCGTTGCCTTCGGCGCGTTCGGCCTCGTCATCGCGCTGATGGCGTGGGCCGTGCAGCGGCAGGCCTCGATGGCGACGCGGTGGCCGACCGTGCCGGGCACGATCAAGCTGTCGGGAATCGAGGAATATCACCAGGCCAGCGAGCCGGGCGAGCGCCGCGGCACCGAGATGTTCGGCAAGCGCGTGACCTACACCTACCTCTATCAGAACGTCAGCTACACCAACGAATGCGCGCGCGTCGCAGCAGGAACGCCGTCGGCTTCCGACGAGATGCTGCGAAAGCTCATGTCGCGCTACCAGGACGGCGCGACCGTCGAGGTTCGCGTCAACCCCGACAACCCGGCCGAGGCCACGCTCGACGCGCGCGGCGACGGCCGCATCGCCTACGTGCTGTGGGGCATCGCCGCGATCTTTGCCGCGCTCGCGGTGTTCGTGGCAACGCGTGGCGGCTAATCGACCAGCCTCTCCGCGCGCAACTGCACCTCGATCTCCACAAAGATCCTTGCCAGCCGCTCGGCCCATTGCTGCTCGCCGGACTGGTCCGCGATCAGATCCTGGCGGATCTCGATGCCGGTGTTGACGAGGCCGCGGGCTTCGCCGTGCACGGGGATGGTGTAGTCGGTGAGGTCGTTGACCGCATAGGGTTCGTTGTCGCCGACGACGAGATCGCTCTCGGCGTGGAGATGTTTCAGCAGGAGCCGCGGCAGCACGGTGTCGCGATTGTAGAGTGCACCGATATGCCAGGGTCGCTCGACACCGGCATAGACCGGCGTGAAGCTGTGCAGCGACACCAGCACCGTCGGCCGCTTGTCATGCAGGCGGCGGCCGATCGTGGCATCGATGCGATGATGGTAGGGCTCGAAAATCTCGCGCCGCCTTGCCGCGCGCTCGCCCGCGGAGATTGCCTCATTGCCCGGGACTGTCGTTGCCTCGGACATCACGGGAATCGAGCTCACGGCGCCCGGCGGGCGGTTGCAGTCGATCACGAGCCGCGAATAGCGCTGCGCGATCAGGTGCGCGTCGAGCATTTCTGCCAGCCGCTCGGCGACACCGGCAATGCCGATGTCCCAGGCGATGTGCCGCGTCAGCTCGTCCTCGGCGACGCCGAGATCGCCGAGCGCACGGGGCAGCACCCGCCCGTAATGATCCGAGGTGAGCAGGAAGGGCGATGCCCCTGCCGCATTCACCTCATGCACTGGCGGAATGTCGCCCTCGCCGAGCAGTTGATCGGTCGCGTCGGCTGTGTCTAAAGCCATCCTGATTGCCTATGGAAAATGCAGTCACCCCAAGAATCGGGCACAATCGCTATAGATTGATCCGCCCAAAGTCACCATGATCGCCTCACGATGCCGCTGCTCACGATTCATCACAAGACCGAATATCGCTATAACCGCCCCGTGGCGTTCGGCGAACACCGGATCATGCTCCGTCCGCGCGACGGGCACGATCTGCGCGTGCTCGATTCCAGGCTCGAAATCTCGCCGGAGCCGATGTCGCTGCACTGGATCCACGACGTGTTCGGCAATTCGGTCGCGATCGCCAATTTCGACGAGCGCGCGGACACGCTGAGCTTCGACTGGCATGTCACCGTCGAGCACAATCCGGTGGAGGAGTTCGCGCTGACGCCGGACGATCCGGCCTATTTCTATCCCTTCGTCTACGACGACGAGGAATTCCCCGATCTCGTCCAGTACATCACGCCGCAATACACCGATCCCGACGGCGAGATCGCGGAATGGGCGCGCGGCTTCCTCGACGAGGACGCGCCGACGCCGACCTTCAAGATCCTGGGCGGCATGACGCACGGCATCCGCGAGCAGTTCAAATACCGCAAGCGCCACGAGTTGGGTACGCAGCATCCGCTCGATACTTTGCAGTCGGGCACGGGAACTTGTCGGGACTATGCGCTGTTCATGATCGAGGCGCTGCGCCAGCTCGGCATCGCCGCGCGGTTCGTCTCCGGCTACATCTTCGTGCCGGAGGATATCGAGCAGCGGCACGTCGGCGGCGGCTCGACCCACGCCTGGGTGCAGGTCTATTTGCCGAGCGCGGGCTGGATCGAGTTCGATCCGACCAACGGCATCATCGGCACCCGTGACCTGATCCGGGTCGCGGTTGCCCGCGATCCGCGCCAGGCGATCCCGCTGCACGGCGTCTATATCGGCTCCGGGGATGCCTTCGACGCCATGGACGTGAACATCAAGGTGGTCTCGGACGACCAGGACAACGACCAGGAGATGGAGGCGGAGGTCTTGTAGATGGACATCAGGGTCGGCTTCGAGATCGCCTACGCGGCAGCACAGCCGACACCGATGGTGATCATGCTCAACATCCACCCCTCGCGGCAGGCCGACATCATCGGCACGGAGACGGTGGTTGCGGCGCCCGACGTCTCGATCCGCTTCTATCACGACAGTTTTGGCAATGTGTGCGGCCGCCTCGTCGCGCCCGCCGGCGGCGTGACGCTGAAGGGCCGCGCGCGGGTGCGCGACACCGGCCTGCCCGACGAGACGATGCCGGACGCGCAGCAGATCCCGGTCGAGCAACTGCCGAACGAGCTGATGCTCTACCTGATGCCGAGCCGCTATTGCGAGACCGACAAGCTCACCGACATCGCCTGGTCGCTGTTCGCCAAGACGAAACCCGGCTGGGATCGCGTCGCTGCCATCACCGAATTCGTGCACAGGCACGTCACATTCGGCTACGAGCACGCCCATCACATGAAGTCGGCGCACGACGTCTACGAGCAGAAGACCGGCGTCTGCCGCGACTTCGCGCATCTGGCCGTCGCGCTCTGCCGCTGCATGGGCATCCCGGCGCGCTACTGCACCGGCTATATGGGCGATATCGGCATTCCGCCGGATCCGTCGCCGATGGATTTTTCCGGCTGGTTTCAGGTCTGGCTCTCGGGGAGGTGGTTCACCTTCGACGCCCGCCACAACGTCCCCCGCATCGGCCGCATCCTGATGGCGACGGGCCGCGACGCTGCCGATGTCGCGCTCTCGACGAGTTTTGGCCGGATGGAATTGAAGAAGTTCGAGGTGGTGAGCGACGAGGTGGTGAAGGCGGGGTGAGGGTGAT
Source organism: Bradyrhizobium sp. cf659 (assembly GCF_900113725.1). Lineage (NCBI taxonomy): Bacteria > Pseudomonadati > Pseudomonadota > Alphaproteobacteria > Hyphomicrobiales > Nitrobacteraceae > Bradyrhizobium > Bradyrhizobium sp. cf659. The sequence continues at coordinate 161,525 of NZ_FOQJ01000009.1, forward strand.
GCGGAGATCGTCGTTGCTTCGCTTCGCTCGCATGACGATGTCCGGCACAGCGCCTCCCCAACGTCGTCCCGGCCTAGTGCGCAATTGCGCACGGGGGCCGGGACCCATACCGCGTGATCTTTCCGGTGAAGCGCGGTATCGATACCGCAGGAAAACTTCTTCATTCCCGGTCTTCGTCAAACTGCTCCCTGTGGTAATGGGTCCCGGCCTTCGCCGGGACGACGCCGAGGGGGCCGAGAGACGGCGCGTCCACACTCCCCAATGTCGTCCCGGCGAAGGCCGGGACCCATACCGCGTGATCTTTCCGGTGAAGCGCGGTATCGATACCGCAGGAAAACTTCTTCACTCCCAGTCTTCGTCAAACTGCTCCCTGTGGTGATGGGTCCCGGCCCCCGTGCGCAATTGCGCACTAGGCCGGGACGACGCCGAGGGGGCCGAGAGACGGCGCGTCCACACTCCCCGATGTCGTCCTGGCGAAAGCCAGGACCCATTAGCCCGACTGTTCGTGTGGCGTTGCGCTGGGGCCATCAGGTTGCCCATTCCAGCATTCGGTGGTTATGGGTCCTGGCTTTCGCCAGGACGACATCGAATCTGCAGCGCTGTCGTTCCGCAAGATTCGCGGCTATAGAGCCCCCATGACCTCCGATCGTCTCTTCGTCTATGGCACCCTGATGCGCGGCTTCGACCATCCGATGGCGCGGCTGCTTGCCGGCCATGCGGAATTTCTGGGTGAAGCGACCTGCCGCGGCCGGCTCTTTCTCATCAAGCATTATCCGGGATTGCTGCTGTCGGATGCGCCGTCCGACCTCGTCCATGGCGAGCTCTTCCACATGCACGTGCCCGACGAGCTGCTGCGCGAGCTCGACATGTATGAGGCCTGCGGCGAGGGCTTTCCGGAGCCGACCGAATATCTGCGCAAGCTGATCGACGTGACGCTGCCGGACGGCACCACCGGCAAGGCGTGGACCTATGTCTACAACTGGCCCGCCACCGATCTGCCCCGCATCGAGTCCGGCCGCTTCCTGCAGCACTAACGGCTGATACTGAGTTCACCTCTCCCCGCTTGCGGGGAGAGGCATAGGCCGCCTATGGAGGCCGTTCTAAAGAACGCCGAAGCATGGCTTCGGCTATGTCGCTCGTGCGATCCGGGTGAGGGGGTACAGGTCTCGCGGCAGTCGCACGTGTGGAGAGAGGCCCCTCACCCCAACCCTCTCAGCGCGAGCGAAGCTCGTCGCGGCCCCGTAAGAACGGGGCGAGGGGGCGCACCGTCATCGTGGCTTTAGGCCGACAGCACTTCCTTCACCACGCGCACGTCCACCTCGCGCTCGACGTATCTCCATTCCTCGGTGCGCCTGAGCAGCGCCACCAGCTCCTCGAACAGCGCGGCGTACGTGGGGGCGAACTCGAACCAGGTCAGGAAGTCGAAGGGACCGCCGAGGTCGCGGCAGTGATAGAGCTGCCGCGCGATGGCGGGCAGGAAGCGCAGGCTGCTGGCGATGTGGTGCGACTTGTCCTCGAAAATCCTGCGGCGCTCTTCCTGCGTCAGATCCCACCAGGCCTGCGACTTGCGGATCGGGATCAGCGCGGCGCTGGTTGCCTCGAGCCGGCCGAGCCCGGCCTGCACGGCCACGAGCTGCTGCTTCTCGGCGCGCTCGGTGTAGCGCAAGCTGCTGGGAACGCCGACCAGCCGCCACGCATTGCGCGAGGGCACCAGCGGCAATGAGACGGCCTCGCTGTCGGTGACCGACAGCGCCGGCATGAAGGGCAGGGGCTCGCCCGTCACGGGCGAAATCGAGGTCACGCGCCAGCCCCCGCTGTGGCCGCCTCGAAAGGTCCTGAACATGGCCCATGGAAGCGTGGAACCGGGCCGGGTTCAAGGCCCCTCTGCCGTCATTCCGGGGCGCGCCTCTTGGCGCGAGCCCGGAATCCATCGCGCCGCCGGAACGTCGGGAGAAATGGATTCCGGGCTCGATGCTCCGGGCCGCGCTTTGCGCAGCCCGTCGCATCGCCCCGGAATGACCAATGAATGACGGAAAGGCCTGTGCATAGGTCGAATAACCCGGATAAGCCGGACAAACCTGACTTTTGGGCGGAGCGCACCTATATCCCTGATCCTTCGCCCGACTCACACGGTTTCGCGCTAGACACACCCCATGCGCTTCACGCCCCAATTCCTCGACGAGCTTCGTGCCCGGCTTTCGGTTTCCGAAGTCGTGGGCAAGCGCGTGAAGCTGAAGAAGGCCGGGCGGGAGTGGAAGGGGCTGTCGCCGTTCCAGCAGGAGAAGACGCCGTCCTTCTACGTCAACGACCAGAAGGGTTTTTACCACGACTTCTCCTCCGGCAAGCACGGCGACATCATCACCTTCGTGATGGAGACCGACGGCCTGCCGTTCGCCGAGGCCGTCGAGCGGCTCGCGAGCATGGCGGGCCTGCCGCTGCCGGCAGTGACGCCCGATGCGGCACGCCAGGAGCAGCGCCGCCGCTCGCTGCATGACGTCATGGATCTCGCCGCCAAGTTTTTCGCCGAGACGCTGGCCTCGCGCGTCGGCGCCAAGGCGCGCGGCTATCTCGCCGACCGCGCGATCTCGCCGGCGACACAATTGCAGTTCCGCCTCGGCTACGCCTCGCCCGATCGCTTCGCGCTGAAGGAGCATCTCGGCAAGCTCGGCGTCTCCGTCGACGACATGGTCGAGACCGGCCTGCTCGTCGGCGGCAACGACATCCCCGTGCCCTATGACCGCTTCCGCGATCGCGTGATGTTTCCGATCACCGATTTGCGCGGCCGCGTCATCGCCTTCGGCGGGCGCGCGCTGGAGAAGGACGTTCCGGCCAAATATCTGAACTCGCCGGAGACGCCGCTCTTCCACAAGGGCGACAATCTCTACAACCACCAGACCGCGCGCGCCGCCGCGCACAATGGCAGCGCCCTGATCGTGGTCGAAGGCTATGTCGACGTCATCGCCATGGTCACCGCGGGCTTTGCTGGCAGCGTCGCGCCGCTCGGCACCGCGCTCACCGAGAACCAGCTCGCGCTGCTCTGGAAGATGGCGGACGAGCCGATCCTCTGCTTCGACGGCGACCGCGCCGGGCAGAAGGCGGCGTATCGTGCAGCCGATCTCGCGCTGCCGTTCCTCGCGCCCGGAAAAAGCCTGCGCTTTGCGCTGCTGCCGGAAGGGCAGGACCCCGACGATCTCGTCCGCTCCGGCGGCCGCGGCGCGATGGAAGAGGTGATCGCGGCGGCGCGTCCGCTCGCCGACATGCTCTGGTCGCGCGAGCTCGAAGGCGGCAACTTCGCCACCCCCGAGCGCCGCGCCGCGCTGGAAGCGCGCATCAAGGAGCTCTCCAACGGCATCCGCGACGAGGTGGTGCGGCGCTATTATCGCCAGGACCTCGCCGAGCGGCTTCAGCGCACGTTTGCACCCGAGACCGGACGCGGCGGCTATGCCGGCCGCGGCAATTTCCGCCCCGGTCAGGGCGGCCGGCCGTTCCAGCCGCGGGGCGGCGGGCAGGCGAATCGATTCGGCGGTCAGGGGTTCCGCGGCGCGTCCGGCCCCACCCCGCTACCCTCCGGCCCCTACCAGGCGGCGAGCCCCCAGCTCGCGACAAGCCCGATCATGAAGGGACAGCGCAGCGCCATCTCCCGCCGGGAGGCGCTGATCCTGCAATGCCTGATCAACCACCCCTGGCTGCTGCATGAGCACCTTGAGGAGGTCGCCGCCCTGGAGCTGGCCCATCCCGAGGCCCACAAGCTGCGGGCCGGCATCATCGCCGCCTTCGCCCACGACCATCACCACTCACCGGACCCCGGCGAGCAGGCCGAGAAGATGCGGGCCGACATCGAAAAGGGCGGATTTTCTCAACTTCTTCAAAGGGTTGAGAATGGCATCACGACCCAGGCGGTGTGGGGCGCGCGCGAAGGCGCGGCGCGGGACGACGTTCTCTCCACCTGGCACCAGCTGGTTGCCTTGCATCGGCAATGGCATTCACTACTTAGGGAGTTGAAGGACGCCGAGCTGGCCTTGGGGGAGGACCCCAGCGAGGCCAATTTGGCGTGGCTGCGTGACGTCAAGGCTCGGATAGGCGAAGTCGACGGCACCGAGGCCCTGATCGAGGGTTTTGGCGAGCTGTCCGGCCGGCTCCAGAAGAGCGTGTGATGAAAGAATCATGCGGACGGCCGGGGCCGGAACCGCTAAAAGACTCGCCAAATCCATGGTTTGGCGGCAAAAACAGGGTTAATCGAGGCTTAACGGTCTTGTAGCACTTTGGCCCAGAGGCGGCCGCAGGCAGAACAGACGCGTCAGGAATGAATCCGCGCGAACACTGTTGGCACTACACCTGCATCCGCTGCGACAAAGAGGCTCACGAAGCGTTAGGCAAATCCGGCGAGAGAAAGTTGGGGGTGGCGAGAGAAGTGCGCGCCGCCCTTTCCGTGTCGAGAGCTGACGAAGCGAGAGCGTCGAGCAACAGGTTCAAGTGATTTCAGGCAGGCGCGGCGAACGTCTGTGTGAAACGCGTTTAGGAGCAATGGATGGCCACCAAGGCAAAGACGCTGCAGGCGAAGGACAAGGAAAAAGACGACAAGGCAGCGGATGCTCCCGAGAAGGATTCCCAGGACGCGCCCTCGCCGTTGCTCGATCTGTCCGACGCGGCCGTGAAGAAGATGATCAAGCAGGCCAAGAAGCGCGGCTTCGTGACCTTCGATCAACTCAACGAAGTCCTGCCGTCCGACCAGACCTCGCCCGAGCAGATCGAGGACATCATGTCCATGCTCTCGGACATGGGCATCAACGTCACCGAAGCCGACGATAGCGAAGGCGAGGAAGACAAGGACGAGGGCGGCGAGGACGAGACCGACAACGAGCTCGTCGAGGTCACCCAGAAGGCCGTCACCGAGGTCAAGAAGAGCGAGCCGGGCGAGCGCACCGATGATCCGGTGCGCATGTATCTGCGCGAGATGGGCACCGTCGAGCTCTTGTCCCGCGAAGGCGAAATCGCGATCGCCAAGCGCATCGAGGCCGGCCGCGAGGCGATGATCGCGGGCCTGTGCGAAAGCCCGCTGACCTTCCAGGCCATCATCATCTGGCGCGATGAGCTCAACGAAGGCAAGATCTTCCTCCGCGACATCATCGATCTCGAAGCGACCTATGCCGGCCCCGAAGCCAAGGGCGGCATGAACACCGCGATGATCGGCGGTCCCGCTGGCGAGAACGGCGAGGCCACGGCCGAGGGAGGCGAAGCGGCGGCAGTGACCGGCGGCGCGCCCGCGCATGTCGCCCCGCCCGCGGCACCGCCGGCGCCGACCCCGTTCCGCGCCGCGCCTGCCCCCGGCAATGGCGCCGAGGCCGAGAAGGATCCGGGCGAGGCCGCCGCCGAAGCCGACATGGACGAGGACGACGAGTTCGAGAACCAGATGTCGCTTGCGGCGATCGAGGCCGAGCTCAAGCCCAAGGTCGTCGAGATCTTCGACAAGATCGCCGAGAGCTACAAGAAGCTGCGCAAGCTTCAGGAGCAGGACATCCAGAACCAGCTCGAGAGCACCTCGCACGGGCCCTCGCTCTCGCCGCACCAGGAGCGCAAGTACCGCAAGCTCAAGGACGAGATCATCGTCGAGGTGAAGTCGCTGCGCCTCAACCAGGCGCGTATCGACTCGCTCGTCGAGCAGCTCTACGACATCAACAAGCGCCTCGTCTCGCATGAGGGCCGCCTGATGCGCCTCGCCGACAGCCACGGCGTCGCGCGCGAGGACTTCCTGCGCAACTACACCGGCTCGGAGCTCGATCCGCGCTGGCTCAACCGCGTCTCGAAGCTGTCGGCCAAGGGCTGGAAGAACTTCGTCCACCACGAGAAGGACCGCATCAAGGACCTCCGCCACGAGGTGCATCAGCTCGCCGCGCTCACCGGTCTCGAGATCGTCGAGTTCCGCAAGATCGTGCACTCCGTGCAGAAGGGCGAGCGCGAAGCCCGCCAGGCCAAGAAGGAGATGGTGGAAGCCAACCTCCGTCTCGTGATCTCGATCGCCAAGAAGTACACCAACCGCGGCCTGCAGTTCCTCGACCTGATCCAGGAAGGCAACATCGGCCTGATGAAGGCGGTCGACAAGTTCGAGTACCGCCGCGGCTACAAGTTCTCGACCTACGCGACGTGGTGGATCCGGCAGGCGATCACCCGCTCGATCGCCGACCAGGCCCGCACCATCCGCATCCCCGTGCACATGATCGAGACGATCAACAAGATCGTGCGCACGAGCCGCCAGATGCTCAACGAGATCGGCCGCGAGCCGACCCCGGAAGAGCTCGCCGAGAAGCTCGGCATGCCCTTGGAGAAGGTCCGCAAGGTCCTCAAGATCGCCAAGGAGCCGTTGTCGCTCGAGACCCCCGTCGGTGACGAAGAGGATTCACACCTCGGCGATTTCATCGAGGACAAGAACGCGATCCTGCCGATCGACGCTGCGATCCAGTCGAACCTGCGCGAGACCACCACGCGCGTGCTCGCCTCGCTCACCCCGCGCGAAGAGCGCGTGCTGCGCATGCGCTTCGGCATCGGCATGAACACCGACCACACGCTGGAAGAAGTCGGCCAGCAGTTCTCGGTGACGCGCGAACGCATCCGTCAGATCGAAGCCAAGGCGCTGCGCAAGCTGAAGCATCCGTCGCGGTCGCGGAAGCTGCGGAGCTTCCTGGACAATTAATTCGGATCGTCATGCCCGGGCCTGACCCGGGCATCCATCCAACGAAAACGGCGGGCCGAAAGCCCGCCGTTTTTCTGTCGTGCTGACGCTTGGCGTGTCCCGTGGACGCCAGCCTACTTCTTCTTCACCCCCACCCGGTCGAGGTTCTTGATCGCCAGCGGCGGGCGGCCGGATTTTTCGGCGATCTCGCGGTCCTGCTCCATGATGAAGCCGCGGGCGGGCTCGTCGCCCTCGAGGCCTCCGAGCAATTCCGCAGGGACGCGCCGGTTGGAGCGTTGGGAGCCGTCCTCATAGACGACGTTGAAAAAGGCGAATTCGCCTTTGGGATTGGTTCCGGGTTTCTTGGCCATGGCCGCTTGTCGTCGATAAGGGCGCAGCAGTCAAATGGCTTTGGCGGTTGTCGACATCCGCGTCGAGCCGGCGCTGCGAGCTTACGGCTGCACCAATCGGTGAAATCTGCTTGTCGGGGCAGGGGCGGGCTCGCCGGCGATCTGCTGCGACCCTCCCCTCAATAAACGGCGGGCCGAAAAGCCCGCCGCTTATTTTGGGTCTTCAGTGTCGCCCGGGGCTGGCGGGGCGACAACCTAGACTAGAATATTATAATCTGCGCCATGCCGTAGCAAGATAAATCGGGGCCGCGTTGGTGTCGCGGCGAGCGCGGCAGATATGCGTCGGTTGCGACCGCGGTTCCGATGTGCGCCGAAACAATTGCTTGGACCGTCAAAGCACTTTGTTCATCTTGTCTGCTCTCGCAATGCAGCGCGAGGGTTGCGCATTTGTAGGGAAATGCGCCGGGCTGCACGTCTTCCCATTTGCGTGCGGACGGGTTCCATCTTCGCGGTGCACATCTCAATGGGTGCGCGTGCGCTGCGCCAGTTCCTGGACGGCGAGCCGCGAGTGATGTCCGCCGCCGCGCCCGCTGTCGTCGTCCTTGCGTCCCTGCGCCATGATCGCGCTGCCCATCGCGGCGGAACCGAAGGTGATGAGGAACGAGGCGAGCAGCAGGAGAAGCGCAACGCCGCCTGCGCGGTCGGCGAGGATCAGCTCGCGCAGATGCCCGGGGTTGAGCCAGAGCAGGCCGCCGACGAGAAGCGCCGCGGCGCAGGCGCCGATCGCAAGGTTGATGGCGAGCAGGCGGAACAGGGGGATGCGGAGGAGGGCGGCGCGGGTTGGTCGAGGCTGCTGATGTTCGGGCATGGCGGTTCGCCTCATGATCGCATCGGTCGCATCAACCGATGGCGCTGCGCAGGCATCAGCATTATAGCGGCAACTCTCTCATTCGTCATTCCGGGACGCGACGACGTCGCGAACTATGATGCGCGATTGCGCATCTGAGAATCCATCGCGCTGTCGACTCTGCCGTTCGATGGATTCCGGGTTCGCCCTTTGGGCGCCCCGGAATGACGAGTAAGCCCTCACGGCGCCACCAGCTCCACCCGCCGGTTCAGCGCGCGGCCGGCGTCCGTTGCGTTCGGGCCGACCGGGGCGAGCAGGCCGACGCCGGCGGTACGCAAGCGTGTCTGTGCGATGCGAAAGCTCTTCACGAGCTCGGCGGCGACCGCTTCGGCGCGGCGCTTCGACAGGTCGAGATTGTACTCATAGGCGCCCTGGCTGTCCGTGTGGCCGACGATGAAGACGTTGAGCTGCGGCTGGCTCGTCAGGAGCTTTGCGATCTGCTCCAGCGTCGGGCGGCTCTCGGGTTTCAGCACCGCCTTGTCGGTGTCGAAATAGATGCCGTAGAGCGCGATGTGGCCGGTCTCGCCAAGACCCTTGGCCATCGCTGCGGCATCGACCATCTTGTTGGCGATGGCGCCAAGCTCGGCGACGGTGACCTGCGCATAGATCTCCTGGTTGTTCTGGCTGACGATGACGCTGGCATAGGTCTCGCGTCCGCCCTCGCTCTTGTGGCCGGCAAAGTAGCGGTAGTTGAAGCCGTCGACCCACATCTGCGGGATCGGCAGCGTGTCGACGCTTTCCGTGAAGGGAATGGCGCCGCAGGCCTCGGTGTCGCAGGCGAGCAGGGTCTCGAAGCCGGCCTTGGCGAGCTGCGTCTCGAAATTGCGCGACACTTCCAGGATCGAGGGGCCCGGATTGGTGCGATAGGCGATGCGGAAGATGCGCCCTTCGAGCCGCCGCGCATCGGTCGGCTGGCCGTCCCTGAAGGCGGCCGCCTGCATCCGCGCCGCGTCAAAATCCTTCACCACATAGCCGGTGATGACGCTGCCCGCGAACCGGCCGATGCCGGGATAGTCGCGGCTGCCGGCGACGTCGCGCGTCTGCGCGGCAGCGGCGGTGATGGCGAGAAGGGAGAGCAGGGCGGCAAGGACGAGCGATCCGGGGATGTTTCGCGGCGCGGGCATCGGCACTCTCTGTCGGTTGAGGAAGGGGGCGCAGACGTTAGTCGCCTGCACTCTACCGCCGGTTCTCGCCGACGGCCCGCTCCCTTGCCGATTGTCCGGAAAGCCGCCGCCGCCCGTTTCAAGCCGCCGGTGCAATCCGGCTGCCGGCCTCGTGCTCCTGCGCCGCCTGCTGGCGTTCCATCATGGTCTGCCACAGCGTCGCGATGCTGGTCTGGGTCTGCGGCGCGATCAGGCAATGGCCCTCATTGTCGAAGCCGCAGAACCGCACCGCCGGGTCTTTCCTCACCTCGGTCAATGCCTGGTTGAGCATCTCCAGGCAGGTCATGACCTGGCCGACGTCCTGCAGGCGGGTGTGATGCAGGATGTCCATCAGGCGGAACGTCATCACCGCGGGCTGGCCGAAGCTGATGCCGGGACGGCCGAGCTCGAACAGCACGTTCACGGCGGGAAACACGCCGCGGACGTGCTCGAGCACGCCGGCCATGTCTTCCACGCTACAGGCGACGAGATGAGCGGCCTGCGGCGGCGCGGCCGCGGGCGTCCGCGGTGCAAGGCCGAGCGAGGCGATCACCTCCTGCTCGATCCATTGCCGCACCAAGGCGGGCGCATTGCGGATCTGTTCGGCGGTCAAGGTAATTCCGGTCATCAGCTATTCTCCTGGCGGCTCTCCTGCTTCGCTCAATCTAGAAAGCGGGGCGCGAGACACGTTGATGCGGATCAAGCGCGCCGCTTTGACGGTCGCCGCTTTCCCGGGCATGATCGCGCGCTGCTTCGCGCAAGGAATTTGGGGGGATCGCTCGACATGCTGAGATACGCTCTGGCCGCCGTCTGCTTCGTTGGTCTGGCCGGCGGCCCGGCCGAGGCCGCGCGCTGCGGCGGCGACTTCAACAGCTTCGTCGCCGGCATGACCGCGGAAGCGCAAGGAGCCGGCGTCGCGGCGAGCGTGACCAGCGCGGCGTTCAGCGGCATCACCCAGGACGGCGCCGTGCTCGCCTTCGACCGGCGCCAGCGCTACACCTTCAACAAGAGCTTCGAGCAGTATGTCTCGACCCGCGTCGGGCCGGGCCGCATCAATGGCGGCAAGGCGCTGTTGCAGCGACACGCGGCGCTGCTCTCGCGCATCGAGCAGCAGTTCGGTGTGCCCCGCTATATCCTGGTTGCGATCTGGGGGCTGGAAAGCGATTTCGGCAAGGGCGACATCGGCAAGCTACCGGTGGTCCGCACGCTGGCGACGCTCGCGCATGACTGCCGCCGCACCGAGCTGTTCCAGGGCGAGCTGCTCGCCGCCCTCAAGATCGTGCAGCGCGGCGACCTGCCGCTGCGCGACCTGATCGGCGCCTATGCCGGCGAGATCGGCCAGACCCAGTTCCTGCCGTCGTCCTACATCAAGTACGGCGTCGATTTCGACGGCGACGGCCACGTCGACCTGCGCCACAGCGTCCCCGACGTGCTCGCCTCGACCGCGAACCTGCTCCACACCAGCGGCTTCAAGATGGGCCAGCCCTACGGCGAAGGCACCGCCAATTTCGAGGCGATGCGGGAGTGGAACAGGGCGGTGATCTATCGCAAGACCATCGGCTATTTTGCCGATCGGCTGGCGGGGCAGTGAGGGAGGCGCTGCTGAGAGGTGGAGCGCACGCGCCACACACGGTGTCATCGCCCGCGAAGGCGGGCGATCCAGTATTCCAGAGACGGCAGTGATTGAGCCGAGAGGCCGCGGCGTACTGGATTCCCCGCTTTCGCGGGGAATGACAGCGGAGTGTGAGGCCGCGCTATTGCGCACCTGACTACTTCGCCGTCCCCTTCGCCATCTTCTCCAGCCTCCGCTGCAACGTCGCCCAGTACGTCCCCGGGCGGAAGCGCTGCAACAGGTCCATGAAGCGGGCGTCGTTGCCGATCAGGATGCGGGGCTCGTTCTTCTCGATGCCCTTGATGATGCGCAGCGCGGCGTCCTTCGGCGTGGTCTTCGCCGCGTTCTCGAACCGCTCGATCATCTGCGAGCGGCGGGCATTGTCGGTGACGCCGGCCCCGGTGCGCGAGCTGCGCGCGATCGAGGTGGCGACGCCGCCGGGATGCACGACCGACAGTTTTACGGGACTTCCCGCCACCGCGAGCTCGTGCCGCACGCTCTCGGAAAAACCGCGCACGGCGAACTTGGCCGCGGCGTAGGCCGATTGTCCCGGCGGCGCGATGATGCCGAAGATCGACGAGACGTTGACGATATGCGCCTCGTCCCTCGTCTTCAGGTGCGGCAGGAAGGCGCGGGTGCCGTGCACCACGCCCCAGAAATTGATGTCGAACAGCCACTCCATCTGCGCCTGGTCGATCTCCTCGAACGTGCCCAGCAGCGCCACGCCGGCATTGTTGACGAGGATGCCGAGCGACGGATGCGCCGCTGTCGCTTCGCCTGCGAATTGGGCGATGTCGCCGGGTTCGCTGACGTCGACGCGATGCACGCTGATCTTGCGCGCCGCGTCGCCCCCTTCGCCGATCTCGGCGGCGAGCGCCTTCAGCCCGGCCTCGTCGCGATCGGCGAGCGCGAGGTCGCAGCCACGCCGGGCGAGTTTGATGGCGAGTGCGCGGCCAATGCCGCTCGCGGCTCCCGTGATGGCGGCGGCGCCGCGAATCGCAGTCATGGATCCCCCCGTCAAGCTCCGATTTTGGAACTATGATTTACAATTTTTCAGAATGGAACCGAACCGTATGCGAGTTGGCTCCTTAACGTAAGTTACTTGGACGGAGACAGGCAGCATTGGGAGCCGCCGATGGGACAATCAAGACCATTTACAGCAACGGCACTCATCGTTGAGGACGACCCCATGCAGAGAGAGATGCTCAGTCTCCTGCTGGAGGAGAGCGGCTATCAGGTCATCCAGTGCGAGAGCGCCGAAGCGGCCGAGCGGGTGCTCGAGAAGAGCGCCGGCGCACTCTGCCTGATGCTGACCGACGTGCAGCTGGCCGGCCGCATGAACGGCGTCGAGCTCGCCCATGTCGCCAAGGGACGCAATCCCAAGCTCGACATCATCGTCACCTCCGGTCGCCCCCTGATGCAACCCTTGCCCGACGGCGCCAAATTCTGGGCCAAGCCCTGGGCGCCGCTCGACGTGCTGCGCGAGGCCGAGATCGCGCAGCTGTCCTGACGGTGACGGTGTCAGGACTGTTGTGTTTGCAGGGCTTGGCCTGTTCTCAACCCGTCATCCCGAGGCGCGAGCCGCGCGGCGCAAAGCGTCGCGTGGCGAGCCTCGAAGGATGAACGGCCGAGATGCAGCCGGGCCATCACCCTTCGAGGCTCGCCGAACAGGCGAGCACCTCAGGGTGACGGTGCTGGAATTGCTTTGTCTGTGGGGCAGGCCTGTTCTCAACCCGAGGCGCCGCTTTCTTGCGGTGAGGCGGGATGATAGGGTCTGCTCATGACCTGGTCCTTCCTGCTCACCTCGCTGATCGTCGTCGCCTCGCCCGGCACCGGCGTGCTTTACACGCTGGCGGCGGCCTTGACGCGCGGCTCGCGCGCCAGCCTGGCTGCTGCCTTCGGCTGCACGCTCGGGATCGTGCCGCACATGATTGCAGCCATGCTGGGACTTGCCGCCGTGCTCCACACCAGCGCGCTCGCCTTCGCCGCGCTGAAATGGTGCGGCGTTCTCTATCTGCTCTACATGTCCTGGCAGGCGCTGCGCGAGCGTGGTGCGCTGGCGGTGGAGGGCGAGATCAAGGAGCGATCGAGCGGCCGGGTCATCGTCACCGGCTTCCTGATCAACATCCTCAATCCAAAACTGTCGATCTTCTTCCTCGCCTTCCTGCCGCAGTTCATCGCGGCGGACGAGGCCCATGTGCTGGCGCGGATGCTGGAATTGAGCGGCGCCTTCATGGCGATGACCTTTGCGGTGTTCGTCGTCTACGGCCTCTGCGCCGCATCCGTGCGCGAGCGCGTCATCTCCCGCCCCGCGGTGATGACCTGGCTGCGCCGCAGCTTTGCCGCGGGATTTGCCGCGCTCGGCGCCAAGCTCGCGTTTGCCGAGCGGTAGGCTTTCTTCCTTCACCTCTCCCCGCCTGCGGGGAGAGGTCGGATCGCCTCGGCGATGCGAAGCATCGTCCGGTGCGATCCGGGTGAGGGGGTACAGGTCTCACGGCAATCTCATGTGGGGAGAGAGGCCCCTCACCCCACCCTCTCCCCGTAAGAACGGGGCGAGGGAGTGAGAGAACGGAGCGGGACGCGACAAGCCAGCCAATAAAAAAGCGGGCCTCGCGCCCGCCATCTTCAAACTCTCTTAGCCTTACCCGACGCCCGGGCGGAGCGAGCTCCACCCGGGCAAAGAACATGCTGGCTACTTCTTCTTCGCGGCCTTCTTGGCCTTCTTCTTTGTCGCCTTCTTCGCCTTCTTCGCTTTCTTAGCCATAGTATCCTCTCAAGGGTTAATGGTGGAACGCGACACGAGGGATGCTCGGCGGAGGGCCAGCCTCGCAACATCCTCGACGACAAACTCAGCAGATTCGCAGGTCTCTGCCCCGCGCCGTCATATCTGTGTCATCACGTTATCCACAGCTCAGATGCGTTTTCGGGTGATTTTTGCCCGCGAATCCGCTCCGCGCGGATCGCGAGACGACCGCGCGAGGTCGACGGCGACATGCCTAACGATCCGATAATCCGCGCGCCGTTCATGAATCCAAAACCAAAGGCGTGCATTGGAGGATCGCAGTGAGACTCCGTTAAGTGCAACCCGCGCATTGTTCCCCGCAAGAAAACGGGGACGGGTGATGGACGGACGGCTGCCAGGAATGGGGGGCGGGGCGCTGCGCGCGCTGCGGCGGCCATGCTGAACGTACCGACACTCTGGACGGTCTTCGCCGTCAACTTCCTGGCGCTCGGCCTGATCTGGGCCTACGTGACGCGCTCCTATCCGAAATTCGCGGCCGCACGGTTCTGGATGGCGTCGGCCTTCGTCGCCGCGGCCGGCGCGATGGCGGCCCTGGTCCGCCTGTTCGTCTCGTCTCCCTTGCCGCTTCTGTTCGGCGCTGCCGGCGTCGTCGCGGCGAGCTGTCTCGCCGCCATGGGCATTCAGCGCTTCTACGACCAGCCGGTGTCATGGCGCCTCATGATCGCGACGGGCGCCTTGAGCCTCGGCGGCGTCGTCTTCTTCATGGTCGGCTTCGACCACATGCAGCTGCGCATGCTCAGCTACACGATCGGCCAGGCCCTGCCGCTGGTGCTGTCGCTGCGTCTGTTGCTGTTGCCGCCTGAAGGGCGCGTCAATCCGGGCGCCCGTCTGGCCGGTATCGTCATCATCACCATCATTGCGATCTTCCTTGCCCGTGCGGTGGGCAATCTGCTCGGCCACGACTTCTCGGCGGTCGCCGGCGGTCAGACCCATGCCGTCATGGTGCTGGGGCTCCTGTTCCTGTCGATGACGCTCAATTTCGGCTTCCTCCTGATGGCGATGGACCGGCTGCGTGGTGAGGTCGCCGATCTCGCGCTGCTCGACGATCTCACCGGTGTCGCCAACCGGCGCCATCTGTTGCAGCGCCTGTCCGAGGAATGCGCCCGTTCGGAGCGCAGCGGCGAGCCGTTCTCGCTGCTGGTGATCGATCTCGACGGCTTCAAGACCATCAACGACACCCATGGCCATGCCGCGGGCGATGCCTGCCTCCAGCACTTCACCCTGATGGCGCAGACGCGGCTGCGGCCCGGCGACATGCTCGCCCGCACCGGCGGCGACGAGTTCTGCATCGTGCTGCCGTCCTCTTCCATGCGCGAGGCGGCCGCAATCGCCCGTCGCGTGCTCGAGGTCTGCCGTCGGGACGCCGCGGCCTGCAACGGCAACGACATCCCGATCGCGATCTCGATCGGCGTGGCGCAATGGGACCGCGGCATCGGTCAATTCCCCGACCGCCTGATCGCGCATGCCGATCACGCACTCTATGCCGCCAAGAAGAACGGCAAGAACGACTTCGCCGTCTACGATCCGGCGCCGCCGCTCTCGCCCGAGCCGAACGGCACGGGCGAAGCCGCGCGCAATTTCGCCTGATGACGTGCTAGGCTCGGGTCCGCATTGGACCCTTGATGATGATGTCTCGCCTGCTCGCGGCCATTCTCGCCGCTCTTCTGATCGCACCCGCCGCCGCAGCCGACGCCGAACTCGCAAAGCTCGCGCGCGCCTCCGGCACGCCCGACATTCCCGGCCTGAAGATCGTCTGGCTGGCGCCGTGGGGGGATGTCCGCAGCGCAAGATCCTGGCGCAACATCATCGTGCACCAGACCGAGGGGCCGGCGGGCTCGGCCCGCGGCGGCGCGGCGGAGCAGTCGAAGAACCCGACGCGGCGCGGCGTCACGGTCTGGGTCGAGACCGACGGCACGGTCTATTGGGCGGTCGCGGAAAACCTGGTGCCGACCCATGGCGACGGCGCCAACCGCAACGACAACAAGTACATCGACAACAGACCGACCTATCGCCAGGTGGTGCGCGACAATTCGATCGGCGTCGAGTTCGCCGGCAATTATCCCGATGTCGCGGCCGGCCCCACCGAGGCGCAGGTCGCGGCGTGGAAGATCCTCGTCAAGGTGCTGCGCGCGCGCTACGACATCCCGCTCGACCGCGTCTATGCGCACAACTGGATCGACTACAAGGACGCGCGCTATTGCGAAGGCTGCTGGCTCGCGACGCTGGCGAGGACATGGGGGGAGTAGACCTCCACCGTCATTCCGGGGCGCGCGTAGCGCGAACTATGATGCGCAATTGCGCATCTGAGAATCCATTCATCCACCAGCTCTGCGGCGAAATGGATTCCGGGCTCGCGCCAAGCGGCGCGCCCCGGAATGACGGGAGGGGTCAAACCGCCTCCGCCATCCAGCCGAACAGCCGCCGGATCAGTCCCGGCCGCCGCGGCAATTCCGGCGGCTCGTCCGCTGCGAGCACACGTTTGAAGAAGTAGTCCAGGAACACCATGTCGTTCGGCTCGGTGACGGTGAATGTCTCCTCGCCGAAGTACACGCTGTAGTTAAAGAAGAACGGACCCATGATCGGGATCGTCGCGGTCGAGGCGTAGTCCTTGGAGATCACGAAGCCGGCGGGGTCGAGCCCGTGCTCGCGCATCGCCTGCTCGACCAGCGGCAGCTTGCGCATGAACTGGGCGGAGAAGCCGCCGACGGTGGATTGCAGGATGATCGACACGGCGCGTCCATTCGCTTGCTGTTGTCGGTCCGGTCCTTTTGGGTCGGCTCATCGGACGCGCGGGTTCAAGGCCAGCGCGGTTCTACGTCGGTCAGGGGAAGGGAACGTGATGGCCGTCTCATCCGGCTGTGCGGCGGATGTCGGTCTTTGCAGGGTGGCGCGATCAGGCCGCATCATTGGGCCGCAAACACAGCTGTCATCGCCCGGCCTTGACCGGGCGATCCAGTATTCCAGAGGCCTGCGTTGGAGAACTCGCTCTCGCAACCGACGCCGCGGCGTACTGGATGCCCCGCTTGCCGCCTACGCTAAAGCTTCGGCGCCCCTGGACCTCAACCCCGGCGAAGCCTTGGCGTAGCCGGGTCGCGGAGCATGGCACCGAATGTGGAGCGACACCTCACCCAACAAAAAAGCCGGCGTTGCCGCCGGCTTTTCCGTCTCTTTCGATCCGCCAATCTCTGGCGCCAGCGAAGCCCGCTTAATGCGCGGCTTCCAGCGCGGCCTGTTCCGCCCTTGCGATCGTGCCCTTGACCGCGGACTGCACCTTCTCGAAGGCGCGGACCTCGATCTGGCGGACGCGCTCGCGCGACACGCCGAACTCGGCGGCAAGGTCTTCCAGCGTCATCGGCTCATCCGCGAGGCGGCGGGCCTCGAAGATGCGGCGTTCGCGCGGGTTGAGCACGCCCATGGCGCCGTTCAGCGCGTTACGGCGGTGATCATACTCCTCGTGCTCCGCCATCATGGCTTCCTGGTTGGGCGTATTGTCGACCAGCCAGTCCTGCCATTCGCCGGCTTCGCCGTCGTCGCGGATCGGCGCGTTGAGCGACGCGTCGCCACCGAGGCGGCGGTTCATGTCGATCACGTCCTGGTCCGTCACGCCCAGCCGCTTGGCAATGGTCGCAACCTGGTCGGGGCGGAGATCGCCCTCGTCCAGCGCATTGATCTTGCTCTTCGCCTTGCGCAGGTTGAAGAACAGCTTCTTCTGGTTCGCGGTGGTGCCCATCTTCACGAGCGACCAGGAACGCAGGATGTACTCTTGAATCGACGCCTTGATCCACCACATCGCGTAGGTGGCGAGACGGAACCCCTTCTCGGGTTCGAAACGCTTCACCGCCTGCATCAGGCCGACATTGCCTTCCGAGACGACCTCGGAGATCGGCAGGCCGTAGCCGCGATAGCCCATGGCGATCTTGGCCACGAGGCGGAGATGGCTGGTGACGAGTTGGTGCGCCGCGTCGCGATCGTCATGCTCGCGCCAACGCTTGGCGAGCATGTATTCCTGCTGGGGTTCCAGCATCGGGAACTTGCGGATCTCGGCGAGGTAGCGAGAGAGGCCGGATTCTCCATTGAGCACCGGCAAAGCAGCGGTACGGGCCATAGTTGAGCCCTCCAAGGTTCAGGCCCCCGATAGCGGCGGGCCAGGCAGACGACCGCTGTGTTAAAGCCGGCCGTAGCTGCGATGTTCCGCGTTGGTCATTTCCAACGCAGGCGCAATATACCCCATGGGGGGTCAAAAAGGGAAGGATTGCTGACGTCACGTCCCCGTGTGGCAGCTATAACTTTTTGTAATGTAACGCTTTTCCTAACGGAGCTGCGTCATAGCGCCGCTTTCAGGGTGCCCTCCAGGAGAAGCAAATCCTCCGGCAAAGCCGCCTCCCAGTGGAGTAATTCTCCCGTCCTCGGGTGCTCCAATACCAGCAGATAGGCGTGGAGGGCTTGCCGCCCGAGCGCCGCCAAAGCGGCTTGTGACTCCGGGCCGAGCTGGTTGGCCTTGGTCTTGAAATGCGGGCCATAGACGGCATCGCCCATCAGGGGATGGCCGATATGGGCGAGGTGGACGCGGATCTGGTGGGTGCGCCCGGTCTCGAGCTCGCAGGCGAGCAGCGCCGCGATTGGCTTGCCGTCGCGCCCGGCAAAACTCTCCAGGATCTCCCAATGCGTCACCGCCTCGCGGCCGCCTTGGCGCACCGCCATCTTCTCCCGCGCATACGGATGGCGGTCGATCGGCGCATCGACGGTGCCGCGATGTCGGTTCGGCACCCCCCAGGCGAAGGCCATGTAGCCGCGCCGCATCGCGCCGGTGCGGCCGTGGTCGGCGAACTGCGCCGACAGCGAGGCGTGCGCGAGGTCGTTCTTGGCGACCACCATCAGCCCGGTCGTGTCCTTGTCCAGCCGGTGCACGATGCCGGGCCGGCGCACCCCGCCGATGCCCGACAGCGTCGAGCCGCAATGGGCGATCAGCGCGTTCACCAGCGTGCCGGTCTCGTGGCCGGCTGCGGGGTGCACGACCAGGCCCTTCGGCTTGTTGATGACGATGATGTCGTCGTCCTCGAACACGATATCGAGGGCGATCTCCTCGCCCTTCGGCTCGGCGGGCGCGGCCTCCGGCACGTCGATTGTGATCGTATCGCCGCCACTGACGTGATAAGCGGGGTCGCGGATGGCGGAGGCCTTCAGGCTCACCGCGCCCGCCAAGATCAGGGCTTTCAGCCTCGATCGCGACAGGTCCGGCAGGCGCGCCGCCAGCACGCGGTCGAGCCGGGCCGAGCCCTCGTCGCCGGCGACGACAACCTCCAACCTTTGCGCAGAGCCTGAGTTTTCCATGACGACGTCTGATACCGCTGTTCCCGAACCGACCCCCGAGCAGGCCGCGCTGTTCGCGCGGGTGCGGCGGATGATGCTGATCGCGGGGTTGACCACGGCGCTGGCGATCTGCGCCGTTCTGATCGCGGTGGGCTACCGCCTTTTCAAGTCGGAGGGAAGGGCGCCCGAGCCGGCCGGCGACGTCACCGCCACCCTGCCGAAGGGCGCCAGGATCGTGTCGACCGGGGTCGCCGGCGACCGCCTCGTGATCACGCTCGATGTCGGCGGGGTCACCGAGATCCGCACCTTCGACGCCCACACGTTGAGGCCGGCCGGAAAGCTGAAATTTGCCAATGAGCCGTAAGGGTGGCCCGGACATTCGGCCCAAATTTCCACCGTCGTCCTGGCGAAGGCCAGGACCCATAACCCCAGGTTTTCGTTGCGTGAACGAGATCGGCGCTCCGATGTGCCTTAACCATTGGCATTCGGGGTAATGGGTCCTGGCCTTGGCCAGGACGACCGGGGTGAAACCCCCAATCTCGCCTTGCCGCCGGCAAAATTCGCGGCTATGTCGTAGCCCTCACGCTCCCTTCGTCTAGCGGTTAGGACGCGGCCCTCTCAAGGCTGAAACAGGGGTTCGATTCCCCTAGGGAGCGCCAAGTCCCCGATAATTTGCGATCTTGTGCGATGCTGCTCCGGCCCGGGAGCGCCATGTCGCGCAATATTTGGTCGATCACGCACCGTATCGGCGAGGTTTGGCGCTTTGCGCACGCCGATTGGCCAATTCGCAGGCGGTCGGCCGGGCGACCTGAACCGCCGGACGGCACGGGCAAATCGACGTGCGCCTTGCATCGTCTCAGTGATGCGCAGAAACACTCCTGACGGTCTCGGTCAGCATATCACCCGGCGCGGAACGGCTGAGGTCACCCAGGCTGATGATGCCGATCATCCGCTTGCTCTTGTTGATCACCGGCAACCTGCGGACCTGCAGCTTCTCCATATGATGCATCGCCTTTGCGAGGTCATCGTCCTCCCGGCAGCAATGGATGCCTTCAGTCATCACGTCGCGCGCGGTCGCGCGGCCGGCATCGAAGTTGTGGCTCGCGAGCCCTTTGCAGACGATATCGCGGTCGGTCACCATCCCGACCAGTTTGTCGTCCTCGCCAACCGGAATGCAGCCGATGTCATGCGCCCGCATCAATTTGGCAAGCTCGGTGAGAGGGGTGTCGGGGCTGACCCAGTCGACACCCTTGTGCATCACGTCTTTGACTTTCATGGCGAGCCTCCGTTCGTGGGTTTGAAGTGCATTAATGCAACGCAGCGGCCCCCCATTTTCTGAATTGTACAGCCGATCGGGCGCGAGATCGCAGCAGAAGGCATCATTCCCTGCCCGTCCGACCAGACAAGCGCAGACGTTGTCGCCGTTACCCTCCCCCACACTCTAACAGCGACTTCGCGACCGGAGTTCCCGCCCAGGATCGCAAAGGCAATGGGCGGTCTCCAAAATCCTCAGTCGTGCGCGCTAAACCGCCCGTGCGGCGCATTGGCCGTCAGGCGCTCAAACTGCGCGTGTCCCATATGAAGCAGCGTCTCGTGATCGCCGGCTTCCATGTAGATGTCCGGCTGTGCCTTGATGCTGTCGTCGACGATCGTATCCAGCCCGTAGCATTTGCCGACGGCAGGTACTGCACCGTGTGCACAGTCGCTGAACAGCCGATCGATCTCGGTTTCATCGGCCATGTGGACGTTGTCGCCGAGCTCTGTCCTCAGTTCCGACAGGTGGAGGTGGTGCGATGCGGGCAAGACGGCCAGCACGTATTCGCCGTCGCGCCGCAACACGATGCCCTTGGCGAGGCGATCGCCAGGGATGTGGCATACCTCGGCCGTGCGAGCGGACGTCATGCTGAGTTCGTGCGGGATCACCTCGTATTGGATGTTCTCAGCGGCTAGGTATTTCTGGAGCGTGGGAGCAATGGCCATGACATCACCTCCGATGCTGGATGCAAACCATCCACCGTAGGGGCTTCCCGGCAGGCTCGCGCCATACGATGGGCGGCTATCTGACTATAGACCCAACAGGGGTCTTCCATCCGCAAATATATGCTAGTTCGCCGTCTTATTCAGCATGGCGCGTCACTTTGCGCCGTTCCGCGGTCCCGGCGATGCAGGTTCGAATACCGGTGTCCTCGCCTCGAGGCGCTAATCCCGGCCGTGAAATCGAGCGGCGGGCGTCGCTCATTTCCGCTATAATGAAATCATGACGATCGGGATTACCGGACCCGGACGCAAGGTACCAAGGCAAAGTGCCGTGGCCAGGCTCATCGTTGCGGCCATCGTCATTGGGACTTCCCTCATCCTGCTCGCGCTCGCGAGCGACCTCCTGGTCGGCTGGCTGTGGTTTTCCTCGATCGGCTACCTGCAGGTTTTTGCGACGACAATCGGCGCCGAGGCCGCCGTCTTTCTTGCCGTCTGGACGGCAACCGCCGTCATCCTTTGGTTGAACGGATGGCTCGCACTGCGTTTTGCCCGACGAGGGTCGACGCAGCCTGTCGCCGCTCCGGCGCAAAGCGCCGCGGGCAACGTGCAACCGGATCTGCTTGCGCTCGTGCGCGATCAACTGCCGTTGCCCCGGTTGATCGCAGGCGGTGCAGCTTTGCTCGCTCTTCTTGTGGCGGCGGAGGAAGCCGGCAACTGGGGCGTCTTCCTGCGATTTATCTATCAGGTACCCTACGGCGCAGACGATCCGCTCTACAACAAGGACATCGGCTTCTACCTCTTCTCGCTGCCCGCCTATATCGTCATCAGGAACTGGATGATGCTCGCGCTCGTTCTGAGCGGGCTTTTCGCCGCGGCTGTCTACTGGCTGCATGGCGACATCGAATACGACGTTCGCCGCCGGTCAATATCGCCGGCGGCGATCGCTCATGGTTCCGCTCTGCTTGGTTTCATCTTCGCGGTAAAAGCCTGGTCCTACGTTCTCGACCGCTATCTGCTGCTCTATGGCGACAATAGCGTCGTCGTCGGCGCAAGTTACACCGACGTGCATGTGGGGCTGCCGGCGTTGTGGCTGATGATCGGAATTTCGATCATCGCGGCGCTTGCCGCCTGGGCGAACGTCCGGGTTCGCACCTATCGGCTCCCGGCCGTGGCGATCGTGCTCGTCGGCGTCGGCATGTTCGTGCTGTCCGCCGTCGTCCCTTGGCTATACAGGCAGTTCGTCGTCAAACCGAGCGAGTTGGAGCTGGAGAGGCCCTATATCGAACACAACATCGCGCTCACCCGGCAGGCATATAATCTCGATCAGATTGCAACCAAGCCGTTTGCTGCCGAGCAGAAGCTTACCCCAGAGGTGCTCGAAGCCAACAAGGCGACAATTGAAAATATCAGGCTGTGGGACTGGCTGCCGCTGTCGGATACCTACGCGCAACTGCAGGAAATCCGCACCTATTACAAATTCCATGACCTCGACGTTGATCGCTACTGGCTCGATGGCTCCTACCAGAGCGTGATGCTCTCGGCCCGCGAACTGCGGTCCTCCCTGTTGCCGCCGAACGCCCAGACCTGGGTCAATCGCCACGTGCTGTTCACCCACGGCAATGGCGCGGTGATGAGCCCGGTCACACGCAAGAGTGCCGAAGGACTGCCGCTGTTCTATCTGCGGGATATTCCTCCCGTCGCAGACGTCGGTCCCAGGATCGACGAGCCGCGCATCTACTTCGGCGAGCAGACCGACGACTACGTCATCGTCAAGGGCAGCACGCCGGAGTTCGATTATCCGAAGGGGAAAGAGAACGCCTATGCGGCCTATGGCGGCGCCGGCGGCATCCCGATCGGGGGAATGGCCGCGAGAACGCTGTTTGCTTACTATTTCAACGACCCGAACCTGATTCTTTCAAGCTACATCACGACCGACAGCCGGATCATGATCCGGCGCAACATCCAGACGCGGGTGAGCACGATCGCTCCGTTCCTCAAGCTCGATCACGATCCTTATCTGGTCGTCAGCAATGGGCGCATGTTCTGGATGCAGGACGCCTACACGACGAACTCCTATTTCCCGTATGCAGAGCCGGCACAGGGGCTCGATCTCAACTACATCCGCAATTCGGTGAAGGTTGTCGTTGATGCCTATAACGGGACCGTCGACTTCTATCTGGTTGATTCCGGCGACCCGGTTGCGGCGACCTACCAGCGCATCTTTCCGAGCCTGTTCAAGCCGTTCACGACGATGCCGCCGGACTTGCGGAAGCACGTTCGCTATCCGGAAGACCTGTTCCTGATTCAGGCCCGGCTGTACCAGACCTACCACATGGAGGCGGCCGACGTTTTCTACAACCGCGAGGATCTCTGGCAATTCCCGCGTCAGCCGGGCGGCGACGGCATCTCGACGATGACCCCCTATTACATCATCATGCGGCTGCCCGGCGAACCGCAGGCCGAATTCTTCCTCATGCTGCCCATGGTGCCGAGCCGCCGCGACAACATGATCGCGTGGCTCGCCGCGCGCTGCGACGCACCCGACTACGGCAAATTGATCGTCTACGAATTCCCCAAGGAGAAGCTCGTCTACGGGCCGTTCCAGATCGAGGCCCGGATCAATCAGAGTACGGAGATTTCGCAACAGCTCACGCTGTGGAATCAGATGGGCTCGCGGGTGATCCGCGGTGCCAATTTGCTTGCGATTCCGATCGAGAACTCGATCCTTTACATATCGCCGCTCTATCTGCGAGCGCAGCAAGGACACCTGCCGGAGCTCAAGCGCGTGATCGCAGCTTATGGTGAGCGTGTCGTGATGAAGGAGACGCTCGCCGAGGCCTTGGCCGCCCTGTTCACGGAATCCGGTCCGGCGCCGGTCACCCCGAGCAGGATGGAAGAGGCGCCCCTGACAGGCCCGACGGCAAATCAGTCCAGGGAGGCGCTTGATCGCTACAACCAGGCAGTGGAGCGATTGAAGGCAGGAGATTGGAAGGGTTTCGGCACGCAATTCGATGCCATGCGCGAACTCCTGGAGGACATGAACCGGCGCCCCGTCGACCGATGATGCCTCGGGCTTTCCGCATCGTTGGCCGAGGCACCTATGTGCGCGGACGCGTGCCTCAACTGTGTGCCGTTAAGAATTGCGGCTGTCGCGCCATTTCGATACAGAGCGTCGACGCACTGATCAGGCGGACCGAAGCCATCCTTCCGCGGTCAAAGCTTCCAGCACAGTGAAATAGTCCTTGTTCGGATCCTGGTTGGACCCCGTTCCGACGTCGTCGCCGCCCGATTTGATTCCGTGCATCAGATCGTTGAGATGTCCGGTAAGTACCGAGCCGATCGCATGAACGGCTTCGTGACGATCGAGCCCCTCGGACATCAGTCGCTGCGCCGTGCGTCGCACCGGCAGCTCGGCATCAGCCATCTGGTTCTCGACGATGACGTGAACGACAGCGTGCAATCTCTGCCGCGGGAGGCGAATCCGGGCACGTCGATGATACCCCAGCACAGCATCGATCCGTTCTTGTTCGTCCAGCGCAAGCCACTGATCCGGATGTGGCTCCAAGAATGGATCATACCGCCAAGTCGCGCCTAACTCTTGCTCAAGCGCTGATCGGGAATCTTCCCGCGTCTGCGGATCAACTCGGTGCAGTCCGGATGACGGCTCGCTCCGGCTCCGCGGGTTGAGACAGCACTTCTTGAACTTCTTGCCGCTGCCGCAGGGGCAGAGGTCGTTTCGTCCAACTTTGTACGAATTCACTATCGCGAGCACCCGCGACAAAACCGCGTTGAAAGATTCTCCTCCGAGGGAGGAGGCAATATGGACAGGGTGGTTAGCGGAGCAATCCCGGGCCACGACGTGGCGCAGCAGCCACGGGGCGGTTTCGTTCAACGCCTCAGTTCACCAAGACCTAATTCCCTCCACAGCCAACCGAAGTCGTAACTGGCCATTGCGCTGTTGTCATCGCCGGATTTGGCCGTCATGTTCTCCATCATCTTGAGCCATTCGACGACTTTAACTCGTCCGTCGTCGGTCTTGACTGCTGCACGTGGCGTCAGTCCTCCGAGCACGGCAACCGGCTCATCGAGGACGCTGCGGTAGTGCCGGTCCATTTGACCATGGATGATCGCAAATTGCTCCTCCTCGGAGATATCGACCGCCTGGGGCTCGCCGGCGTCGCGCGATGCCATTATTTGCTCGACAGTTTCGGTCTTGATCGAAGGTTCGCCGACCCGCGAGCCGAGTATCCTGGACAGCAGCGCATCGCCGCGGTCGGAGCGCTGCCGGGAGTTCGTGCTGAGTACAACCGCCTTGTCCTCCAGCTTCACATCGCCGAGCACGAGTGCGCCGTCGTCGCGCCAGGTTTCGAAGTTCAATGACCGCCCCGGCTGTTCGCCGGCACCCGCCGCCGCCGGTTTTTCCCCGGTGATCCAGTTCCAGGTTATCATGTCCGCTGTGCAAAATTCGGCATGGGCGTGTAGTACAGTGCGAATGTCATTGCTGGTTGTGCCGGCTGCAAGAGGGTAGCGCACTTCGCACAGAACCAGCTCATCCCCTTCGGAGTTTCGCCAATCGGGGATCGACGGCTCTCGAATCCGATCGATCAGATCGACGAGCCAAAAGGTCGTGAACAGCGAACCGCTTGTGCGTGCCATCTCGGTCGGAGACAGATCGGCGATCGCCTCGTCGTCGACATCTTCTCCGAGAGCGTCTTTCGCAAATCTTCG
Source organism: Bradyrhizobium sp. cf659 (assembly GCF_900113725.1). Taxonomy (NCBI): domain Bacteria; kingdom Pseudomonadati; phylum Pseudomonadota; class Alphaproteobacteria; order Hyphomicrobiales; family Nitrobacteraceae; genus Bradyrhizobium; species Bradyrhizobium sp. cf659. The sequence continues at coordinate 187,021 of NZ_FOQJ01000009.1, forward strand.
TCTTTGATCCTTGCCGAGCTTTTCGAAGGCATCCCAGGCTTCGAGGATATCTTCCGCTGTGCCGTGTTCGAACACTAGCACGCCGCCGCCTACCTGCATTTTGCTGCCGACCTGAACGACGCGCGCCGCGATGCGGTCCCACGGCTTGAGGCTGCGGGTCGCGCTCCGCTCGCTGATCAGGACCGGTTCGCCGCCTCGGATGAGATCCCGTGCGTGAAACGACGTGCCGGGGACGATGTCGCTCACCTCATAGAGGCTCATTGTCGAACTTCGCAGCGCCGCCATGTAGGTGCGAACCGATGCAGTCTCCTTCCAGCCGCGCCGTTTCAGATAGTCGTCGATGGCATTCTCGCCGTCGCCGAATTCGCAGGTCAGGAAGTCCTCGAACGCACAGGCCCACACCGTGCTCATGAACAGGTCTTCACCGATGGTCGAAACGATATCCTCCATCCCGAGACCGGTTTCGTCGCAGGCGGGCAATACATGGTCTGCAAGGATCTCGTCGAAACGATCGGCCCAGGGGCCGCGCATCGACCATTGGATCAGGCGTTCGAGTGTGTGTTTGCCGGCCATATTCCCGCTCGCGTCATGAAGATTGTTCGTCGCAACGCGCAGGCAGTCTATCAGGCATACGCTGGCGGTTCGACCCGGAACCGGATCCGCCACGGGAATTCACCAGGTTTCTCGCGGCTGCCCGCGGTAGCCTGGCGAATGAGGCGGACGACGCAGGGCAGTCGTGCATGCTCGAAAATTAGACCGCGGCTTCAATCGTGTAGGAGCTTGCAGCCTTCTGAATTACGGTGGCATTGCTGGACTGCGCTCAACTCCATAGCGCACTCAGCTCCCAGGCTTTGGATGTGGCCTCATTCACCTGCCAGGTACTCGCGCGACTGTATCGCTCTCAAGCCGCCTCGTAAGGCGCGATCTTCTTGATCTGTGGTGCGAGTACGTCTTCGGCTGTTTCGAGATCGAATCGAGCCTGCATGTTCATCCAGAATGCAGCGCCAGTCTTGAAGAATTTGCCGAGCCGCAGCGCGGTGTCGGCCGTGACGGGCTTTTCTTCGCGCGCAATGCGCTCGATCCGGGTGCGCGGTACGTTCAGGGCGGCCGCGACCGCGTAGGGCGTCAGCTTGAGCGGAGCGAGAAATTCTTCACGCAGGATTTCGCCGGGATGAATTGGCGGTAATTTCTTTGCCATCTGCGAACTCCTTTGGTTGGCCACAGGCGGCCGGTCTAGTGATAGTCTATGATCTCGACGTCTTCGGGACCTGCATCCGTCCATCTGAACACGATCCGCCATTGATCGTTGATACGAATCGAGTGCTTGCCCGCCAAATCGCCCTTAAGAGCTTCAAGGCGGTTGCCGGGAGGCGATTTCAAAGCATCGAGAAAGTCGGCGGCGTCCACCATGATCAGCTTTCGGCGCGCGACCTTTGCGATATCTGCCGGAAAACCCTTCGGGGCCATGCGGCCCTGAAGGATCAACTCGGCAAACTTCCCCTTGAAGCTCTTGATCATGACAATACGTATCTCGTCGAGATACGTATTGCAAGGCCTTAGTATCTCGATGAGATGCTAAGGCGAGTGGCGCGTTTTGTGGCAGGCGTGACGGACGAAGCAGTACAAAATTCCACCGTCAATCCCCTTTCGCAAAAATATTCCACTTCGCCGAAATTCGGATTTATCGTATGTGTCGACCGTCCCGGCCCGGCAAAAGGGCGGTCGTACGTCGTCACGAACGCGGGCTGGGTTGCGGTGGACGCGGGCGTGCGCGGACGCGTGCCTCAAGGGTGTGCCGTTAGGAATTATGGCGCAATTTCGATAGTATGAGAGCTCGCGGTTTTAGTCTGGCTGGCGCCATTTCTCTGGGCCCGGCGGGCTTCAACAGATTGATTGTTTCGTCCAAAGGATTGTGCCTGTGGCACTAGCCATCAACATCCGCGCCGACAACAGTTCTGCAACCGAGATCGAACGGCTGTGGGACCAGGTTGCTGCCTTTGAGGTCGAGCCGTCGATGCGCGCCCTCGGCTACCGACCGCATTTCACTTTTGCGATCTACGATTCCCCTTCGATCAGCGAGCAGACTGCATGGGATGCCATGCTGACGGCCGTCACCGGCGAGGCGCAACTGCGTATCGAATTCAGACAAATTCGTTGGTTCGAAGGTTCGCCTCTCGTCCTCTGGGCCGACCCAGCGTCCAATGGGGCCCTGACCCGCATCCACAGCGCCATCAGTGCAGCAATTGATCCGGCGCATTGTCGCCCTCATTATCGGCCCGGAGCATGGACGCCACACTGCACGCTCGGCACGCGCATCGCCGACGAACGGCACGATGACGCCATTGCCTTTGCACGGTCATACGACGGCAGGATCGAAGTGCTGTTCGATGTGGTGGATTGCGTCGCCTTTCCGCCGGTGCGAATTATATCCGAGCGGAGATTGCCATCGTAGTCGGTCGTCAATCGGGGTGATGTGTTTCGCGAGAGCTCAGCCCATCCTACGTACTAAGCGGCGCTTCGGACCTGATCCGCTGCAGGCGCGCCATCTCGCGACTGCGCGGCTGTCGGGCAAAACAGCCGAAACAGGATGTCAACCCCGTCCTCCAAAAACATTCCACTTTACCGAAATTCGGATTTGTCGTATGTGTCGGCCATCCCAGCCCGGCAAAAGGGGCGGTCGTACGTCGTCACGAACGCGGGCTGGGTTGCGGTGGACGCGGGCGGCGTTAAAGGCGGTCGGTAGCGTGCAGGGCGAGATGAACCTCGTGAGCGCGCTACGGACCGCGAAGACGGACGGCGCCCAAGCTTTGCGGAGCCTTTGACGGAGCAGGGCCGCGCCCTGCGAAGCCTCTTGGCGAAGCAGGGTTAGCTCGCGTACGGCGAAACCGTGTGGTCCTGGCCGTCGTTGCTACGGTCAAGCCTTGGCGAAGGCGTCAATCGCGTCAACCGGCGCGGTGCCGCGCATTTCGCGAAGGCGAGGGAGGCCAGAACGAACTCGGCTCCCGGGAGAGCACGGCATAGGCCGTCAAACCATCGCGCAGGGAAGGCCGGGTTTCGGCGGCCCTGTGTCTCCCCTGTGCATTGCGTGTGCATCTGTTCAGCGCAGGGGTCTTAATGGGTGCCAGCCGGCGCCCGGTCTTCCCTGCGCCCTTTCTTTCGAGGGGGTGTGACGCGAAGCACAGCTCGGGCAAATCATGCCGCGAGAACGCGAGTGCGCGCCCGGGCCTCACGCCCGGACCTCCCATGCGAGCATGATGCATCGGCATCCGCGGAGGTGGTCGTTGTCCCGAAAATCTGCCTCTATGCGCCCCGACGTGCCTCCGAAGCTGCTGCCGGGCCTTTGGAGGTTTTGGCAATTGCATGCGGAGCGACGATATGAGCGGTTTGGTGATCTCTGGCGGCCGGGTGGTGGATCCGGCGAGCGGGATGGATGCCATCGGTGATGTGGCGGTGGTGGACGGCAAGATCGCCGCCGTCGGCGCCTCGCTCGGCGGCGCCGAGCGGGTGATCGACGCCACCGGCCTCGTGGTTGCGCCCGGCTTCATCGACCTGCACGCGCACGGCCAGTCGATCCCGGCGGATCGCATGCAGGCGTTCGACGGGGTGACGACGACGCTCGATCTCGAGGCGGGCGTGCTTCCGGTCGGGTCCTGGTATGAGCGCCAGGCCCGGAAGGGACGCGTGCTGAACTACGGCGCCGCCACCAACTGGGCCTTTGCGCGCATCGGCGCGATGACGGGCTCCAATGCGGAAAGCTCGCTGGAGGCGTTCGGCAACGCCATGCGCGACCGCCGCTGGATGGACAACGTCGCGACCGACGCCGAGGTCGCCGGCATCCTCGATCGCCTCGCGCGCGGCCTCAACGAAGGCGGTATCGGCATCGGCATCTTGAACGCCTACGCGCCGGGCGCCGGCGTGCAGGAGCTGACCGCGGTCTGCCAGCTTGCAGCCGCCAAGGACGTGCCGACCTTCACCCACGTCGCCTACATGTCGCGCATCGATCCCGAGAGCGCGGCGGAGGCCTATATCCGCCTGATCGGCTATGCCGGCGCCACCGGCGCTCACATGCACATCTGCCATTTCAACTCGTCGAGCAAGACCGATATCGAGCGCTGCCGCGTGCTGGTCGAGAAGGCGCAGGCGCAGGGCCTGCCCATTACGGTCGAGGCCTATCCTTACGGCACCGGCTCGACCGTGCTGGCCGCGGCCTTCTTCAGCGATCCCCAATTCGTCGAACGCAACGGCACCGGTTACGATTCCGTGCAGCGCGTGACCGACGGCTATCGCTTCCATGACCGCGAGGAGCTGCTCAAGGCGCAGGCCGAAGAGCCGTCCTCGCTGGTGCTCTGGCACATCCTCGACACCGAGAACAATTCGCATCACCGCGACCTGCTCGACATGTCGGTGCTCTATCCCGGCGGCGCCATCGCCTCCGATGCGATGCCGTGGACGCTGTCGGACGGCACCACCTATACCGGCGACGCCTGGCCGCTGCCTGATGATGCGACGTCGCATCCGCGCTCGGCCGGCTGCTTCACAAAGTTCATCCGCGAATGGGTGCGTGAACGCAAAACGGTCTCGCTGCTGGAAGGCGTGCGCAAATGCGCGCTGATCCCGGCGGAGATCCTGTCGCAGAGCACGCCCGCGATGCGCGCCAAGGGCCGGCTCGCGAAGGGCGCCGATGCCGACATCGTCGTGTTCGACTACGAGAAGCTCAGCGACCGCGCGACATTCACGGCGATGAACCGTCCATCCGAGGGCGTGCGGCATCTCGTCGTCAGCGGCCAGGTGCTGATCAGCGACGGCGTGCTGGACGTGGCGGCGCGGCCGGGCAAACCCGTGCGCCGCCCCGTCGTCGAGAGCTGACCCATGCCGGTCCCCATTCTCCTGGTCACGGGCTTTCTGGGGGCGGGCAAGACCACGGTCGTCAACCATCTGCTGGCGCATGCGGAGGGGCGGCGCATCGCCGCCGTCGTCAACGATTTCGGCGCGATCAACATCGATGCGGAGCTGATCGCGGGCGCGAGCGACGGCGTGGTGAGCCTTGCCAATGGCTGCATCTGCTGCTCGCTCGAAGGCGACCTGCTCCGCACGCTCGCGACGCTGCTGCGCCGTGATCCGAAGCCGGACACCATCGTCATCGAGACCAGCGGCGTCGCCGATCCCTCCGACATCGTGCGCAACCTGAATGGACCCGGTGATCCTGCGCGAGGCGCCGCTGGAAACCGTGCTCTGCGTGATGGACGCGGGCACACCGCCGTCGGCCTTCGATGACGCGCTGGTGCGCGCGCAGCTGCGCGTCGCCGATATCGTGGCGCTCAGCAAGCTGGATCTGGCGGACGAGGGCGCAGGTGCCCGGATGCGTGAGGCCATCCGCGCGCTGCGCGTCCCCGCCGTGGTCGTCGATGCGCAGCACGGCGAGATTCCGTCCGCGCTGTTGTTTCCCGCAACCGTCGATCGCGCGCCAGCGGCACGCGAGCCGGGGCCGCGGCGGCCGGCAGAGGAGCGCTTCGAGACGCTGAGCTGGACCTCGGATCAGCCGATCTCGCTGCCGCGCTTGCAGCAGGCCATCGGCCGGCTCGCGCCAAAGCTCGCCCGCGCCAAGGGCCTGTTCGAGACCATCGAGCAGCCCGGCCGCCTGACGGTGTTCCAGTTCGCCGGCGGCCGCGCGACACTGGCGCCGGGTGAAGCGCCGACGCCAGGCGCGCCGCGGACCCGGATCGTCTTCATCGCCGAGCTCGGGGTGCTCTCGAAGGCCGAGCTCGACGGGATCATGGCGGGGTGCGTTGCGAGTGGGTGAGATGAGGCGGTAGGATGGATTGCAGTCACAGGGATCAGCTTGGCATGTCGTCCAAAAGCGCACCCGCACCCGCAGACGCCGCTTCGCGCCGCGCCGCCAAGCCGACGATCGTCTATCCGGCCGGCACGATGCCCGGGCCCGACCTGGCCGCGCTCGAGCAAGCTCGCCGCACGATGGTCAAGACGCACGAGCTCACCGTGCCGCCACGCGATGCCAGAACATTTCGCGTGGCGCGCGGCCAGTTCTTCCGCATCGTCAGCATCGATGGCCCTCAGGTCGGCGACCTCAATCTCTGGAATGCAGAGGATCTCTCCGAGCGCTTCTTCAGCGGCAAGACGCGGGCGCTCCATGGCACGCATGTCGGCATCGGGGACCGGCTCTGGAGCAATATGCCCTACCTTCGGCCGATGGCGACCATCAGTCACGACACGCTCGGCTGGTACGGCTTCGATGAGGACGGCGCCGGCATTCATGATGTCATCGGCACGCGCTGCGATCCCTATACAAATCTCCTGTTGAACGGCACGGCTTACGATTTCTGCTGCCATTCCAACCTGTCCCGCGCGCTTGCCGCCGAGCTCGAGATGGAGCCACGCGCGATCGAGCATCATGTCCACGACGTGCTCAACGTCTTCATGTGCACCGGCTTCACCAAGGACACGCACCAATATTTCATGAAGGCAAGTCCGGTCCGTCCCGGCGACTTCATCGAGTTTCTCGCGGAGATCGACCTGCTCGGCGCGTTGTCGGCCTGTCCCGGTGGAGACTGTAGCGCAACCCATTCCAGCGATGCCGCGGCATGCCATGCGCTCAAGATCGAGATCTTCGAGCCGGATCGAGCGACACTGAAGGACTGGAGCTGGCCGTCGCCAAGTGCGTATCACCGTCGCCACGGTGGGCATGCGCAAAGCTGAGCTTCAATCCTCCACCGGCAATCCGTTGCCGTGCACATACCAATCCGCGCGGGACGTCCATTGCACGTGCCGGTCGGGCGTCGCGCCCAGCGGCTCGTCGAACGCGCCGGCATGGATGATCGCTTCGCGTCCGCTGCGCGTCAGATGCGGCATCGGGCTGCCGCAGCTCTTGCAGAACGCGGTCGCAAAGCTCCGTGCATTGGGCAGGTCGAAGCGCGCGACGGATGTTTCCCCGCGCAGCCAGCGCAGCGCCCCCGCCTTCACGATCACCTCGCAGGCATGCGCGGTCCCGGTCGCCTTGCGGCAGCGCGAGCAATGGCAGTTGAGGAAGCGATCGAACGGGCCCTCGACCTCGAACGCGACCTCGCCGCACAGGCAGCTTCCCCGGAACGCAGCCATGTCACTCCCCCTCCGGCTCGGCCGGCTTCCCGGCCGCCTCCTCGGCGTGAACCGGCGGAGCGCCGTGCGCGCCGCGCAGCCGGATCATGGTGTCGATCACGTCGACTTCGATCTTCAGCATGTCGAGATCGCGCGTCATCTCGCGCACCTCCTGGCCCTTGCGCGCCAGCTCCTCGGAGACGTCGACCGCCATCTTGCGCTCGGTGACGTTGCCCGGCGTGTTGACGAACAGCTTTGCGCGCATCCATTCCAGCCGCGCCCGATGGGTGTCGCGCTCGAATTTCTTCTCCGCGTAGCGGCGCCGCGCTTCCGCATAGGCGCCGACCAGCGCGGTTTCCGGCAGGCTCCACAATTGCTCGACCGACATGGTCATGCGGTTCAGGTCCCGGGTTCGGCTCGGCGGAGGTTTGCTCCGCAGCCTATCAGACCCTTCCGGCCGGCAATTCTCAAGAGGGGGCGGGCAACTCCGCGCCCGGCAAATTCACGCGAATTGTGCGAGGCCGTGGCCGACGGACCAGTTCTCCCTGGGGGCATCGAGCACGTTCACGAACACGTCTTCGGGCCGGATGCCCGGGTTCTCGCCGAGCAGGTCCGCGATCCGGCGGTACAGCGCCTTCTTCTGCTCCGCGGTGCGCGAGGCGAACACGGTGATCTGGATCAGCACGGCGTTCTCGCTTCGCGCGACGCCGTAGGCGTTGCCGCAGCGGAAGTTCGCGGGGGCATGCTCGCTGATGGTCATGAACTCGTCGCCCTCGGGCACGTTCAGCGCCTCGCGCATGGCGCGATAGAGGCCGTCGAGGATCGCCTGCCGGTAGGCGTCGGGCTTTCCGGCGCGCATCGAGATGTGAAGCAGAGGCATGAGCTGGTCCCTGTGCATGCGGGCCGACCGGCCAGGGCGCATGATGCGCGCCGGCGGTCCGGCTCATTGACGAAACGGGCTATCAATCCCAATTGGTTTTTGACACGATGTCGAGAAAACATGTTCTTGACACCGTGTCAAATACTTTCAGGCCGAGGACCGACATTTGAGACCGCGCGAATTCGACCATGACGACGTCCTGCGCATCGCGTTCGACCAGTTCTGGCGCAAGGGCGTGCGCGGCGCCTCGCTGTCGGACATCGCGCGCGATGCCGGCGTCCAGCGCGGCAGCCTCTACAATGCCTTCGGCAGCAAGGAGGCGCTGTTCCTCCAGGCCTATGAACGCTATGCGGGCGATTATCTCCTCGCCCTGCAAAAGGCGCTCGGCACGGGCAGTTTGCGAAAACGCCTCAGCGCGTTTTTCGACCTGACCATCGTGAATTTCCGCTCGGGCTCGCCGCCGCGCGGATGCCCGACCACGCGCGGCCTGATGGAGCTCGGCGCGGTCGAAGGCGAGGGGCTCGACGAGGAAGCGCGCCAGGCCTTTGCGAACCTCATCTCGCGCATCACCGCCCTGGTTCAGGACGCGTTGTCGGCAGGCGCGAAACGCGGCGAGTTCAACGGCAATCCCGCGGCCGCGGCGCTGCACATCATCACGGTGACGCGCGGCCTCGCCGTGCTCGAACGGGCCTTCGGCGACGAGGCGCAGCTGCGCAAGATCGCTGCCCACACGATCGATCTCGTGCTCGGCAAGGCGGGCGGTTAGGCGTCAGCAGCAGGCAAGCGCGTTGACCGCCCTCGTTGCCGCATCCTCTTTCCCGGAGCCGACGAACTGGCAGACGACCGACTCGAGTTCACCAGGCTGCTCGCTGCGGGCGACCGCCAGCAGCCGCATCAATTCCGCCTCGTCCTTCGACAGGCGGCGGCACGACGGCGGCATGAAGCACAGCTCGCACGGCCGGCCGCTGCGCAGGATCCTGACGAGCGCAGCAGCCCGTGCGACCAGCAGCGGGCTGTCGGCAATGCCGGGCGCTTCATCGGCAAAGCGATAGGCCGCCTCCCAGCAATCGGAGGCGCCGGTCGCATAGGCAGCCCCAATGAAGCGGAACAGCGAAAGCGCGACGCGGCAGAATTGATCGTAGCTTTCGACGCTCGGACGGGTCGCGAGCGCGGCCTGGAGCGGGCAGGGGCGCGACTGGCCGGCTTCCGGGTCAGGCACAGGATTGCTCGTAGCCTCCATCATGAACGATCTCGTCAATGCAATGTGGGACTGCCGACAAGCCAGCTCTTCATCACCATCGTCCGGCCCTGGTCGAAGGGCTCGGCGTGCCGGTCGGGGAGAATGAGGCCGGCCATGCGGAAGATGGTCGCAAGTCCCCGCACCGGCGCCAGCGCCCAATCCGCGCCCACCGGTGGCAGCCAGCACTCGAACTGCTCGCGCGCGACATCGTCGCGCTCTTTCTGCGCGGCGGCGATCGCCCGCAGGATTCCGCGCTCGCTCTCCGACATGCGCGGACAGGTGGGGCAATGCACTTCGATGGCCGTATGCGCCGTGCAGGCAAAGATCTCGATGATCGCTTCCAGTGACGGCACGGCATCGTCCACGCGAAAATGGTCGTACACCTGCTGGATGTCGGCCGCGGTTGGAACGGCGCTTCCGCTGCGCGCCTTGCTCCGAAAGCCCCAGATGAAGAGCCGCTCGGCCGCGGTCAGTGCGGGAAGGTCGATGGGCTTGGCGTATGTCGATTGATGCATTGAGCCTCGGGCCTTTCGCTGCGGGCACGCCGCGTCTGGCGCTGACGATCTGCGCCGATCGTTCTGCCAGAGCCTGTCGCAAGTCAACGCGGCGAAGGCCGATATCGAGGTCTTCTAGATTTGAAGAGTTCGGATCTCGGATGCGGCCGGCCCCGCAAACCTGCCAGGCCGCACGCGGCGTGCCGGCTGCCTGCCCACGCGATTTTACGGGATTTGGGGGACCCGAATGCTTAAAGCTTTGCTAAGGGGAACGGGATAAACAGGCATATCAGCCCTTCCAATTTTGCGAGCCCCGATGATTTTCTCCCGCATCAGTTTCAAGCTGGTCCTGATTGTCGGCATCAGCCTCCTCGGCATGATTGCGCTGGCGCCGATCGCGCTGTCGACCCTGCGCACGCAGATGGTCGCCGATCGCCAGGCCAAGACGCAGCACATGGTGGATGTCGGCTACGGCATCCTGGCGCACTATCAGAAGCTCGAGAGCGAAGGAAAACTCCCGCGCGAACAGGCGCAGGCCGACGCGATGGCGGAGATCAAGAGCCTGCGCTACGACAAGGTCGAGTATTTCTGGATCAACGACATGACCCCCAGGATGGTCATGCACCCGATCAAGCCCGAGCTCGACGGCAAGGATCTCGCCGGGATGAAGGATCCCGCCGGCAACGCGCTGTTCCTGGGGTTCGTTGACGTCGTCAACAAGCAGGGCGCCGGCTTCTACAGCTATCTCTGGCCGAAGCCCGGCTTCGACCAGCCGGTCGGGAAGATCTCCTATGTGAAGGGCTTTGCGCCCTGGGGCTGGATCATCGGCACCGGCATCTATCTCGACGACGTCGATGCCGTGTTCCGCCAGAACGCGACGACGTTCGCGCTGGTGTGTCTTGCCGTGCTCGTGCTGGTGCTCGGCGCCTCCTTCGTGATCGGCCGCAGCGTCACGAAGCCGCTCGCGAAAATCACCACGCTGACCGAGCGCCTCGCCGCCGGCGACAGTGCGTTCGATGTACCCTACACCGATCGCCGCGACGAGGTTGGCGGGCTCGCCAACGCGCTCGCCGTGTTCAAGGACAATGCGTCGGCCGTGAGCCGGATGCATGCCGAACAGCAGGAAGCGAAGCAGCGGGCCGACGGCGAGAAGCGCAAGACGATGGCCGATCTCGCCGGCAAGTTCGAAGCGAGCGTCCAGGCCGTGGTCCGCGACGTCTTCGACGAGGCACGCGCGATGCAGCAGGCCGCGCAGGGCATGTCTGAGACTGCGAACAAGGCGACCGATCGCGCGAGCTTCGTGGCGACGGCCTGCCAGCAGGCTTCGAGCAACGTGCAGACGGTGGCCTCCGCCGCCGGCCAGCTGTCGTCCTCGATCACCGAGATCAGCCAGCGCGTCGCGCAGGCCGCGACGGTGGCCGACAAGGCGGCCGCCGACGGTCAGCGCACCAACGACACCGTGCAGGGGCTTGCCGCCGCCGCGCACAAGATCGGCGAGGTCATCGACCTCATCAACCAGATCGCCTCGCAGACCAACCTGCTCGCGCTCAACGCCACCATCGAGGCGGCGCGCGCGGGCGAATCCGGCAGGGGTTTTGCGGTGGTCGCAAGCGAGGTGAAGTCGCTGGCGAGCCAGACCGCGAAGGCGACCGACGAGATCGGTGCGCAGATCACCGCGATCCAGGCCGAGACCAACCAGGTCGTCGGCAATATCGAGAGCATCCGCAAGACCATCATGGAGGTCAACGAGATCTCCTCGTCGATCGCAGCCGCCGTCGAGGAGCAGGGCGCGGCGACGCAGGCGATCGCGCACAGCGTGCAGGAGGCGGCCGCCGGCACCGATCAGGTCTCGCAGAACATCTCCGGCGTGACCGATGCGACCGCCGAGACCGGCCAGGCCGCCGGCCTCGTGCTGCAATCCAGCGGCCGGCTGACGCAGAAGCTGCAATCGCTTGAGGACGAGGTCAGCGTCTTCGTTGCCGGCGTGCGGGCGGCCTAGCGGGCGACCGCGCGAAAATGCGCCGCGATGTCGGCGCGCGTTGCGACCCAGACGCGGCCTTCGAGCCGCGCAAGCTCGGCAAGAATGGCCTTCACTGCGCGGAAGCGCGCAGGGCGGCCGCAGATGCGCAGATGAAAGCCGATCGATAGCATCGAGGATCGGCCGCGTTCGGCTTCCTCGACCAGCGTCGCGAGCGCGGCGCTGACATAGCCCGAAAAGTCCTCTGGCTGCACAAAACCGTTCCGATGGAAGAACTTCATGTCGTTGGTGTCGAAGCCGTAAGGCAGGACCAGCATCGATCCCTGGCGCGACCGGCTCCAATAGGGCAGGTCGTCGTCGAGGGCGTTGGAATCGTAGGTAAAGCCGAGCTCGGTCAGGAGGTCGCGCGTCCAGGCGCTCTGGCTGCCGCGTGACATGAAGCCGACCGGCGTGACGCCGGTGGTGCGGGCGATGACGTCGCGCGTCCTTTCGATGTCACGGCGTTCGGTCTCGGCATCGCCGTAGAGCGCGTGCGGCAGCCAGCGCCAGCCATGCACCGCGGGCTCGTGCCCGGCCTCGACCACGGCGCGCGCAAGGTCCGGCACGCGTTCGACCGCACGGCCGCACATCATGAAGGTCGACGGGACCTTGGCCTCGGCGAAGGCGTTGAGGAAGCGCCACAGGCCGGCGCGCATGCCGTAGTCGAACACCTGCTCCTGCACGAGGTCACGGACGCCCGGCGGCAACGTCGAAGCAACTTCGCCATAGCGTTCCGTCTCGGCATCGCCCTGCTCGACGGCGAGCTCGGCGCCCTCCTCGAAATTCACCACCAGCGACACCGCGACGCGGGCGCCGTTCGGCCAGAGGATATCCGGTCGCACCGGGCCATATCCGTGGAGATCGCGCTCGATCGGCATGATCAGCGGTTCCCGATCTGGCGGCTGACGCCGCCGAAGATTTCCGCGCAGACGAGACCGGCGAGCGTCACAAGCACGATCACGCCGGAGACGGCGGCGACCCGCACGTCGAGGCTGCCTTCAAGGATCGCCCAGAGCTTGATCGGCAGAACCTCGGTGCGCGCATCCGCCAGGAACAGTGAGACCGGAACGTTGTCGAACGAGGTCAGGAACGCAACGAAGCAGCTTGCGACGATGCCACGGCGGATCAGCGGCAGCGTGATCCGGCGGAAGGTGTACCAGCGGCCGGCACCCAGGCTGAGCGAGCAGGTGATCAGCACCGGATTGAGCTGCTGCACCGACGCGCCGACCATCCGGATCACGAAAGGCACGCAGATGATGGTGTGGCCGAGCACCAAGGTCGCCGCCGACAGACGTATGCCGAGCAGGTTGAAGACGAGCAGCAGCGACAGGCCGAATGCCATGGCGGGCAGCACCATCGGAGACATGAACAGCGCATCCAGCGCCCGCGCGATCTTCAGCCGGCTCCGCGCGAGCCCGAGCGCCGCCGCGCCGCCCAGCACCGCGGAGAGGATCGTCGCCATGGCCGCGACCTTGAGGCTGGTCAGCGCGGGCTCGACGATCTCCTGCGATTGCAGCAGCTCGACATACCAGCGCAGCGACCAGCTCGGCGGCGGGAATTTCAGCGTAATGCCGCCGGTGAAGGAAATGACGAGCACGACCAGCGTCGGTGCCAACAGCAGCAGCATCCCGAAGCCGGTGATCGTTCCGATCACGCCGGAATAGATGCGGTCAATGAGACTACGCTGCATCGACGCCTCGCACATAGCGGCGCGACAGCGCGCCGATTGCAAAGACGATGCCGGTGACGGCGAGCGTGAAGATCAGCGACAGCGCAGCCGAGAACGGCCAGTCCTGCACTCCGACGGCCTGTTGGTAGATGTAGGACGGCATCAGGATGATGCGTCCGCCACCGACCAGCGTCTGCGTGATGAAGGCGGTCGCAGCGGCAGCAAAGACGAGCAGCCACCCGGCGATGGCGCCCGGCAGGGTCAACGGCAGGATGACGGTGAGGAAGATGCGGGCGCGGCTTGCCCCCAGTCCCTCCGCGGCTCTCGTCAGGTTGCCGTCGAGCCGCAGCAGGCTGTTGATGACCGGGAGCGCCATCAAAGGAAGCTGGATCTGCGTCAGCGCCAGAACCATGCCCTCCCAGGTGTAGAGCAGCCGGGCGGGTGCCTGCCAGAATCCGAGCGACAGCATCGCCGAGTTGATGATGCCGTCGCGGCCGAGGATCACGATCCAGGCGAAGGTACGCACCACCGTGCTGGTCAAGAGCGGCAGCATGATCAGGAACGTGATCAGCGTGCGCATGAACGGGCCGCTCGCGACATAGACCAGCGCGAGCGGATAGGCCAGGATCAGCGTCGCCAGCGCAACCTCCGCGCCGAGCCACAACGTGTCCGACAGCACCTTGAGGCTGAACGGGTCGGACACGAATCGCAGATATTGCACCAGCGACAGGCCCGAGAATTGCGGATCGCGGAACAGGCTGACCAGCACAAGCGCGGCCAGCGGCAGCACGAAGGCTGCGAAGAACAGCGCTGCCAGCGGAACCACCGGCAGCAATTGCCTTGATGCACTCGTGCTGGCTGGCGCCATCTAGATTTTCACTTCCTTGCTGAAGCGGGTGATCCATTCGCCGCGCATCGGCTGGAATTTGGTCCAGTCGAGCAGGACATTGTTGGCGACGAGGTCGTCGACGCTCTTGGCGACGGTGAGGTTTGCGCCGGTCAGCGCCACCTTGCTATTGGTCGGCATCATCACCCAGGGCGCGGCCTCGATGCCCTTCTGCGTGTCGACCGACATCACAGTGTCGAGGTAGTCGAGCACGAGTTTCGGATCCTGATTGTTTTTGACGATCTGCGCGCTGGTGCGGATCACGACGGCGCCGGACTTTGGCTTGGCGAAGGCGATGTCGACGCCCTTGGCGGCGAGCAGTGCCACGTTGTTCCAGAAGTTGAAGGCGATATCGATCTCGCCCTGCTGGAACAGCGCAGCCAGCGCGCCGGGCGAGGCCGCGATCGCGCCGACGTTCGGCAGCAGCTTCTTGATGGCCTCGAAGGCCGGCTCGATGTTGGTCTCGGATCCACCGTTCAGCTTCGCGATCTCGACCATGAAGGCGGTGCCGAGGCTCGATCCGAGCCCGGTGATGCCGACACGGCCCTTGTATTCAGGCCTCCACAAATCCTCCCACGAGGTCGGCGGCGTCGTGATCTTCTTCGGGTTGTAGGCGATGCCGATCAATTGCACGGTGATGACAGGCGCGTAGCCATCGGGATGGCGGAACACGCTCGGGATGTCGGCATAGGATTTTGATTGCGCGACCGGGAATTTCTCCAGCACGCCGCTCGCGATCGCCGGGATCAGTGGTCCCTCGTCGAACAGCACGACGTCGAAGGGCGGGGCGTTGCGCGAGGCCTGGATCTTGCCGATCTGGTCGACGCCGAGCAGTGGCGTGAATGTGACACCGCCGTCGCTCGTCTTCTTGAAAGCGGGCCCGACCACCGAGCGGAAGGCTTCGTCAAAGCTGCCGGGATAGGTCGTCGCCACGATCGAGGTGGCGGCGCGCGATGGTCTCGGCCATCCCCAGCCTGCCGCCGCGACAGCGGCCGAACCTGAGGCGAGCAGCGATCTCCGGGATAGGCTCATGTCAAACACTCCTTTGCTGATGGTTCGAGACGTCGCCGACCGGCGTGCTGAAAACGCTGACGCGCGAGACGTCGGAGATCGTGAGCCAGGCGGTCGATCCCGCCTGCGCCTTCGCGCTTGTCGCAGCGCGCGCCTGGCTGATCTTCACGGCTTCGCCGCTCGCGGCGACGCCCTCGGTGATGCTGACCGCGCCGAGCGGTACGGTGGCGCGGATCGTGACGGGAATGGCGCCGGCTTGCTCGGCGCCGAACGCGATGTTCTCCGGCCGCACCGAGAGCGTCACCGGCGTGCCGCGCCGTCGCTGCACGGAGCGGCCGAGGTCGATCTCGGGGCCGGCGTCCAGCTGCACGCGGTCCGTCTCAGTCACGGTGCCGCGCAGCAGATTGGTGTGGCCGATGAAGCTCGAGATGAACAGGCTCGCCGGGCGGTCGTAGAGCGCATCCGGGCTGTCGATCTGCTCGATGCGTCCCTTGTTGAGCACGACGATGCGGTCCGCCATCGACAGCGCCTCCTCCTGGTCGTGCGTGACGATGATGGAGGTGACGCCGAACGTCTTCAGCAGGCTCTTGATCTCGATCTGCATGTCGAGGCGGAGATTCTTGTCGAGCGCCGAAAACGGCTCATCGAGCAGGACAAGGCCCGGATCGATCGCGAGCGCACGCGCCAGCGCCACGCGCTGCTGCTGTCCGCCGGAGAGCTCGCCCGGAAGTCGGCGCGCGAATGCCGCCATCTGGGCGAGGCTGAGCATCTGCTCGACCTTTGCCGCGACCTCGGCATTCGCAGTCTTGCGCGCCCGCAGCCCGTAGGCGACGTTCTCGAACACGGTGAGATGCGGAAACAGCGCGTAATTCTGGAACACCATGCCGATGCGGCGGCGATTGGCGGGGATGTGCTCGACCCGCGCGCCGTCGAAGCGGACTTCGCCTCGGGACGGACGCAGGAAGCCCGCGATGATCTGGAGCATCGTGGTTTTGCCGCAGCCGGATGGTCCGAGCAGCGCGATCAACTCGCCGGCCGCAACAGTGAGATCGATCTCGTCCAGTGCAACCGTCGCGCCGAAGGCGTGGCCGATGCCCTTCAGGTCCAGCGATTGTCCGCGCACGCCACTCAACGCCAGCTCCATCCTTCGCGGTGTCCTGCGCGAGGGTGTTAGCAATCGCCGTGCCAGCGCGGGCTGTTCGCTAAGGCATTGCGGATGCTTTGATAATTTTTAGGCGCCAAAAATTGGCGCCAATTTATTGTCTATATTGTAAACAGTATGGATGCCGGTTTGTACAAAAAATGGGCTGCGGCAACATTCCAGAATCCTGTAAAAGCGACGCATGAAGCGAAGCCGCCCCCTCAAGCGCAAGCCGAAGCGCCCCGAGCCGAAACACAGGGAGCCGGAGGCCGTCGATCTGCGCAGCATCGACGACGATCCGGTGGTTCAGGGCATCCTGACCGCGATCAGCCAGAAACGGCTCAAGCCCGGCGCCAAGCTCGGTGAGGACAAGCTCGCCGCGGCCTTCGGCACCACGCGGATTCACATCCGCCAGGCGCTGGCCCATCTCGCCTCGCGCAAGGTGGTAATGCAGATCCCCAATCGCGGCGCGTTCGTGTACCGGCCGAGCTGGGAGGAAGCCCAGGACATCTTTGCCGCGCGCCGCATCATCGAGACGGCCACGGTGGCTGCGGCGATCGACCGGCTGGACAAAACAGGCAAGGCCGAACTCAAGGCGCATATGGAGCGCGAAGCGCGCCACGACCGCAACGACCGCTGGGCCTCGCTGTCGCTCACGGCCGAATTCCACATCCTGGTCGCCAAGCTTGCCGGCAACCGCGTGCTGTTGGAGATGTCGCGCGAGCTGATGCTGCGGACGTCGCTGGCGATCGCGACGTTCGAGCAGCCAGGCGAGCCGGATTGCTCGCCCGACGCGCACCCCGACATAGGAGCGTTGATCCTCGCCCGGGACAAGGCCGGCGCGATCCATGCCATGCATCATCACATCGAGGAGATGGAGCAGCGGATCAGGCCCCAGGAAGGCAAGGGCGAGGTCGACGAGCTCACCGCGATCTTCCAGGAGATCGGTGCACGGGCGCGGGCGGCCGGATAGCATGACCGCTCGCCGCATCCTCCTGATCAATCCGAACAGTCTTGAGGCGACCACGACGATGATGGTCGCCATCGCGAAGTCGGCCGCCGTGACCGGTTTCGACATCGTCGGCGCCACGGCAACGCGCGCGCCGTCGATGATCGTGTCGGCGGAGGCGCTGGAGGCGGCCGCCCCCGAGGTCGAGGAGATCGCGCGGGCGCATCAAGCTTCCTCGGACGGCATCATCGTCGCGGCGTTCGGCGATCCGGGCCTTGCCGGAATCAGGGCAGCGATCAGGCTGCCCGCGGTGGGCATCGGCGAGTCGTCGATGCTGGAGGCCGCCGAAGGTGGCCGCCGCTTCGGTGTGGCGACCACGACACCGCTGCTCAAAGCGAAGATCGACGCATTGCCGGACGCGCTGGGACTGCGATCGTGCTACGCTGGCACGCGCTTTGCCGAAGGCGATCCGCAACAGCTGATGCGCGATCCGGCGCAGCTGCGCGCAGCCCTTGCCGGCGCGGTCGAGGCCTGCATCGCGCAGGACGGGGCGGAGGCCGTCATCATCGGCGGCGGGCCGCTGGGGGAAGCCGCGCGCGAGCTTCAGCCGATGTTCACTGTCCCCGTCATCGCCCCGATTCCGTCGGCCGTAAGGCGGATCATTCGCCTCGCCACGGCGTAACGCCGACGTTTTTTCCGCGCCGCGGCATCGGCCGTGATGCGGAAAACTGTTTTCCTTGACATGACGTCGGCCGTGCTCGACGTGTAACGACGTCGAGTGATGGCATGCGCGTGCCCTCGCGAAAAGAAGAACAGCACTGGGATGACGTCATGAGCGCGGGCCTCAATGAGAAGGACTACCTCGCCACTCTGAACGGCCTGTGGGACAAGGCCTGGCCGAAGGGCATGCCGCGTTCGCCGAACTATCTGCACGGCGAAGTTCCCTTGACGGAATATCTGCGCGCCTGGGCGAAGCGGAGCCCGGATCGTCCGGCGGTGATCTTCTACGGGCACGTCACCACCTACGCCGACCTCGACCGGCAGAGCGACCGCTTCGCGGCGCTGTTGCAGGCCAAGGGCGTGCGCAAGGGCGATCGCGTCGCCGTCTTCCTGCCGAACTGCCCGCAATTCCACATCGTGTTCTTCGGCATTTTGAAGCTCGGCGCGGTCCACGTCCCTGTCAGCCCGCTGTCGCGCGCGTTCGAGCTGTCCTACGAGCTGAACGACACCCAGGCCGATGTGATCGTGGCGCTGGACCAGCTCATCCCCGTCGTCGAGCAGGTGCGGGGCGAGGTGCGGCTGCGCGAGACCATCGTCACCAGCTTTGCCGATGTCGTGCCGGCATTGCCCGCGTTTCCCGCACCGGACTCGATCCGCGCGCCGCGCATCGCGGTCGCAGGCGCGACCGATCTGCTGCCCGCGCTTGCCGCGATGCCCGCGCCTGCGCCGCTGCCGCCGCCCGGCCTCGATGAGGTCGCGGCGCTCAACTACACCGGCGGCACCACCGGCATGCCGAAGGGCTGCGTCCATACCCATCGCGACATGGTCTACACGGCCGCCGCCAATTACGGCATCTCGGTCCTGTCGGACGAGAGCAGCGTGTTCCTGTCGTTCTTTCCGGAGTTCTGGATTGCGGGTGAGAACCTTGGCCTGATCTTCCCGCTGTTCTCCGGCGCGACGCTGGTCCTGCTCGCGCGCTGGGATGCCGTCGGCGCGATGGCCGCGATCGACAAGTACAAGGTCACGATCACGGCGATGCCGGTGGACGGTGCGGTGGAGTTGATGGATCATCCGCGCTGGAGCGAGTTCGACCTGTCGTCGTTGAAGCAGGTGCGCGTCGTCTCCTTCGTCAAGAAGCTCAACGCCGACTATCGCAGGCGCTGGAAGGATCTCACCGGTACGATCCTGATGGAGGCAGCCTGGGGCATGACCGAGACCCACACCTCCAACACTTTCACGGCCGGCTTCCAGGACGACGATTTCGATCTCAACAATCAGCCGATCTTCGTCGGCCTGCCGGTCCCCGGCGCCGAGTTCAAGATCACCGATTTCGAGACCGGTGCGCTGCTGCCGCTCGGCGCGGAAGGCGAGATCCGCGTGCGCACGCCGTCGCTGCTCAAGAGCTACTGGAACAAGCCGGAGGCGACCGCAGAGTCTCTCGTTGATGGCTGGCTGCGCACCGGCGACATCGGCAGCATCGACAAGGACGGCTTTCTGCACTTCCTCGGCCGCCGCAAGGAGATGCTGAAGGTCAAGGGCATGAGTGTGTTTCCGCCGGAGATCGAGGCGCTGCTCGGGCAGCACCCGAAAGTGCTGGGCTCGGGCGTGGTCGGACGCGACGATCCCGACAAGGGTCAGGTGCCGGTGGCCTATATCCAGCTCAAGCCGGAGGCGATCGGTACCATCTCGGCGGAGAGCCTGCGCGCCTGGTGCGCCGAGCGCATGGCCGTCTACAAGGTCCCGGAGATCCGCATCATTGAAGCCCTGCCCCTGACGGCGACGGGCAAGGTGAAGAAGCAGGACCTCAATCCAAATCTGCCTGCCGCAGTCTGAGTGAGAGACATCATGTCGTTCAAGAAACTCCTGATCGCCAATCGCGGCGAGATCGCCATCCGCATCGCGCGCGCGGCGGCCGACGCCGGCATCGCGACGGTTGCGATCCACCCC
Source organism: Bradyrhizobium sp. cf659 (assembly GCF_900113725.1). Classification (NCBI taxonomy): domain Bacteria; kingdom Pseudomonadati; phylum Pseudomonadota; class Alphaproteobacteria; order Hyphomicrobiales; family Nitrobacteraceae; genus Bradyrhizobium; species Bradyrhizobium sp. cf659. The sequence goes on from NZ_FOQJ01000009.1 coordinate 207,067, forward strand.
GCGGACGACGCGCTGTCGCTGCACGTGCGTGTCGCCGACGAGGTGGTCGAAATTCCCGGCCGCGGCGCGCGGGCCTATCTCGACATCGAGGCGGTGGTGACGGCGGCGAAGAGTGCCGGCTGCGATGCCGTGCATCCCGGCTACGGCTTCCTCAGCGAGAACGCGGCGTTCGCCAGGGCCTGTGGCGATGCGGGCATTGTTTTCGTCGGGCCGAAGGCTGCTGCGCTCGAGCTGTTCGGCGACAAGGTCGCGGCACGGCAATTGGCAAAACGCTGCGGCGTGCCGATCATCGCCGGCACCAGCGGGCCGTCGTCGCTGGAGGAGATCACGGCGTTCTTCACATCGCTCGGCAGCAATGCCGCAATCGTGATCAAGGCGATGGCCGGCGGCGGCGGACGCGGCATGCGCGTGGTCGAGAGCGCGGCCGACCTCGCGGAAGCCTATGCGCGCTGCCAGTCCGAGGCCAAGGCGGCGTTCGGCTTCGACGGCGTCTATGCCGAGCGGCTGATCCGTCAGGCGCGCCACATCGAGGTGCAGATCATCGGCGACCGCCACGGCGCGATCTCTCATCTCTGGGAACGTGAATGCACCATCCAGCGCCGGCACCAGAAACTGATCGAGGTGGCGCCGAGCCCGTCGCTGAGCGAGCCCTTGCGTGGCCGCATCATCGAGGCGGCAAGGCAGCTTGCGGCGGCGGCAGCTTACGACAATCTCGGTACCTTCGAGTTCCTGGTCGACGGCACGGCGGAGGACAGCTTTGCCTTCATCGAGGCCAATCCGCGGCTCCAGGTCGAGCACACCGTGACGGAAGCGGTAATGGGCCTCGACCTCGTCCGCGCCCAACTCGCGGTCGCCGCGGGTAGCACGCTGGCCTCGCTCGAGCTTGCGCAAGGATCGATCCCGAAGCCGCGCGGCTACGCCATGCAGCTCCGCGTCAACATGGAGACGCTGGACGAGACAGGCGCGACGCATCCGACCGGCGGCGTGCTCGCCGTGTTCGAGCCGCCGTCGGGGCCCGGCGTCCGCGTCGATAGTTTTGGCTATGCGGGCTACAAGACCAGCGCGGCCTTCGACTCGCTGCTCGCAAAGGTCATCGTGCATACGCCGGGCGAGGCCTGGCATGACGTGGTCGCCAAGGCTTCGCGCGCCTTGCGCGAATTCCGGATCGACGGCGTCGTCACCAACATCGCGTTTCTCCAGGCCGTGCTCGCGCACCCCGACTTCAGGACCAATCGCATTGCGACCGATTTCATCGACCGCAACATCGCGAAGCTCGTGGAGGCGGCCGACGGCGCGGCCAAGCCGCTCTATTTTGCCGCGACCGAGCGAAGCGGCGTTCACGGCACCGAGCCGCAAGTCGCGCAGGCCGTGCCTGAAGGCGCGGTGATGGTCGCAGCACCCTTGCAGGGGACCATCGTCACAATCCAGGTGAAGGAAGGCGAGATCGTGCGCCCCGGCCAGCAGCTCGCCGTGATCGAGTCCATGAAGATGGAGCATCTCGTCATGGCCGAGCAGGGCGGCCGGGTGATGAAGCTCGTCGCCGACGACGGTGTCACGCTGATGCATGGCGAATCGATTATGTATCTCGAGCCGCTCGACGTCGCGGCCGACGCGTCGGCGGCGGAAGCCGATGTCGATCTCGACCATGTCCGCCCCGATCTCGCCGAGCTGATCGCGCGCCAGGCCAACACGCTCGATGCGAACCGGCCGGCCTCGGTCGAGCGCCGCCGCAACACCAATCAGCGCACCGCCCGCGAGAACGTCGCGCAGCTCGTCGACGACGGCTCCTTCATGGAGTATGGCAGCCTCGCGATTGCGGCGCAGCGCCGCCGGCGCAAGCTCGATGATCTCGTCAAGAACACGCCGGCCGACGGCCTCGTCATGGGCGTTGCCACCGTCAATGCGGAGCATTTCGGCCCCGAGGGCGCGCGCTGCATCGTCGTGGCCTACGACTACACCGTGCTCGCGGGCACGCAGGGCCACATGAACCACAAGAAGATCGACCGCATGCTGACATTGGCGGAAGATTGGCGCGTGCCGCTGGTGTTCTACGCCGAGGGCGGCGGTGGCCGGCCCGGCGACACCGACCGGCTCGGCATGACTGGGCTCGACGGCCCGTCCTTCGTGCAGTTCGCAAGGCTCTCCGGCCTCGTACCTGTGATCGGCGTCGTCTCCGGCTATTGCTTTGCCGGCAACGCCGCGATGCTCGGCTGCTGCGACGTGATCATCGCGACCAAGAACGCCTCGATCGGCATGGGCGGCCCTGCGATGATCGAGGGCGGGGGGCTCGGCGTCTATCATCCGGCCGAGGTCGGCCCGGTCTCGTTCCAGTCACCGAACGGCGTCATCGACATCCTCGTCGAGGACGAGGAGGAGGCGACGCGCGTCGCGCAAAAATACCTGTCCTATTTCCAGGGCGCGGTGACGGAGTGGCAAGCCGCCGACCAGCGCCTGCTCCGCCGCGCCATCCCCGAGAACCGCCTGCGCGTCTATGACATCCGCAGCGTGATCGATCTCGTCGCCGACAAGGATTCCGTGCTGGAGCTGCGCCGCGACTACGGCGTCGGCATGATCACCGCGTTGATCCGCATCGAGGGCAAGCCGTTCGGCCTGATCGCCAACAACCCGCGCCATCTCGGCGGCGCCATCGACGCGGATGCCGGCGACAAGGCCGCGCGCTTCCTCCAGCTTTGCGATGCCTTCGACCTGCCGATCGTCTCGCTGTGCGACACGCCCGGCTTCATGGTCGGTCCGGAAGCGGAGAAGACCGCGATCGTGCGCCACGTCTCGCGCATGTTCGTGACCGGCGCCAGCCTCACCGTGCCGCTGTTCGGCCTCGTGCTGCGCAAGGGCTATGGGCTGGGCGCGCAGTCGATGATCGGCGGCGGCTTTCATGCCTCGTTCTTCACCGCGGCCTGGCCGACGGGCGAGTTCGGCGGCATGGGCCTCGAAGGCTATGTCCGCCTCGGCTTCCGCAAGGAGATGGAGGCGATCGCCGATCCCGAGGAGCGCGAGACGTATTATCGCAACAAGGTCGCCGAGCTCTACGCCAACGGCAAGGCGGTCTCGATCGCGTCGGTGTTCGAGATCGACAACGTCATCGACCCCGCGGAGACGCGGCGGTGGATCATGGCGGGCTTGCGATCCGTGCCGAAGCCTGAGCCGAGGACGACCAAGAAACGGCCGTGCATCGATACGTGGTGAGGGCGGTGCAGCAATTCTGATTACGGCGTCGTTGTAGCTTCAGCCGTCATTCCGGGGCGGCTCGAAGAGCCGAACCCGGAATCTCGGGATTCTCGGGTGCGCAATGGCGCACCATAGTTCGATGCTTCGCATCGCCCCGGAATGACGAGAGGAAGTACGAGCCCTCGCATCCTGTTCCCGGTTCCCGATTGACATCCCCGCCCGTGCTGCCAGACTTTGCACAATAATACAGGGTGGAGACGTCCGCGATGGCCAGCCTTTCGGCCTCGAACCATGTCGCCCGTGTCTTGTCCGTCGCCAATCACGTGGCCGACGTCGATGCCTCTTCGCGGATTGCCAATTCCTGGCGGCGCTGCCTGATCAGCCACAAGCTCGATCCCGCCCGCCAGGGCCCGCCGCAGACGCTTACCGAGGCCGAGATCCGGCAGGTCGCCGAGCCGATGGAGGAGACGATCCGGCTCGCAACGCCCGAGCTCGACGACCTCGCCCGCGTGCTGCGCGACGCCGGCTATTGCGTGAATCTGGCCGATGTGAACGCGACCATGCTGTTCAGCCGGCTTCCGGGCGAGGCCGATGCCAGGATGTTTCTGGACTGGAAGATCTACACCGGCTCGAATTTCGCCGAAACTTTCGAGGGCACCAACGGGCTCGGGACTGCGCTTGCCGAGCAGAAGCCGATTCTGGTGCATCGCGACGAGCATTTTCGCGCGCAGTGGCACATGTTCTCCTGCGCCGTGGCGCCGCTGTTCGACCAGGCCGGCCGGCTCGCCGGTGCCATCAACATCACCTCCTGCCGCGAGGATCTCGAACGTGCCGCGCATCAGCTTGCGCTCGCGGTGACCATGGAGGCGACGCGGCGGATCGAGGGCGCGATCTTCCGCGGCCATTTCCACAACGCCTGGATCGCGACGGTGCCGGGTGACGGCGGCAGCGGCCTGCTCGCCTATGACGACGACCGCCGCATCGTCGGCGCCTGCCGTTCCGCGCGTGCGCTGCTCGGCCTCACCGACGGCATGATCGCATCGGGCATCGATCTGTCGCGTTACATCAAGTTCGATCATCACGCCGCGCGCAGTGCGGACGATGTTGTTGAGTTGCGCCGCGCCGATGGCAGTCCGTTGGGCCAGGGCCACGTTGCCCCGCCGCTGCGCGCCAGATCCTTCACGGGTCCATACGCTCCGCGCCGCGATGCGACGATCGACCGTTTTGATGCCCTGCATCGGCTCGCCGGACGCGATCCCGGCCTGATCAGAAGCGTGAAGCGGCTCAGGAGCATCGGCGATCACAATCTGCCGGTGCTGCTGCATGGCGAGACCGGCGTCGGCAAGGACGTGTTCGCGCGTGCCATTCATGCCGCGAGCAACCGCGCGCGCAACCACTATGTCGCGCTGAACTGTGCGGCGATGCCGGAGAGCCTGATCGACGCCGAGCTGTTCGGCTACGAGGCCGGGGCCTTCACCGGCGCGCGGCGCGAGGGCTCGAAGGGCCTGATCGTGCAGGCCGACGGCGGCACGCTGTTCCTCGACGAGATCGGCGACATGCCGATCGCGCTGCAGACGCGCCTCTTGCGCGTGCTGGAAAACCGCGAGGTCTGGCCGCTCGGTGCGCTCAAGCCGGTGCCGGTCGACATCCGTCTGATCAGCGCCACCCACCGCGACCTCGGCCGCATGGCGGAGGAGGGTGCCTTCCGCGCCGACCTCTATTTTCGTCTCCGCGGCATGGAGGTGAAGCTGCCAAGCTTGCGCGAGCGCGCCGACCGCGACGACATCATTCGCCAGATCGCACGCGAGGAAGCGCCGAATTGCCGTCTCTCCGACGAGGCCTGGGCGTTGCTCTCGGCCTATCACTATCCCGGCAACATGCGCCAGCTCCGCCATGTGCTGCGGCTTGCCGGCTGCACCGCGGAGAACGGCGTCATCACCGATGCCGATCTCGATCTGCCGCCGTTCGGCGGCCGTGCGGCGGAGCCGGACCTCGCGGCGGCCGAGCGCGCGACGATCGTCGAGGCGCTGCGCAAGCACGGCGGCCGCGTGACAGAAGCGGCGCGCGCGCTGAAGCTCAGCCGCGCGACGCTGTATCGGAAGATCAAGCAGCTGAAGATCGAGACGGCGCAGTAGCGCGTTCTGTTGGAGATGAACGAGGAGCGAGCCGCGGGCTTTCGCCTCTCCCCGCGTGCGGGGAGAGGCCGACGCGCGAAGCGCGGCGGGAGAGGGGGAGTCTCCGCGAGTCCAACTGTCACCTCCCTTGCGGAGGCTCCCCCTCACCCCAACCCTCTCCCCGCAAGCGGGGCGAGGGAGCGCACCGGTGCCGCCGCCCTTACGAAAAATCCGTCCAGCTCAGATGCCGTGAATCGAGGTCGCCGACTGTCACGGTGCCGCGGATTTCGTGAGGAACGTGGAAGCTGCTGCGCAGATAGACCAGCGGCGCAGCCCCGCCGGAATGCGACACCCCGCGGACCTCGCCGACGAAGATCGAATGCGTCTTGGTTTCGAACTCCTGCGCCAGTTCGCAATCGAACGCGGCCACCGCATCCGTCAGCACCGGTGCGCCGGTAGCTCCGCGCGTCCACTGGCCGAACGCAAAGCGGTCGTCGCCATTGACGCCCTTCTGCCCGCTGAAGGTGAGCGCCAGCAGCGCGTGGTCCTCGTGCAGGAAGTTGATCGCGAAGGCGCCTTCCTCACGGATGCGCGCATGCGCGCTGGCGTTGCGGTTGACGCAGACGATCAGCGACGGTGGATTGTCCGACAGCGAGCAGGCCGACGTGACCGTGAGTCCTGTGCGCTTGCCGTGCTCGGCACCGACCGTGACCAGCGCGACGGCGCCGGCGCATTGGCGCATCGCCTGCTTGAAATCCTTTGCGTCCACGCTCACGCGGAAATCTCCGAAACGGGTGCGGATGCGGCACGATCGCGCCGCATCCGCGTCGGGTCAAGCCGCCTTCTTCGCGGAGCCGAGATGCTTCAGGCGCGGCATCACCTCGTTGCTGAGCAGCGAGAGCGAATGATGCCAGGCCTCGGCCTTGTGCTTGTAGTCGAAGCCGAACACCAGCAGCACGCCGAAACCGCCGACCTCCTCGTAGATCTTCTCGATCTTCTCGGCGACGGTCGCGGGCGAGCCGACGATCCAGTTCCGCTTGGCGCAATATTCGACGGTGACGTCGCTGTCGGGCACGTCGGGCGCGTGCTTCAGATAGTCCTTGAAGCCGAAATGGCCGAGCAGGGGCAGGAAGTACTCGTGCATCATCCGGCCCATCATGTCGCCGGTCGAAAGCTTCCAGGCCTCCGCGTCGGTGTCGGCGACGAACACCTCGCGCACCAGCCGCCAGTCCTGGCGGTTCGGCTTGCGGCCGGTCTTCGCCGCACCGATCTCGACCGAATCCCAATGGCTGCCGACATAGGCGGGATTGAGGTTGAGGCTCATCGGGATGAAGCCGCGTTCGCCGGCGAGCTTCAGCGTGTCCGAGTTCTTCGACAGCCCGGCAACGCCGATCGGCGGATGCGGTGCCTGCAGCGGCTTGATGTGAGGCTTGAGGAAGTCGAACATCGTGTCCGGCTTGGTCACCGTCCAGAATTTGCCCTTGTAGGTCCAGGGCGCGGGATCGGTCCACATCTTCAGGATGATCTCCAGCGCCTCGCGGGTCATGTCGCGGTTCTGCCCGCTCATGCCGTCGACGTTGAACATCGCCCAGTCGCTCGGCAGGCCGCTGGCCGCGACGCCGAAATTGAGCCGGCCCTCGGACATGTGGTCGAGCATGGCGACGCGGTTGGCGAGCTCGGCCGGATGGTGATAGGGCAGCAGGAAGCCGCCTGGCCCGATGCGCAGGCGCTTGGTCTGCATCAAGGCCTGCGCGATCAGGAGATCCGGCGTGGGATTGGGTTCCCATGGCGCGGTGTGGTGCTCGCCGACCCAGGCCTCCTGATAGCCGAGCTCGTCGAGCCAGCGCATGACTTGCAGGTCCCAGTCGTTTCCTTCCTTCAGGCCGCACTCCGGCGGATGCGAAGGCATCGTGAAATAGCCGATCTCCATGGGTTTTCTCTCCACAGTTGACGCGTCTTGCTGCGCGGTTCACGGATGTGAGTGGGGACGCATGAGCAAGCGGTGTGCCAGCGCGGCAGCGTCTCAGACCTGCGAGAAAACGCTGGTTTGCGGCGGCAATAGCCGATATCCCGGGGCGAATTTGCCGGCCGTCGTCTCATTGTCGCGAGACGGCGTCTTGCCGGTGAGACGAGGACGAGAACCGAGATGACCGAACCCGCCTATGTCGCAGTGGACTGGGGCACCAGCAGCTTCCGCCTGTGGCTGGTCGATCGGGCCGGCCAGGTCCTGGCCGAGCGCCGTAGCGATGAAGGCATGCTGGCGGCCGCCAAGACCGGATTTTCCGGCGTGCTGCAATCGCATCTTTCGGCAATCGAAGCGCCGGATCGTCTGCCCGTTCTGGTCTGCGGCATGGCCGGCGCCAAAACCGGCTGGGCCGAGGCCGGCTATGTCGACACGCCGGCGCCGCTTGCTGCCATCCTGAAGCAGGCCGTGCGCGTGCCGGGCGAGGCGCGCGACATCCGCATCCTGCCCGGCATCGCGCAGCGCGACGCAGGCGCGCCGGACGTGATGCGCGGCGAGGAGACGCAGTTGCTCGGCGCGCTCGGGCTCGAGGCCGCCGGCGAAGCGCTGGTCTGCATGCCCGGCACGCATTCGAAATGGGTGCGGGTGAAGGACGGTACGGTCGCGCATTTCTCCACCTTCATGACCGGCGAGTTGTTCAGCGTCGTGTCGCGCGAGACGATCCTGTCGCTCGCGGTCGCCGGTGCCGATGATGCCGAGGATGTCGCGAGCTTCAAGACGGCCGTGAAAGCCGCGTTTGAGGCGCCGGCCTTTGCGGCCAATCTCCTCTTCGGTGCGCGGTCGCGGCAGCTGTTGTTCGGTGGTACGCCGGCTGCGGCGCGCGAGACGCTGTCGGGCACCTTGATCGGTGTCGAGCTGGCGGCGGGTCTCTCCGGCGCCGTGCCGAAAGCCGGCGTCACGTTGATCGCCTCGGGGCGGCTCGCGATGCTGTACCGGCTCGCCTTCGACGCGCTGTCGGTGATCGTGACGCCGATCGATGCGGATGAAGCCGTCCGCCGCGGCCTGTCGATGGCAGCCGCGGCCATCTGGACGAAGCAAGAAGGATCTTGAGATGAGCGTTCCCTTTCCGCCGATGCAGCGGCCGCTGGTCGCGATCCTCCGTGGCGTGAAGCCGGAGGAGGCCGAGGCGATCGTCAGCGTGTTGATCGAGGCCGGCATGACGGCGATCGAGATTCCGCTGAATTCGCCCGACCCATTCCGCTCGATCGCCACCGCCGCGAAGCTCGCGCCGGCCGGCGTGCTGATCGGCGCCGGCACGGTGCTGACCACCGCAGATGTCGATCGTCTCAATGACGTCGGCGGCAAGCTGATGGTCTCGCCGAATGTGGATACGCAGGTGCTCACGCGTGCGCATCAGTATGCGATGGTGACGATGCCCGGCGTGTTCTCGCCCACCGAGGCGCTGCTCGCGGCGCGGTCGGGTGCGTCGAGCCTGAAATTCTTTCCCGCGAGCGTGCTCGGCGCGTGCGGCATCGCCGCGATTCGCGCGGTGCTGCCGGCCGGCGTGATGATCGCAGCCGTCGGCGGCGTCTCCGACCAGAATTTTGCGGAGTATATCAAGGGCGGCGTCACTGCGTTCGGGCTCGGCTCCAGCCTCTACAAGCCCGGCATGAATGCGGCGGATGTCGCAGCGCGCGCAAAGGTGACGATCGCGGCCTATGATCGGGCGATTGCGAAAGACTGACCTCGCAATAAACCAGCCGTGATCCCGTTACCGTCGCGCATTATCCTATCTTGTCGTACCAGCGAGATCAGGAGACCGACATGGCGATCAACAACGTGGCCGATCTGTTCGTGGCAACGCTCGAACAGGCCGGCGTCAAGCGGATCTACGGCATCGTCGGCGACAGCCTGAATGCTTTTACGGAGGCGCTGCGGCGCCGCGGCACCATCGAATGGATCCATGTCCGGCATGAGGAGGTTGCGGCGTTTGCAGCCGCCGGCGAAGCCGAGATGACCGGAAGCCTTGCGGTCTGCGCGGGTTCCTGTGGCCCGGGCAATCTGCATCTCATCAACGGCCTGTTCGACGCGCATCGCAGCCGCGTTCCCGTGCTGGCGATCGCGGCGCAGATTCCGTCGGCCGAAATCGGCGGCGGCTACTTTCAGGAAACCCATCCGCAAAACCTGTTCCGGGAATGCAGTCACTATTGCGAGCTGGTCTCGGATGCGAGCCAGCTTCCTTTCGTGATCGAGAACGCCATCCGCGCGGCCGTGGGCCTGCGCGGTGTCGCCGTCATCGCCATGCCCGGCGACGTCGCTTTCCGCGACCCGCCGAAGCGCGCGCTCTCGACGGCGCGGGGGCTCGCGCTGTCGGCGCCGAAGGTCGTGCCTGCGGCCGATGAGCTGAAGGCGCTGGCGGACCTCCTGAACGGCGCCGAGCGCATCACGCTGTTCTGCGGCCGTGGCTGCGCCGGCACGCATGCGCCGTTGATGCAGCTTGCGGAAGCCTTGAAGAGCCCGATCGTGCATGCACTCGGCGGCAAGGAGCACGTCGAATACGAAAATCCCTACGACGTCGGCATGACCGGCTTCATCGGCTTCTCCTCGGGCTATGCCGCCATGCACGCCTGCGACGCCCTGGTCATGCTCGGCACCGATTTCCCCTACAAGCAGTTCTTCCCGACCGACTGCCAGGTTGCGCAGATCGACATCCGCCCGGAAAATCTCGGCCGGCGCTGCAAGATCGACCTCGGCCTCGTCGGCGACGTCAAGCTGACCATCGAGGCGCTGCTGCCGCTGCTCAAGACCAAGACGCAGCGGAGGCATCTCGACGACGCCGTCGCGCATTACAGGAAGGCGCGCGAAGGGTTGGACTCGCTCGCCAGGGGTACCCCGGGCAGCAAGCCGATCCATCCGCAATATCTCGCCAAGGTTATCAGCGACCATGCGTCCGAGGATGCCGTGTTCACCGCCGATGTCGGCACGCCCACGGTGTGGGCGGCGCGCTATCTCGAGATGAACGGTCGCCGCCGGCTGATCGGCTCCTTCGTGCACGGCTCGATGGCCAATGCGATGCCGCAGGCGATCGGGGCGCAGGCTTCGCAGCCCGGCCGCCAGGTGATCTCGTTCTCGGGCGACGGCGGCTTCACCATGCTGATGGGCGATCTGATCACGCTGACGCAGATGAAGCTGCCGGTGAAGGTCGTCGTCTTCAACAACGGCGTGCTCGGCTTCGTCGCGCTGGAGATGAAGGCCGCCGGTTTCGTCGACACCAATGTCGACCTGCAAAACCCTGATTTCGCGGCGATGGCGCGCGCGATGGGGATCTTCGCGAGGCGCGTCGAGGACCCCGGCGAGCTCCAGGGCGCGATGAAGGAGATGCTGGCGCACAACGGACCGGCGCTGCTCGATGTCGTCACGGCGAAGCAGGAGCTGTCGATGCCGCCGACCATCACGCCCGAGCAGATCAAGGGTTTCAGCCTCTGGGTGCTGCGCGCGGTGATGAACGGCCGTGGCGACGAGGTGCTGGATCTCGCGAAGACAAACCTCTTGCCGCGCTAACCCCGCTTCACCGAAGGCGCGGGCAGCCGCTCGTGGCGGTGCTGGAAGCGTTGCCAGTGCAGCACGCTGCCGATCAGCAGCGCCGGCACGAAGCCGAGCACGATCAGGAAATGCGGCAGCTGTGTCGGCGAGATGAACGCAATGGCGATATCGGAGATCAGCCAGAGCGCTGCGAACATCACCGCGAAATCGGTGCGCGGGCAGCGCAAATAGTAAAACACGGCGGTGATGACGATGGCGGGCCCGATCGCGATGCCGATCATCACCGCGGTCAGCTCCTTCGGCGTCAGCGCGTCGAGCACCATCGACGCCAGCAGCCAGAGCGCGGCGAACATGGCGACGATGTCGAGCGGATGTCGCAATCCAATACCTCTCGCAGGAACCACGCTATCGTTGTGGCCCGGTCCCTCGCCGTCAAGGGAAAATACGCCTATTCCTCGTCACTTCCGGGCGTTGGCCGCAGCATGAAATGGCCGAAAGCGGTGGCGATCGGCTTGCTCGCATCGTCCTGCCAGGCCCGCGCTTCGAAGGCGACGATGCGCCGGCCCTGCTTCACGATCGAGACATTGGCAAAGCTGTCGAGCGCGCGGCCGGAGCGCAGATAGTTGATGGTCAGTCCGATCGGCTTGGGCGGCGCCGCGGCGCCGAGCTCGCGTGCCACCCCGATGATCGCGGTGGTCTCGAGGAAGGCGCCGGTCATGCCGCCGTGGATCGCGGGCAGGATCGGGTTGCCGATGATCTTCGGCGAGAACGGCATCGTCAGCGTGCCGTCGTCGTTGACGCGGATGCCGAGGCAGCGCGCGAACGGGCTGCGGGCGAATGGGCCATCCGGATCCTCCGGCGCCTCCAGGGTCGGGATGCTGCGCGAGTCCATCCTGCGGTCGGCGAGCATGTTGGTGCGGTTGGCGCCGATCATGAAGCAGGCGGTCGCGGTCGCGACCGGATCGTCCTCGGACTCCTGATACGCGGTGGAGCGCACGAAGGCGATCGAGCGCGTGGTGCGGTAGCAGACCGAATGCGCCTTGATGTCGAGGCCCGGCGTCGCCGGCTTCTGATAGTCGATGCGCAGGTCGAGGGTTGCGATCGCGCGCGTGCCGTCGAGCGCGAGTTGCACCGCCATGCCGCAGCTCTCGTCCAGCATCGCGGTGACGACGCCGCCATGCAGCACCCCGGTCTCGGTGTCGCCGACGAAGACGGGACGGTAGGGCAGGCTGGACCAGGCCTCGCCGGGCGCGAAGCGGTCGAGCTGGAGCCCGCTGATATGGCCGTAGTCGGAGCGGCGGCCCTTGATGGCCTCGGCGAGTTCCTCGAACGGGAGCGTGGCAGGTAGGCTGGGCGTCGATGAGCTGGACATGGCGATGTTCTAGACCAGTGCCGGGCGCCGCGCAAAACCCCGAATACGCGTCGTGCGGCAGGTCTGCCGGCGGTTGGGCCTCGACAGGGCGGGCCGAAGCGCCGATGGTGAGCGCTTCGTTCGTTCGACTAGCCGCAAGGAGCGCTTATGGCCGACCCCGAAACACCCGGCACCAATCAGGGGCCCGTCACCATTTCGAGCTCGAGCTCCGAGCGGGCGCCGATCATCTATTTCGACGGCGCGTCCTGCTTCGGCCATCACAACGGCGCGATCCAGATCGAGCTCGCCGCGAACTTGCTGATGCCGGTCGGCGCCGCGGTCAGGGTCGACGTGATCCAGACCGCGCACTTACGTTGCAGCGTGGCCGCGGCGCTTGCCTTGCGCGAGGCGCTCGACAAGGCGCTCGCGATGTACAAGCAGGGGCAGCAGCAGCCGAATGAGGAGATCCCGGCGGTGAAGAACTGAGGCCGGCAGCGCGATTGCATGTCACTGCGATCGCAGTTTCTCAGCTCACATGCACCTTCGGCTTCCTGCCGCCGTTCCACTTGCCGTCGAGTGCGCGCTCGATCTGGGCGGCGAGTTGCAGGAGCAGGCCGTCATTGGCCTGCTTGGCGATCGCCTGGATGCCGAGCGGCAGGTCGTGGTCCTGGGTTGCCATCGGCATCGAGATCGCCGGCATGCCGCAGAGATTGGCGAGCGGTGTGAAGGCGAAGAAGCGCCAGAGATTGCCGAACCAGTCGAGCACATCGGGATTGTCGGAGATGGTGAGATATTCCCTGGTGCCGACCTTCGGCGTCGGCAGCGCGGTGATCGGCGTCAGGATCACGTCCCACTGCTCGAAGAACGCGCCGAAGCCGCGTGACGTCGTGTTGAACACGCCCTGCATCTTCGCCCGCTCGGCGAAGCTCGTGTGCCGGCCGGCTTCCCAGATCCTGATGTTCATGGGCTCGATGAGATCTTCCGGCGGCTTGTCCAGTCCGCGCGCGGCGAGCATGTTGGAGATCACCACCGCGAAATTCGAGATGTAGCAGGTGGTCTGCGCCGCGAACGCGGCGCGGAAGTCGAGCTCGGGCAGCGCATAGTCGACGTGATGGCCGAGGCCTTCGAGGAAGCGGCCGGTCTTCTCGAGCTCGGCCGCGATCTGCGGCGTCGCGGTGTAGTCGCCCCATGTGTGCGACAGCGCAATGCGAAGCTTGCCGGGATCGCGCTTGATCATCTCGGAATAGGGCTGGGCCGTGGTCCAGAACGGCATGAACTCGCCGGGCGCAGGCCCGCGGGCGTGATCGACGAAGGCGGCGGTGTCGCGTACCGAGCGCGACTGGCAGCCCTGGATCGACACGAGCCCGGTGAGGTCGGACATGTGCGGGGCGAGCGAGAATACGCCGCGCGAGACCTTCAGCCCGATATTGCCGTTGACGCCGGCGGGAATGCGGATCGAGCCGCCGCCGTCGGTCGCATGCGCGATCGGCACCACGCCGGCGGCAACCATCGCGGCGCTGCCCGCCGACGAGCCGCAGGTGGTGTAGTCGGTATTCCAGGGATTGCGCGTGACGTAGACGGCCGGATTGTCGGCCGAGCTGCACACGCCGAATTCCGGCGTGGTGGTGCGCCCGATCAGGTTCAGTCCGGCCTGGCGGAATTTGCCGGTCAGGAAGGTATCGGCGGCGGCGCGATTGCCGCGCATCAGCAGCGAGCCCATCTCCTGGAGCCGGCCCTTCATGGTCGGCCCGAGATCCTTCATCAGGAAGGGCAGCCCGGCGAACGGGCCGGCGAGGTTGGCACCGTCCCTGGCCGGGTCGGCGATCACGTCCTCGAACAGCTCGACCACCCCCGACAGCGCCGGATTGACCTTGGCGACGGCAGCAGTGGCCTGGCGGGCCAAGTCCTTCGGCGTCAGCTCGCCCTTGCGGACGCGCGCCGCCAGCCCCACGCCATCGTGCTGCGCCCACTCGTTCCAGCTCATCGGCAAAGTCATGAAATTCAAATCCCCTTGGATAGCGGCGTTCCTTCCTTTCGCATGGGCCTGCGTGAATCAACTGAGCCGGCGCGAAGGGCAGGGTTGCGTGGGGCGGACAGGTCGCACGACCAGGGAGGACGGCCGTCTCAATCCGATAGTCGCGCGATCACCGCAACCGGCCCGCCGCCCGCCGGGCCCTGATGCTCGGCGCCACCGGACACGTAGACCGCGCCGGTGCCGGCAAGGCCTGCGATCAGGCCGCCGACCGCGGCGCGGGCGTGGCGCGTCGAGCTGATGTCGGTGTCCTCCAGCATGGTGTGGCGAAAGCCGCGCACGCTGCCATCAGGCGAGGCTTCCGCCTTGGCGAAGATGTTGACGAGCTTGCGGCCGGCTTTTGCTTGCGGCGCGACGCCAAGCCCGACGCTCTGCAGCGCCGACGCCACTGCGGCGGCGTCGATCGCATCGCTCATCACGGCGTGGCCGATCTCGAATTCGCTGACCGATGCCGCCGAATTGCCGAGCACGATCACGACGTTGTGCATCAGCTCGATTCCGGCCGAGGTGGACGCCACCTTCGAGAACAGATCGTAGCGGCGCAGCACGTCCCCGTCGCTGATGTCGGAGCCGGTCTCGCCGAGCGCGACCGCAACGCCGAGCGCGGAGGCGCCGCGCGAATAGGCCATCGAGCCGTAGGCGCTGGTCGTCGCCGTCTTGTTGCCGCGCGCGCTTGCGGCCTCGACGCGATCGCTGGTGAGCAGCGGGCACTTGATCTGCACGAAATGGACGTCGGCAGGGTCGGTGATGCCGGCGTCCGCCATCGCGGCCCTCACGGCCGCGGCCGTCTCCGCGATCTGCGCGGCGCGTCCGAGCTCCTCGGGCAGGAAGTCCCGCGTGTGCGCCATGCCGATGCTCAGGCGCTTGCCCGACAAGCCCGCCGGCCGCTCTTCGACCTCGCGGCGCGTGAACACGGTGATGTGCGGGCTGAGCACGCCTTCGGTGCCGCCGGACATCACGAAGGCGATGCGCTGCTCGACCTCCTCCGGGGACAGGCTGAGCTGCGGCGCCAGAGCCGTGCACAGCGCGGCGACGGCATATTCCCGGGTAAAGTCGTTGACGCCGCCATTGCCCTCGGTCTTGCCGAGGATCGCCAGGATCTCCCTCGGGTCGATCGCGCCGGCGCCGATCATGCTCATCAGGCCGGAGACGTCGCCGGGGCCCTTGGTGGCGATCCTGATGACGCCGACCGATGTCGTCCGCATTGCAGTCCTCGTGTGGAGTTCGGTGGTCCGGCGGAACAAGACAGCCGTCGAACGGAGGCGGATGTCAAGGTACCCAAGCCCATCCCCGATGTCGTCCTGGCGAAAGCCAGGACCCATTACCCCAGGGAGTGGTTTGACGAAGGCTCCTGGTCGGTACTCATACCGTCAGCAATCGATGGATTCCGCGGTATGGGTCCTGGCTTTGGCCAGGACGACAAGGGGATAAAGTCTTCGCACCATGAACGCCCGCCACACCCGCACGATTGTGGCGAGATCGCATCGGTTCGACAAAAAAAATCGTCTGTCGACGGTTGCGCGCTGCACCTTGATGAATCAACCTCGGTTGGTCCATAAGCGGCGTCCCGCGACCGGATTTCGGTTTGCGTCGCGTGCTTGGAGAGAGGAATTCCCGCGTGGCAAATATCAACCAGAAAATTGCGCAGGAGCTTGGGGTTCGGGCGGAGCAGGTCGAGGCGACGGTGACGTTGCTCGACGGCGGCGCCACGGTTCCCTTCATCGCCCGCTACCGCAAGGAAGCGACCGGTGCGCTCGACGACGCGCAATTGCGCACCCTGGAGGAGCGCCTGGGCTACCTGCGCGAGCTCGAAGACCGCCGCAAGGCGATCCTCGAATCGGTCCGCGAGCAGGGCAAGCTCGATGCCGCACTCGAAGCCACGATCATGGCTGCCGACAGCAAGGCGCGCCTGGAAGACATCTATCTGCCGTTCAAGCCGAAGCGCCGCACCAAGGCCGAGATCGCCAGGGAAGCCGGCCTCGAGCCGCTCGCCAATCAGCTGATGGCGGAGCCCGGCAACGATCCCAAGGTCGTCGCCGAAGGCTTCATCAACGCCGAGAAGGGCGTGGCTGACGCCGCTGCCGCACTCGACGGCGCCCGCGCCATTCTGGTCGAACGGTTTGACGAGGACGCCGATCTGATCGGCGCCCTGCGCGAGGAGATGTGGACCAATGCGCGCATGGCCTCCAAGGTGCGCGATGGCAAGAAGACCGAGGGCGAGAAATTCGCCGACTATTTCGAGTTCTCCGAGCCGCTGACCAGGCTGCCGTCGCACCGCATCCTGGCGATGTTCCGCGGCGAGAAGGAAGAAATCCTCGATCTGCAGATTCAGGCCGAGGCCGAAGCGCCGCCGCCGGGCGTGCCGAGCGCCTACGAATTGAAGATCATGAAGCGTTTCGGCATCGCCGACCTCAAGCGTGCCGGCGACCGCTGGCTGATCGACACCGTGCGCTGGGCCTGGCGCACCAAGATCCAGGTGCATCTCAACATCGACTTGCGCATGCGGCTGTGGAACGCGGCCGAGACCGAGGCCGTGCGCGTGTTCGCGTCCAATTTGCGCGACCTGCTGCTGGCCGCACCCGCCGGCACCCGCGTCACCATGGGGCTCGATCCCGGCTACCGCACCGGCGTCAAGGTCGCCGTCACCGACGCGACCGGCAAGGTCGTCGATACCGCCGTGATCTATCCGCACGAGCCGCAGCGGCAATGGAACGAGTCGCTCGCGATCCTCGGCAAGCTCGCGCTGAAGCACCGTGTCGAGCTGATCGCGATCGGCAACGGCACGGCCTCGCGCGAGACCGACAAGCTCGCAGGCGATCTCGTCAAGGGCCTGGCCGAGCTGAAGATGAACAAGATCGTGGTGTCGGAAGCCGGCGCGTCGGTCTATTCGGCCTCGGCCTTTGCCTCGGAGGAGCTGCCCGGTCTCGACGTCACCCTGCGCGGCGCGGTCTCGATCGCGCGGCGGCTCCAGGATCCGCTTGCCGAGCTCGTCAAGATCGAGCCGAAGGCGATCGGCGTCGGCCAGTATCAGCACGACCTCGGCCAGGCCAAGCTCGCCAAGTCGCTCGATGCCGTGGTCGAAGACTGCGTGAACGCCGTCGGCGTCGACGTCAACACCGCCTCGGCGCCGCTGCTCGCCCGCGTGTCGGGCGTGGGCTCGGGCCTTGCACAGAGCATCGTGGCACATCGCGACGCCAACGGCCCGTTCAAGTCGCGCAAGGCGCTCAAGGAGGTGCCGCGGCTCGGACCGAAGGCGTTCGAGCAGTGCGCGGGCTTTTTGCGCATTCTCGGCGGTGAGGATCCGCTCGATGCGTCCGGCGTGCATCCGGAAGCCTATCCGGTGGTGCGCCGGATTCTCGCGGCCACCAAGAGCGACATCAAGGCGCTGATCGGCAGCAGCGAGATCGTGCGCACGCTGAAGCCGAAGGATTTCGTCGACGAGACCTTCGGTCTGCCGACCGTCACCGACATCCTGCGCGAGCTCGAAAAGCCCGGCCGCGACCCGCGTCCGGCGTTCAAGGCCGCGGTGTTCAAGGAGGGTGTCGAGGAGATCAAGGATCTCAAGAAGGGCATGATCCTCGAGGGCACCGTGACCAACGTCGCCGCCTTCGGCGCCTTCGTCGACATCGGCGTGCACCAGGACGGCCTCGTGCACATCTCGGCGATGTCGAAGACCTTCATCAAGGATCCGCGCGAGGTGGTGAAGCCCGGCGACATCGTCAAGGTGAAGGTCCTGGACTTCGAGGTCGCCCGCAAGCGCATCTCGCTGACGCTGCGGCTCGACGACGAGGTCGGCGCCAAGAAGGACGCCCCCGGCATGCAGCGCGACAATGGTGCGCGCAATCCATCCCGCATGACCTCGTCGGCGCCGCGCAAGCAGGAATCCTCCGGCGGCGGCGCACTCGCCGAAGCCCTGCGCCGCGCGGCGGAGAAGAACAACGGCAAGCGGGCGTAGTACTTAACCTCTCCCCGCTCTTCAGCGGGGAGAGGTCGGAATTCGCGCATAGCGCGGATTCCGGGTGAGGGGCAGGGGCACTACGTTGCCGAAACAGAAGTCCAACCGACTCGTCGGACGACCACACAACGGATATCCGGCTCTCAACTCAAATTGAATTCGCGGAAGCAGCCCCTCACCCCCTCCCTCTCCCCGTAAGAACGGGGAGAGGGAGTGACAGAGCAGAGCGCACCTAACTTCCGCGTCAGAATCTGGCGCCTTTGTAAGTTGAAGGCGCTCGTCTCTTCCTCTCATCTGATCCTCCTCGCGCGGCACGGAGACCGCCGCGCTGCACGGAGGATGTTTCGATGAACAGCAGGCTTCTCAAAGGCCTCACCGCGGTGACGCTCGCCGCGACGATGGCGCTCGCTTCACCGGTGCTTGCCCGAGGCGGCGGTGGAGGTCACGGCGGCGGTGGCGGACATTTCGGCGGTGGCGGGCATTTCGGCGGCGGAATGCACGCGGGCGGCATCGGTGGCATGCATGTCGGCGGGATGAGCGGCGCCCGCTTTGCCCATGTCGGCGGTCCGGCCCTCGGCGGCGCACGTTTCGCGCATGCGGCGATCGGGCCGCGCTTCGCCGGTCCTGGCTGGCACGGGCACCACCATGCCTTCTTCCGTCATCATCACTTCCGGCGTTTCGCCGTCTTCGGCGCGCCCTTTTACTATGCTGGCTATGACAATGGTTGCTGGCGCAGGAGCTGGACGCCCTATGGGTGGCAATGGGTCAATGTGTGCGGAGATTATTGGTAGTCGCATCGCCGTACCGCACCATTGTCGCGATCGCCATCGGACGGTTCCGCTCAGCCCCGGAACGGGATAGTCTGGTGGCGATCGTCGCGCGGAGTTTTGCATGACCGGAGGTCACCGCCGCATCCTGGTCGTCGAGGACGATCCGGAAACCGCAGGCCAGCTCGTCGAAGAGTTGACGACCTCCGGCTATGAGGTCGATCTCGCCGCCACCGGGCGCGAGGCCCTGAGCCGGGGCGCCGCGCGCGACTATGCCGTGATCACCATCGACCGCATGCTGCCCGACATCGACGGCATCACCGTGATGCGCCAATTGCGCGACGACGGCATCGCGGCGCCCTTCCTGATCATCTCGGCGCTCGGCGAGGTCGACGACCGCGTGCGCGGCCTGCGCGCCGGCGGGGACGACTATCTCGTCAAGCCGTTCTCCTTCGTCGAGCTTCTTGCGCGGCTGGAGGCCTTGGGCCGCCGCAGCGAGACCATCGCCAAGGAGACGCTGCTGCGCGTCGGCGACCTCGCCATCGACCTGATCGCGCGCAACGCCAGCCGCCGCGGCCGCAAAATTCCGCTGCTGCCGCGCGAGTTTCAGCTGCTCGAATATCTCGTCCGCAACGAGGGCCGCGTCGTCTCGCGCGCGATGCTGCTCCAGCACGTCTGGGACCTGCATTTCGATCCCTCCACCAACATCATCGACGTCTATGTCGGGCGCGTCCGCCGCAAGGTCGACGATGCCCAGGCTTATCCGCTGATCCATACCATCCGCGGCATCGGATATTGTCTCCGTGCTCCTGGCTAAGACGCTTCGTTCCTCGACCTTCCGCCTGGCACTGATCGCGATCGCGGCGTTCGGGCTGATCGTCGCGGCGATCATGGCTTATGTCTATTTCGGCACGCTCGCCTATGTCGAGAGCCGGCTCGGCACCGCCGGCGATCACGACGGCTTCACCGGCACGATCGAGCTCGCCATGGTCGCGGTCGCGGTGCTGCTCCTGGTGCTCGCCGGGCTCGCGGCCGTGCTGGTGACCCGGCGCACGGTGGGGCGGATCGAGGAGATCAACGCCACCAGCCGGGCCATCATGCTGTCCGGTCTCGACCGCCGCATTCCCTTGCGCGGCAGCCACGACGAGTGGGACCGCGTCGCCGAAAACCTCAACCAGATGCTCGACCGCATCGAGACGCTGATGGGCGAGGTCAAGCAGGTCAGCGACAACGTCGCCCACGATCTGCGCACCCCGCTGACGCGCATGCGCGGCCGGCTGGAAAAGGCCTATCACACCCCGCGCAACAGCGAGGCAGATGCTGCGCTGATCGGCGACACCATCGCCGATCTCGATGCCGTGCTCGGCATGTTCGCCTCCATCACCCGGATCTCGGAAATCGAGACCCGCGCCCGCAGGAGCGCCTTCCGCGCGCTTGATCTCGCCGAGATCGCCGGCGAGGTCGTCGAGCTCTACGACGCCGCCGCCGAGCAGGTTTCGACGCGTCTCAGCCTCGGCGGGGACCGCGAGGTCGCGATCACGGGCGACCGCGACCTCCTGTTCGACGCCGTCGCCAATCTTGTCGACAACGCGATCAAGCACGGCTGCAAAGGCGGGCAGGTGACGGTGACCTGCCGCTGCGCCGATGGCGGCGCCGTGATCGCGATCGCCGACGACGGTCCGGGCATTCCCACTGAGGCGCGCGATCACGTCTTCAAGCGGTTCTACCGGCTCGAACAGAGCCGCTACACGCCGGGCAACGGCCTGGGTCTCAGCCTCGTCGCCGCGGTCGCGCGCCTTCATGGCGCCGAGATTGCGCTGCATGACAATGCGCCGGGCCTGACGGTCCAGCTCCGGTTTCCGCCGCCTGCGCAGCCCGGCACCCAACTTGCATGATCGGACTGGTACTGAGTGGAAGTCCTGCAATGTCCCGCCTGCCAGACCTCGTCATCACCAATGCTCGCACGCGCGGCCGCGAGATCGTCGACATTGCGATCACCGATGGCGTGATCACCGCGATCGGCAACCGGCTCGATCCCGGTGCACAGGCCTTTGTCGATGCCAAAGGCGGCCTGGTGACGCCGGCCTTTGTCAATCCGCACCTGCATCTCTGCAAGGTCTGGACCCTGCCCATGATGTCGGAGGCGGCGCTCGAGGCCTATCAGGGCGGCGGCATGAGCGAGGCGGCGAAAGCGGTCGATCTCGCTGCAGTGGTGAAGAGCAAATACGACGCGTCCTGGATCGTCCCGAACGCACGGCGCGCGGTGGCGCTCGCCGTGCTCCACGGCAATCTCCACATCCGCGCCTTCGCCGATGTCGACACCAAGGCCCGGCTGGAGGGCGTCAAGGCGCTGCTCGCGATCCGCGAGGAGTTTCGCGGCATCGTCGACATCCAGGTCGTGGCTTTCCCGCAGGACGGCCTGTTTCGCGAGCCCGGCGCCGACGGTCTGATGCGCAAGGCGATGGCGCTCGGGGCCGACGTCGTCGGCGGGATTCCCTGGATCGAAGCCGATGAAGAGGACATGCGCCGCCATGTCGCGTTCTGCTTCGACCTCGCGGTCGAGCACGGCGCCGAAATCTCGATGCTGCTGGACGACGTCGGCGACGCCAACATGCGCACGCTCGACATGATGGCGCGCGCGGTCATCGCGCGCGGCGTCGAGGGCCGGGCGCTCGCCCATCATTGCCGGGCGATGGCGCTCTATCCCGAGAATTATCTCCGCGAGCTGATGGTGCTGCTCGGAAAGGCCCGTGTCAGCGTCGTCAGCAATCCGCACAACGGTCCGCTGCACGCGCGGGTGAAGGAATTGCTGGGCGCGGACATCAATGTCTGTCTCGGCCAGGACGACATTTCCGACGCCTATTATCCGTTCGGCCGCAACAACATGCTGGAGGTGGCGTTCCTCGCCTCGCATCTGTTGTGGATGACGAAGAAAAGCGAGTTCGAGACGCTCTACGACATGATCACCACGCGCGCCGCCACGGCGATCAACCTCGAGCGCTATGGCCTCGGGCTCGGCTGCGCAGCCAATCTGGTCGTGCTCGAGCAGGCCGACGTCACCGAGGCCCTGCGCTTCCACGCCCCGCCCAGCGTCGTGATCAGCCATGGCCGCATCGTCGATACCGACCGCATGCGCGCGCTGGCGCAGACCGCGATTGGCGATTGATCCGCGCCGCTCAGAGCTCGATCACGCCGCGGCGCGCGGCATGCGCCACCGCATCGGTGCGGCCGGTGGCGTCCAGCTTGTCGAGCAGCGAGCCGACATGGAATTTCACGGTGTGCACGGAGATGCCGAGCTGACGCGCGATCATCTTGTTGGAGGCGCCCTCGGCCATCAGCGCCAGCACGTCGAGCTCGCGCTGCGTCAGTGCGATGTCGTCGGGCATGCCGCGCGGATCGCGGGCAACGACCGTCGCGGCGGCTTGCTCGCCGGGCGCGGCAAGGCGCAGCCCGGCGACAGTGCCGAGTAGCGCAGCCAGGCGATCGGCGAGAGCGGCATCGTCGATCTCCAGGGACAGCACGATCTCCGGCAGCTTGTTCTCGCTCACGCCTCCGGCCTCTCGCCGACCGTGACCTTGAAGCTGACAGGCTCGCCGCCGCGGCGCACCGCGACATCGACCACTGCGCCGACGCTCGACGGTCCCAGCGTCCGCGACAGCGCGCGCACGCCGGAGAGCTTCTGGTCGTTGACCGCCACGATCACGTCGCCCTGGCGGATGCCGGACGCCGCCGAAGGCCCGGCCTTGTCGACATTCATCACCATCGCGCCGATACCGTCGTCGAGCCGCACCGGCTGGAGTCCGAGCCCGAGATACCCGCGCGCGATGCGGCCGCGTGCCTCCAGCTGCGGCGCGATGCGCTCGATCGTCGCCGTCGGGATCACCAGCACGCGCCGCGGTCCGAGCACGGCCATGCCGAAGGCTTCACCGGTCGCATCGAGCGCAAGGCCGCCTTCCTGGCCGGGACGCAGGCGAACGTCGAGCTCGATCCGCGCATCGATGTCGCCGCCGCGCAAGGAGCGCCAGCTCCCGCCGGACGCCGATACCATGCCGAGCGCGGCGCTCGGGGTATCACGGTTGGTGGCCACGACAACCGACAACGTGCCGAGGGGCGGGACCGTCGCGGCCAGCTTGACCGGGGCGACGCCAATCTCGGTGCGCAGCAGCGCGATATCGGTGGTGTGGTCGCGGCCGACGATCGTGGCGGCGACCCGGCTGCCGTCGGGGAGGCCGATCTCGACCTCGCCCTCGTCGGCCAGCGCCTCGTCGGCGGTGACGATCAGGCCGGGCTTCCAGACGAAGCCGGTCGCGCGGGAGCGATGCGAATGCACGGAGACGACGGAGGGCGCGGTGCGCGCCACGACGTCCGCGAGCGCGGACGACAGTGAAGACAGAGGAGTTGGGGCGGTCATGGCGGTCTCCTGTAAGTTGTCCTCAATCTGGGATGTCGCGGGCGATTGCGAAACTGGCCGGGTGGCCAGGACAGAGCCGGCGCCGGCCGACGAACATGTGATTGGGAGCCGCTCACGGGAACGTGTAGCAATCGGCCGACATTGCGCCGCACGGCCCTAAACGTTTCCAGCGAGCCCTGACCGATGACCATCGACCTCACCCGCCGCACCCTGCTTCAACTCGCCGGCGCCACCTCGCTCGCGATGGCCGCCGCGGCTGCTGCACGCGCCGAGGGGACTGCGCAAGGCACCGGGCCGACCTATGCCAGCCGCACGCCGATGCGGGTCGGCATGGTGACGCTCCGGGTGAAGAATCTCGACACGGTTGCCGACTACTACCGCGACGTGATCGGGCTGACCGTCATGGAGCGCTCCGCCAGCGCTGCGAAGCTCGGCACAGCGGGCATCGCGCTGCTCGTGCTGGAAGCCCGTCCCGATGCTGCAATCGAGCCGCGCAATGCCGCCGGCCTCTACCACACCGCCTTCCTGATGCCGACCCGCAAGGACCTCGCGCGCTGGCTGGTAGCCGCCGCCTCGCATCGCGTGCCGCTGTCGGGCTTTGCCGATCATCTCGTCAGCGAATCCGTCTATCTCGACGATCCCGAAGGCAACGGCATCGAGGTCTATGCCGACCGCGATCCCTCGCAATGGCAGTGGAGCGAGGGCAGCGTGAAGATGGCGACCGACGAGCTCAACATCCCCGACCTGCTGTCGCTGACCAACACGCGCAGTCCCGACTACGCCAAGGCGCCGGACGGAATGCGCATCGGCCACATGCATCTGCGCGTCGGCGATCTCGCGCAGGCGGAAAGCTTCTACCACGGCACGGTCGGCCTCGACCCGACCCGCAAGCGTAATGGTGCCGCGTTCCTGTCGTCGGGCCGCTATCACCATCACCTCGGCATGAATGTCTGGCAGAGCCAGGGCGCCGGCCAGCGCGACGATCAGACCACGGGTCTTGCCTGGTTCTCGCTGGTGATGGCAAAGCAGGACATTCTCGCCGCCCAGGTGGAGCGCCTGCGCAAGGGCGGCGCGCAAGTCACGGCGCTTGCGGACGGCGTGGAGGCCGTCGATCCCTGGGGCACGCGGGTGCGGCTGCTCAGGGTTTGATCGCCTGCGCCGGCATTGCTAAGACCCGTCAGGTGCAAACCCAGCTTCCGGGACCTCCTGACATGCCCGATTTCCACGGTGTCTTCCCGTATCTCGTCTCGCCCGTCGATGCCGACGGCGCGGTGCGTACGAACGTGCTCGCGAAACTCTGCGACGACCTGATTGCCGCCGGCGTTCATGGGCTGACGCCGCTCGGCTCGACCGGCGAATTCGCCTATCTCAACGCCGCGCAGCGGACGGCAATCGTGCAGACCACCATCGAGGCCGCGAAGGGCCGCGTGCCCGTGGTGGCCGGTGTGGCCTCCACCTCGACGGCCGATGCGGTGGCACAGGCGAAGGCCTATCAGAAGCTCGGCGCCGACGGCATTCTCGCGATCCTGGAGGCCTATTTCCCGCTCGCCGATGCCCAGATCGAATCCTACTTCCGCGCGATCGCGGATGCCGTGGACATTCCCGTCGTCATCTACACCAATCCGCAATTCCAGCGCTCCGACCTCACCCTCGACATCATCGCGCGCCTCGCCGGGCATCCGCGCATCGGCTACATCAAGGACGCCTCGACCAACACCGGCCGGCTGCTCTCGATCATGAACCGCTGCGGCGATTCCTTGCGGGTGTTCTCGGCCTCCGCCCACATTCCGGCCGCGGTGATGCTGATCGGCGGGCTCGGCTGGATGGCGGGGCCTGCCTGCATCATCCCGCGCCAGAGCGTCGCGCTCTACGACCTCTGCCGGGCGGGCCGCTGGGACGAGGCCATGGCGCTCCAGCGCAGGCTGTGGCGCATCAACGAAGCCTTCGCCCGCTTCAACCTCGCCGCCTGCATCAAGGCCGGCCTTTCGATCCAGGGCTACGACGTCGGCGATCCCATCCCGCCGCAGGCCGCGCTGACAGCCGACGCGCGCAAGGTGGTGGAAGCGGCGCTGCGGGAGCTGGCATAGCCGTCATTCCGGGGCGTCCGAAGGACGAACCCGGAATCTCGAGATTCTCAGGTGCGCAATTGCGCACCATAGTTCGATGCTGCGCATCGCCCCGGAATGACGGCCTCCACCACAAGCCCGGGCATGACGAATCTGTGGGTTCGTCGCCCAAAACCGCGGCTGGCATGCCTCCGATCGATCCGCTAAAAGGCAGCCCGCATTTCTAGAGACCCTGAGGACCCCACGGAATGAACATTCTTCCCGGCAATTTGCGTTTCGGAGCGGGCCAGCCCGTCAAGCGTTTGGAAGACCTGAGGCTGCTGACCGGGAAGGGGCAATTCATCGACGACAAGCCGCAAGACGGCGCGCTGTGGTTGCACGTGCTGCGCTCGCCGCATGCGCACGCCAGGATCGTTTCGATCGACACCAGCGCCGCGGCCGGGATGCCCGGCGTCACCGCGATCTACACCGGTGCGGATCTCGTCAAGGACGACGTCGGCAGTATCCCGACGCTGAGCATCTTCAAGCGCCCCGACGGCAAGCCGATGACGGTGCCGCCGCGCCGGCTGCTCGCCCATGAGATCGTGCGTTACACCGGCGAGGCGGTGGCGGCGGTGGTAGCGGCCTCCCGCGCGGAAGCGCAGAGCGCGGCCGAGGCGATCGTGGTCGAATACGACGTGCAGCCCGCGGTGGTCGACCCGGTCGAGGCGGTGAAGCCCGGCGCGCCCGTGGTGTGGCCGGAGGCGCCCGACAACATCGTCGGCGCGATGGCTTACGGCGATGCCGCCAAGGTGGACGAGGCCTTCGCCAGGGCCGCGCACACGGTCGAGCTCGACATCGTCAGCCAGCGCCTGGTGCCCTCCGCGATGGAGCCGCGCTCCACCATTGCCGAGATCGACAAGAAGACCGGACGTCTCCTGCTGCATGTGCAGTCGCAGACGCCGGCCTCGACCCGCGACGTGCTGGCTGAAGCCGTGCTCAAGCGGCCCAAGGACAGCGTCCGCGTGCTGGTCGGCGACATCGGCGGCGGCTTCGGCCAGAAGACCAACCTCTATCCCGAGGACGGTATCGTCGCCTACGCCGCGACCAAGCTGAGCAAGAAGATCCGCTGGCGCGGCGACCGCACCGACGAATTCGTCGGCGGCACCCACGGCCGCGACCTCACCTCGACCGCGTCCTTCGCGCTGGATGAGAAGGGCAAGGTGCTGGCCTATCGCGTCACATCGATCGGCTGCACCGGCGCCTATTCCTCGGGTGCGGCAAACATCATCCCGCTGGTGCTCGGGCCGTTCGTGCAGACCGGCGTCTACGATCTGCCGCTGGTGCATTTCGAGGTGAAGTCGGTCATGACCCACACCGCGCCGGTCGGCGCCTATCGCGGTGCCGGCCGGCCCGAGGCGGTGTTCATCGTCGAGCGCCTGTTCGACGCCGCCGCGCGAAAAATCGGCATGGATCCGCGCGCGATCCGCAAAGCCAACTACATCAAGCCGGCGCAGTTGCCCTACACCAACGCTGCGGGGCAGGTGTACGATTCCGGCGCGTTCGCCCATATGCTCGATCGCGCCGTGAAGCTCGCCGATTGGGACGGCTTCGCCGCGCGCAAGAAGGCGGCGAAGAAGAAGGGCTTGCTCTACGGCCGCGGGCTCACCTCCTACATCGAATGGACCGGCGGCCGCGCCCATACCGAGAAGGTCAGCCTGCACGCGACCTCGCAGGGCCGCGTCGTCCTGCACTCCGGCACCATGGCGATGGGGCAGGGGCTTCAGACCACCTACACCCAGATGATCTCCGACACGCTCGGCATTGCCATGGACAAGATCGATGTCGTGCAAGGTGACACCGATCTCGCCATGGGCTTTGGCAGCGTCGGCTCGCGTTCGCTGTTCGTCGGCGGCACGGCCGTGGCCGTCTCGTCGAATGACCTGATCCAGAAGGCGCGCGAGAAGGCGGCGAACGTGCTGGAGACCTCGATCGAGGACATCGAATATCAGGGCGGCATGCTCACCGTGGTCGGCACCGACCGCCGCATCAGCCTGTTCGACCTTGCCGAGAAGGAGAGCGGCGCAAAACTTAGCGTCGATTCGGAAGGCGAGGTCGACGGGCCGAGCTGGCCGAACGGCACGCACATCTGCGAGGTCGAGATCGACCCGGAGACCGGCGTCTCCCGCGTCGTGCGCTACACCACCGTCGACGACGTCGGCGTCGCCGTGAACCCGATGCTGGTGACGGGGCAGATCCATGGCGGCGTCGCGCAGGGAATCGGCCAGGCGCTCTATGAAGGCGTCTCCTACGATGCCGACGGCCAGCTCCTCACCGCGAGCTATCAGGACTACTGCATTCCGCGCGCCGGCGACGTGCCGCCGATCGAGGTGACGCTGGACGATTCCGCGCCCTGCCGCACCAATCCGCTCGGCGCCAAGGGCTGCGGCGAATCCGGCGCCATCGGCGGCCCGCCCTGCGTCACCAATGGCGTGATGGACGCACTCGCCGAGCTCGGCATCACCCAGCTCAACACGCCCCTGACGCCGCAGAAGATCTGGCAGGCGATCAGGGACGCCAAGGCGGGTTAATTGTAGCCTGCGCTGCTGCGCCAATTTCAGCTCGTCGTCCCGGCCTTCGCCGGGACGACAGCGAGTGGCTAGTTCGCGGCTCAAATCCCCAGCATCATCTTCGCGATGATGTCGCGCTGGATCTCGGACGTGCCGCCGAAGATCGTGTAGGCCCGGCCGTTGAGATATTCCGGCACCACCGTCAGCATCTCCTCGGGCGTCGCCGGCTCGTGGTTGAGCTTGTAGAGCGGGCGCATCGGCTCGACGGCGAGGGCGTCGTGGCCGATTACGTCGGCGCCCAGCCGCGTCACGGCCTGGCGGATCTCGCTGTTGCGCAGCTTCAGGATCGACGACACCGCGCCGGGATTTTGTCCGGTCTGGAGCGCCGAGAGCACGCGCAGCTCGGTCATCTCCAATGCGTCGATGTCGACCTCGACTTCGGAGATGCGGGTCGCGATATCGGGACTGTCGATGGCGCGGCCGGTCAGGTCCGACTCGGCAAGGTCCGCGATCGCCTTCAGCCCTTCGCGCAGCTTGGCCGACGCGATGCCCGAGCCGCGTTCGAATTCGAGCAGATATTTGCCGTAGGTCCAGCCCTTGCCTTCCTCGCCGACGCGGTTGGCGACGGGCACGCGCACATCGTCGAAGAACACCTGGTTGACCTCGTGGTCGCCGCCGATGGTGAGGATCGGGCGCGTCGTGATGCCCGGCGTCTTCATGTCGATCAGGATGAAGCTGATGCCGTCCTGCTGCCGCGGTCCGTCGCTGGTGCGCACCAGCGCGAACATGCGGTTGGCGTGGTGGGCATGCGTGGTCCAGATCTTGGTGCCGTTGATGATGTAGTCGTCGCCGTCGCGCACCGCGCGCGTCT
Organism: Bradyrhizobium sp. cf659; assembly: GCF_900113725.1. Classification (NCBI taxonomy): domain Bacteria; kingdom Pseudomonadati; phylum Pseudomonadota; class Alphaproteobacteria; order Hyphomicrobiales; family Nitrobacteraceae; genus Bradyrhizobium; species Bradyrhizobium sp. cf659. Next base: position 235,875 of record NZ_FOQJ01000009.1, read on the forward strand.
TCAGCGACGACAGGTCGGAGCCGGAGCCCGGCTCGGAGTAACCCTGGCACCAATAATCCTCGCCGGAGAGGATGCGCGGCAGGTAAAAGTTCTTCTGCTCCGGCGAGCCGAAGCCGATGATGACGGGCCCGACCATCTTGACGCCCATCACGTTGACGTTCGGCACGCCGGCCCGAGCGGACTCAGTCTCGAAGATCCAGCGCTGCGCCGGCGTCCAGTCCGGTCCGCCATGTTCGACCGGCCAGCCCGGCGCGCCCCAACCCTGCTTGTGCAATGCGCGCTGCCAGGCCATGCCGATGTCAGGGTCGGAGAACACCGACGGCGTCAGCGCGGTCGCGCGCTTCATCTCCTCGGTGAGATTTTTGGCGATGAAGCCCCGCACCTCGCCCTGGAAGGCGCGCTCCTCGGCGTTGAACGACAGGTCCATGATGCGCTCCTTTCGGTTCAGGCCTGCACGCTGGCGCGGCCGAGCCGGGCGTGGCGGGCATAGTGGTGCGCACTGCCGCCGAACAGCGTGTCGAAGGCGACGAGGCGCTTGAAATAGGCGCCGACCTCGAGCTCCTCGGTGACGCCCATGCCGCCGTGAAGCTGGATCGACTGCTCGCCGACAAAGCGCGCGCATTTGCCGATCTTCGCTTTCGCGCCCGACGCGGCCCGCGCGCGCTCGACCGGCGCGCCATCTGCCTTCAGCGCTGCGCGCAGCGCCATCGAGCGCGCCTCGTCCACCTGCATCGCCATGTCGGCGAGGCGGTGGCGGATCACCTGGTTGGCGGACAGCGGCCGGCCGAACTGTTTCCGGATCTTGGTGTATTCCAGCGTGGTCTCCAGCAGCATCTGCATGATGCCGACGGCTTCCGCCCCTAACGCGGCCATGGCGCGATCGACGGCCCATTCGATGGCCGGGAGCGCGTCGCGGCCGTCGCCGAGCAGGGCGTCCTCCGGAAGATGCACGTCGGGCAGCTCGATATTGCAGGCGCGCCCGCCACCGAGCCGCGGATAGTCGGTGATCGAGAGGCTCGGCGCCGTTGCCGGCACCAGGAACAGGCCGATCCGCCCCGATGGCCCCCGATGATCGTGAATATGCGCGGACACGATGATCTCGTCGGCGGCATGGCCGTCGAGCACGGCGATCTTGCTGCCGGCAAGGCGCCAGCCCCGCGCGGTCTTGTTGGCGGCGGTCGCGACTTTTGCGAGATCGAACCGCGCTGCGCGTTCGGAATGCGCAAGAGCCAGCTTCATCGATCCGTCCGCGATCTTCGGCAGGCTCGCCTGCTTCTGCGCGGTGCTGCCGCATCTGTCGATCAGCGCAGCCCCAAGCACGACCGTCGCGACATAAGGCTCCGACACCAGTCCGCGGCCGAAGGCTTCCATCAAGATGCCGATCTCGACCGCACCACCGCCGAGTCCATCAAACTCCTCCGGGATCGGCAACGCCAGCCAGCCGAGCTCGGCAAACTGCGTCCAGACATCAGGGCTGAAGCCGAGCGGGTCGTTCGCCATCTTGCGGCGATGATCGGCATCATAGCTCTCGGCCACGAAGCGTTCCGCGCTTTCGCGCAGCAGCCGTTGCTCGTCACTGAGATTGAGGTCCATGACCTTACTCCGCGGCCGCCGGCGGCTTGCGCACCGAGGGATGCAGGCTGGATGGATCGACGATCATGCCGAACTCCTGAAGGTTATGGGCGTGACAGAGCTGATGCAGGGCAAAGGCCTGGTCGATTGCGGCCGGCTGACCCATCACGTCGACGGAGCGATTGACCGCCTCCTTGGTCAGCTTCAGCGCGAAGGACGGTTTTGCTGCGATCCGGCGCGCCAGCTCCAGCACGCGCGATGACAGCTCCGCGCGCGGCACGACCTGGTTGACCATGCCGAGCTGATGCGCCTCCTGCGCGCTCCAGCTGTCGGCCGTGAACAGGAATTCCTTGGCCTTGCGCGGGCCGAGCTCCCAGGGATGCACGAACCATTCGACGCCGCAGACGCCCATGGTGACCACGGGATCGCAGAACTGCGCATCGTCGCTGGCGACGATGAGGTCGCAGGCCCAGGCCAGCATCAAGCCGCCGGCGATGCATTTGCCGTGCACCTCGGCGATGGTCGGTTTTGCCAGATTGCGCCAACGGCGCGTGATCTGGAGATATATTTCCTGCTCGCGCGCGAAGCGGCCATGGGCATTGGCTTCGGCGAAGCCGCCCCAATTTCCGATCGGCGGAAAATCGACGCCCGCTTCATTCTTGCTGCCCGGGCGCAGGTCGTGGCCCGAGGAGAAGTGCGGCCCGTTGCCGGCAAGGATGATCACCTTGACCGCGTCGTCCTGCACCGCGGCATCGAAGGCGGCGTTGAGATCGTAGGTCATTTGCAGGTTCTGCGCGTTGCGCGCATCGGGCCGGTTCATCACGACCCGGGCAATCGCCGGCTCCGGCCGCTCCACGAGGATGGTCTCGAACGAGGACATCGCGTTCCCCCTGGCGTTTCCGTTTGGTCTTATTGTTTCGTCGAGTTGACTATGTTGGCCAGTGATAGGCAAGGGGCTTGCGTCAATCGGCTGCTTTTCGCGCCGCCGGGACAAGATGTCTGGCACCGCGCGCGTTCAATCTGGTAGTTTGCACCGGATTCCACCGGGAGAAATTTGATGCGCAAGATCCTGACCGTGCTGGCGGCGCTGGCCTCGCTCAGCCTCACCAATTGCGGCTACAACGCGATCCAGAGCGAGGACGAGCAGATCAAGGCCAACTGGTCCGAAGTCGTGAACCAGTATCAGCGCCGCGCCGATCTCGTGCCCAATCTGGTCAACTCGGTGAAGGGCTTTGCCCAGCAGGAGAAGGACGTTCTGCTCGGCGTCACCAATGCGCGCGCCAAGGTCGGCAGCATCCAGGCGACGCCGGAGGTGCTGAACGACCCCGCGGCCTTCCAGAAGTTCCAGGCCGCCCAGGGCGAGCTCTCGAGCGCGCTGTCACGCCTCCTGGTCGTCACCGAAAACTACCCGCAGCTCAAGTCGGACGCGCTGTTCAAGGACCTGATGTCCCAGCTCGAGGGCACCGAGAACCGCATCACGGTGGCGCGCAACCGCTACATCAAGGCGGTGCAGGATTACAACGTCACCATCCGCTCGTTCCCGAGCAATCTCACTGCGATGATGTTCGGCTACAAGGAGAAGCCGAACTTCTCGGTGGAGAACGAGAAGGCGATCTCGACCGCACCGAAGGTCGATTTCAATCCGGCGCCTGCGCCGTCGAAGTAAGCGCGTTCAGCCCCGATGCGCACCACATCCTCCGCTGTCATTCCCCGCGAAAGCGGGGAATCCAGTACGCCGCGGCTTCCCGGTTCAAGCACTGCGGCCTCTCGAATACTGGATCGCCCGCCTTCGCGGGCGATGACAGCGAGGTTGTGGCGGGCCTGTTCGGCCTTCTTTTCGTTTGTCGTTGCCATCGCACTCCTCCTCGCCTTCGTCCTCCCAGCCTTCGCCGACGTCGCGGTGCCACAGCTCACCGGCCGCGTGGTCGACCAGACCGGCACGCTCTCCAGCGGCGACATCGCCGCGCTGTCGCAGAAGCTGCGCGATTTCGAGACGCGCAAGGGCAGCCAGGTCGCCGTGCTGATCGTGCCGACCACGCAGCCGGAGACGATCGAGCAGTTCTCGATCCGGGTTGCGGAGGCCTGGAAGCTCGGCCGCAAGAAGGTCGATGACGGCGCGATCCTCGTCGTTGCCAAGAACGACCGGCATTTGCGCATCGAGGTCGGCTACGGCCTCGAAGGCGCGCTCACCGACGTCACCTCGCGGCGGATCATCGACGAGATCATCACACCGAAATTCAGGACGGGCGATTTCAGCGGCGGCATCTCGGATGGCGTCGACCGGATGATCCGCGTCGTCGACGGCGAGCCGCTGCCGGTTCCCTCGCCCAGCGTGAATTTCGGTCATCTGGACGACCTTGCGCCGCTCTTCATCGTGACGCTGTTCGCCTCGATCGGGGTCGGCGGGTTCTTCCGGGCCATGTTGGGGCGGCTGCTCGGATCATTGGCGACCGGGGGCATCATCGCAGCATTGACCTGGCTCATTCTCGGCTCTTTCGCGCTTGCCATGGCGCTCGGCGCCCTCGGCTTCATCATCGGGTTCATCGCCGATCTGTTTTCCGCGATGGGGCCAGGCTCGGGGTCGTCGCGTCGCGGCTCGTGGTCGAGCGGATCCTCGGGAGGCGGCTGGAGCAGCGGATCGTCGGGCAGCAGCGGCAGCTTCAGCGGCGGCGGTGGCAGTTTTGGCGGCGGCGGCGCCTCGGGGAGCTGGTAGCGGTCATGAGCATCAAGCGCATTGCCAGACATCTGGTGCAGCATCATTGGCGGGCAAAGCAGATCTTTCCGCCAAAGGTGCTCAGCCGCATCGAGCAGGCGATCAGGCAGGGAGAGACCACGCATTCCGGCCAGGTCCGCTTCGTCGTCGAAGGCGCGCTCGACGGCCGCCCCCTGTTCCGCAACCAGCCGGCGCGCGAGCGCGCGCTCGATGTGTTCTCGCACCTGCGCGTCTGGGACACCGCGCACAACAACGGCGTCCTCATTTATCTCCTGCTCGCCGATCGCGACGTCGAGATCATCGCCGACCGCGGCATCGACGCGAAGGTGGGGGCGGCGGGCTGGGAGACCATCTGCCGCGCCATGGAGGCCGAGTTCAGGTCCGGCCAGTTCGAGCGCGGCGTGATCGACGGCATCGCGTCGGTGTCGCGCGAGTTGGCCAAGCATTTTCCGCCAGGCGGCCCGCATCGCAACGAGCTGCCGGATGCGCCGGTGGTGATGTGACGGACGGGCGATAATCCGCATTCCGTCATTGCGAGCGCAGCGAAGCAATCCAGAGTCTTTCCGCGGCAGCAAGTCTGGATTGCTTCGCTGCGCTCGCAATGACGACGTAGATGCTCCGCGCTTAACTCTCTCGCCGTCACCCCCGCGCAACCGCGAAGCGGTTGTCGTGCCGGAGCGAAGCGGAGGCCTCGAAGGGCGACGGCGCGGCTGTTGCGCGGCCGTTCATCTTCCCCCGGTTACAATTTGTTTCATACCCGCCACACCGGTTCCACTTTCCCGGCCCAATTCGGCCCCGGATAACTTCCTAAAATTTCGGTAAGCGGGTCCCGAAGTAAGGATTTCGCAAGCAATGAAAGTTACCAAAAGGTCAATCCAGACTGGAGTATTTGAGCTGTGAGCGAACCAATGGCTGAGCAGGCTGCCCAAGACACGAGCGTCGTCGAAGCTGCGACCGCGCCGCAGGCCGTCGAAGCTGCCGGGATCGAGGCGCCCTCGATCGCCCCCGACCATGAGGCGCCGCCCAAGCCCGATCCGGTCAAGATCGAGCCGCCGCGGATCGAGGTGCCGAAGTTCGAGGCCAAGGTTGAGCCGAAGGCCGAGAGCAAGCCCGAGCCGAAGCCCGGCAAGCTCATCGTCATGCCCCCGTCGGACCGCGCCTGGGACCGCGAGGATTTCGCCCCGCACGTGAAGGCGGACGAGCCGCGCGAGGCCGGCGGCAAGCGCCGTCTGTCGGCGATGGTCGCGGTGGTGGCGATTGCCGCCAGCGTCGGTGCGATCAGCGGTGCGCTCGCAACTGCCGGCATGATGCACTTTGTCGCGCCGGCGCCGGCGCAGGTCGCCGACACCAGCGCGCTGGATGCCTCCGTCGCGCGGATCGATGCCGACCTCGTCGCGCTCAAGGCGAATGTCGAGCACACCTCCAAGACCGGTCTCAGCCAGTCCAACCGGGCCAACGACCGCCTCGACAAGCTCGAGAAGGCGCAGGCCGAGCCGATGGCCAGGATCGCAAAACTATCCGAGACCGTGGACAAGCTCCGTGCCACGCCGCCCGCCGCTCCCGCGCAGGCCGCAGCGCCCGCCAAGGAGACCACTGGCTCGATCGCGCCGACCCAGGTTGCGACCGCGGCCGCCGCACCGGCTCCGGTGCCCGCCGCGCCCAAGACCGAGGTCGGCCGGCTCCCGACGATCGACGGCTGGGTGCTGCGTGACGTCTCGAACGGCGGTGCGCTGATCGAGGGCCGCGGCGGCCTCTACGAGGTCTATGCCGGCGATCCCATTCCCGGCGTCGGCCGCGTCGATGCGATCCGCCGCCAGGACGGCCGCTGGGTGGTCGTCACCAGCAAGGGCCTGATCGTCGCGCGCTAAGCCGTCGACATTCGACTTTCGAAGAGGCGCTTCACCACCATGTGAAGCGCCTTTTTGCTTGAATAGGGGTCCCCGCGCGGTGTTACTGAAGGCATGAGCCGCGCGTTGCGAATTCTCCTTGCTGTCGTCGTGCTTTTTGGTAGCGCCATGTCGCTGCCGGCAGCGGAGAACGCACAGCTCACGCGCGGCACCGCCATCACCGATCCCGATGTCCTGCGCAAGCTCGACCAGAACGATGCGCTCACGATCTCGCGCCTGTTGTGGCCGGAGCGGAACGCGGATCTTCCGCTCACGAACGATCTGCTGTTCTCCTGGATGTCGCAGCTTGCGCCAATTCCACCGGCAATCGATGCGGAGTTCGATCGCTACATCGCAGGACACAAGGCGGCATGGCCGAGCGAGACCATCGGCGTCGGCGAAGGTTTTGACGTCCAGTTGTTCGATCGGGCCGCGCTGAAATCCCCCAACACGCGTTTCGTGCTGGCCGGCATCGTCAACCGCATGGACCGCGCCTATGTGGCGGAGGACTCCTGCGGCGAGATCCGCTTGATCTATCGGCTCACCCGTTTCGACGCCGGACCGGATGGAGCCAGGACGGCGACGCGCCTGCCGATGACGTTCAATCTGGTGATGAAGGCGCGCGATGCCCGCCAGCTCGGATCGAACGGCAAGCCGGTCACCTGCGCCGAGGTCGCGCGGCGCTGGCTCGACAATGGCGACTGGCAGGGGCTGATCGGCGGCGGCTTCCATCCTTACGATGCCATGCTCGATCGCATCGAGACCAACATCCAGGTCTCCATCGCGCCGAAATCGGCGCTGCACGATTTCCGCTCGGACTATTTGCTCAAGGTGTTCAAGTATGATTCCGCGACGAAGACGTTCGAGGAATCGACGCTGGAGAACCAGATCGACCGCGACCGGATTCTTGCGGACAACGATCTCCGGCGCGACTTCAAGGAGTGGCTGCTCGCGCCCGACCATCTGCGCGAATTCGATCGCGGCACGGTGCTGATCCCCGAGAAATTTTTGGCCAAGGCCGCGGTCGTGCCGACACCCGCGGGCCTTGATGCCTCCGCGTTGCAGCCCGAGTTCGGCATGATGCAAGGGGAGGGCAACAGCGATCCCGTTTTCACCGACAGCGACGTGGTCGGCGCGTTGAAGCAAGCTGCCGCGCGCGGCGACATGCAGAACATCCGTTCGGTCGCAGGCTTCCAGCGCCGCCTCAACGACGTCACCTGCGCCGGCTGTCACCAGACCCGCGGCATCGGCGGCTTCCATTTTCCGGGCGTGGATTGGCTCGCGGACAAGCCGTCCAATTCCACCATCGTGCCGGCCTCGCCGCATTTCCTCGGCGACCAGCTTCGCCGCCGCGACATCCTGACCGCGTTCGCGGCCGGACAGCGCCCTGATTTCTCACGCGGATTTGCCAGCCGGCCGCAGGCCCGCGGCAGCCAGGAACTGGCCGGCACCGAATATCAGGACGGCTGGGGCGCACATTGTTCCCTGCAAAATGCAGGATCGGGAACGCCCGACAAGAGTTTTACGTCGTGGAGCTGTGCCAAAGGGTTGACCTGTCAGGCCGCCGCGGCCTCGCGCCGCATCGGCATGTGCTTCATCAAGACGCGTTAGCGCGTGCGCAAGCCAGACAGAGCGATTTGGATGACCCATGACGGACACGAGCGAAGCCAACAAGGAGCGCAATCGCGAGATCGCGCGCAATGAGGAAGCCAAGCAGGTCACCGGCAGCATCCGCGTCAGCACCTGGGCGGTGGCAATGGTCGTGATCGTCGGCGGGATTTTGTTCACGCTCGGCTGGCTGGCACTGCGGTAGCTGCGCCGTCTTTCGTCATGCCCGGGCTTGTCCCGCCTGCGAGGCCGAAGCCTCTTCGGCGAGGCGAAGGCCCGGGCATCCACGTTCTGGTTTCTGCGGCTCAAGATCGTGGATGGCCGGGACAAGCCCGGCCATGACGGCCCAGAGGGTTGCTCGCAATGACGGAATTTGTCCCCGGCCTGCGCCGGGACGACGGCGGAGTTTGACGGCCTTATCCCACCGCTCCCGAACCCCGCAGCTGCTTGATCGCGGCCTCGTCGTATCCCGCTCCGCGCAAGATCTCGTCACTGTGCTCGCCGACGCCAGGCGGCTTGCGCGGCTGCACCTTCTTGGCGCCGTCGACCCAGATCGGGCTGGAGATGGTGAGCATGGTGTCGTTCTCGAACGGCACCAGCACCTCGTTGTCGAGCATCTGCTTGTCGTTCGGGATGTCGTCGAGAATGCCGACGATGCCGAACACGAGGCCGTTGCCGTCGAGAATCTTGCGCCATTCGGCAAGATCCCTGGTGGCGAAGGTCTCGTCAAAAATCTTGATCAGTTCGACCGAACGGGCGTGACGGTCGGCCTTGGTGGCGAAACGCGGATCGTCAATCAGGTCCTCGCGTCCCAGGCATCTGGCCAGTATCGGAAACTGCTTCTCCTCGCTCAGCAGCGACAGGATCAACCAGCGGCCGTCCTTGCACTGGTAGTGGTTGGCCACGGCGTTCAGCGCACGTTCGCGCGGCCGCCTCTCGGCGAACTTGGAGCCGCACAGTTTTGCCTGCGCCAGCGTGCCCGCGGCCCACACCCCGTTCGCCATCAGATTGGAGGCGACATGCGAGCCCTTGCCGGTCTTCTCGCGCTGATAGAGCGCGGTGACGATCGCACTGTACAGGGCCATGGCGCAGGGATGATCGCCCATGCCGGCGACCGAACGGGCCGGCGTGGTGTCGATGTCGGCGCGGACGAGGTCCATCAGGCCGGAGCGCGCCCAATAGGCATTGCTGTCGAATCCGGGCTTGTTGGCCTCTTCGCCCTTCTCGCCATAGCCGGTGAAGGAGGCGTAGATCAGTCGGTCGTTGAGATGAGCGAGGTGGTCATAGGTGATGCCGAGCTTGGCGCGCACTGGCGGCGGCATGTTGGTGATGAAGACGTCGGCCTCTTCCACCAGCTTGTAGAGCACGGCCTGCGCCTCCGGCTTGGAGAGGTCGAGCGCGATGCTCTTCTTATTGCGGGCCTCCAGCAGCCAGGCGAAATTGTGTTCCCCAGTGGGATAGCCCGGTATGTTCGGCAGATTGCGGTAGGGGTCGCCGGCGCCGGGCGGCTCGATCTTGATGACGTCAGCGCCGAAATCCGACAGCACGGTTGCAGCCGCGGGCGCAGCGATGAAGCTCGCGCAGTCCAGAACCTTCAGCCCCGCAAAAATGCCCTTGTCCATCGTGGCGTTGCTCCTCGCTCTTGTCGTTTCCCGCGCGCTGGAATTGGCGCGGGCCAGATCATGGCCGCATTAGACCGATGTTTCGGCGGGATGCAACGGCGTCAGGCGCAGGGCATCGCTGCAGTGATCAGCGCGCGTCCGCCACGGATCCGAAACCATCTCCCGTCACCCTGAGGTGCTCGTCCTGCGGTGTACCGCAGGACGAGCCTCGAAGGGCGAGGGCCCAGCTCTATCCCGGCCGTTCATCCTTCGAGGCTCCCGGCGCGATTGGCATCGCGCCACTCGCACCTCAGGATGACGGAACTGATATTGCGCGTGTAGTGAAGGCGGCTCCAGAAGCAGCCTCACTCCTCCCCCGCAAGCAGGGCGGCGTTGCCGCCGGCTGCCGCGGTGTTGATCGTCACGGTCTGCTCGGTCGCGAAGCGCGCGAGGTAGTGCGGGCCGCCGGCCTTCGGGCCGGTTCCGGACAGGCCGTTGCCGCCGAACGGCTGCACGCCGACTACGGCGCCGATCATGTTGCGGTTGACGTAGATGTTGCCGACCTGGACGCGGTCGATGATCGCCTCGATGCTGTCGTCGATGCGGGAGTGGACGCCGAGCGTGAGCCCGTAGCCGGTGCGCTCGATCGCCTGCAACACGCGTTCGAGATTCTCGGCCCGATAGCGCACGACATGCAGGATCGGGCCGAACACCTCCTCGGTGAGCTGGCCGGCCTCCTTGAGTTCGAAGATGTGCGGCGCGACGAAGCAGCCCTCGGGCGCCGGGCCGGCAAAGTGCAGCCGCGCCTCCGCCTTCATCCGCGCAATATGCGCATCGAGGCGCTGCTTGGCCTCAACGTCGATCACCGGCCCGACATGGGTTGCGACATCGGAGGGATCGCCGATCTTCAGCTCTCGTGCCGCGCCCGCGATCATCTCGATCATGCGGTCGGCGACGTCCTCCTGCACGAACAGGAGCCGCAGCGCCGAGCAGCGCTGGCCGGCGGAACGAAACGCCGAGGTCACGACGTCGTCGGCGACCTGCTCCGGCAGCGCGGTGGCATCGGCGATCATCGCGTTGATGCCGCCGGTCTCCGCGATCAGCGGCACGATCGGCCCGTCCTTGGCCGCGAGCGTGCGGTTGATGATGCGGGCGACCTCGGTCGAGCCGGTGAAGACCACGCCGGCGATATCGGGGTGCGCGGTCAGCGCGGCGCCGATGCGGCCGTCACCGGTGACGAGATGCAGCGCGCCCTTGGGAATGCCGGCCTCGTGCAGCAGGGCTACGGCCTCGCGCGCGATGCGCGGCGTCTGTTCGGCAGGCTTGGCCACGACGCAGTTGCCGGTCATCAGCGCCGCCGTGACCTGGCCGAGGAAGATCGCCAGCGGGAAATTCCACGGCGAGATCGCGACGAAGACGCCGCGGCCACGCATGGCGAGCGCATTGCTCTCGCCGGTCGGGCCCGGCATCGCCGTCTCGCTGCCGAACAGCTTGCGGCCCTGCGCGGCATAGTAGCGGCAGAAGTCGGCGGCCTCGCGCAGCTCCGAGAGCGCATCGTCGAGCGTCTTGCCGCCCTCGCGCTGGAGCAGCGCGATGAAACGGGCGCTGCGGCTCTCCAGCAGATGCGCGGCCTGCTCCAGCGCTGCCGCGCGCGTGCCCGCCGGCGTTCGGCTCCAGGCCGCAAAGCCCGCACGGGCGGCGGCAACCGCTGCGTTGGCCTGGTCCGGCGTTGCATCGGCGACCGGCTTGGGATCGGCTGCCGCGGCCTTGACGTCTGTCAGCAACTGGTCGAGCGCGGCGCGTGCGCCGAACTCGACGCCGCGTGAATTGCGCCGCTCCGGCGCAAACAGATCGCAGGGGAGCGGAATCCTGGGATGGGCCGCCGCTTGCGGCCGGACGATGGCATCCGCCGGACGCTGCAACAGCGCCGGGACCGGGACGCGATAATCGGCGGCCTGCGCCACGAAGGAGGAGTTGGCGCCGTTCTCCAGCAGCCGCCGCACCAGATAGGCGAGCAGGTCGCGATGGCTGCCGACGGGGGCGTAGGTGCGGTAGGCGATGTCTGGATGGTCCTTGGCAAGCTGCTCGTAGAGCGCCTCGCCCATGCCGTGCAGGCGCTGGAATTCGAACCCGCCGCTGTCCCCGGCCATCTCCAGCACGGTCGCGACCGTCAGCGCGTTGTGGGTGGCGAATTGCGGGAAGATGCGCGGCCGCAGGCCGAGCAGCTTCGCGGCGCAGGCGACGTAGTTCAGATCCGTCATCGCCTTGCGCGTGAACACGGGGTAGCCGTCGAGCCCGCGCTCCTGCGCGCGCTTGATCTCGGTGTCCCAATAGGCGCCCTTGACCAGCCGCACCATCAGCTTGCGGTCATGCGCCCGCGCCAGCGCATCGACATAGTCGATCACCGTGCTCGCGCGCTTCTGATAGGCCTGGATGGCGAGCCCAAAACCGTCCCAGCCTGCAAGCGAGGGATCGGCCAGCGTTGCCGCGATCACGTCGAGCGACAATTCCAGCCGGTCCGCTTCCTCGGCATCGACGGTGAAGTTGAGATCATGGGCCTTGGCGCGCTGCGCCAGATCGAGCAGCTGCGGCACCAGCTCGGCCATCACGCGCGCGTGGCTGATCGCCTCGAAGCGCGGATGCAGCGCCGAGAGCTTGACGGAGATGCCGGGCCGGTCGGGCAGGGGATGGTCGCCCGCCGCCTTGCCGATGGTCTCGATTGCGCTGGCATAGGCGTCGAAATAGCGCCTGGCGTCCGCCGCCGTGCGCGCGCCCTCGCCGAGCATGTCGAAGGAGTAGCGCGTCTTCTGGCCTGAGCGCGGCTTGCCCCGCTCCAGCGCCTGCTCGATGGTCTCACCCAGCACGAAATGGCTGCCCATCAGCCGCATCGCCTGGCGCGTGGCGGTGCGCACCGCCGGTGCGCCGAGCCGTTTCACCAGCCGGCCGATGGTGCCGTCGGGCGTCTCGCCGGGCTGGATTACCCGCGCCGACAGGCCGAGCGCCCAGGCCGAGGCGTTGACCAGGAAGGCGGTGGACTTGGTCTCGTGATGGATGAAGTCGCCCTCGCCGAGCTTGTCCTCGATGAACTGGTCGGCGGTGCGCGCGTCCGGCACGCGCAGCAGCGCCTCGGCCAGCACCATCAGTGCGAGGCCCTCCTTGGTCGAGAGCGCGAACTCCCGCAGCATGTCCTCGACCCCGCCGAGCCGGTCGTCGCGCTTGCGGATCGCCTCGATCAGCCGCGTCGCGGTGCGGTCGATCCGCGCCTCCTGCGGCGGGGACAGATGCGACGCCGGGAGGAGGCGCGCGGCAATGTCGGTATCATCGGGCGCGTAGGGGGCGGTGAAGGGAGGCGGAATGTTCGACATGGCGTGTCCTGTAGCTCAAATCCAGGATAAGGCCCGCGTTACCGTAGTTCGATAGACAAATTAGCCATTTTGCCTTAGAAAATGAAGACAGATACCACAATAGCCAGATAAAATATGGAACTTGATCGGATCGACCGGAGAATCCTCTCGATTTTGCAGGAGGATGGGCGAATCGCCAATGTCGAGCTCGCCGAACGCATCGGCTTGTCGCCGACATCGATCGGCGAGCGGTTGAAGCGCTTGCAGCGCGAGGGCTTTGTCGAGGGCTATGGCGCGCGGCTCAATCCGCACCGGCTTGGTCTCGGGCTTCTGGTGTTCGTCGAGGTCCTGCTCGACAAGACCACGCCCGACAATTTCGAGCGCTTTGCGCGCGCGGTGAAACTCGCGCCTGAGGTCCTGGAGTGTCACATGGTTGCCGGCGGCTTCGACTATCTTGTGAAGGCGCGGCTTGCGGACATGACGGCGTATCGGCGCTTCCTCGGCGAGACCCTGCTGTCGATGCCGGGCGTGCGCGAGACACGGACCTACGCGGTGATGGAGGAGATCAAGCGCGACGCACCATTGCCGGTGGGCTCGTGAAGTGCCGTCGCGATTGTCATTGCCGTGGCGTTGAACGAGCGGCCTTCGCGGGAAAAATAGCTATCCCTGCGCAATCGCAACGCCTGTCGTCGAATGCACTGACCGTCTTGTGAAATCTTCTTGGCCTCGCTCCCGGAGGTATTCCGGGAGGCAGCGAAACGCTGGCGGGCTTATACTTTGAGGTTTTCTGCGGAGGTCTTGCCCCGGTTTGCGATCTCTTCGTATTCAACCGTCTGTCCCTCGTTCAGGGTGGACAGACCGGCTTTCTGCACTGCCGAGATATGCACGAACACATCCTTGCCCCCCGACGCAGGCTGGATAAATCCATAACCCTTCGTCGGGTTGAACCACTTGACCGTACCTTTAGCCATCACGACTTCTCCGCGGGTCTTCCTCCGAGATCTCGAACCGCCAGTCCCCGCCAACCGGCCGGTTCGGTCCTAACAGGATACGCGGATTGTGGCAGGCTTGGTAGCTCAAACCACATCAGCCTTTTGCCGAATTCCGCTCAACTTCGCGGCGTTTTTGCCGATTTTGCCCGTTTCGCGGTCAATCGGCCCGCGCGCCGTCAATACGTCGTGGCCAGATAATCGACGATCTTGCCGACATCGGCATCGTCGATCGGTGCGCCATAGACCTTGATCATCTTGGTCACCTCGGCTTGCCAGAAGCCCTTCTTGTCCTTCATCGGCGGCTGCGTGTTGATGTAGTCGGCCGAGTGGCAGGCGCTGCAATTGCCCTGTACGACCTCGAGATTGGGGCCGGGCTTGAAGGCGGCGACCTCGTCGGGCGTCTTGTAGTTGATCGGCGCCGCAAATGCCGAACCCACCACGGCGGCGAGAGCGAGCGAGATGGCGAGGAGAACGGTGCGCTGCATGATCATTCTCCTTCAGGCCACGCTGACGCGGACGGTTTCGACGACGTTGCGCAAATAACCCGCCGGGTTCCAGCGCGGCGTGTCCGGCTGGGTCTCGCCGCCATTGCCGGTGGCGCGGACCTTGATCTCGTACGAGCCGGCCGCAAGCTTCACCGGCAGCTTCCATTCGCGGAAGGAGTATTTGCCGAAATCCTTGCCGAGCTTGGCGCTCGTCCAGGTCTTGCCGCCGTCGGTGGAGACCGCGACGTCCTTGATGCCCTTGCCGCCGTCGAAGGCGATGCCGCGCAGCGTCGTAGCTCCAGCCTTCAGCCTGGCGCCGTCAGGCACGCTGGTGATGAAGGAGCGGATGGTGAAGCGATTGATCGGGATGGTCGCCTTCGGCGCGGTGCCGGGCTCGATCGCATTGTTCGGGGTGTCGGGAATGCGATAAGCCGACTTCATCCAGAAGCCGTCATAGACATTGTCGATGACGGTGATCTCGTTGAGGTGCTTGACCCAGTAGGTGCCGTAATAGCCGGGCACGATCAGGCGCAGCGGGAAGCCGTTGAGGAACGGCAGGTCCTCGCCGTTCATGCCGTAGGCCAGCATCACCTCGCCGTCGCTGGCGTGATCGATGTCGAGCGCCTTGATGAAATCCGGCGTCTTGTCGCTGACCGGACCGTCCATGCCGTTGAACGTGACCTGCCTGGCGCCGCTCTGCACGCCCGCCATCTCGAGCACGGTCTTCAGCGGCACGCCGCGCCAGCGCGCGCAGCCCATCGCGCCGTTGGCGAGCTGGCCGCCGGCGACGCGCGGCTCGAAGAAGCCGCGGCTGTTGCCGGAGCATTGATTGACGGCGACGATCTCGGTCGCCTTCATCTTGCGGATGTCCTTGAGCGACAGCTTGAGCGGCTTGTCGACCTTGCCCTTGATCTCGAGCGTGAACTTGTCGGGGTCGAGATTGTAGGGCAGGTCGGAGAGGTGATAGCGCACGAAGAACGCGTTGTTCGGCGTGATCGGGCCGTCGTTGAACACCGCGAACGGCGTCTCGAGCTGCGGCGGCCGGCTGGTCAGGCCGATCATCGGCCGCTTCTGCGGATATTTCACCAGCGGCCGTTCGCCATTGGCGAAGGGCAGGGTGACGGTGTCGAGTGCCAGCGCTTTGGTGGAGTTCAGTGTGGCCGCCATAGCGGCAAGCCCCGCTCCTTTGAGCAGGTCGCGTCGATCTAACATCTGGTCCCCTCCCGGAGCTTTTCGTTGGCTCGCGGTCATCACCGCGATCCTGCGTTCATCTGTCGCAACGATGCCGATGAAGTCAATTCGTGCTTTCGCAGCAGGCCCATGCCGCTGCGTTGCAGCAGGCCGGTGTTGCGGCGCGCGACTATCACGTCGGGCTGTAACCGCAACGAAGGTGTGCTCCCTCGCCCCGCTCGCGGGGAGAGGGTTGGGGTGAGGGGGAGTCTCCCCGGGGGCGGTAACAGTGAGACTCGCGGAGGCTCCCCCTCACCCGGAATCCGCGCTGCGCGCGCATTCCGGCCTCTCCCCGCAAGCGGGGAGAGGCGAAGATTCATGCCGCGACGCGTTCGCCGTGCGCGACCAGCGCCGACAGCTCCCTGGCGTCCGCGACCACGCGCACGGCCATCGGCTCGTCGCGGCCACGGATCGCGACCTCCTGCTGCGGCAACGCGTCGTCGGCAAGGCGTGCGGTGCGGCGGACCTCTTCCGAGACGATGGCTTCACAGGCCAGCGTCTTGGTCATGTCCTGGAGGCGGGCGGCGACGTTGACGGCGTCGCCCAGCGCCGTGAACACGATGTGATCGCGGTAGCCGATGTCGCCGATGATGACCTCGCCGCCGTGAATGCCGATGCCGAAGCGGATCGGCTGGCGCAGATCGTGGCTCAGCAGCTCGTTGAGCTCGTCGATATGCGTGGCGATGCCCGCGGCCGCCTTCAGCGCCTGCCGGCAGGCCGCTTGCGGATCTGCTGACAGCCCGAACAGCGCCAGCATGCCGTCGCCGACGAACTGGTTCGGCTGGCCTCCGTTCTCGACCACGGCCTGCGAAACCGCGCCGAGGAAGCGGTTGACGATGAAGACGGTGTCGAACGGCAGCCGCTTTTCGGCGAGCTGGGTCGAGCCGCGCATGTCCACGAACAGGCTGACGAGATAGCGCTCCTGGCCGATGCGGGCCGGCGTCGAAGCCGTCGCATTCGCCGACAGGGTGTGCGAGGTGAAGAGCTGGAAGAAGGAGAGATCCGACGTCGGCCGCAGCTGGCAGGCGAGGCGGATCGAGGGGTCGGTGGTGCCGACACGGTGGAGCACGAAGGCCTCGCGCTGTGACGGCTCGGGCAGGGCGCCATGGTCGCCGATGATGCGGATGCGGCAGGTCGAGCAGCGGGCGCGGCCGCCGCAGACGCTGGCATGCGGCACATTGTGTCGCAGGCTCGCTTCCAGCACGGAGAGGCCCTTGGGGACCCGCACCGTCTTGCCGTTGCCGTAGGACAGCGCGATCATGCCGCCGCGCCGCTCGCGCAGGGCGCGCACGCCGCGCGCGGCCAGCGCCAGTCCGAGCAGCCCGACATAGCCGATGGTGAGGCCGCCGGTGATGCGGTCGAGCGTGTTGGCTTCCGCGACGGTGCCGACCTGGCGGCGGGTGAGATTGTGCGTGCGCCATTCCCCGTCGTCGGCTTCGACCACGACGCTGCGGCCGCCCTGATAGACGCCGAGCAGCGCCAGCGTCGGGATCAGCACCGCGGCCGCGAGCAGGTAAGGCGCGGCGCGCGTGAAGAACGGCTTGAGGCGGAGCCAGAAATAAATGCCGATGCAGCCGTGGACCCAGGCGATGATCAGCAGGATCGTCATGGTCCAGATGCGGTTCGACGCGACGAAGAACAGATAGAGTTCCTGCGGATAGAGTTTTTGGTGCCCGTACAGCGTCTGGCCGAGCCGCACGCCGATCACGTGCGCCATGACCAGGGCGGGGATGCTCAGCCCCAGCACGAGCTGGAGCGGCTCGATCGTCCGCCAGCGGAACTGCCGCCGCTGATACAGCGCATAGATGCCGAGCCCCATATGGGTGAGCGCGGCGGTGTAGAACAGGATCGCAACAGGCAGGAACTGCCAGAATGCGGTGTGGTAATAGACCCCGACCTCCATGGCATCGACCGAGACGTTGCCGAGCGCATGGTTGAGGAAATGGCTGACCACATAGGAGAACAGGATGACGCCGCAGATGAGCCGCACCTGCCGCACGCCGGTCGCGCGGACGAGTTCGGGCATGTGTGCGGGAGCGGTGGCCATGATTCGATTGTATCCGTTCATGAAGGAGAACAGCCAGCCTAACGTTTAATTCCGGCGGCGAACAGCTTGCCCGATCACATGCGCGGCAAGGTTACAAAACCGTAGGGTGGGCAAAGGCTCGCTCTTGCGCGCCGTGCCCACCATCCCGCATCGCAATCCCTCGAAGGTGGGCATGCTCCGCTTTGCCCACCTTGCGTCGTGCCCCGGGACGACAAGGAAATATGGCGCAATGTCCCCCGCATTGACTCCCCCTCCCAAGTCGGGGAAAAGCGCGGCCGTGACGATCGCCCCCGACATCTCTGCGAAGCCAGACGGCGCCGCGCGCCGGCCCCTTGTCATGGCCGTGCTGGTCATCGCCGCGATGACGCTGCTGCGCATCGTCTACGCCTCCGCGATCGAGCTGCGCACCGACGAGGCCTATTACTGGACCTGGTCGAAGGAGGCGGCGCTCAGCTTCCTCGATCATCCCCCGGGCATCGCCTGGCTCATCCGTTTTGGCACCGCGATCTTCGGCGACACCGCGCTCGGTGTCCGTTTCGGCGGCATTGTCGCAATGCTGGTGACGCAGCTGCTGCTTGCCGACATCGTCCGCCGCCTCACCCATGACGCGCGTGCGGTCATGATCGCGGTGCTGATGCCGGAGGCCGCGCTCTATTACGGCCTCTTGATGGCCAAGATCGCGCCCGACGTCGCCATGATCCCGTTCGCGGTGGCGATGATGTGGTCCCTGGTGCGGCTGGCGCAGAGCGATGACGGACGCTGGTGGCTGGCAGCGGGGCTGTTCGCCGGGCTGGCGATGCTGTCGAAATTCACCGTGGTCATGTTCGCACCGGCGGTGGTCGCTTTTCTTCTCGTGCCGGATTGGCGCTGGCGCTGGCTGCGCAGTCCTTACCCCTATCTCGCCGTGCTGGTCGCGATCGCAATATTCTCGCCGGTGCTGATCTGGAATGCGCAGCACGACTGGGCCTCGTTCCGGTTCCAGGGCGTGCGCGCCACCGCCAATTACGGCATCTCGCTCCGCACCGTCGGTGATTACATCGGCCTGCAATTCGGTCTCGTCGGCTTCGTCATGTTGCCGGTGGTGCTGTGGGGGCTCGTGATGACGGCATGGCGCGGCTATCGCACGCGCGAGCCGGTCGCGATCCTGCTGTCGACCGCGGTGCTGGTGCCGTTTCTCTATTTCTTAATGAAATCGCTGACGCTCCGGGTCGGCGATACCTGGCCGATGTTCATGTGGCCGGTCGGCTTCGCGGCGGCGGCGGTGAACCTCGTCATGCTGTCGCGTGAAAACTGGTCGGCGCGGGTGATCCGGTCGAGCCTGTTCTGGGCGAAGACGGCGATCGTCTCGGGCATCGCCTTCGTCGTCATCGTGTTCCTCTACTACGTCGCCGCGCCCTGGAATTTTCTCGGCAAGATCGATCCGATCGGCGGCGAGGCCGGCTATGAGCAGGTCGCAGCGCGCGCGCAGGCTGCGCTGGATGAGACCGGCGCGACCTGGATCGCAACCACGGACTACCGCACCTATGCCATGATGCGCTGGCTGTTCAGGGGCCGCGTGCCCGTCATCGAGATCAGCGAGCGCGGCCGTTTCCAGGATTTCCGCGATCCCGGCATGGACCGGATCAAGGGACATGCCGGCATCTATGTCGGGCGCGAGCCCGACAATCGCTTATCGCTGTGGGAGAATATCCCTGCGAAGCGCGAGCAGCTCGGTCAGGTCGAACGCCGCTGGCGCGGCGTACTGACGGATACCTACGTGCTTGAAAAGCTCACCGACTGGACCCCGGAGCTGTCCCCGCCGAAGGACTCGCCGCTGTTTCAGTGGCGGGTGCTGGCCCTTCTCTCCCTCTCCCCGCGTGCGGGGAAAGGGTTGGGGTGAGGGGGACTTACTCCTCGTCCTCTTTCTTCCGCAGCAGATCCGTTGCGAGATCCGACAGCTTCGGCGGCGGCAGCGCCGCGAAGGGCAGCGGGCGTGTCACCTCGATCGCGGCCAATCCGAGCCGCGCCGTCAGCAATCCGTTGAGCACGCCTTCGCCCAGCCGCTGCGACAGCTTCGCTGCAATCCCGTGGCCCAGCATCTGCTGCACCAGGCTGTCGCTCGCGGCCATGCCGCCGGTGATGGCGAGATGGGCGATGACGTGGCGGAGCAGGCGGATCATGCCGAGCGCGCCGGGCCGGCCGCCATAGAGGTACGCAAGCTGGCGGATCAGACGCAGCGCGGCGACGAACACGAACATCACGTCGATCGCCGCGCGGGGCGAAACTGCCGTGACGATCGAGACCTTTTGCGCGGCTGACGACACCAGCCGTCGCGCCTCCACATCCAGCGGCGACATCAATTCGCGCTCGGCGAGGCGGATCATGTCGGCGCCGTCGATGATCTCGCCGGTGTGGCTCTCCAGCGTGGCGCGGGCGCGGGCGAGCTGCGGATTCTGGTGCGCGATCTTCAGGAGGTCCTGCACGATGACGCGGCTCTCCTTGCGGTCGTCGCTGGCAAGCACTGCGGCTGCGCGCTGATGCAGCTTTTCGATCGTCGCGAGGCGCGCCAGCCCGAACGCTTCACGCCCGATCACCACCGCGAGCGCGAGCGCGGTGACGAGCGCGAAAGCGAGCCCGACGAAGCCGAGGCTCTCGCTGCGTGCAAACAGATCCTCGATCAGACGGACGACGCCGAGGCCGACGCCGAGCAGCGTCAAGCCGGCAACGCCCGACCAGAACAGCGTGCCCCAGGAAAAGCCGCGCCGCGCCGGAAGTGCCGGTTCGATCGGCACAGGCAGCGTCGCCGGATCGGGCTCCGGCGTGATCTGGATCGTGGCGCGGCTAAGCCGGCTGGTCTCGTTGGCTTCGGTGACGACGACGCCGGGATCGTCGAGGCGGAACGTCGCCGGCCGCCGCGGCGGGGATCGCTCGTTCATGAGAGCTTGTCTCCGATCAGGAACTGCAAGGCACGGTCGAGGCGGATGTGTGGCAGCGTCGGCTCGTCCGTCCCTTCGCGTTCGAGCTTTGGCGGGCGGAAGCGCAGGAAGCGAAAGTCGCTCTTCCCGGCGGCCTCGGTCGAGAGGCCGCGGAACGCATCCGTGCCGTTGAACAGCGGCTCGGGATCCAAAGGCAGGTCGCCGGGAAAGGTCGCAACCTCCGTGTTGCCGTCGAAGAACTCGCCGCCGGCGCTTTCGCCCGCGGTCGGCGTTCCCAGGATCGACGGCAATTTGTCGCGGCCATGGGCGACCTGTGCCTCGCGCGTGGCGCGGACTGCAGCAAGCGCCACCACGTCGATCGCCGCGCCGGTATTTTCCGCGCGTGCAACCGCCTGCGTCACGGCGCGCCGCAGCACGGCCTCGAGCCGGTCGTGACTGGAATGATGCAGATGGTCCGCCTTGGTCGCCGCGAACAGGATGCGGTCGATGCGCGGCCGGAACAGGCTGGAGAGCAAGGTGCTGCGGCCGGTGTTGAAGCAATCGAGAATGCCGGCGAGCGCGGCTTCGAGATCGTGCAGCGCCTCGGGTCCGGAGTTGAACGCGGCGAGCGCATCGGCCAGCACGATCTGGCGATCGAGGCGCGCAAAGTGATCGCGGAAGAACGGCCGCACCACGACGTCCTTGTAGGCTTCGAAGCGGCGCACCATCATCGCCCACAGCGAGCCGTCCGGCGCCTGGCCGCCGACTGGCACGTCGAGCGGCGCGAAGGTCAGCGCCGGGGAGCCTGCGAGATTGCCGGGCATCAGGAAGCGGCCGGGCGGCAACAGGCTCATTGCAAAGCGCTCGTCGCGGCCCGCGCGCAAGTAATCGGTGAACAGCTTTGCGGCCGTGAGCGTGGCCTGCTCGTCCTCGCGCGCCTCGGGCTTGAGCGTGGCGAGATGGGCGTGCCATTCGGCGGCAAGATGCGCGCGTGGCGCCTCGCGCGACAGCGCAAGACTCTCCACCGACCATTGCTCGTAGCTCTTTTGCAGCAGCGGCAGGTCGAGCAGCCACTCGCCGGGATAGTCGACGATGTCGAGCGTCAGGGTGCGATCGGCGCCGTTGTGGCGCTGATAGTCGATGACGAGCCGCAGTTCGCTGATGTCGACGGTCGAGGTCGGCCAGTGCCGTTCCTCGATCAGCGCGCGCAGATGAGTCTCATACGCAAAGCGCGGCACGGCATCGTCGGGCTGGGGCGCGAGATGCGCCCGCGCGATCCGGCCCGAGGCATAGGCTTCGAACACCGGAAACCGGCCGCCGCGCGTCAGCCCATGGATCAGCGCGGTGATGAACACCGTCTTGCCGGCCCGCGACAGGCCGGTGACCCCGAGCCGCACCGTCGGATTGAAGAAGTGCTCGCCATAGTCGATCAGCGCCTGGGCCGACAGGCGCGCCTCTTCGACCATATCCTGAAAACTGAATGCCATGTGAACGTTAGGGGATCTCGGCGGGCGGAACAGTGAAGCTGTTCACAAAGGTGGCAATTGCGTGGGGAAAATCAAGCTTCATACTTCCACCGCCTTTGTCGGTAAATCAGCCGATTGAACGACGCGCCGATCCCGAAAGACCCATACAACGAGAGATTGACTCGCTTTGTGGATTGCCATGACCGTCTTCCAACTGAAACAGCTTGCATCCAATTCCGTCCATGCCGCAGCCGACGCGATCGGCTGGAACTACGACCGCGCAGAACTGATCGCCGACGGGATCATTCATGCGGTCGGTGTGTTTTCCGGTACCGTTGCTGCGACCGTTCTGGTGGTGCTTGCGGTGCTTTATGCCGACGCCACCAACGTCGTCGGCGTCTCGATCTATGTCGCCGGCCTGCTCTCGATGCTGGTGCTGTCGGCGAGCTATAATCTCTGGCCGGTCTCGCCGGTCAAATGGCTGCTGCGGCGCTTCGATCATTCGGCGATCTATCTCCTGATCGCCGCGACCTACACGCCGTTCATCCTGGAGCTGAAAGACAGCGTCTTCGCGCTGGTGCTGCTCGTCTGCGTCTGGTGCGTGGCGACCGTCGGTATCGTTCTGAAGCTTCGCTATCCCGGCCGGTTCGACCGCGTCGCGGTCGGCATCTACCTCGCGATGGGCTGGAGCGGCGTGATGCTCTACGACGCCGTGGTCAAGGCGCTGCCCGCGCTGGTGCTGGGCTTCATACTTGCGGGCGGGCTGCTCTACAGCTTTGGCGTGATCTTCCATGCCTGGCGGCGGCTGCGCTTCCAGAATGCGATCTGGCATGGCTTTGTCTTGGCCGGTGCGGCGTGCCATTATACCGCGGTGCTCGACCTCGTGTTGAGCTGAGCAAGCTCCGCGAAGCGGAATAAGCCGAGCGGTATAAGAGCGGTACAGGACAAGAGGAGACGTCGCATGCAGGTGACAGGCAAGGTCGTGGTCGTCACGGGCGGCGCAAACGGCATCGGCAAGGCGCTGTGCGAGGCGTTTCACAAGGCGGGCGCCGCCAAGGTCGTCGTCGCGGACATGGACGCCGCCAACGCCAGGGCGGTCGCCGCCATGGTGGATGGCGCGGCCTTCAGATGCGACGTCGCGCAGGAAAAAGAGATCGCCCACGTCATCGAGGAGACCGAGCGGCAGTTCGGCCCGATCGAACTGTTCTGCTCCAATGCCGGCATCGGCGGCGGCTTTGATCCGATGTCGGTGAATGCCGGCGGCGCTTCCGACGAGCCGTGGCAGCGCAGCTGGGCGATCCACGTCATGGCCCATGTCTATGCGGCCCGGCATCTCATTCCCCGTATGAAGGCGCGGGGCGGCGGCTATTTCCTCAACACCATCTCGGCCGCGGGCCTGCTGTCGCAGGTCGGCAGTCCCGCTTATTCCACCACCAAGCACGCCGCGGTCGGGTTTGCCGAGAACCTCGCGATCTCGCACAAGGCTGACAACATCAAGGTCTCGATCCTCTGCCCGCAGGGCGTCGACACCAACATGCTGCGGTCGATCCCCAAGGGTCCGCAATCCGGCGACGGCGATCTCACGCCCGAGCAGGTCGCCAGTGACGTGCTAGCGGGCCTCGCGCAGGAAACGTTCCTGATCCTGCCGCACCCCCAGGTGCTCGGCTACATGCGCAAGAAGACCGAGAACTACGACCGCTGGATCGGCGGCATGGCGAAGATCCAGGCCAAGATGCGGGAAGAGTTCGGGAAGTGACCGTGAGGTCATCCCGGGGCGGTCCATAGGACCGAACCCGGGATCTCGAGATTACGGCCAAGTATTTCGAGCCACCGCTCGCGCCAAACACTCGCCGTCGTCCTGGCGAAAGCCAGGACCCATACCGCGTGATCTATCGATCGCGCACGGCTGGCAATCCCGAGCGACGAATCGTCGCCAAACTACTCCCTGGGGTAATGGGTCCTGGCTTTCGCCAGGACGACGATGGAGAAGCATTGCAGCCCGGTTCCGCCCTCACGCCGCCGGCTGCGCCTCGTCCTCCACCCGGCTCTGCCGCAACGCCCGGGCATAGAGCATCATTCCCTCGCGCACCGTGTGCTGCTCGGCCTCCGTCAACGCCGCCAGCGCCCCGCGCACCTGCTGCCGGCCGAACGCATGCAGCGCCTCCAGCGTGCGCCGGCCCTTGCCCGTCAGTGACAGCAGCTTGCTCCGTGCATCCAGCTCGTCAGGCGTCTCCCTGAGCTCACCGCAATCGATCAGCTTGCGCACCAGGCGGCTGACGCTGGATTTTTCCAGCCGCAGGAAATCGCCGAGCTCGCCGGAGGTCATCGGCCCGCGGATGCCGATCTCCAGAATGGTGTGCACGGCCGACGGCGGATAGTCCGACGCCGCCACCGTCGCATCCATGAAGCCGAGCTCGCGCACCATCAGGCGCGAGGCGGCGCGGATGTCGTCGATCAGCGATAGCCCGGTCATCTTGACTTCCGGCATATGGTTGTATCATACAACTATATGCGCCGAGCGGCGCGCGCAAGCGTCTTGGAGTGGCTCATGAGCGGAATCTTCCCGGCTGGTCAGCGGATGAGGGACAAGGTCTGCCTGGTGACTGGCGGCGGCAGCGGCATCGGCCGCGCCACGGCCTTGCGGATGGCGTCCGAAGGCGCGGCAGCGATCATCGTTGCGGGGCGGCGCGAAGCGGAGATCGAGGCGACCGCGGCGGCATGCCGCGAGATCGGCGCGGACGCGATCGCGCTCAAGACCGACATCACGCGCGAGGACGACGTGGCGCGCCTCGTCGGCACGGCTGTGAAGCGTTGCGGCCGGCTCGACGTTGCCTTCAACAATGCCGGCTTCCAGGAGCGCCGGGCGCCGCTGGAAGAGCAGGGCATGGAGATCTACGACAGCGTGTTCGACACCAATGTCCGCGCGCTGTTCCTGTGCCTGCGCCATCAATTGCCGGCGATGCAGGCGAAAGGGCGCGGCAGCATCGTCGTCAATGCCTCCGTCAGCGGCATGCGCAATCCCAATCCCGGGTTTTCGCTCTATTCGGCCTCCAAGGCGGCGGCGATCTCGCTGACGCGCTCAGCCGCCATGGAGAACGCCCCGCGCGGCATCCGCATCAACGCCATCGCGCCCGGCCGCGTCGTCACCGACATGATGCTGCGCGCCGGTGTCGGCGATGTCGCGACGGTCAGCGCCGGCCTGCCGCTGCGGCGGATGGGGAGCCCGGAGGAGGTCGCGGAGGCCGTGGTGTGGCTGTCGTCGGATGCGTCGTCCTACGTGGTCGGGCACGTGCTCGCGGCGGATGGGGGATTTCTGGCGTCGTAGCTTGCGGGTGGTGGCGCCAAACATTCAGTGTCGTCCCGGCGAAGGCCGGGACCCATACCCACAGGGAGTAGTTTGGCGAAGATTGGTTGTTCGGGATTGGCACCGCGCACAATCGATAGATCACGCGGTATGGGTCCCGGCCCCCGTGCGCAATTGCGCACGAGGCCGGGACGACAACATCAGTGCTTCTGCCCGTACAGCACCGGCACCGCCGAATCCACGACCACCTCCACGAGGCTCGTGCCCGCATACGCCATCCCGTGCTTCAGCGCCTCGCCGAGCTCTGCGGCCTTGCTGACCCGCACCGCATGGCAGCCCATGCCTTCGGCGAGCCGCACGAAGTCGATGCCCGGCAATTCCAGCCCGGGCACGTTCCTCACCTGCATCACCTGGCTGAACGAGCGCATCGCGCCGTAGCCTGAATTGTTGATGACGACGACGGTCAGCGGCAGCTTGCGTTGCGCGGCGGTCCACAGCGCCTGGATCGAATACATCGCCGAGCCGTCGCCGATCAGGCACACAGTGCGGCTGTTCGGCTTGCCGAGCGCCATGCCGACCGCGGCTGGCAGGCTATAGCCGAGGCCGCCGCTCGCCATGGTGTAAAAACTGTCCTGGCCGCGCATCGGCATGAACTTCTGCATCGCCGGCCGGTGCGAGGGCACTTCCTCGACCAGCGATGTGCCGTCCGGCATTGCCTGAGACAGCGAATGCAGCAGGAATTCGACCGGCAGCGGATCGGCGGCCTGCGGCGCCGGCGGCAGCGTGCGGCCTTTTGGCGTCGCGCGTTTGCTCTCCGGCAGCAGGTCGAGCAGCATGGTGAGCGCCGGCTTCATCGTGGCGAGGATGCTGGTGCCGACCGGGGTCACCGCAGCGGCATCCGGATCATCCGTGATCTGGAAGATCGTCGCGCCGCCGTCGAAGATCGCGGCATGCCCTTCGACATGGAAGGTGAACACGGGTGCGCCGACCACGACGGCGAGATCGTGCTCGCGCAACGCGTCGGAGAGTTGCGCGGGTGAGGCATGCAGGAAGCCGGCGAACTGCGGATGACGCTCGGGGAACGAGCAGCGTGCCGAGAACGGGCTGACCCAGACGCTCGCCTTGGCCTTCTCGGCGACGCGCACCATCAGATCGACAGCGCCGGCGCGGTCGACGCCGGGGCCGACGACGAGGGCAGGGTGTTTTGCGGAGCCGAGTGCGGCGACCAGCGCTTTCATTGCCTCCGGCTCGGGGCCGATCTCGCGGCTGACCTTGCGCGCCTCGACTGGCGCTGTGGCATGCGTCCAGTCGTCGATCGGGATCGAGACGAAGGTCGGCCCACATGGCGGCTGCATCGCGGTGTAATAGGCGCGCGCGATCGCGGCCGGCACGTCCTCGGGCCGTGCCGGCTCGACACTGTATTTGACGTAGGGACGCGGGAACTCCGAGGCGCGCTCGGCATAGAGGAACGCCTGGAGCGGCAGGATCGAGCGCGCCTGCTGGCCCGCGGTGATCACGAGCGGGGTCTGGTTGCGATGCGCGGTGTAGATGTTGCCGAGCGCGTTGCCGACGCCGGCGGCCGAATGCAGATTGACGAAGCCGGCATTGCGCGTCGCCTGCGCGTAGCCGTCGGCCATGCCCACGGCGGAGGCTTCCTGGAGCGCCAGCACATAGTCGATGTCGTCGGGCCAGTCGCTGAGGAACGGCAGCTCGGTCGAGCCGGGATTGCCGAAGACTTTCTTGATGCCGAAGGCGCGCAGCAGGTCGATTGTCGCCTGCTTCACGGTGACGGACTTGCTGCCGGTCTTGCCGTTCTTGGCCATGGTTTCCGTCCCCTGTTGTTGATTGACGCTATCAACCTCGCCCGTCATTGCGAGCGCAGCGAAGCAATCCAGACTGTCTCCGCGGAGGGATACTGGATTGCTTCGCTTCGCTCGCAATGACGAGGAGGCAGCAGCGGTGGCTCACCACACCGCCGTGCCCTTCATCGTCGGCTGTCCCTCCGCATTCGCGGTCCACAGCTCCATGCTCTCGCCGCTGTCGTTGGCGTTGATCGAGAACTCCGTGCCTTCGAACAGTGGCTGCAAACCGCGATAGGTAAACTTCTTCGGCGCCTTGCCGCCGTGGAGCTTCGCCGCCATCTCGATGATGAGCGCCGCCTGCAACGGGCCGTGGAAGATCAGGCCCGGATAGCCCTCGACCTTGGTGACGTAGTCGCGGTCGTAATGGATGCGGTGGCCGTTGAAAGTCAGCGCCGAGTAGCGGAACAGCAGCACCGGATCGGACACATGCGTCTCGCGATGCTGCGCCTTGGGCGGCGGAGGCGGGGCCTTGGCGCCGGCAGGCGCGCCGCTCGGGATCTCGCGATAGACGATGTCCTGGCGTTCGCGGATGGCGACGCCACGCGGTGAGGTCACGGTGTGCTCGACCGCGACGAAGCACAGCGTGCCGGTCGAGCCTGATTTCACCGTGACGTCGGCGATGCGCGAGGTCCGCGTCGATTCATCGCCGACGCAGAGCGGCTCCAGAAATTCGATCTCGCCGCCGGCCCACATCCGGCGCGGCAGCGGCACCGGCGGCAGGAAGCCGCCGCGCGTGGGGTGGCCATCGGGCCCCAGCATCGCCATCGGAAACACCGGCTGCGCCAGGCACCAATGCACCGTGAACGGCGCGGCGTCGCCCTTTTGGGGCTCGCCGACCTCCTGGAACAGCGTCGCGCGCAGGCCCTTCACGAGCTGCGCGGTGACGATGTCGGTGGCCTCCGTGCTGCGGCTGATCCATTGCCGCAAATGATCGATGTCGAGCTTCTCGGTCATGACGCCTCGCTCTTGTTATTTCTTGGATGGACGTTCGCCGATGGCAGGCACGGCACCGTAAGCGCGGCTCTCGCCGACGATGATCGGCGCCGGCGCGGGATAGCTGACGCGGCCGTTCGGCGTGTCGACCTCGATGCGGCGCAGGTGCGGGTGGTTGGTGAGGTCGGCCATGGTGTTGACCTCGGCAAACGCGATGTCGGCATCCGACAGCCGCTTCAGCAGCTCATCGCGCGTCATCTTGCCGAAGGCGTCCGCCACCGTCTTGTCGGTGAAATCGCGGTTGCGCACGCGCTCGACCATGTTGGCGACGCGCGGATCGGCGGGCAGGTCCTGCTGGTCAAGCACCTTCACGCAGAGCGTCTTCCACTCCCGCTCGCTCTGGATCGAGATCAGGATGTCCTTGCCGTCTTTCGAGGTGAACACGCCATAGGGCGCGATCGAGGGATGGCGCAAACCCATGCGCTTCGGCGGATTGCCGGCCTCGGAATTGAGCAGCGGCACGGTGCACCAGTCCGCCATCACGTCGAACATCGAGATGCGGATATCGGCGCCCTTGCCGGTGCGCCCGCGCGCGATCAGCGCTTCCAGGATCGCCGCATGCGCGGTGGCGCCGGTCGCGACGTCGACAATGGACATGCCGACGCGCGAGGCGCCGTCGGGATTGCCGGTGATCGACGCCAGCCCGCTCTCGGCCTGGATCAGGAGATCATAGGCCTTGCGGTGCGCGTAGGGGCCCTCGTCGCCATAGCCGGTGATGGTGCAGGAGATCAGCTTCGGATAGTCCTTCAAGAGCCGCTCGCGCGAAAAGCCGAGCTTGTCCATCGAGCCCGGCTTGAGGTTCTGGATCAGCACGTCGGCGCTCGCGATCAGCTTCTCCAGCTCGGCGCAGCCTTGCTTGGTGGCGAGATCGACCACCGCCGACTGCTTGCCGCGGTTGAGCCAGACGAAATAGCTGCTCTGGCCCTTGGCCGCCGCGTCATAGCCGCGGGCGAAATCGCCTTCGGGCCGCTCGATCTTGATGACTTCCGCGCCGGCATCCGCCAGGCGCGAGGAGCAGAACGGTGCCGCGACCGCCTGCTCGACCGCAATCACCCTGATCCCGTCAAGTGCTCCCATGATTGCTGCCTCAGTACGAGCGGGGCATGCCGAGCACGTGCTCGGCGACGAAGGACAGCACGAGATTGGTCGAGATCGGCGCCACCTGGTAGAGCCGCGTCTCGCGGAATTTGCGCTCGACGTCGTATTCCTCGGCAAATCCAAAACCGCCATGGGTCTGGATGCAGGCATTCGCCGCTTCCCAGGACGCGTCCGCCGCGAGCATCTTGGCCATGTTGGCCTCGGCGCCGCAGTCGAGCCCGGCCTCGTATTTGCGCGTCGCTTCCTTCACCATCAGCTCGGCCGCGCGCATCGAGGCGTAGGCCTTCGCGATCGGAAACTGGATGCCTTGATTCTGGCCGATAGGCCGGCCGAAAACGCTGCGCTCCTTGGCGTAGTTCGTGGCCTTCGCGATGAACCATTTGGCGTCGCCGACACATTCGGCCGCGATCAGGATGCGCTCGGCATTCATGCCGGAGAGGATGTAGCGGAAGCCCTTGCCTTCCTCGCCGATCAGATTTTCCGCCGGCACCTTCATGTCGGTGAAGAACACTTCGGTGGTGGCGTGGTTCATCATGGTGCGGATCGGGCGGATCTCGAGGCCCTTGCCCTTGGCCTCGCGCATGTCGACGATGAACACCGAAAGGCCGTCGGTGCGCTTCTTGACCTGCTCCTTCGGCGTGGTGCGCGCCAGCAGCACCATCAGGTCGGAATGTTCGGCGCGGCTGGTCCAGATCTTCTGGCCGTTGACGATGTAGCTGTCGTTGCCGTCCTTGCGCGCAAAGGTCTTCAGCGAGGAGGTGTCGGTGCCGCTGGTCGGCTCGGTGACGCCGAAGGCCTGCAGGCGCAATTCGCCGCTGGCGATCTTCGGCAGATATTTTGCCTTCTGCTCGGCATTGCCGTGCCGCAGCACCGTGCCCATCGTGTACATCTGGGCGTGGCAGCCGCCGCCGTTGCACCCCGCACGCTGGATCTCTTCGAGGATTGCGGCCGCGGCGGAAAGCTTCAGGCCCGCGCCGCCATATTCTTCGGGGATCAGCACCGAGAGATAGCCGGCCTCGGTCAGCGCGTCGACGAAGGCCTTCGGGTAGGCCATCTCGCGATCGAGCTTGCGCCAGTATTCGCCGGGAAACTGCGCGCAGAGCTTTGCGACGGCTTCGCGGATGTCGGCGTGATCTTCGGTGTGGTGTTCTTCACTCATGGCGTTTCCCGTTTGGTGCCGCAGTTAAGATAACGCCGGCCGATCCTCCGGCGTTGTGAAAACAACGCCAGCCCCCTATGCTCATTTGCTATAGCGTATGGAGTAGCCTTCCAGGATTGGCAAGCATGGATTTCCGGCAGCTCAGGACCTTCAGTTGTGTGGCGGAGCTCGGCAGCCTCTCCAAGGCGTCCGACACGCTGCGCGTGGCGCAGCCGGCGCTCAGCCGCCAGATCAAGCTTCTGGAACACGAGCTGCGCGTCGACCTGTTCACGCGCAACGGCCGCGGCATGGTGCTGACCGATGCCGGACGGCTTCTGCTCGCACGCACGTCCGGCATCGTGCGGCAGATCGACCAGATCCGCGACGACATCCAGTCGGCCAAGGGGCCGCCGTCCGGCCAGGTCGTGCTTGGCTTGGTTCCGACCGTGAGCTGCGTGCTGTCGGCGCGCTTCGCGCGGCGCTGCGTCGAGACATTTCCCGGCATTTCGCTGCGCATCGTCGAGAGCTACAGCGGCCATCTCGTCGAATGGCTGCACCGCGGCGAGATGGATCTCGCCATCCTCTACGGCCGCTCGGCCGATCTGCACCTCAATGTGCAGAGCCTCGGCCGCGACAACATCGTCGCGGTCGGCCCGCGCGGCTGCGGCCTCGCGCGCAAGAAGAGCGTCGATGTCGGCTGGCTGCTGCGGCAGCGGCTGGTGCTGCCCAGTCATTCGCACGGCCTCCGTGCGCTGATCGAGCACGCGGCCGCGCAGCGCAAGATCAAGCTCAACGTCCAGCTCGAGGCGGATTCGTTTCGCGTGCTGACGAGCCTCGTGGAGGAGGGGCTCGGTTTCGCGCTGCTGCCGCCCTCGTCGGTCCACGGCGAGGTCGCGGACGGGCGGCTGGAAACCGCTGTCGTGTCCAAGCCGATGACGCGCGAGCTCATTTTCGCTTCTCCGATCGACCGCCCGGCCTCGACGGCCTCGCTGGCCATCACCGCGCTCCTGCGCGAGGAAGTCGCCGCCTGCCGCAAGGAAGGGGTCTGGGACATCCGGCTCGCGTAAACGGTGCCGTCTTCGCCTCGCCCCGCGAGCGGAGCGGGGGAGCGCACCGAGCGCGCGGTGAGTGTTCTCAATGCGGTTTAGGCCAGAAGCCCGGGGGCCACCCTTCGCATCTGGTGCGAGCTGTCATGCCGGAATTTTATAGCTGGGAAGTGTCGCCCTGCTGAGCGTTAGGGACGATGCGCTCTTCGCTCCACCTTCGGTGTCATTGCCCGCGAAGGCGGGCAATCCAGTATTCCAGGGGCGGCGCGGTTAGAATCGAGAAGCCGCGGCGTACTGGATGCCCCGCCTTCGCGGGGCATGACAGAAGAGGTTAAGGAAGCACCTGCCGAATAGCGGCGCGCCTACACTGGAATCCTCACCGGCAGCGACTCATAGCCCTTGATGAAGCTCGAATAGATCCGCTTCGGCTCTCCCACCACCTCGATGCGGTCGAAGCGCTTCAGCATCTCCTCCCAGACGATCTTGAGCTGGAGCTCGGCGAGCCGCATGCCGACGCAGCGGTGGATACCGAAGCCGAAGGAGAGGTGGGTGCGCGGCCGCGGGCGGTCGATGATGAACTCGTTCGGGCGGTCGATCGTCTCCTCGTCACGGTTCCCCGAGACGTACCACATCACGACGCGGTCGCCCTTCTTGATCTGCTTGCCGCCGATCTCGGTATCCTGGAGTGCCGTGCGCCGCATATGCGCGAGCGGCGTCTGCCAGCGGATCACCTCGGGCACCATGGAGTCGATCAGCGCGGGGTTGGCGCGCAGCTTGTCGTACTGCTCGGGGTTCTCGTTCAGCGCCAGCACCGAGCCGGTCATGGTGTTGCGCGTGGTGTCGTTGCCGCCGACGATGAGCAGGATGATGTTGCCCATGAGGTTGTCGGGGTCCATGAAGCGCGTGGCGTCGTTATGGGCCATCAGCGACAGCAAATCGTTGCGCGGCGCGGAGTTGACGCGCTCGTTCCACAGCTTGGACATGTAGGCGTAGCATTCGTCCATCTCGCGGCGGCGCTCTTCGGCCGAGGCGACGATGCCGCTCTTGGGCAGCGCGGTGGAGACGTCGGACCAGCGCGTCAGCTTGCGCCGTTCCTCCCAGGGGAAGTCGAACAGCGTCGCCAGCATCTGCGTCGTCAATTCGATCGAGACGCGCTCGACGAAATTGAAGGTCTCGTTGCGCGGCAGATTGTCGAGCACGGTCTGCGAGCGCTGGCGGATCAGCTTTGCCAGCTCGTCCAGATGTGTCGGCGTGAACATCGGCGACACGGTCTTGCGCTGCGCCGAATGCCGCGGCTGGTCCATCGCGATGAAGCTCGGATAGTCGTAGCCGGGCGGCACGTCGCGGATCGAGATCCCGCCGAGCGTCGAGTCGGAGGAGAAGAGGCCGTGATTGGTGTCGACATGCATGATGTCGTTGTATTTCACCACCGACCAGTAGGGCTCGATCGGGGCGTTGGTGCAGTAATGCACCGGCTCTTCCTTGCGCAGCCGCTCGAACCACGGCCACAGCGTGTCGTCCTGGAACAGGCGTGGCGCGCCGGGGTGGAACTGCGCGAGCGGGGTGGCGTAGGCCTCCTCGCGCGCCCTGCGCATGCGTTCGGCCTTGTCCACTTTCACCGGCGTCTGGATGTTCATGGTCGTGGCTCCAGTGCTTCTCTTTCTTCGCCTCTCCCCGCTTGCGGGGAGAGGCCGGAATTCGAGCGAAGCTTGAATTCCGGGTGAGGGGGACTCTCCGCGATTCGGCTGTCGCCGTCCCCGTGGAGAGTCCCCCTCACCCCAACCCTCTCCCCGCAAGCGGGGAGAGGGAGTTGACTCACGCCGCAATCTTCACCGGCAGCGTTTCCAAACCCTTTACGAAACTCGAATAGACCCGCTTGGGTTCGCCGACCACGTCGATGTGGTCGAAGCGCTTGAGGATCTCTTCCCAGATAATCTTGAGCTGGAGTTCGGCAAGCCGCAAGCCGACGCAGCGGTGGATGCCGAAGCCGAAGGAGAGATGCGTGCGCGGGCGCGCGCGGTCGATGATGAAATCGTAGGGCTTTTCGATCGCCTCCTCGTCGCGGTTGCCCGAGACGTACCACATCACGACCTTGTCACCTTTCTTGATCTGCTTGCCGCGGAACTCGAAGTCGGACAGCGCGGTGCGGCGCATATGCGCCAGCGGCGTCTGCCAGCGGATCACTTCCGGCACGAAACTGTCGAGCAGTGCCGGATTCTCGCGCAGCTTGCGATATTGTTCCGGATGCTGGCTCAGCGCGTAGATCGAGCCCGACATGGTGTTGCGGGTGGTGTCGTTGCCGCCGACGATCAAAAGGACGAGATTGCCGAGGAAGTTCTTCGCGTCCATGTCGCGCGTCGCGGCGCCATGCGCCATCATCGAGAGCAGATCGCTCTTCGGCGGCTGCTCGATGCGCTCCTTCCAGAGGCGCGCGAAATAGCCCGCGCATTCCGTCAGCTCGGCCTGCCGCTCGTCTTCGGTGGCGACGAGGCCATCGGGGCCGGGAATGGTGGTGGCGATGTCCGACCAGCGCGTCAGCTTGCGGCGATCCTCCCAGGGGAAGTCGAACAGCACCGCGAGCATCTGCGTGGTGAGCTCGATCGAGACGCGGTCGACCCAGTCGAACACCTCGCCGCGCGGCAGATTGTCGAGGCACTCGGCCGAGCGGGTGCGGATGTTGAGCGCGAGATTGTCCAGATGCGTCGGCGTGAACATCGGCGCCACGGTCTTGCGCTGCGCCGCATGGCGCGGCGGATCCATCGAGATGAAGCTTTCGCGGCGCAAATCCGGATCGATGTCGCGGATGGTGATGCCTCCGAGCGCGGAGGCCGAGGAGAACACCGAATGGTTGGTCTCGATCTCCATGATGTCGTTGTAGCGCGTCACCGACCAGTACGGCCCGAACATCGAGTCCTTGCAGTAGTGCACGGGGTCTTCACGGCGCAGGCGGTTGAAATAGGGCCAGAACGTATCGGTCCTGAACAATTCAGGATCGCCCGGATCGAATTGCTCCAGCGGCAGTGACGTGGCGCGCTCGCGCAATGCATCGAGCTTTGCCGTGCTTTCGATGGTCCCGTGCATGACCGCTCTCCCTGACGTGAACCGCGCGTTCTCGTTGAATTCTGCGCTGCGGTATTTGATTTGCAATTACAGCCGGTTGTCTGCGTCGGGGCAAGGGCGAGTTTTGCCACACCCAACCTTTGGGTGAGCGTTCGGCGGCGGTCACGCGGATGTGTCAGCGTGATCTCCCGCACGCCGTTTGGCAGGGAAACGCGCCAGAAACCGACTGGAATCGAGGTAAATCGAACCCGCCCATCTTGGGGATCGACCAACCTCTGATCTATAGTTTGATCGCAACAGGCCAACATCCCGAGGTTGCCGCCGTGAACGACATGCAATGGGCCCCCACCGGTTCCGAACCCGTCCCGCCGCCACTGCCGCCCACGCGGGTCGACTTCGCCGGCGACCGCTCCGTGTTCCGCAAGATGGTCACCAAGGGTGCCATGCTGGAGCTGGTCACTTTCGGCTTCTACCGGTTCTGGCTCGTCACCGACATCCGCCGTCATCTGTGGTCGAACACGTCGATCGACGGCGACGCCGCCGAATATACCGGCCGGGGCAAGGAATTGCTGATCGGCTTCCTGTTCGCGCTGGCGATCCTGGTGCCGATCTATCTGGCCTATTTCCTCATCGGTATCGAGTTCGAGCGCTGGCAGGGCTTTGCCTCGACGCCGCTGTTCATCAGCTTCTATGCCTTCGGCCAGTTCGCGATTTTTCGCGCGCGGCGCTATCGCCTGACGCGCACGGTCTGGCGCGGCGTGCGGTTCTGGATGGACGGCTCGGGCTGGGCCTATTCGTTCCGCGCGATGGCGTGGGGCCTGCTGGTGTTCCTCACCCTCGGCCTGGCGCTGCCCTGGCGCGAGGCCGCGCTCGAACGCTACAAGATGCAGCACACCCACTACGGTGATTTGCGCGGCGATTTCGAAGGCGATGGCTGGACGTTCTTCAAGCGCGGCTGGTGGCTGTGGCTGCTCAGCCCGATCGCGCTGGTCATCTTCCCGCTCGCCCCGTTCTTCTACGCCGAGTTCAAGGCGCGTGAGTGGCGCTGGTGGCTCGACGGCATCCGCATCGGCGGCGTCCGCCTGTCCTCGCAGCTGCCGCATGATGCATTCTATGGCCTGTACTGGAAGGTGATCGGCTGGTGGACGCTGCTCTCGATGATTTTCGCCGCCTATCTCGGTGGCGCCACCATGCTCGTCGTCCAGCTGAGCGGCCTTCCGGTCGAGCAGGTGTTCGGCCCCGACAATACCGCCAAGAGCATCCCGATGCTGGTGATGATGGTCATCGGCTATTTCGCCCTGGCGCTTGCGATCAACATCATCATGCGGGTCTATCTTCAGCGCGATCTCTGGGCCAAGGTGCTGGAGACCGTCGAGGTGCATAACATCGGAGCCGCGGCGGACGTGCGCGGCAGCGGCGAGCTCGCCAGCGCGCTCGGCGAAGGCTTTGCCGACGGACTCGATGTCGCGGGATTTTGATCTGTGAGTGAGTTGTCCACCGAGGCTCCGGCGCAGCCCGCAAAGCCGACGATCTTCTTCGACGGCGTGTCGAGCCGCAGGCGGCAGGTGACGCTGACGCTCGGTGATGCGCTCGAGATCGTTGAGGAGGGCGGGACGCCGGTTCGCTGGGCCTATGCCGACATTCGCCGTGCCGACGGTCCGGCCGGTATCCTGCGTCTGGCCGCGACGTCCGCGCCGCCGCTGGCACGGCTGGAGATCCGCGACGCCGCGCTCGCGGCAGACGTGACCGTCCGCTGCATGCGTCTCGATGAGCACCAGACCACGCGCCGCGGTGTCGCGAAGATCGTCGGCTGGTCGGTGGCCGCCGCCGTCTCCATCGTCTGTGTCGTGCTGTTCGGCGTGCCGCTTGCCGCCGACCGGCTCGCGCCGCTGGTGCCCAAGCCGATCGAACGGCGGATCGGTGACGCCTCGGAAGTCCAGGTGAAAGCCATCTTCGGCCGCAACGTTTGCGAAGACCCCGCGGGCAAGGCCGCGTTTACAAAGCTCGTCAACCGCCTGCGCGATGCCGCCGGCCTCGACGATGATTCCATGACGGCGGGCGTGCTGCCGACCCCGGTGCCGAATGCGTTCGCGCTGCCCGGCGGCAAGGTGTACGTGCTGAGCGGCCTGCTCGACAAGGCGCAAAACCCCGACGAGCTTGCCGGCATCCTCGCCCACGAGCTCGGCCATCTCAAGCATCACGACAGCATGCGCGGCCTGATCTACAACGGCGGCACCTCGTTCCTGATCGGCCTGCTGTTCGGCGACGTCACCGGCTCATCCGCCGTGATCTTCGCCTCGCGCAGCGTGGTCGAAGCCTCCTATTCGCGCGAGGCCGAGACGGGCGCCGACACCTTCGCCATCGAGATCATGCACGCGCTTGGCCGCTCGCCGAAACCGTCGGCCGAGCTGATGTTCCGCATCACCGGCAAGGAAGGCGGCGGCCTCACGTCGATCCTGGCGAGCCATCCGCTCACCGAAGATCGTCTCGCCCGCATGACCAGGGAAGATCGCCCCGCCAGCGGCCCGCCGCTGCTGACTGACAAGGAGTGGCAGGCGCTGAAGGGCATTTGCGGCAGCGGGAAGATCTAGGGCAAGCCGCCATCCTCAGACGGCCTTACGGGTAAGTCCGTTTCATCGCCAGATCTGATCGAAAATGTTCTGGTCTACTGAAATTCGGTGAGGAATTCCGTCGTATCGAGCGGCTTCGGGATCGAGATCTTCACCGTCCTTTCCGGATTTTGCCTCACGACGTACATGTCGATGAGTTTTGCCCCGGAGAGGGTTCGTTCAACCGTCGCGCCGGTCTTCATGTTGATCGCCGTCGCGCCGCAGTCCCGGAAATCCACCGTGCCATAATCCGGGAGCGGCATCGGGGTTGGATCGGGCGGGATCGCCGGTCTCTCCATCACCCATTCGGCAGTCGCTCCTGAAACCTTGAAGGGGAGGCCACCGTTGGGCGCGGGCGCGCTCTGAAAGAATTGCACGACGCGGCCGGTCGAAACATTCGTGATCACGAACGACACCCCGGCGCGATCAGCCGCGACCTGCATGTAGCATATGATCAGATCGCCAGGATGAATCGTCGGTGCAGCGAGCTTGATGGGAATTGCCTGGCCTGCGAGGCCCCTGACCCACCATTGCCACCACGCGAAAAACGACCTCGTCGGGACGCCCATGTTCGGCTCGATATTCTGTGCCGTGCCAAACTGCGGGAGAGTCGACATGTAGTAGCGACGCTGCCCGTCAAACCCGATCCATGTGGAGCTGAGATCCTTTTCGCCGGGCCTCGCGCCTGGCGGGAGGTTCGGCGTCGGAACCTGAAACTTCGTCCAGATCGTCGAAAATACCGTACCATCCCTGGGCGTGATGTAGGCGCCGGACCAATTGAGGCTGGTTTGCCGCCGCGGCGATTCCCAGAAAAAACCGCGGATCTGTGTCGCGACGGGAGGAAGTATGTCGAAAGCGAATTGCTCGAATGCGAGCGACCTGGCGAACATTTGTTGCCAGAGTGCGTGTTCGGCCGGCTGATATTTCGGATCCGGCCGCATCGGAAACCCGAACTTCTTCAGGTCTTCTCGCGGCGCCTGCAACGGGTCGAACCCTTCCGGAGGTGGAGTGCTCGTTATCGAAGCTTCGACGAGCTTCCTCAGGGCGCTCGGGTCCAACGGAGGGTGTGGCTTTTGCTCGGAAATCATTGCCATTCCTCCGCTGCGGCGGCAATCGCCTGATCAAACATCGTCACGGTGGTTGGCGTCAGGATGACCGTATCGATCAGATCCGCTAGCCTGGTGCCGCCTGCGGAGTCTGCTGCGTAGTGCAAACCGGCGATCTCCCGGTTTCGCGCGATCATGTCCGCCAGAACCGTCAAGTCGGCCTTCCATACGATCTGGTCGGCCGCAGGCATCGGATTCGGCATCGATGCCGTTGCGGCAAAGATCCTGAGCATGCAGTTCTTCATCAAATGCGCCTGCGTGGAATGCCCGCTCGGCCAGGATGAGTGGCCGGGGACGGGGATAGGCGGCAGCAATGCGGGACAGATTTGCGATGGTCTGGGCAAGTCGTATTTGTCCTTGAAATACAGTGCCGCAAACGATCCGATCAGACTGGCGATGTTCAATACGCGCCATGTTTGCGGATGCGATCCCGGCCGGATCGTCAGCACAGCCAGGAAATCAGAGAAGAATTCGCCGTCCTGCGACAGGATGAGTCCCATGGCATCCGGTCGTTCGTCTCGATCGGCAAGCACGAGATCATCAATTTGGCTGTTGAAGTTCGCGACAAGGGCGTTCCGAATGTTTGTGAACATGGGGTCCGCATCGACGGTCGCCGCCCAGTTGGGGACCTTGGCCAACATCTCATGCAAGACACGCCACGCATACCAGTTCGCCGACCATTGCCTGTTGCCGAAGGACGTCGGCGGGATTCGCCGCAGCGAACCAAGGTCGCTCATCCCGCCTGGGGCAAGTCTTGTGACGAATGGCAAGTCGACCCGGTCGGAGATGAACCAGCCGACACCTCCGATGTTGCCGGTGTTTCCGGTGTTGCCTGTGTTGCCCGTATTCCCGGTATTCCCAGTGTTACCCGTGTTACCTGTCATGACGTCTCCTCTTGTTCGAAGTTGTCGCCAGCAGTCAGCGTCAGTCGGGAAGCCCCGCGGATCGGAGGTGCCCGAGCCAGGTTTCCAATGCAGCGCCGCGAAATGGGCAGCGTTTCGCATAGGATGATACGCGGAAATCAGGTTGAATCTGCAGGTAGCGATGCGCGGCCTGCGCGGCCTCCTCGCGCCGGCCCAACGCACCGAGCGTGACGATGAGAAGGCGCTGATTGAAACGGATGAGCTCGTTGCGGCTCACCGCACTGCGCACCCACTCCAATGCCTGCTCGTAGTCGCCATTCACGTAGTGAGCCTGCCCCAATAGTCCCTCGTGCCAGAACGAGCGGGCGTCGAGCGGGGAAAGCCGCACGCCCTGCTCACCCTGGCGCACGGCCGCGGGGCCGTCACCCAGAAAGCCCGAAGTCGCGCTTGCCATGGTCCAGGCCATGGCCGAACTCGGGCCGGCGGCAATCGCGCGCTCCAGCGAGATCTTTGCCTTCTGAAAATCACCGAGCAAGAATGATTGGACGTGGCCATACACCGCCAACGCGAAGGCGTCGTCACCGCCTCGTGCGATGGCCTCCGTCGCATATTTGGCGCCGGCGATGGCGTCGCCGTCCGGATCCGCCGATCCGATCTCTCCGATCCGGAACACGTACCAGAGAGCGGCATAGGAATAGGCCAGGGCATAATTGGGATCGTGCGATATCGCCTGCTCGAGCAGGCCCCGCGCCCTCGAAAATGAATCGTAGTCCATTCGGTACAACAGGTCGAATGCCTGCAGCACGAGTTCGTAGGCGGTCAAATTCTGGGGATGCTTGCGCATCGCTCGCATCAATTCCCGCTCGCGCACCTGCGGCGCGATCTGTCTTACGACACTGATGGCAATCCGATCCTGAAGCGCAAACAGTTCGCTGGGGTCGCCTTCGTGCAAATCCGAACGAATGACCTCTCCCGATTCGGCGTCATTGAGTTCGGTCCCGATACGGATGGCCGTCGCTGTTCGTTGCACCCCTCCATAGAGGACGTAACGGACGCCGAGCTGGCGGCCGATTTCACGCACGTCGATATTGCGGCCGCCGAAGCCGAGGCTTGCACCTCTCGATACGACGAAGAGCTCCTTGAGTCCGGCAAGGCCGCGGATGATGTCGTCAACAATACCATCCGCGAAATAGGCCTCGTCAGGGTTGGAGAGATTCATCCGGAACGGCAGAACGGCGATCGACGGGCGCGGCTCCTGACCCGCGGGAGCTTCCCCGACAAGCTTTGCGGGCTGCGTGGGCGGGTGGAGCGCATACACGCGAACCGGTCGACCCATATTGCGAAGATGCAGATCGCCGAGATCTATGACGTTGACGTTGAAGTCCTTGCCGAGCTGCTCCGCAATTGCGCCTGACACGACAATGCCGCCCGCCTGCGCATAGGTCTGAAGACGAGCCGCAATATTTACGCCTTCGCCATAGACGTCATCCTTCTCTACGATGATGTCGGCCGCGTTCAACCCCATGCGAAAGCTGATGCGCTGATCTGCGGGCATCCCCGCAGTATTCGCGGCGACCGATTCCTGCAGCGAAAGAGCACAGCGCGTCGCGTCTCGCGCGGTATCGAAGGTTGCGAGGAAGCCATCGCCGGTATTCTTGACGATCGTTCCGTGAAGCGCCGCAACACCGGGGTCGAGGACCTCCGAACGCAACTGCATGAGCCGCGTGTGAGTGTCTATCTCGTGCGATTCCATCAATCGGGTATACCCAACCACGTCGGCTGCGAGGACTGCCGCTAGGCGTCGACGAACTCCCGGCACGGATGGGGTCATATGACTGATACTTCTAATCTAATTCGATAAATGCGTCCGCAAAATCAAGAATAACGGGTGACCTCGAGAAGGATACCTTCATCGCGGTCGCAAAGGAAGGGAATTACAATCTGTGCCAATTGTGGCGATCAAGGGTTCGCGCTGCGCGCGACCAACGAGACGTACCCCACAATTGTCAGTTGCAACAGAGAGAGTGGATCGGTGTGGCGGATCCTCGCGTCAGACACCGCGGCGCTCGCCGACCTCGAAATCTCATCGCGTGCCGTAGGCGCGGTCGCCGGCGTCGCCAAGGCCGGGCAGGATGAAACCGTTCTCGTCGAGACCTTCGTCCACCGCCGCCGTCCAGACCGGCACGTCCGGATGCAACCCGCGCAGGCGTTCGAGCCCTTCCGGCGCGGCGATCAGGCAGGCGAGGCGAATGTCCTTGGCGCCGCGCTCCTTCAGCCGGTCGATGGCGGCGACGGCCGTGTTGGCGGTGGCGACCACCGGCGTCACGACGATCGCCAGCCGTTCGCCCAGGTCGGACGGCGATTTGAAGAAATATTCGACCGCGGCAAAGCTGTGCGGCTCGCGGTAGAGCCCGATATGCGCGACGCGGGCGGTCGGCACCAGATCCATCATGCCGTCGACGAAGGTGGTGCCGGCGCGCAGCATCGGCACGAACACCAGCTTCTTGCCGGCGATCTTGGCCGAGTGCATCGTCGCCAGCGGCGTTTCGATGACGGTATCGGCGAGCGGCAGGTCGCGCGTCACCTCGTAGCACAGGAGCATGCCGATCTCCTTGATCAGCTCCCGGAACGACTTGGTCGAGATGGATTTGTCCCGCACCAGCGTCAGCTTGTGCTGCACCAGCGGATGATCGACGATCGTGACGCCTTCCATGTAACGCTCCTAACGAAATGCGCGTTGATTGAAATGCAACGAGCCGGCGCTTCTTCCTTCTCCCCTCGTGGGAGAAGGTGGCGCGAAGCGCCGGATGAGGGGTCTGTTTCGGCAAACTCAAGTGAGAGATACGCCCGCGGAGACAACCCCTCACCCGGCTTCGCTTTCGCGAAGCCACCCTCTCCCACAGGGGGAGAGGGTTTAGAAAACCGTGCCGTCGCTGATCACCTTGAGCGGCGGCGAACCGTCGGGACGGCGTGCGAAGGCGATGGCGCGGCCCGCGGCCCAGGTGCCGCCTTCCAGGATGCTGGCGAGCGGCAAGGTCTCAGGCGTCCGGCCGAGCTTTATGCGAACCAGTCCGGCAAGCCGATCCAGCAACGCGACGGTCAGCGCGCGCCACTCCACGACGAGCAGCGAATCCACCGCATGCGCGCGCCCGGCATCCGCGGCATCGCGCAGGCGCAGCACCTCGTGATCGACGAACAGGCCGCCATTGCGGTATTCGGCAAGCCCGGTCAGGCCGTCGATGTCGGTGACCGCAAAGCCGGCGCGCTGCAGCGGCTCGATCAGCGAATAGCTCAGCCATTGCGACAGCTTGTGCAGGGGGACGAGGCCCGCTGTCGCGTCGTCCGCCCTGATCGCCGGATGGCGCCAGCAATCGCCGAGCGGAACGCCGGCAAGCTCCAGCCGCGACGGCCAGATCGGCCCGAGCTGGTTCAGCACCGCGGAGAGAATGGCCGGCGCGGCGATGGCGCCGCCTACAGCCTGCGCCGCGATGTGATCGAACAGGCCGCCGGGCCGCGGCGTATCGTGCAGTCCAAAGATCTCTGGACGGTCCGCCACCTGCTTGCCCAGGCGCCGCAGCAGATCCGTGCGTCCGTCGAGGCCTAGCAGCGGATTGGCCTCGCTGACCTGAAACGCAGAGGTGAGGGAGGCGAGGGGCAGTTTTGCGAGCACGTCAGCGTCGACCCTGAACGGCGCGCGGGCATCGCGGGAGAAGAGGCCGCTTGCGAACATGTCGAGGCTCGCAATCGCGAGCCCCTCGGACCGGCCGATGCTTTCGCCCGTCACCGCGTCACGATAGCGCCAGGCAGCGCCGGCGCCGGCATCGAGCAGCACGCTGACGATGGCAAGGTCGAACTCCGCGCGCGCCCGCGCGGCACGATCCGGCCATGATGCGGCGTCCGTCAGCCGCGCCCAGCGATCGACGCCGCCGAGCACAAAATGCCGCCAGCGGGCGTGGAAGGGAACCTCCAGCGCCGGATAGGCCTTGCGCGTGACCGCGAGCACGGCGTCGGCGACGCCGTCCATGCGGTCGAGATCGATCGTGAAGTGGCTGAGCCCGCCGTCAAGGCCAAGCTCGAGCATCTGCCCGGCGCGCGCGCGAACCGCTGTTGCGGTGAGCAGCGAACGGGCCTGTTGTTCTCCAGAGTCCGCCATCAATCGATCAGTATTTTTCCAGCGAACGCCCGACCACGCCATTGACGTCCTTCTCGGGCGCGATGTCGGTCGAGTAATAGCCGGCGGCCTTCTTGGCGGCGATCTCGACATAGGCGTCGGCGGGAATCAGCTCCGGCGGGATCGGCACGCGCTCGACGATGTCGATGCCCTGCGAGGTCAGCGCGTCGTGCTTCATGTCGCTCATCGACAGGAAGCGGTCGATGCGCTTCAGGCCCAGCCAGTGGATGGTATCCGGCATCAATTGCTGGAAGCGCGCGTCCTGGACGCCGGCGACGCATTCTGTGCGCTCGAAATAGGCGGCGGCGGCATCGCCGTCCTCCTGCCGCTTGCGGGCGTTGTAG
Source organism: Bradyrhizobium sp. cf659 (assembly GCF_900113725.1). Classification (NCBI taxonomy): domain Bacteria; kingdom Pseudomonadati; phylum Pseudomonadota; class Alphaproteobacteria; order Hyphomicrobiales; family Nitrobacteraceae; genus Bradyrhizobium; species Bradyrhizobium sp. cf659. Next base: position 279,307 of record NZ_FOQJ01000009.1, read on the forward strand.
ACCAGGAATTTCGTGACCTCGCCGAGCGCGCGGCCTTCCTTGCGGTTGTAGACGACGAGCCCGAGCCCGCCCTCCTGCGCGCCGCGCGCGGATTCCTCGATGCCGTGGATGAGGTAGGGCCGGCAGGTGCAGATGTCCGAGCCGAACACGTCGGAGCCGTTGCATTCGTCATGCACCCGGCAGGTGATTTTGGTGCGATGGTCGGGCAGCTTGGTGACGTCGCCGAACATGTAGACGGTGGTGCCGCCGATCGGCGGCAGGAACACCTTCATGTCCGGCCGCGTCACGAGCTCGGGGAACATGCCGGCGGTCTGCTCGAACAGGGTACGCCGCAGCTCGGTTTCGCCGGTGCCGAAGCGCGTCGCGAGACCCGGCAGATACCAGACCGGGTCGATCGCGATCTTCACCACCGAGACGCTGCCATTGGCGTGCACGACCTCGCCGTCGGCGCGCAAGCGCTTGGCGGCCAGCGCCTCGCGGATCTCCGGCAGGTCGAGCCGCGCGCGCGTCACCGCGATGCTCGGCCGGATGTCGGAGCCCTCGGCGATCTCCTTGCCAAAGTTCTCGGCGACCAGATGCCCCCAGGGGTCGAGCGCGACGATCTTGGCGGGATCGTTCCATTGCGGAAACGGCCCGATGGTCGCCGCCGGAAACGTGTTGGTGAGGTCGGGACGCCGGATAGGGTCGAGCGCGCCGGCGGAGACGGCGAGCGCGCGATACATCGCATAGGAGCCGCCATGGCTGCCGATCACGTTGCGATCCCCGGCGCGCGACACCGTGCCGATGATCGGCCCGCGGGCTCGCGCGTCGGCTGCGCCCCAATGGATCGGAAAGGCGGCCTTCTTGCCCGGCTCCGGATGGGAGGTGAGGCGGATGTGATCGGTACGGTTCGCGCGGCTCATGTCCAGGCTCCCAAAAAGCCAACGGCCCGCCGCTCGGACGGGCCTGGCTCACTTGTGTTACCGATGCGGGGCACCGGCGACGCAAGCTCAATCCAACATATTGTAGCGGCCGACGGCGACAGACAAGTTAATGGTGCTATGCCCGGCAGGCGTTCATCGCCAAATTCCATCATCCGCGAACCGGTCCGGACCGCGCGAATTCCGCGCCCTCGCTCCGGCCGAACCTTGCCGCTCGATCCGAGGGGTAACTCTAAGGATTTGAAATAGTTTTAGTTTTCCCGTTTTCAAGAGGCGTTGCGGCAATTGCGTCGCGACTGGACAAAACGTATATAATCAGACAAATCGTATGGATCGTCTTTGCCCTGGAGACTGCCATGCCCGCCGCCAGCTACATCGAGCCTCGGACCGGAAAGCTCTATCCGCTCGACCAGCCGCGCTGGTGCTCGGACGAGCGCACGCCGCTTTTGGTGACGCCGGGGCGCGGGATCTCGCGCGAGGAGGTCGAGCCGCGCACGCGATCGCTGTGGCGCTACCGGGCGGCGCTGCCGGTCGAGATCAAAAATCCGATCACGCTCGGCGAGGGCTGCACGCCGCTGGTGCAGCAGGCGTGGGGGGACCTGCGCCCGTTGTTCAAGCTCGAATGGTTCAACCCGACCGGCAGCTTCAAGGACCGCGGCTCCTCCGTAATGCTGTCCTTCCTGCGGCAGATCGGCGTCGACGCGATACTGGAGGACTCTTCCGGCAATGGCGGCTCGTCGATGGCGGGGCTGGGCGCCGCCGGCGGCATGCGCGTGAAGATTTTGGCGCCTGCCTCAACGTCGCCGGCCAAGATCGCGCAGGTGCGCGCCTATGGCGCGGCGGTGCAGCTCGTCGAAGGCCCGCGCGAGGAATCGGAGGCCGAGGCGATCCGCCAGTCGAGCCAGACATTTTACGCCAGCCACAACTGGCAGCCGTTCTTCCTCGAAGGGACCAAGTCGCTCGCCTATGAAATCTGGGAAGACCTGGGCTTCCGCGCCCCCGACAACGTCATCGTGCCCGTCGGCGCCGGCAGCAGCCTTTTGGGTTGCGCCTTCGGCTTCCGCGAGCTGCTGAAAGCCGGCCAGATCACGAAGCTGCCGCGGCTGTTCGCGGCGCAGCCACCCAACTGCTCGCCGATCGATGCGAGCTTCAGGGCCGGCGTCGATACGCCTGTCGCGCGCGAGGTCAGCAAGACCATCGCGGAGGGCACCGCGATCAAGAATCCCCTGCGCCTGCGCGAGATCATCGCCGCCTTGCGCGAAAGCGGCGGCGGCACCGTTGCGCTGACCGAGGACGAGATCATCGCCGCCCTGCGGCGTCTTGCGCGGCAGGGATTGTTCGCCGAGCCGACCAGCGCCAGCGCAGCCGCCGCGCTGGACAAACTCTCCGCCACTGGCGCCATCAAGGCGAACGAGACCACGGTCGCGGTGCTCACCGGCACGGGGCTGAAGGCCGCGACCACCGTCGCCGATCTCGTGCAATAGGGCCGCGCAATGAGCCGCGGCAAATCGTCAGTTCCGGGCAAGACCGCTGCCGAACGAAAATTGCTGTTCGATCAGTTGCAGCAGATCGCGCAAGGGCTGGGGGAGACCTTTGCGCCGTTCTGCGAGGTCGTGCTGCACGATCTCACCGATCCCAGGAATGCGATTATCGCCATTCACAACAACCTGTCGGGCCGCAAGGTCGGCCAGGGCGCGACCGAGCTTGGCCTCGCCCGCATCGCCGATCCCGACTATCCGCAGGTGATTGCGAACTACGCCAACAGCTTTGCCGACGGACGGCAGGCCAAGAGCACCTCGATCGGCATCAAGGGCGCGGACGGTGCTTACGTCGCCGCGCTCTGCCTCAACGTCGACCTGACGCTGTTCCAGGGGTTGCAGAGCGCGATCGGCCAGTTCGTCAGCGTCGATGCGCAAAACAGCCCGCGCGAATCCCTCAATCCCGTCGGCGCCGACGCGATCCGCGCCCATATCGACCGGTTCGCTGCGCGCCGCGCCACCACGCCCCGCGCGCTCACCACGGAAGATCGCCGCACCCTGCTGCGGGAATTGCGCGACGCCGGCTGCATGCAGGTACGCCGTTCCTCCGACATCATCGCCGCCCATCTCGGCGTGTCGCGCGCCACGGTGTATGCCGATGCGAGGTGAGGCGGCGCGCCGAACTCGAACGCAGTGCGGTCTGGCGAGGATCGACCATCGCCAAATGCACTAGAAACGCCGCTGTTTCGATGTCTTCCGGTGCCACCTGCGGCCTGCCCGTTGCCGCGGGGAGCGCGCCTTGAACCTTCGGCGTCCGTCGCCCGCCTCATGGAGATCGACCCTCGAGCAATGGGAGAGTTCCATGACCGCACAGGATCCGTTTGCAGGCTTCAAGGCTGTCCAGAAGGAAGCCTGGTCGCTGTTCACGCCGATGGAAGTTTTCACGACGCCGAGCGCCGCCAAGCTCGTTGGTTTTGCCGGCGTTGCCGCCGGCCAGAGGCTGCTCGACGTCGGATGCGGCACCGGCGTTGTCGCGATCACGGCGGCGCGCCGCGGTGCAAAGGTCAGGGGTCTCGACCTGTCGCCGGTTCTGATCGAGCGCGCCCGCGAGCACGCGCAACTGGCGAACCTCGATGTCGCCTTCGTCGACGGCGATGCGGAAAGCCTGCCCTATGGCGACAACGAGTTCGACGTGGTGCTCAGCCAGTTCGGCCACATGTTCGCGCCGCGTCCGGACGTTGCCATCGGCGAGATGCTGCGCGTGCTGAAGCCTGGCGGCACCATCGCTTTCTCCACCTGGCCGCCGCATCTGTATGTCGGACGGATGTTCGCGATGATCGGCCGCCATCTGCCGCTGCCCGAGGGCGTGGCATCGCCGGTGTTGTGGGGCGATCCGAAAATCGTCGCCGAGCGTCTCGCAGCGAAAGCGAAGGACGTCTCTTTCGAGATGGACATGATGACGCCGTCCGCACTCAGCCCGCAGCATTTCCGCCGCACCATGGAAGCGACGATCGGGCCCTTGATCAAGCTCGTCGCCCAGTACAAGGACGAGCCGGACAGGCTCAAGAGCTTCCGTACCGAGTTCGAGGCGCTGATCTCGGAGTATTTCGACGCCGGCCAAAACGTGATGCGCCAGCAGTTTCTGATGACGAAGGCAAGGAAGGTGTGAGCAGGCGCGAGTATCCTTGCTGACCCTCCCCTCCAGGGGAGGGTCAGAGGCAGCGGTCGCCTCGCCTCACTCCTTCAGATCGTTCACCCGCTTCACCCAGGTGCGCACGTCGGCGAGCACGGCGGGCAGCACCGCCTTGACCTCCGGCACGGTCATGCCGGGCTTGATGCGGGGGTCGTAGAGCAGGTTGAGGATGTATTGGTCGTAGACGTCGAAATAGCCCATCGAGACGTTGTCGTTGAACATGGTCCAGGGCACGCTCGTCGTGTCGTTGATCGGGCCGAGCGACTGCAACAGCTCCTCATAGGCGCAGTCGAGGAAGGTGAAGTCGCCGTTGTCGACGGTGAGGATGACGTCGGAATGCTCGATCTCGAAATTGTCGTTCTTGCGGAAGCCAGACAGGCACTGCGGATCGAGCGAGGTGCGGATCTCGCGCGCCTTCTCCGCGCCGTAGAAGCTCGAGATGGTACGGAAGAGATCGCGGTCGCGCACGAGCTTCACCCGCACGTTCGCCGCCTCGATGCTGCCGGTCATGGCGATGTCGAGATGCTGCACGCGCGTGCCGATGTCGGCGACGACCTTGGCGAGCTGCGTCTTGCGATCGGCGCGGTCGCTCTCGGCGAACACGCGCACCGGCCCGTCGAACTTGCGGATGCGGTCGACGCGGCCGGCGAGATGGTACTCGGCGCCGAAAGCGGTCTTGAGAAAGCCCTCGACGATCTCGCTGTCGGTAAAGCTCTTCTTCTCGGCGCGCTGGCGCGAGGCGATCGCGGGCAATTCGCCCGCGGCGGCCATGGTAGCGGTGTCAGGCACACAGGTGAGCGCTGCGAGCGCCAGGAGGGCGATGCGAAGGCCACGCGCGGGCGGGTTCAATGCGCTCATCGTCACCCGACGCTGCCGTATTCGCGTCGCGCGCACAAGACCGCAAATTCACGCGCCCCGCGGGTTCCCGCAGTTCGCCGGCCGGCTAGTTGTTGAGAACGACCACGGTGGTGCCGACCGAGACGCGGCTGTAGAGGTCGCTGACGTCGTCGTTGGTCATGCGGAAGCAGCCTGAAGATACCGCCTGGCCGATCGTCTCCGGCTCGTTGGAGCCGTGGATGCGGTACAGCGTCGAGCCGAGATACATCGCGCGCGCGCCGAGCGGGTTCTCGATGCCGCCCTTCATGTGGCGCGGCAGGTCGGGCCGGCGGGCCAGCATCTGCGACGGCGGCGTCCAGTCCGGCCACTCCTTCTTGGCGGTGATCCTGTGCACCCCGCCCCAGCGGAAGCCGTCGCGGCCGACGCCGATGCCGTAGCGCAGCGCCTGGCCGTTCTGAAGCACCAGGTAGAGCCGGCGCTCGCTCGTGTTCACCACGACCGTGCCAGGCGCATAATTGGTCGGATACATCACGGTGGAGCGGGGAATCGGGCTCGCGCCGCCGCCGCCGAGATAGCCGGTCGAGCTGGTGCCTGTGAAGTCTATCATCCCCGCCGCGGATGCATCGGCCGCGCCAGCCAGCAAGAGCGCCATTGCGGCAATCGGCGCGGCAAAAAACCGGATCATTGTTTCCCCCAGCAAAAAAACGATTCAATGAAAGCCACAGGCCATATTTGCCGGCATTTCGCAAGCCACGGCCCCGTGAGGCAGGTCAACCTTAATGAATGCCGTTACCAAATCGGCAACCGGGCCAATTTGCCTGAAAGCATCAGAGCGTTTTCAAGCGAAGTGGATACCGGTTCGCATCAAGAAAACGCGTCAAAACAAGAATCTAATGCCCGTTCCGATTCCATCGGAACGGGGCGTTAGCCAAACCAGCGCGTCGTCATGCGGGGCAGGGCCGCGATGCCGGCTATTGCTTTGACGAGACGAGCAAACAATGATTGATCGGACGGATCATTGGAAATTGCCGGTTGCGGGAGCTTTGGGATGAACGGTGCGGAAAGCCTGGTGCGGACGATGGTCAAGGGTGGGGTCGACGTCTGCTTCACCAACCCGGGCACCTCCGAGATGCATTTTGTCGCAGCGCTCGACCGCGTGCCGGGCATGCGCTGCGTGCTCGGCCTGTTCGAAGGCGTGGTGACGGGCGCTGCCGACGGCTATTTCCGCATGAAGGGCACGCCGGCTTCGACCCTGCTGCATCTCGGTCCCGGTCTCGCCAACGGCCTTGCCAATCTGCACAACGCCAAGAAGGCCAATTCCGGCATCGTCAACATCGTCGGCCAGCACGCGGTCTACCACATCGGCTACAACGCGCCGCTCACCTCGGATATCGAGGGCCTCGCCCGGCCGATGTCGTCCTGGGTCCGCACCTCGCCGGATTCCAAGTCGGTTGCCGCTGACGGCGCCGCTGCGATTGCCGCCGCCAAAAGCGCGCCGCCGCAGATCGCGACCCTGATCCTGCCCGCCGACACCGCCTGGAACGAAGCCGACGGCATCGCCGAGGTCCCGGCCGAGCAGCAGCGCGCCAGCTATTCGCCGCAGGCGGTCGAGCAGGCCGCAAAAATCCTGCACGGCGACGGCGAAGGCACGTTGCTGCTGATGACCGGCAGCGCGCTCTCCGAGCAGGGCCTGGCGCTGGCCGAGCGCATCGCGGCCAAGACCGGCTGCACCGTGATGGGCCCGACCTTCCGTCCCAAGATGGCGCGCGGCCGCGGCCGCTTCTCGATCGACCGCATCCACTACGTGATCGAGAACGCGCTGCCGATGCTGGCGAAGTTTCGCCATATCGTGCTGGTCGAGTCCGACGATCCCGTGGCGTTCTTCGCCTATCCGAACAAGCCGAGCGTGCTGAGGCCCGAAGGCTGCGACGTCCATCGCATGACCTCCTGGGGCGAGAATTCGGTCGCGGCGCTGGAAGCGCTTGCGGGTGCGGTGAAGGCGAGCGCCAAGGACGTCAAGCCGCATGCCTCGGCCGAACTGGTCAAGCCGACCGGTGCGCTGACCCACGCGTCCATCGCGCAGTCGATTGCGTACGCGATCCCTGAGAACGCGATCCTGGTCGACGAATCGCTCACCACCGGCCGCGCCTTCTTCCCGCCGACGGCGGCCGCCGCGCCGCACGACTGGCTCCAGAACATGGGCGGCTCGATCGGCTTCTCCACGCCGCTCTCGATCGGCGCCGCGATCGCCTGCCCGGACCGCAAGGTGATCACCATGGTCGGCGACGGCAGCGCGATGTACACGATCCAGTCGCTGTGGACGCAGGCGAGAGAGAACCTTAACATCGTCACCATCGTTTTCGCCAACCGCATCTACCAGATCCTGCGCGGCGAGTTCGACAATGTCGGCGCCGGCGAGCCCGGCCAGCGCGCCAACGACATGCTGCGGCTCGACCGTCCGACGCTGGATTTCGTGGCGCTGGCGAAGGGCATGGGCGTGCCCGGCCGCGCCGTCACCAATGCCGACGAGTTCAACAAGGCACTCGCCGAAGCCGTCGCCGAGCCCGGGCCGCGGCTGATTGAAGTTCAGATGTAGGGCGTATCATAGGGAGCGCCGCGAGCCGGGGGGCACGATGCAGACCGAGCTGAACAAGGTGATCGCGGCGCTCCGGGACTTTTACGCCCACGAAGGATTCCTGTTCGAAAAGGACATCGGCGAGCGCGCGATCACGCATCGCTTCGCCGTGCATCTGGAGAAGCAGTTCTCCGGCTGGTCAGTCGACTGCAACTACGACCGGCTCGGCGAGCGCACGCTGCATCTGCCGCACGGCACCATCATCTCGACCGACGATCATCTGGACAAGTCGATCTATCCCGATGTCATCGTGCATCAGCGCGAGATTCCGAACAATTTGCTTAGCGTCGAGATCCGCAAGGCGAGCAATCACACGCCGGTGACGCACGACCAGCACAAGCTGCGGGCGCTGACCGATCCGCATGTCTGGTTCGCCTGTTGGATCGGCGTGCTGCTGGTGCTGGACAGGCACCATGTGACGATGTCGGAGGTCTATGTCGGCGGCCTCGTCGATGAGCCGCTGTCGCGCTGGTTCGCAACGCGCCTCGCGGAGCTCGGCCTCGGGGCCGCGCATTAGGGCGCGTGTTCCTAAACGTCAGATCTCGAGGACAAAGCGGAAGCCGCTCCGCTTGGCCAGCATCGACTGCTTATGACCCAAACCGGGCATGAGATTGCTGCCGGGCGGACTAGGCGAATAGCCCTTGCCATGATCAAATCGGGCAAATGCCACGCCTGCCGGGGTACCGGATGAAGCGGCGAGAATTTATCATTGGGCTGGGAATGTCCGCCGTAGGCCCGATTGCCGCCTCGGCGCAACAGGCGGCCAATCGCTTAATTGGATTTATCAGCACCAGATCACCCGAAGAAGCCAGTGGTCACACGAATGCTTTTCGCCGCGGGCTCGAAGAGATGGGTTACTTTGAGGGGCGTAACGTCGCCGTTGAGTATCGCTGGGCGAGCGGCGATTACAGCCGGTTGCCATCTCTTGCTACCGACTTACTCAGCCGACCGCTCGCGATTGTTGTGGCAGCTGGCGATCCGGCTGCGCAGGCAGCCAAAGCGGCGGGTGTTGCCGTGCCGCTCGTCTTTGTCGTCGGGCAGGATCCAGTGCACTCTGGTTTGGTCGCCAGCATGAACCGGCCGGGTAAGGCTACGGGCGTAAATTTTTTCACCGGTGAATTGGGGGGCAAACGGCTGGAGCTTCTCTGCGCAATGGTGCCATCGAACCAGCCCGTGGGACTCTTGGTCAACCCGCGTTTCGGAGTCGAAGTTGCTGGCCAACACCGACAAGCGGTAGCTTCCGCGGCAAAGATGCTTGGCCGCGAACTTGTCGTGCAGGAGGCAGGAACGGACAAAGAGATCGAGGCCGGTTTCGCTGGCCTTGTGAAGGCTGGCGTCAGTGCACTGGTAGTGCAGAACGATCCGTTCTTCGACAGTCGCCGCAGCCAAATCGTTGCACTCTCGAGGCACCACCGGCTGCCTGTCATTGCCCACATTCGGGAGTACCCCGTCGATGGGGCGCTGATGAGTTATGGTGCGAGTCTTTCAGATACCTATCGTCAGGTCGGAGTATATGCCGGCAAGCTTCTTCGCGGTGCCAAGCCGGACGACCTTCCGGTTTTGCGGCCCACGAAGTTCGAATTGGTCATCAACATCCAAGCAGCAAAGGCGTTGGGCCTTTCGGTGCCACAATCGATCCTTGTCGCGTCGGACGAACTGATTGAATGATGCGGCTGGCCCGTCTCGACGCAATAGCGGACTTCACTCAGGTCTCCTTTCGCGGATAGAGCCGACGTGATTTGCTGGTTGGGGGTATTGCGCCTCGTGACCCGAAGCCGCTGTTAACGAAAGAGCGGAGCGTGTCCGCTCCGCCGGGCGGTTCAGACCTCGACTCGTTCCGCTCTGAGAAGCGCGTCGTCCACGTTGCGACCTGAATATCAAGCGGTACTCCCAATTTTGACGTTGCCGAACGAGAGTCCGGCGTTAACCATCGCCAACGGTTCCCGTCTGAGCGAATTCGCTTCGAGGTTTCTTAAATTTTGCTCGGTACCTCTTTTGGGCATGGTGACCTGGGGAAAGATATGAGTAAGCGGGCCAAGCGCGGAAAGGCAAAGACGTTCGCACTCCCAATGGTCGGGCGAGTTGCAATTGGCGTCGTGGCCGTCGCCGCATTGGGGTACGGCTTGCTGTCTCGCCCGGCGAGCGTGCAACCGATCCGGAAGCCGTCCGCACCCCAAGCCATGGCATCGTCAACCCCGGTTTACGTGGCAACGCCAGTTCATGCGTCAGCGCCAGCTCCGGCTCCGGCTCCGATTCCGGCCCCGGCGCCTCTGGTCGAACCGCCAAGAGTCGCTGACGGTCCCGGGGCATTTGTCCGGCAGGTGGTTGACTACGCCAGCCGCCAGACGCCGGGCACCGTGATCATCGATACCAAGAACACATTCCTTTATTTCGTTCTGAACGACACGCAGGCACTGCGTTACGGCATCGGTGTTGGCCGCGAAGGTTTCACATGGTCCGGTGAGCAGACTGTGGCCCGTAAAGCAGAATGGCCGGATTGGCATCCGCCTGTGGAGATGGTCTCGCGTCAGCCTTATCTGCCGCGGTTCATGGCAGGCGGTCCCGGCAACCCGCTCGGCGCTCGGGCGATGTATCTGGGCGAGACCGAATATCGAATTCACGGCACCAACAAGCCCGATACGATCGGGAAGCGGGTTTCGTCCGGCTGTATCCGGCTGACCAATGACGATGTCGTGGACCTTTATGAGCGGGTGAAAGTCGGAGCGAAAGTGATCGTGCTTCCGGCAATCGCTGCCCATCGACCATCCCAGGGAGCGACGCCCGACGCCGCCTTCCGATCGCCGGACCCGGCATCGCCGTCGAACCGCCCCTCGGCAGCTAACGCGCAGATGCTGTCATCCGGACCGAAGATGGCCGAGACCCAGTAACTCAGTCCTCCGTCCCCGTCTGCAACCTGACCGTAGCGGAAACGCACGGGCAGCGTCGCACCGCGTCAGGCGGCGCGCTGGCTGCGTCGCGAGGAGAGATCCGGGCACAGCACGAGCTTGCCCTCGAGACCGCCAGCCTCGAGGCGACGGTGAGCATCGGCGACCTCGTCGAAGGAGATCCGCTCGGCGACGCGCGGCCGGATGGCACCTTCTGCCAGAAGCTCGAACAGTTCCTCCAGGTCCTCCTTGAACCAGGTGGGATGTCGCGCCCGCATGGCATTTACCGAGTAAAAGCGGGCTCGCTTGCCGTCGGGCAATAATCTCCACAGGTAGAGGCGCGCGATCTCCATCACGATAGGGAGCATTCGGCGCTTTGCCTGCACGCTCGCCGAGAACCCGATGGCACAGAGCAGGCCACCTGGCTTGAGCGCCGCGTATGAGCGGCGATAGCCGTCTTCGCCAACGCCGTCGACGATGACGTCGAACCCGCCCGGCAGAACCCGCGTGAAGTCCTCATGCTTGTAGTCGATCGGGATTGCCCCCAGGTCTCGGACGAGCGCCATGTGCTCGCCGCGCACCGTGCCCCACAGCTCGAGGCCCGCCAGTCTCCCGAGCACGAGCAGCGCCTGGCCGACTGCGCCGGCGGCTCCGTGCACAAGCACACGTTGGCCTCGCTGGACCTGGGCCACACGGTGCAGAAGCTGGTGCGCGGTCGTCCAGCTCAAGATCAGCGTGGCCGCCTCGGCCGCGTCTACGCCCACCGGCACGCGGGCCACGTCGTTCGCCCGAAGCGTGCGATACTCGGCGTTTGACCCGACCACCGTCATGTCGGCCACGCGATCGCCAATCTGATAGTCGTGCACGCCTTCGCCGAGCTGATCGATTGCCCCCACCACGTCGTAGCCCATCACGAACGGCGGCCGGAGGCGCATCGTTTGCGGGTATAGATGGCGCCTGATCAACACCTCGGTGTAGTTGAGGCTCGACGCGAGCACGCGAACGCGCACCTCGCCCTGGCCGGCGGTGGGCAGGCGAGCGTCGACAACCTCCAGTCTCTCGGGATCACCGAAGCGGCTGACTTGAACAACTCGATTGCGCTGCTCCATCATGGGCGATCTCCATGCAATGCCGTCATTCAGCGCAAGAACGGGGAGACTGCCGCCAAGCTGGAAAAATGAAATTGATCCAGATCAAGCCTGAGGCTGCACTGTTTGGAATTCTGCTCGGGCTAAATGACCAACCGGGTTATTTGGCGCCATCATTTTTCATTGGAGGGGAAAATGCCTGCAGTTGTTATGCAGTTCGTTTCGCATCGAAGATCTCGCGACCATCTTACAGCTTGCAAAGGACGGCGCGACACTTTGGAGAAAACATGGGGCCGATGTCAGCTATTGGTCGGTGATCGGTGGCGAGGTCGGGAACTACGCCTTCGTCGCTCGCTTCGATAGCGTAGAAGCTTATGGGCGCACCTTGGCGGCACTAGGTGCCGATCCAGCTTTCGCAGAATTCCAGGCTAAGCGGCTAAAGGCCGGGCAATCCGATTGGGTACGCTCCAACATGGCCATCCAGGTTGATATTTGACGGAACGCCTTCTCTCCCGAGTGCGAGACCGCCTTCGGGCGGTCTCTTGCTGCGCGGCCGATGTCGCCTGTTGGCCCAAGGCCGAACTGGTGGCATGTCGGTCTCAATGTCGCCTTCTGAAAGCAAACCGGACGCGACGAGTTCATGAGGGCACGCCCGAGAGCTGACTGATCTTCAGCTCACTCGATGCGCGCTAGGAATCCGGTCACTTCTCCCCGTCGCGTGCGATGACAAAAGGCCGCTCGCACGACACGAGCGGCCTTTGCATCATCGACCGTCACGCTCTCAGTGCAAGGGATCGCCCTGGCCTAGCGCGTAGGCGACGAGATCCTTCAGCGCGAAGCTCGAGCCCGTCACCGGTGTCCATTGCGGGTCGAGCGACAGCACGGAGGAATTGTCGCCGAACATCATGCCGAGGAAGACCTCGGCCACGATGCGACCGCCGACGGGGCCGAGCTGCGGCGTGTTGATGGGGCCGGGCGCGCCGGTGGCCGGGATCGTGACGGCGGTCTGGAATTGCCGTGCCTCGGCCAGGATGTAGGCCCAGAGCGGGCAATTCCCGGCGAACACGCCGTTCGCGATCGAGGCGATCTGAACTTGCGGATCGTCCGGTCCGGGCTCGTCGACGGCCTTGCCGATGATGATCTGGTCGTCCGTCAGCGGCGTCAGATTCATCGCCCTGGCGACGGCCTGGCCCGAGGGCAGGCCGAGCCGCCAGCTGCGTTCGAGATTACGCAGCGCGAGCGACGACGGATTGGACGCGACCTCCGGCGGCAGCTTGCGCAGCGGGTCGACCAGCGACGCATCGATGCGATAGGCGAACTGAAGCCGCCGCTTGTTGTCGGGGTTGGTGTCGTCGTCCTCGACGCCGTAAGCGCGCGTGTCGAGATCGATGAAGCGGCCCCAGTCCATGGCGCGTCCCGGGCCCATGGCACGGAAGCCGGTCAGCGCGTTCTTGTCGGGATTGTGCGGATCGGGGAAGATCTGCAACAGCATGTTGTCCGCATCGTTCAGCCGATAGCCGGGGCGGATCATGGAATGGCCGAGACGGTAGGCCGCAACCGAGAACTCGACCGGCATGAACGGATAGGTCTTCCAGTGGTAGTGGGCGAGCTTGCTGCGGTCGTATTGGCCCGCGGTCTTCAGCTCGTCCAGCACGCCGGCGTTGACGATGCGCGGCAGGAAGTCGTTCATGACGACGTATTGATAGTGGAAGCGGACGCGCTGCTGCACCTCCTCGAACGACAGGCTGTCATTGTCGTCGACCATGCGGTTGTGAAAGCGCAGCATCAGGGCCTGGAACTGCGAGACGATGCTGTTCTCGTCGTTGCGGGGATCGCCGATCAGCGCACGGCCCTTGAAGCGCGGCAGGTCGCTGGCATCGGGCACGCCCGCGCCGGTCAGCTTCTCGCCGAGGCGGAACTTGATGCCGTCATACATGTAGGGCTGGTCGTTCGGACCGCGGCCGTAGAGATTGTCCAGATCGAGCGCCGGCGTGCGGAAGTCGACGAGCCCGTCGGGATCCTGCTGCTTGGTCAGCGAGCTGACCGGATCGAACGTGATATCGTGGTCGATGAACTGGCCGAAATAGGTGTAGAGCGAAGGAATGCCGCTCTCCTCTGCGTCCGGTCCGTCCTTCGGCGCATCGAACTTTCCGACCATCTTGTCGGCCAGCGCCGAAAGGTTCGCGATGTTGTCGGCGTCGTTGAGGCCGAATTTTGCCGGTGTGAGCTTGCGAAACATGCGGCCGAAGCGGCCCTGGGAAAGCGGCGAGCGCGTTGCGTTCAGACCGCGCGGAACAATGCTGTGGCGGCTGCTCATGAGACCTCCCTGAAAAGTCACGATGGAAACAAGTCAAGCTGAAGTTGTTCGCGCTGGAGTATGCAGGCTAGGCTAGATCACACCCGCCACAAGCGAGATAGATCACACTTGTTCAGCATCGGCGGTTCCTCAAAGGGAGGTGCTTTGCGAGCAAGCTGCGGCCGCGCTTTGCAAATTTTTCCCGGAGCGATGAGGGATAACATTCTCGTCATCGATCAGCGCAAGCGGCTTGGCGCAGCGTCAGTTCGCCGGGCTGTCGGCGCGGCGGATCGTCTTCACGTGAGGACTGTGGCGGCGCACGTCATGCGCCGGGGCTTGCCCGACACTTTGTCGTGCTCGTCTTGGTGTCCGCAGTGGGCGCTGCGTTCGACATGCGTCTATGATGAGGCAAGCCGCGGCGCATAATGTGATCTCGGCCACAGTTTGAGGTCGGGTTCCGGCCTATCGTCGGCGGACTTGCACACGTTGCTCCCGGAGGCCTACGCTTTGCCTCATTCGGGGTCAGTTATTTTGGAGGTTCTGATGCAAAGGTCATATTTGCTGGCTGCGACAGCGGCGCTGGTGCTTCTCATGCAAACACCGCTCGCGTTGGCACAGAGCGCTCCGGCCGCCGGCGGGACCGCAGCGCCTGCGGCGACGACCACCGCGCCGGCCGCCGCGACGACGACAACGCCGAGCGCGACCACCGACACGTCAGCCCAGCCGTCCGACTCCAAGAAGAGCGCATCGAAGAAGCCGGCGAAGAAGAAGATGACGCGGCAGCAGGAGATCGATCATTCGGTCGACACCGGCACGGTGCCTGCGCGCTATCGCAGCTCGGTGCCCAAGCAGTACCAGCAATATATTCCGTTCGAGAAGCAGTGACGGATCGCGCGTCGGCGCGGCGCGATTCGACGTCGCGCCGCCGGTGCCATACGGAGGCGGCCCTGGCCAGGCGGGAGGCCGACCCCACATACGTTGTGGCGGTCTGCCGGAGCAGTGCTAGAGTAGGGCAAAGCCGGGGGGAGTGATGAGTGACGACGTGAAGGATGCTGGCCTTGTGGCCATGATCAGCAGCATCCTGGGAGGCGGCAAGCGCGCAGACATCGTCGCACCGCCGCCGCTCACCGAGGGTCCACCAACAGCGCCGACGAATGGATTTGAGCCGGTCGAGGCGCCCATCCCCGAGGCGGCACCGGCCAAGGCCGACAATGCGTCCGATGCCGCGCCGGCAGTCACCAAGCCGGTCGAACCGCCCGCGAAGATCGCCACGACACCGGATGGCAAGAAATTGCTGCCCGCGGAAGCGATTGCCGATCTCGTGCTCGGCGAGTTGCGCAAGCTGGACGATTTTCCCGCGTCCGGTGTCTCGGTCACGGTCTACGGCTACCGGCATTGGAACGCGATGATCACCTTCGCGCCGTTCTCGACCACGTTCCAGAACGCGACGCGGTTCCGCCAGGCCATGCCGGACCTCGTCTTCAAGCTGCGCCGTTTCGTCCAACTTGAGATATGAAGCTCGATGAGATTTGGTTGATTCGATGCGAGCCGAGAACTCCGAACACCTCTCCCGTAGGGAGAGGTCGGATCGCATCGAGAGATGCGATCCGGGTGAGGGGTTAAGGTCTCACTGGACGTCGCGGCCCCTCACCCGGATTGCTCAGGCGCGCAATTGCGCGCCATAGCAATCCGACCTCTCCCCGCTGGGGAGAGGTGCACCTGGGCAGCCGATCGAAACCAACTGCATCATGTGCCAAGTCTGATACAATCGCGCGAAACAGTTCGACAGGATCTACGAATTGAGCGTTGCCTTTACCAAGGAAGAAAGCGCCGAGACGGCGTCCGAGACGCTGTTGCCGGATCGGCCGATCTCGCCTCATCCGAACCTCGTGACGGAAGCCGGCTTGCAGGCCTTGCAGACCCAGCTTCAACAAGCGCGCGAGGCCTATGAGGCCGCGCAAGCCATCGACGACGTCAACGAGAAGCGCCGGCAGTCCGCAGTCCCCCTGCGCGATGCCCGCTATCTGACGGAAAGACTGCGCACGGCGCAAGTCATTCCCACCCCGGCCTCGACCGACACCGTCGCCTTCGGCAGCACGGTGACCTTCAGCCGCCCTGACGGCCGCGTGCAGACCTATCGCATCGTCGGCGAGGACGAAGCCGATCCGAAGGCCGGCTCGATCTCGTTCGTCTCGCCGGTCGCGAGGTCGCTGATCGGGAAGGCGGTCGGTGACGTCGTGGGAGCGGGGACACAAGAGATCGAGATCTTGTCGATCGCGTAGGGGCGTGCAGGTGAGGCGAGGATTACTATCGACAGGAGCAACCACATTCGCCTAAAGCATGGGCCATGCGTCTCCGCTGTCTTGTCCCGATATCGATGGTCTCCGCTGTGTCCGCGAAACAAAGCGCGATGGCCGGATGAGACGGTTTCTGTCGGGAGCGTTGCCGTTTTACGCGCTGGCCGGATTGGCCGTGTGCATGTACCTCGTCCTGTACAAGACTGACCTCTTCGACTTGAACGCCATCGTCCATGGCGCGACCGGTTCGTCATGGTTTCTGGTCTTCATGTTCGTCTGCGTGCTCCTGGAATCGGTCTTCCCGTATTTCGGCTATTTTCCCGGAACGGCCCTCATCCTGATGTCCGTGGCGCTCAATCCGAAGCCTGCGGATGTCTCCGTTTTCATCGTGGCCTGGCTGGCCATCATCGTGGGCTCCGTCCTGAGTTACGGGCAGGCTCGTTTTTTCAGACCGCTGTTGCAGCGGGTTGCCTCAAGAGCGGCACTGAACCGGTGCGAGTCCCTCCTCGACGCCTACGGCCCCTACGCGCGCGTTGCCCTGTTCGTTCATCCCAACGCTTGCGCGATGTATTTCACGGCGCTCGGACTTCTCGGCCGGAACCTGACGCGAGAGCTCGCCCATCTCGGCGTGGGTGCAGCGGCCTGTGTGGGCGTTCTGTTCGTCGTCGTGACCAGACTTGTGTCGTCCGTAGGCGCGACCGATGATGGGGAATTGCAGCTGCTGCTGGCGGCGGGGCTGGTCGCGATCGGGACCCTCGTCGGTCTCTACACGGCCTGGCGGCCGGCCCGGGCCGCTTAGGGCTTGATCCGCCATTGCTCGAAGAGCGACGGCGGAAGCGAAGCAGTCCAGTCAGCCTTCCCGAATGATGCCATCATGCCGGTGTCTTGCCCGACGCAGCAAGCGGATTCGGAAAGGGCGTAACCCATTGATCCGACTGACGTCGGCTACTGTGCATGGGGTTGTTTTCAAGGTTTTTGACGAAACGGGTGACGAACGCCGTCACGCGTCGATACCCGGTGGCATGGGGCTTCTGTCGTTGATAAAGTTGAGGTCCCCGCCTATTCCCATGCGCTCGCGCCTAACGCCTAGGTCTTAACTCCTTGCGGACGCTCCCCATCAGAATGGCTCTGGCCCAAGCCGCCGCAAGGGTTTGAATGTTCAGCCTCGACCGAACGAAGAACGATAGCTCCGCGTTGCTGGATCTCCTCCGCGCACTGGCGGCCCAAATGGTTTGCGTCGGGCATACCTGGAATCTGACCTTCGCGTCCTTCGGCGGAGCGCAGCAGACGTTGGTCCCCGATATCGGCGTGCTCCTGTTTTTCGTGCTGTCGGGCTTCGTCATCGCCTTCACGCTTCACGATCGTACCAAGGCTGACGACTATTCGCTTCTGAACTACGTCGTCGAACGCTTCGCCCGGATCTACTGCGCTTACGCGCCGGCACTCGTTGTGATCGCTGCGCTGGACTATATCGCCGTCGCCCTCGGCATTGCCTGGTTCCAACTCGACGGCACGGCGAGTTTCTTGAGAAACCTGCTGATGCTGCAGGGCTATCCCGGCGCATTGGGCGGAGGCACGTTCGGTTCGGCGGGTCAGCTCAATACGATCGCGATCGAGTTTCATATCTACTTCTTCGTTGGCGGACTGTTCTTCTTCTGCAAGGGCCGCAACCAGATCGCCGGCCTGGTGCTGGCAATCGCCGCCGCCGCCGCCCCTATATTCCATTTTGCGGAGAGAGCTAACGCCTCCCATAGCCTTTTCGTGCTCTGGCTGCTCGGCTTCGGCGGATACTTCGTCGCAATCAGCATGAAGATGAACCGGATGACGACAGTCGCCTGCGCCATCCTTTCCGTCCTGTTGTTTTGGCAATGGCGCGTCGCTCATGTGCGCGGCGACGAGGCTGCGCTCGCTGCACAGCCCTATTTTGCGTTGTGGTTTGTGAGCATCGTGATCGCCGCGCAAGGGCAGCAATGGCTCTTACGGCTTCAGCCTGTCATCGGGTTCTTCGCCAACTATTCCTATAGCCTGTATCTCATCCACTTCACGATCGTGAAGATCATCGCATGGCTCATGCCATCACCGCTTTGGTTCAGCTTCGTCGTGGCGATAGTGATCTCAAACCTTGTCGCTTGGCTGTTTGCTTCGATGACCGAGAGCAGACACAAGCAACTCGCCCGCTGGATGCTCCGTTGGCTCGCTCCTGTTCGGCTGCGATTCTCCTGGGGGAGATGAGCAAGGCCTGGTCGGCGCTTGCGTTCGACTATCGCGGCAAAACGCGAACGCGGCCGGTCATGGTCGCGCGAGGTGATAAAGCTGGGGGGTGGTGGTGGGCGCACAAGGGATCGAACCTTGGACCTCTCCCGTGTGAAGGGAACGCTCTCCCGCTGAGCTATGCGCCCGGGACCATCATGCCGACGGCCGGACTTTCGGCCGGCCGGCGCATCAGAGCCCGCGATTTAGAAGTGCGGGCCAGAGGTGTCAAGTTTCCAGGCGCCCCGAGCCTGGAAAACCTTCCCATAGGTCGCGCAACCCGGCTGCGAGGCCGCGTTTTGGGCGGCTTAGGCGCCCTGCTGGCGGGCGCGGGAGGCGTGGGCCTGGAGCGCGCGGATGCGTTCGGCGAGCGTTCCGCCGCCCTCGGGCAGGGTGCCTGCGGCCGCGCCATGGGTCGCGGCGTCGTTGGCCGGGCGCGGCGCCGGCTTCGGCGGCTGGCCGGCCTCGGCGGCAAGCAGGGCCTCGATCGGCGAGTTCGGGCCTTCGAGCTGCATCGCCAGCTTTGCGACCTCGGCGGCGATGTCGTTGATGCGCTCGCGCAGCAGCGCGTTCTCCATGCGCTCGGTCGCCCAGGAGCTTTCCGCCTGCTGCTGGATCGCGTTGATGTCGCGCTGGAGTTTGGCGCGCTCGTCGCGCGCGGTGCGGAGCTGCTCCTCCAGCGCGGTCTTTTCCGCGCGCAGCTGCTCCATGGCGGCCGACGACTTGCCGCCGCTCAAGGCTGCGATCTCGACGCGCAATTCCTTGACGGTGCGCTCGGAGCCCTCGCTGGCCTGGCGGAGCTGGTTGTTCTCGTAGTCGCGCTCGGCGAGCAGCTTGCCTTGCGTGGCGAGGCGTCCCTCGAGGTCGGCGACGCGGCCCGAGAGCATCTCGGCCTCCTTCACCTGCACGATGAGCTGGCGATCGAGCTCGGTGACGCGCTGGCTCAGGTTTTCGACGCGGCCGCGTGCATCCGAAAGCTCGCGCGAGGCGGTCTCGGATTCGGTACGTTCCTGCGTCAGCCGCGCCTGCGTCGCGGCAAACTCCTTCTCGGCATCGCCGACGCGATTCTTCAACTCGTCGATCTGCGCGCGCACCGCGACCAGCTCGACCTGGCGGCTCTCCGCCATCATCGAGCGGTTGGACAGTTCGGAGTTGATCTTCGCGAGCTCGCCCTGCTTGTCGGTCAGCGCGTTCTCGGCGGCGCGCAGGGCTTCGGTCTTGGCGCTGAATTCCTCTTCGGTGGCGCGGAGCTGCTCCTTCACCGCCTTCTCGCGCGCTTCCAGCGCGAAGATCGTGGCGTTCTTCTCGCCGAGCTCGATCTTCATGCGGTTGATGGCGTCGCTCTTCTTGCCGAGCTCGGCGAGCTGGCTCGTGGTCTTGTTCTTGAGCTGGTCGACGCTCATCTCGAGCCGTCGCGCTGACATGGCGAATTCGGCGCGGAGCTGGTCCTTGTCGGCCTGGATCTCGGCCATCGACAGCGGGGTGGCGGCCTCGAGCCGGCGCGTGGTCAGGCGCACCGCGCGGTTATGCACCAGCGGCACGATGGCAAGCCCGCACAGCATCGCGAGCAGGAAACCGATCGCCAGGTACATGATCGGTTCGACCATGGGCCAGAACTCCCAAAGCTAAGGAAAAATTTACCAACGACAATGCATGGCGGGCCGGCAAAAAGCCAGCCCCGCCCTGTTGTTAACGTGAATCCGGAATTGGACCGGTGGAGGGGAGTCTAGAACGGGTTCCAGGTCGCGCGCGGCGTGTACTTCAGGTAGCCGATATTGGCTCCCAGCCGCAGGCCGAGTCCGGAGCGGATCGGCACCAGCACGATGTTGTTGGCGGTGAGCGCCGTCATGCCGAAGCCGCCGATGATATAGGCCGAGCCGTCGAGGCCGGCGAAGCGCTGGTAGATCGCGTTGGTGGCGGGCAGGTTGTAGACCAGCGTCATGGTGCGCGCGCCGTCGCCGCCCCAGTCGAAGCCGAGCGAGGGGCCCTGCCAGTAGACACGCAGGTCGCCAGCGTTCTTGGTGTAGAGCGTGCCTTCGCCATAGCGCAGGCCGGCGACGAACGCGCCGGAACCTTCCTCACCCAGGATATAGCCGTTCGGCAGGCCCCATTGGCTGACCGCCTTCTCGATGATCGAGGCGAGCCCGCGCGAGACGTTGCCGAAGAAGCGGTGGCCGGCAGTCACGAGTTCGTCCGGCCCATAGGTGGTGGGCGTCGGGGTCCGCTGCGGCGGCGGCAGGTTGGGCGGCGGCGCCTGCTGGGCGGAGGCCGGCGCGATCCAGCCGACCATCGCGACAAGCGCGAGCGCAGCGAGGCGTGATGCGAAAGTCATAAAAGAACCCCTGGTATCGAAACCGATCGCTTCCTTAACCTGACGCCAACAGGCACGGCTCTAGGTTGCGCCGGATGTCCCCTCGACTCGGATGTTATCCGCAGCAACTATGACGGCACAACGGCAGGAAGATAGCCCTTTGCGCCCCGGAATTGCCTTGATCGGCCGCCTCGTCTGCCTGCTGGCGGGCATTTGGATGGCCTGCTCGTGGTCGCCGGCCCAGGCTGCCACCACCGAGCGGATCGTCGTCAACCGCTTCAGCGGCGTCGCCATCGAGGGCTTCGACCCCGTCGCCTATTTCGTCGACGGCAGAGCCGCGCAGGGGACGGCCGAGTTCGAAGCCAACCTCTGGGGTGCGGTCTGGCGCTTCCGGAACGAGGGCAACCGGGCCTCCTTCCTGGCCCATCCCGAGATCTATGGACCGCAGTTCGGCGGCTATGACCCTGCCGACATCGCCCGCGGCGTCACCATCGCCGGCAACCCCCGCTTCTTCGCGATCGTGGCGCAGCGGCTCTACCTGTTCAGCCGGGAAGCCAATCGCGACGCCTTCGCCGCCAACCCGGACCGCTTCCTCTACGAAGTCGGCAAGCGCTGGCCGGCGCTTCAGGAACAACTCAGTCAGTAGCAGCCTGCCGCCTGCGGGTCGCCCCAGGCGATGAACTCCGGGATGATGAAGCCGGTGTCCTGGCGCTGGCCGAAGCGGATCTCGCCGCCCTTGCCGTCGGTGACCTTGCCGCCGGCCGCGGTCACGACCGCGCAGCCGGCCCCGACATCCCACTCCGAAGTGGGCCCGAAGCGGGGATAGATGTCGGCGCTACCTTCGGCGATCCGGCCGAATTTCACGGCCGAGCCGACCGTCCTTCTGACGGCATTGGGCCTGTTATCGATGAACGCTTCGCTCTTGGGATCGCCGTGCGAGCGGCTCACCGCCGCGACCCAGGGCTCGCCCGGCGCCGGCAGCTTGCGGGTGTGGACCGGCTCGGCGGCACCGATGGTAGCGCCGTCAAACTTCACGCGCTCGGCGCCGCGGCCGACGATGCCGCGCCAGAGCAGCCCGAGCGCGGGCGCGCTGACGATGCCGAGCAGGGGCACCCCCTGAGTGACGAGGGCGAGGTTGACGGTGAACTCGTCACGGCCGGCGACGAACTCCTTGGTGCCGTCGAGCGGATCGATCAGGAAGAAGCTGTCGCGGAACGGCGGAACGGCAAGCTGGGTCCGCTCCTCCGAGAGCGTCGGGATGTCGCCCGCGAGCTGCGCCAGGCCGTCCGCGATGATGCGGTCGGCGGCAAGGTCCGCCTCGGTCACCGGCGATCCGTCCTGCTTGCCGTCGACCCGCATCGCCGCGCGGTTGACCGCGAGGATCGCTTCGCCCGCCTTCACCACCAGCGCGGTGAGCGGCTCCATCAGGCCGGATGCGGCCGCGCCGTCGATGATCCGCTTCACCTGCATGCCTCATTCATCGGCAATTCCGTTCCTGCTCGACTGATTCGCCCCGATTGATTCGATTGGGGCTTTATGGCCGCCCCGAACCGATCGCAAGCTAGCTGCCGCGGGCTTGCGAATGTTAGAACCTGCGGCATCCGTTAGCATGCGTGATTCGCCGCGTCCGCGCCGTGCAATTCCAGGAACCCTCCAGGACCCCTTTAATGTCTGGCACCTCGTCACCCGGTACCGCTACTGCTCCCGATATGCTCGAACTCGCCGCGCTGCTGTGCTCGCGGGTCTGCCACGATCTCATCAGCCCCGTCGGCGCCATCGTCAATGGGCTCGAAGTCCTCGACGACGATCCCAAGCCCGAAGACCGCGAGTTCGCGCTCGACCTGATTCGCAAGAGCGCCAAGACGGCCTCCGCCCGCCTCCAGTTCTGCCGTCTCGCCTTCGGCGCGGCCGGCTCCTCCGGCGCCCAGATCGACCTCGGCGATGCCCAGACCATGGCGCGCGGCCACATCGAGGACGGCAAGTGCACGATCACGTGGAATCTGCCGCGGCTGCTGCTGCCGAAGAATCGCGTCAAGCTGCTGCTCAACATGCTGGTCGTGGCCCAGCACACGATCCCGCGCGGCGGCACGCTCACGATCGATCCGATCGGCGAGGGCGAGGCGATGAGCTTTCGCATCACCGCGACCGGACATAATGCGCGCCTGCCGCAGAACATCGCCGAGCTCCTGAGCGGCGAGCGCGGGCCCGCTGCGGATGCGCACGCGATCCAGCCTTATTATACGCGGCTGCTCGCGCAGGCCTGCGGGCTCACCGTGACGCTCGCACCGGAAGGCGCAGCCATCATCATTACCGCTTCGTAAACGCGCGCATCGCTCTCAAGACGTTAATCCAATCTTTACGAGGCGCTTCGGCTTGTCCGGAGCGCCTTATCTCTTTGTTGGTTCCGTTCTTTTGCACATACTCAACCATTATTAAACGCTTTGCGGTGAAGCTGGCCTCATTCCGAAATGGCGCATCACGCCTCGTGCGCGCCCTCCCTGTATGAAGGCCTGTTTTCATGGATGATCTGTTGCGGGAGTTCTTGACGGAGACCAGCGAGAGCCTGGACACCGTCGACAATCAGCTGGTGAAGTTCGAGCAGGAGCCGAACAACGCCAAGATCCTGGATAACATCTTCCGCCTGGTCCACACCATCAAGGGTACGTGCGGCTTCCTCGGCTTGCCGCGTCTGGAAGCGCTGGCGCATGCCGGCGAGACGCTGATGGGCAAGTTCCGTGACGGCATGCCGGTGACGGGGCAGGCGGTGACGGTGATCCTGTCCTCGATCGACCGCATCAAGGAAATCCTCGCCGGCCTCGAGGCGACCGAAGCCGAGCCCGAGGGCACCGACCGCGATCTCATCGACAAGCTGGAAGCGATGGTCGAGCAGGGCATGGCCGCAATGTCAGGCTCGGCGCAGCCGATGCCGGCGGCAGGTAGCGCTGCTCCCGTTGCCGAAGCCCCGCCGCTGGTGCCGGAAGCGCCGGCTGCCGCTGCGCCCGCCAAGGAGATGACCTCTGGCACGCTGATCGACCAGACGCTGGAGCGCCCCTTGCGTCCCGGCGAAGTGTCGCTCGACGAGCTCGAGCGCGCCTTCCGCGAGACCGCCATTGAGGCGCCGGCCCCCGCGCCAATTGCCAAGGCCGAAGTCAAGGCTGAACCCGTACCGGCGCCGGCCGCGGAAGTCCCGGCGCCTGTCGCCAAAGAAGCTACGAAGGAAGCTGCCAAGCCTGCCGCCAAGGAGAAGGCCGCGCCGAAGAAGTCGATGGCCGACGAGGGCGCCTCCGAGGGCGACCGCATCGCCAACCAGTCGATCCGCGTCAACGTGGATACGCTGGAGCATCTGATGACCATGGTCTCGGAGCTGGTGCTGACCCGCAACCAGCTGCTGGAGATCACCAGCCGCAACGAGGACACCGAGTTCAAGGTGCCGTTGCAGCGGCTGTCCAACGTCACCGCCGAGCTGCAGGAAGGCGTCATGAAGACGCGCATGCAGCCGATCGGCAATGCCTGGCAGAAGCTGCCCCGCATCGTCCGCGACCTCTCGTCCGAACTCGGCAAGCAGATCGAGCTGGAGATGCACGGCGCCGACACCGAGCTCGACCGCCAGGTGCTCGACCTGATCAAGGACCCGCTCACCCACATGGTGCGCAACTCCGCCGACCACGGCCTCGAGACCCCCGCCGAGCGGCTCGCTGCCGGCAAGGGCGAGCAGGGCACCATCCGCCTCTCCGCCTATCACGAGGGCGGCCACATCATCATCTGCATCGCCGACAACGGCCGCGGCCTCAACACCGAGAGGATCAAGGCCAAGGCCATCTCCTCCGGTCTCGTCACCGAGGCCGAGCTCGAGAAGATGAGCGAAGCCCAGATCCACAAGTTCATCTTCGCGCCGGGCTTCTCCACCGCGGCCGCCATCACCTCGGTCTCCGGCCGCGGCGTCGGCATGGACGTGGTGCGCACCAATATCGACCAGATCGGCGGCACCATCGACATCAAGTCGGTGGCCGGTGAAGGCTCGAGCGTCACCATCAAGATCCCGCTGACCCTCGCCATCGTCTCCGCGCTGATCGTGGAGGCCGCCGGCGACCGTTTTGCCATCCCGCAGCTGTCGGTGGTCGAGCTGGTCCGCGCCCGCGCCAACAGCGAGCACCGCATCGAGCGCATCAAGGACACCGCCGTGCTGCGCCTGCGCAACAAGCTGCTGCCGCTGATCCATCTGAAGAAGCTGCTCAAGATCGACGACGGCGCCGCCAGCGATCCCGAGAACGGCTTCATCGTGGTCACCCAGGTCGGCAGCCAGACCTTCGGTATCGTCGTCGACGGCGTGTTCCACACCGAAGAAATCGTGGTGAAGCCGATGTCGACGAAACTGCGTCACATCGACATGTTCTCCGGCAACACCATCCTGGGCGATGGCGCCGTCATCATGATCATCGACCCCAACGGCATTGCCAAGGCGCTCGGCGCCGCCGGCTCCTCGGCCCATGACATGGGCGACGAGAACGGGGCCCATCACATCGGATCGGGCGAGCAGACCACCTCGCTCTTGGTGTTCCGCGCCGGCTCGTCGCAGCCCAAGGCGGTCCCGCTCGGGCTCGTCACCCGCCTGGAAGAGCTCCCCGCCGACAAGATCGAGTTCAGCAACGGCCGCTACATGGTGCAGTACCGCGAGCAGCTGATGCCGCTGGTTGCCATGGAGAGCGTCACCATTGCGAGCCAGGGCGCCCAGCCGATCCTGGTGTTCGCCGATGACGGCCGCTCCATGGGCCTCGTCGTCGACGAGATCATCGACATCGTCGAGGAACGCCTCAACATCGAGGTCGGCGGCTCCAGCCAGGGCATTCTGGGCTCGGCCGTGATCAAGGGCCAGGCCACCGAGGTGATCGACGTCGGCCACTTCCTGCCGATGGCGTTCGCCGACTGGTTCACCCGCAAGGAGATGAAGCCGTCGATGCACTCGCAGTCGGTGCTGCTGGTCGACGACAGCGCGTTCTTCCGCAACATGCTGGCGCCGGTGCTGAAGGCGGCCGGCTACCGCGTCCGCACCGCGCCGACCGCGCAGGA
>NZ_FOQJ01000016.1:0-133358 GCF_900113725.1 Bradyrhizobium sp. cf659
ACGGTGACACTGACCAGCGGGCTGAACCCGTTCACGCCGACCGGCGACCTGGACTTCACGCTGGCCAATGGCGAGCACGTCATCGTGCAGGCGGGCCAGGCCAGCGGCTCGACGACGATCGCGATCAACGAGGACGACGTCTATATCGACACCCACCCGGTGACGAACAGCATCCTCAGCCATACCGGCGGAACCGAGTACGAGAGCCTGGTGACGAACCCGGCGACGGTGACGACGACGATCACCGACGATCAGGATCCCGTCACCGCCACCTTGACGACGTCCACCGCCGGCATCTCCGAATTCGGCGGCTCGATCACCTATACGGTGACGCTGACCAGCGGGCTGAGCCCGTTCACGCCGACCAGCGATCTGGTGCTAACCTTGGCCAACGGTGAGCACGTCACGATCTTTACCGGGCAGACGAGCGGTTCGGTGACGACCAACTACACCGACGGGCAGATCACAAATCAGGCGTCGATCGCCGATTCCATCACTGGGATCTTCAGCGGCGGCGGCGAGTACGAGCAATTGCTGAAGGTCGGGGCGACCTCGGTGCCGGTCGTGTACGCGCCAACCGTTGCCGTCGGCAGCAATGTCGCCCTGCCGGAAGACACCCAGGAGGTGTTCCAGTTCACGGCTACGCCCGTCAGCGCTGGCTCGCATGTCACCCAGATCGTCGTGTCAGGCCTCACGGGCTGGAGCGTCGATACATCCACGGCCACGGTCAACGGTGCGACTGTGACCGCAACCTTCAACTCCGGTAGCGGCGTGCTGACCTTCAACATCAGCGGTGCCGCGGACGGCACAGCCGAGACGGTCTCGGTGGCGATGACGCCGCCGCTGAACACCGATGTGGACGCGAGCGTCACGATGACGGCCACTGCGGTGCAGGGGGCGATCACCGCCACCAGTGCGGGGACGGCCGGTACCATCTATGTCGACGCCGTCGCGGACATGCCGACCGTGGTCGCCGGCCAGACACACATGATCTTCGTGACCGACTCGTCCAGCGATTCCAATACGGCCTTCAGCAATGGCGAAACCGGAGCGCTGCAAATCAAGGCAACGTTCGGTGACGTTCACGATGGGTCGGAGACCCACACGCTGGATATCCATCTCCAGAGCGGGTTCACGGCCGGACTCCTGGCAAGCGGCACGATCGCGGGCACCTACAACGGCGTCGCCACGACGTTCAGCTACACCTACACTTCGGCGACGGGCGACATCCACATCATCGTCCCCCAGGATACAGGTCTCAATCCGAACGCCGGCCAGACCGCCACGATCGATCTGACCTTTGCCGTGACGGCGCCGGCGACGGGCACGCTGCCAAGCACGCTGAACTTTACGGCTACCGCTACTTCCACCGAAAGCACGCTGCATGGGGGCGGCGTGGGCGCGAGCAATGTCGATCTCACCACTGATAACGTGGCGACGCTCAGCGATACGACAGGAATCCCCGCCGCCCGGCTCTTGACGGGCAATTTCACGACGAACACGAACAGCCAGGTCCAGGAAGCGATTTTGAGCTTCATCGATGAGGCAAGCCCCCTTGATGCCTTCTCGCAGGTCCTGACGTTCAAGGGGACGGGCCAAGCGTCGACCTTCGTTGGCGACGCAGGATTCAACATCAATGGAGCGCATACGCACGAGGTCGTGCTCGAAAGTGCCTTCACGGCGACGAGCCAGGTCAACGTCACTGATTTCGTGTTGAACGGCGTCACGATGACCGCTGACAGCAGTGGGGTCACGACGAAGATAAACTACACGCTCTCCGGCTCGACTGCTGAAGCGTTAACGTCTGAAATCATCCCGGATGGCAATCATACGACGGATACCTATCTGAACTCACTGGATGGAACCTCGGGAAGCAATTCGGGTGCTTCGGTGACGGGAAGCAGCATCAACGGCAACTACGTCTATGGATACGATGGCAACGATACGCTGACGGGCGGGACCGGGAATACGTTCCTGAATGGTGGCGCCGGTGCAGATACGATAAACGGCGGTGCCAAGAACGATGTGATCGTCTTCGATGCCGCCGATACGGCTGTGAACGGCGGTGCCGGTTTCGACATCCTCCGCATAGACCAAGGTGCGATCTACAATACCTCGCTTGAGATATCCGGCGCGCCTACCGGCGGTCTCTCTTCTGCCGATGCCCACAACACGGGAGGCGTTCAGCTCTATGATGTCGATCTGACGTCGGCCAATCTCACCAATCTGGAAGCGATTTTGCTCACAACGGAGGGGATCGCGAGCTCCGGGTATGGCACCGAACTCCACGGACTGGATGCCGCCAAGGTGGTCTCTATTACAGGCGGAGCGGGTGCTATAAACAGTCAGAGCGGCACCGCTAATACGCTGTTCATTCTCGGATCGGCAGGCGACGACGTTCAACTGACCGGTTTCACCGAGACTGCAACGACCTTTAACTCGTCAGGCGGGCAGGTCTTCCACCAATGGGTCTCGACCAGCGGCCCTGCGGCCACGTTGTTCATCGACAATGACCTGCAGGTGAACCACGCCGCGCAGGCCTAGCCGACAGGCAGGTGCCGACGATACCGGAAAGCGGCTCGATGAGAGCCGCTTTCTTTCTGTCTCACATCAGCAGCGGGAGTGCGCCGGGCCAGGCAGCGCCGGCAGCGACGTCCGTGTTGCCCCATTCAGTCGCTTCGTCGCTGGCAGCCGGCGTTGCTTCCGCGGGTCCGGATAGCTGGCGCTGAGCGTAGGGTGCCGCGAACAGGTGAACGCCGGCGTGGTCGATGGCGAACAGCGGGGCCAGGTGCGTCGCCCCTGAATCCTCGATCAGCTCGGAGCGCCGGTTGTCCAGCACGAGCCACTGCCCGTCGAGGCGCGCGGCGAGCACGGCGTGGTCCTGCCGCACGGCGCGGTCGCGGACCAGCACGAGCCGTAGATCTTCACGCGGAAATCCGGCTTCGCGCAGCGCGACGTATTTCGCGATCGCATAGTCTTCGCAGTCGCCCTTTGCCGTCGAGAAGGTCTCGAGCGGCGAGCTCCAGCGATCGGCCTCGCCGTGCTGCGCATAGTCGCTGACGTAGCGGACGACCATGTTGACCGCGCGGTTGGCCTCGTCGAGCCTTGCGCGTCCCGATTTCGCTTTGACGGCGCCGATCAATCGCAGGAACTGCGCGGCGTTCGAAGGGCAGTTGGCGGCATCAGACTCGCACCGCCTCAGTGTCTCTGCGTCCCTCGCCAGCCTGGTCTCGAGGCCCCGCCATTTCTGCCACAACAGGCCTTCGGGCGCGCGGAAGGTGAAGAGGCCAAACGGCTCGTCGCCTTTCGCCGGTGCGGGCCTGGGCTCGGGGGCCGCGTCGGTCGCGATGTTGGAAGGCGTCAGCGCCGCGAGGCGGACTGCATTCGGCCCGCGGCCGCGCATGGCATCGAGCTTCGCCAGCACGTCGTTGATGCGGAAGAATGTCGCCGGCGCCCGCGCTGCCGCGTCAATGCCGGGTGCGAGAGTTTCCTGAGCCAAGACGTCCTGAGCCAAGACCTCATCGGCCCGGGCAGGCGGGGTCACGCTCGCAACGATCAATGCAGCCAGCGCTGCGCCAAGCGCGCACAAGCCTTTCCGCTGCAATTCCCAATGCAGTGTCATAGACGACGTCCCCTGCGCCGGGAGCGTCGTCAACGTCTATCGCGTCGATCCACGCCCCGATCCTGTTGTCGGATCGAGACTGAGGTCTGTGACGCTTAGACGAGGTTAAAGCGGGGGGAGGGCGGCAGTCTTGTCGCAAAGGCGGTCAATCCCGCGCTTCGAGGGACCGGCAAATTGTCGCCGCGACCTTTGCGCTCTGTTAACCTTGCCGAGGCCTCAACGCTCGCGCAGGGCTTCGTCGCGCAGTGTGCGGGCCGGCCTCACCAGGTAATCGAGAACCGACTTCTCGCCGGTCAGCACCTCGACCGTCGCGACCATGCCGGGAATGATCGGGAGCGGCTTCTGCTCCGTGCCGAGGTGGTTCTTCTCTGTCCGCACCATGACGCGATAGAAGCTCTCCTGGCGCTCCGGCGTCTTCTCGGCCTTGTCGTCGACGATCGTGTCGGCGCTGATCCGCTCGACCTTGCCCTTCAGCGAGCCATAGACCGAGGAATCGTAGGCCGAGATCTTCACCACGGCGTCCTGGCCGGGCCGGATGAAGGCGATGTCCTGGGGCTTGATGCGGCCTTCGACCAGCAGCGTGTCGTCGAGGGGAACGATGTCCATCACGTTGGCGCCGGGCTGCACGACGGCCCCCACGGTGGTCACGTTCAGCTTGTTGACGATGCCATGCACCGGCGCCTTCAGGTCGGTTCGCCGGACCCGGTCCTGCGCTGATTTGATATTTTCATCGAGCACGGCCAGATCGCCCTTGGACTTCGCAAGATCCTCGTCCGCCTGGGAGCGGAAGGAGGAGATCGTGCTCGCGATCTTGGATTGAGACTCCGCGAGTTGTCCTCGCATCTCGGTCGCCTGGCGGTCGAGCCGCAACATCTCGATTTCCGGCACCACCTTTTGCTCGTACAGCTTGCGCGTCAACGCCAGCTCCCGATCCAGCAGCTTGAGTGTGCCGCCGAGCCGGGCCACCTGCTGGTTCAGGACGTCGACATCCTGCGCCAGTTTCTGCGCGCGCATCTTGAACACACTGCTTTCCGTGGCCACGGCCGACGGCACCACCTGGTCAAGCTGATCGGGAAAGATCAGCTCGCTCTTTCCTCTGGCTTCGGCCTCAAGTCTGGTGACACGGGCCGCCATCGCAGCCCGCCGTTCCCTGATCTCGCCGAATTCGGATGCAAACTTCGTGTCGTCGATGCGCATCAGGGATTGGCCCTGCTGGACGATCGATCCCTCCTGGACGAGGATATCGCCGACGATCCCGCCTTCGAGCGACTGCACCACCTGCATCTGGCGCGCGGGGACAACGCGGCCATTTCCTCGCTTGACCTCGTCCAGCACGGCGAAATGAGCCCAGGTCAGGAACGCGGCGAGCATGGCAAGGGATGCGACAAGCAGCATGCGGGAGGTCCGCGGCGCGCGAAGCGCGGCGGCGGCCCGAACATCGTTGGCAAACGCGAAATCAGACGACATTGGTTCTGGCCATGGGTGAGGCGGGTTGCTCGGCAGCCGCCGGGTTCTGGCTCGGCGTCGATGGCGCCGGCTTGCCCTGCAGGAGCGCGAGAACCTTGTCGCGGGGGCCGTCGGCAATCAGCCGGCCGTTGTCGAACAGCAGCAGGCGGTCGACCATATTCAGCAGTGAGAGGCGATGCGTCGAGATCAGAATGGTGATCTGCTCTTCGCGCAGCGCCCTCAGGCGCTCGAGAAATTCGGCTTCGCTGCGAATATCGAAATGGGCGGTCGGTTCGTCCAGGAACAATATCCGCGGCTTCCTGATGAGCACCCGCGCAAGGCCGATGGCCTGCTTCTGGCCGCCGGAGAGGCTCCGGCCGCCTTCCGAAATGGGCATGTCGTAGCCCATGGGATGGCCCGCGATGAACGTCTCGACGCCCGCCAGGCGTGCCGCGGCCAGGACTTCCTCGTCGGTTGCCTCGGGTTTGCCCAGCGCGATGTTGTCGCGCAGCTTTCCGAAGAACAGCTCGGTGTCCTGCATCGCAAAGCCAACGCCGGACCGCAGGTCGGACGGATCGTATTGCCGCGAATCGACACCGTCGACGAGGATGCGGCCCTCCTGCGCCTCATAGAAGCCGAGCAAAAGCCGCCCCACGGTCGTCTTGCCGGATCCGATGCGTCCGATAATGCCGACCTTCTCGCCGCCTTCGATCTTGAAGGATACCTTGTCGAGGGCCTTGCCGGGCGCATTGGGGTAAGTGAAGCTGACGCCGTCGAAAGCAATCGCGCCTTCACGGATTTGTCGAGAGACATAGGCACGCGTCGGGGATCGCTCGCGCTCCAGCGACATGATGCGATCGATGGCCTTCAACGAGCTCAGCGTCTGCGTTCCGCGCGTGATCACCGATGCGATCCCGGCGATCGGTGCCAGAACGCGCCCCGCCAGCATGTTTGCCGCCACCAGCGCTCCGACCGTGAGCTTGCCGTCGAGGATGAGGAATACGCCGACGACGATCAGGGCGAGGCTGGTGAGCTGTTGGGCCGTGTTGGCGCTCGTCAGCGCGAGCGAGGCCCAGAAATGGACGTCTTCGCCCGAGCGGGCCGTTGCTGCGACGGATCGCTCCCAGGCCGTTTGCATGCGGGCTTCGGCGCCGGTCGCGCGTATCGTCTCGAGGCCGGACAGCGATTCGACCAGCACGCCATGACGTGCCGCAGCTTCAGCCTGCTGGCGTTTCATGGCCCGGTCCAGCGGGCGCTGCAGTGCCACGCCGATCAGGAGCATGACCGGCAACATCACCAGAGGTATCCAGGCCAGCGGCCCGGCGATGACAAAGAGGATCCCGACAAACAGCATTGCAAACAGCAGATCGGTCGCGGATACGACGCTGCCGGACGTGAAGAACTCGCGCACTGAATCGAAGTCGCGCAACTGATTGGCGAGGATGCCCACCGAAGAGGGGCGCTGCGCCATCTTCACGCCCATCACGTGCTCGAAAATGTTGGCAGCGAGGATGACGTCGATCGTCTTGCCGGTGACATCGATCATGCGGCTGCGAACCGTCCGGAAGATGAAGTCGAACGCAATCGCGAGCCCCATTCCGATCGACAGGGCAATCAGCGAAGGAAGCGCGCCATTGGGGACGACGCGGTCGTAGACGCTCATCGTGAAAAGGGGCGTCGCCAGCGCGAGCATATTTATCAGGAAGGCTGCAAGCGCGATGTGACCGTAGCTGCGCCAATGCAACTTGACCACCGACCAGAACCAATGGCTTCGCGGCAGATCGCCAGCAGCGACGGCGCGCGCGTTGCTCTCGACCGCCGCCCTGACGAAGAATGCGTATCCGGTGTAGTCGGCCGAGATGGTCTGGATCGCGTGAAGCTCGGGGAGACTGGCCGTCAGCGACGGATTGAGGACTTTGACATTGCTTCCGGATTTGTCGAACTCCAGCAGGATCAGCGTCGTCCCGTTCTTCATGATGAGGACGGCCGGCAGCACCAGCGCGGGAATATCGGCAATGTCCCGTTTGACGGCTTCGGTCTGGAGACCCGCGCGTTGAGCCGCACGGTCATAGAGGGGAACTGACAACCGACCATCGAGGATCGGCAGGCCGCCTAGCAGTGCCTCGCGGCTGACGGCACGGCCGTGGTACGACGCCAGGTAAATGAGCGATGATGCAAGCGGGTCGTCGCTTTCGAGGCGACCCGTCGCTTGCTTCGGTTCAGACGCAACGGCTCGCTCCGCAACGGGGTGGCCATGCATGCGCGTTGACTCGGATGCTCGAATTAACAAATGCGAATGTCCAAAATGAAATGAGGCGGAGCGAAAAGCGAACCGTCATTCCAGCATAGCGGAAAACGCACGAAATCATTTGGTTAATCGGCAAAAGCACAACTAAAGGTTAATCTTCGAACCGCCTTTCGCCGATCACGAACCGACTGCACTCGCGGAACTTGCACTATCTCTGAGCTGGCTCGAACGCAGTCGCCAGCCAGTGCGGCTTTCTATCGGCCGCGTACGCGGTAACGGGAGAGGTGTGCAGTACGACCGGATCGCTGGTGCTTCGCTGCTGCGTGATCCATTCGGATGCTCCCAGCAGGGTCGCCTGATTGGAACGCGATGGCCATCGATCCTTGAACGCATCAAGTTCGGGCGCTTCGCTCGCGTAGCCCAGACGGGCGGTAACCCGTTCCGGTGCAGGCACCGGGACGCTCAGCGGCTCGGAACCGGTCTGGGGCAGCTTCACCCGGAGCGTCGGCACCTTGTAGTCGGGCGTTGTGAAAATCCCAATATCCATCGGCGCTGCATCGACGGGCGGCGGAGCTTTCAAATATTCGAGCAACGTGCCCATGGCCGCCAAAAGTTGATAGTCGGCGAACACCACGACGCCGCGAGCCGAAGTCAACGAAACCAACGCGTTGAAATACTGGTTCTGGGCATTCAAGAGGTCGATCAGCGAACGCTGGCCAAGCTCATATTCCTTCTGGAATGCCGCAATCGTCTTGCGATCAGCCTCGAGTTGCCGCGTCAGCGCCGCGATCCGTGTCACGGTGACCGTCCGCGCTGCCCAGGCCTTGTCGATGGATTCGATTGCATCGCGCTGAAGGCGTGCATGCCGCGCAGTACTTTCGACGTAGCGCTCGGACATCTCCGACCGTCGCCAGACATCCTGACCGCCGCGGAAGACATCCCAGGACATGACAACCTTGCCGCTGTAGTCGTCGTGCGTAACGCCAAGATAGGGGTACGTATTGTCGTTGTGTGTCGCCCGGCCCTCGAGCGAGAAGGTCGGAACAAAAGCGCCGTCCGTCACGCGAAACGCATGCTTTGCCGCGTCGGCGTCGGCCTGCGCGGCCTGAATGGTCGGGTTGAACCGTACCGTGGTTGCAAGGGCCTCGTCGCGGGTCGTCGGCAGGCCGCCCAGCGGTCCCGGGAAGCGAAGATTGATGGCCTCAAGCCCGACAACCTTGCGGAATCTGGCGCGGGACTCTTCCAGGCTCCGGCGGAATTCGGCGAGCGTCGCGCGGGCATTTTCGACCCGTTCGCGGGCCTGTTCGAGATCGCCTTCACCGGCGCGTCCGCCGGAAAAGCGCGTGTTGACGTTGGCGAATATCTTCTCGTGGTTGGCGACGTTCTGCTCGCTGAGCGTGACCAGTCGCAAATAGCGCACGACGTCGACATAGGCTTCCGCTGCGTCCAGAGCGATCAATTCGGTACGCTCGCGAACACGGAAAGCGGCTGCGTTGACACGCGCCGTCTGCCGCCAGATGTCGTGAATCGAGGCGAAGCCGTCGAACAAGACCTGCCGGACGACGACGGATTCCTGCGATCCGTTTCGCCACGAGCCGTTTCCGACGACCGGGACGGGCAGGGCGGTGCCGCTGGACACGGCAGCGCTCTGGTCGAATTTTTCGGGACCCCAGCGCGCTTCCACGCGCACCTGCGGAAGCAACGTGCTCTGGGTCTGGCGAAGCTCGCTCTCGGTTGCGCGGCGGTTAGCCGACGCTTCGCCGACCCCGGGATTGGTGCGTACGGCCTGTTTCAACGCGTCATTAATCGAGAACGGTTCGGCCAATGCGCCGCCGCACGGAACCAGTGCCAATGCTGTGAAAACGACAATGTGCTTGAGCAATTTTACCTCCGCCCGTTTCCGAAATTCGGTCGCGGGGTCCCCCGTGAAATTGCTCGAAGTCTCGCAAGGACTGAACAGACAAGCTAGGCACAATGCGGGAAAGTTGAGCAAATGTACGGGGTTGTCGCATTTATGCCACGTCGGAGGCATAGCACAGGTGCAATAATACCTCTCTCTTCGGGTGAGGAGCGGCGCCAACCTTGGACGCGATCAAGTTCCCCCCGTGCCGTCTTACCTCTCGGGCTGTTGTCGATCCACGATGCCGCATGAGGTGCTGTTCCGCCGACCGACGATTCTCTGTTGGGGAACAGAAACCGGGCTTTCGGGCTCAAACCAATCGTCCGAATGAGCCCGCTGCCACAGCGCGAGCACAATTCTCGGCCGACACGGAGCTGGCATCCACGCTTGTCATCACAGCCATCGTTGCAGGCAGGTGTAGCCGATGCAGAGCGTTGGCGCTGCTTCGTCTGCCGGTTCCGCGGCACCATGGTGTGGCGGCAAGCGCCCATGTGAGTGCCGACCACCGTCCGGTATCAGCCGTCCGGTTGAAACAGCGCCGTGCCCGCCGAGTGCTCGCCGGCTGTTGAGGCTGCACGCTCCTTAGGGGAGGAATGCGCGCTTTTTGCTTGCGTCCGGCAAGCCACCTAGATGAATGTGACGGAAGCGTGAACGAACATACGCAGACGTGACGTGGCTATTTTTTTCAATTTATATTTTCGGATTTCCGATGCGTGCGCTGCTTATTATTCTCGGCATTTGGCTGCTCATCAATGTTCTCTTCGTCGTGATCATGATCCCTCCGCGGAAGTCGCGGAGGTCGACTGGCGAGAGAGGACAGAGTGGGCTGTCGCCAGCATTGATCAATCCGAACAGCCAGCTGGAAGAGGACGAGGGATTTTCGCTTCGTCATGCAATTATTGCAATCGCGCTCGGCACCTTCTTTTCTCTGAGCCCGCCGTTGCTGCAAGCGTACGATGCGATCACGGCATTCATCAGAAGGCTCCGCCGAGGGAAGGGGTCCAACGTGAAGACGTCGGACGACGAATAATTTCCGAATTCCATTCATTCGAGGATTCGTGCCGAGCATGACGGAAGTTCGGCAGATCCCTCCTCTGGCTAAATCGAAATGCGGTCACTTCTCTCCCCGGACCGGCATATGAGAGGGGTGGTCAGGACCTCTCGCCACGCCGCATGATCCCAACGAGCGTCCGATCGCCATCGCTCGCGAGCGGCAAATGCCGTTTCCTTGGCGTCGATCAAACGCCGGCTGCATCGCCGCACAATGAAGAAACGTCAAAGCGGCGTGTTCGGATGGGTGAAGCGCCCGACGATAAATGGGGGCGATGTAACTTGTTGGAATTACGTATAAAAACGGGAAGATGGAATTGAGCCGGAGCGATCCACCCGCTCCAATCTCCATTGCGTCCCGTACGAGTTGACCGGGGCGGCCGTTCTGTCAAAGAAGGGCGTCACATCGACGGCCACGAACGCGCGGACCGCCCCGCCAATGGGTACCAGGAGATCGGGATAGCAATGACTGAGCGGATCGCTCTCATCACCGGCGTGACCGGCCAGGACGGCGCTTATCTCGCCGAATATCTGCTGTCGCTCGGCTATGTCGTGCACGGCATCAAGCGGCGCTCGTCTTCGTTCAACACCGCACGGGTCGATCACCTCTATCAGGATCCGCATGTCGGCAACGTGCCGTTCCTGATGCACTACGGCGACATGACCGACTCGACCAATCTGATTCGCCTGGTGCAGCAGATCCGGCCGACCGAGATCTACAATCTCGCCGCCCAGAGCCACGTCGCCGTCAGCTTCGAGAGCCCGGAATACACCGCCAATGCCGACGCGATCGGCGTGCTGCGGCTGCTGGAGGCGATCCGCATCCTCGGCATGGAGAAGGAGACGCGATTCTACCAGGCCTCGACCTCCGAGCTCTACGGTCTCGTGCAGGAGATCCCGCAGAAGGAGACCACGCCGTTCTATCCACGCTCTCCCTACGGCGTCGCCAAGCTCTACGGCTACTGGATCACCGTGAACTACCGCGAGGCCTACGGGATGTTCGCGTCCAACGGCATCCTGTTCAACCATGAGAGCCCGATCCGCGGCGAGACTTTTGTCACCCGCAAGATCACGCGCGGCGTCGCCCGCATCGAGGTGGGATTGGAGGAGACGCTCTATCTCGGCAATCTCGAGGCCAAGCGCGACTGGGGACATGCGAAGGACTATGTCGAGGGCATGCACAAGATCCTCCAGGCCGACAAGCCCGACGACTTCGTACTCGCCACCGGTGAGACGCGCTCGGTGCGGGAGATGGTCGAATTGTCGTTCGCGCAGGTCGGCCGGCGCATCGCGTGGCGTGGCGCAGGCGTCGAGGAGACCGGTGTCGATGCCAAGAGCGGCAAGACGGTGGTGAAGATCGATCCGACCTATTTCCGCCCCACCGAGGTCGATCTCCTCATCGGCGATGCCAGCAAGGCGCGAGAGGTGCTCGGCTGGAAGCCGAAGCGGAGCTTTGCCCAGCTCGTCGAGGAGATGATGGCAAACGATCTGGCCGAGGCGAAGCGGGACGCTGCCCATGGCAAACGCTCTGTTTGAGCTGAAGGGCAAGAGCGTCTACGTCGCCGGCCATCGCGGTATGGTCGGCAGCGCGCTCGTGCGCCGGCTCGCCGAAGAGGATGTCAAACTCGTCACGGTGGACCGGCGCGAGGTCGATCTCTGCAACCAGGCCGCCGTGTTCGACTGGTTCGCAAAGGTGCGGCCGCAGGTCGTGTTCCTCGCCGCGGCCAAGGTCGGCGGCATCGTCGCCAACGACACGCTGCGCGCCGAGTTCATCTACGACAACATCGCGATCGCGGCCAACGTGATCCACGCCGCGCATCAGAACGGCGCCGAGAAGCTGATGTTCCTCGGCTCCTCCTGCATCTATCCGAAACTGGCGCCGCAGCCCCTGCGCGAGGACTCGGTGCTATCAGGCCCGCTGGAGCCGACCAACGAGCCCTATGCGATCGCCAAGATCGCCGGCATCAAGATGGCGGAGGCCTATCGCAGCCAATATGGATGCGACTTCATCAATGTGATGCCGACCAATCTCTACGGCCCCGGCGACAATTATCACCCCGAAATGAGCCACGTCGTCGCCGCGCTGATCCGCCGCTTCCATGAGGCCAAGGTTGCGGGCGCCGGAAGCGTCGTCGTGTGGGGCACCGGCACGCCGCGGCGCGAGTTCCTCTATGTCGACGACATGGCGGATGCCTGCGTGCACCTGATGAAGACCTATTCGGCAGCCGAGCTGATCAACATCGGCAGCGGCGAGGACATCACCATCGCCGAATTCGCGCGCGTCGTAGCCGAGGTCGTTGGCTACCGCGGCGAGATCTCCTTCGACACCTCGCGGCCCGACGGCACGCCGCGCAAGCTGCTCGATGTCAGCCGCCTCACGAAACTCGGCTGGCGCGCGACGACCTCGCTTCACGATGGCTTGAAGCGCGCCTATGCGGCGTATCAGGCCGTGGCGCCGGTGACAGCGCAAGAGTAGGAACCTTCGCCGCAAGCACTAGTTGGCCGGTCGGGCAGGGCGAAAAGCCACACGAGGCCGACCGTGCAGCAAGACCTGCGCGTGCGCACCACGGCGCAAATCAACCAGGCGCGGCCGTCCCGTCGGCGTCGCCATCGACAAGACAGGTGCGCTGCTCGTCGCCGACGACACCGGCAACACGGTGTGGCGGGTGAGCGCGGCGCCTCCGCAGCTCACGCAGCGATAGGCTCGCCGGTTGAAGATGATTTTCAACGCTATGGAGTTTGACGATGGGCCTTGCTCAATATGCGATCGTACCGGTCAACGACCAATGGGGCGTGCTGCACGACGGCAACGTCAACGGCAAATATGTCACCAAGGAATCGGCATTCGAATCGGCGGTGGCGGCCGCCTCGCTGGCGCTGCGCCAGGGCCATGAGGTTCATGTCAGTGTCCCCGGCCGCGAAGCGGGCGAGACCGCGCTCGGCAGCTAGAGCATGATCCGGAAACGTGCGAAGCGGTTTTCCGGAAAGATCATGTGTAGAGGACAATCCAAAGCGCGATGACGGCTCATCCTGATCTCATCGCGCTTTAGCTTCGTCACATGATCAACTGGCCGCGCCGCGCGGCGATCCCGATCGTGACCTCGGCGCCCGCATTGAAATCGAGGCGGTCGGCTTCCTCGCGAACATGACTGCTGTCCGGCGGCAGACGCTCCGGCCTAGATAACATCATGTTAGGTTTATCGCATAACTGGGTAATTGTGTTAGCCCGGCGAAAGCCTATTGTCGCGACCAATCAGACACCCATCGGCAGTGACCAGCGCTCGCGAAGCTCCGCAGAGCGTCCGGAGAGTGCTGCCCAATTTCGAACGAAGCCCGCCAACGGGACGTCAGCAAACCAGGGAGGAATTTTGAAATGGTCACGACTCGCGCGATCCATCAGATGAGTCAGTCCAGGAAGGCTGCTGCCAGCGGCTGGATCGGGTCGGCTCTCGAATATTATGACTTCTTCATCTACGCGACCGCCGCGTCGCTGATCTTCCCGCAAATCTTCTTTCCGTCAGACAATCCCACCGTCGCCATCGTCGCATCGCTGGCGACCTATGGGGTTGGATATGTGGCCCGGCCGATCGGCGCCTTCGTCCTCGGACATTGGGGCGACACCCATGGGCGCAAGACCGTCCTCATTGTCTGCATGTTCCTGATGGGCATCTCGACCATGGCCGTTGGCCTTCTGCCGACCTATCACCAGGTCGGTATCCTCGCGCCGATCCTGCTCGTCATCCTGCGCCTCGTGCAGGGATTTGCCGTGGCCGGTGAAATCTCCGGCGCGAGCTCGATGATCCTGGAGCACGCGCCATTTGGCCGGCGCGGCTTCTACGCGAGCTTCGCCCTTCAGGGTGTGCAGGCCGGTCAGATCCTCGCTGCAGCCGTCTTCCTGCCGCTGGCGGCCTACATGCCGACCGACGCCTTCAACAGCTGGGGCTGGCGGATTCCCTTCCTGCTCAGCTTCTTCGTCATCGTCGCAGGCTACATCATTCGTCGCGAAGTGGACGAGACGCCTGCCTTTGCCCGCGAGGACGAGCGGGGAGAAACGCCGCGGGCGCCCATTGTCCAGGCCATCAAGCTGAGCTGGCGCGACATGCTCAGGGTCATCTGCATGGCTCTGATGAACGTCATCCCCGTCGTTGCGACCATTTTCGGTGCGGCCTACGCGGTCCAGCCCGCCTATGGCATCGGCTTTGCCAAGGACGTCTATCTCTGGATCCCGGTGCTCGGAAACATGCTGGCCGTGTTCGTCATTCCCTTCGTTGGCCATCTCTCCGACAAGGTCGGCCGCAAGCCTC
Organism: Bradyrhizobium sp. cf659; assembly: GCF_900113725.1. Lineage (NCBI taxonomy): Bacteria > Pseudomonadati > Pseudomonadota > Alphaproteobacteria > Hyphomicrobiales > Nitrobacteraceae > Bradyrhizobium > Bradyrhizobium sp. cf659. Next base: position 14,571 of record NZ_FOQJ01000016.1, read on the forward strand.
CGATCATCGTGGGCGCGCTGCTCTCCGGCCTGCTCGCCTTCGGCTATCTCTACGCCATCAGCATCCGGAACGTGCCGCTCGCGATCCTGCTGTCGCTCCTGATGTGGGGCGTCGTCTATCAGGGTTACAATGCGATCTTCCCGAGCTTTTACCCCGAGCTGTTTCCGACGCGCACGCGGGTGTCGGCGATGGCGATCTCGCAGAACATCGGCACGACCATCACCGCGTTGCTTCCCGCTTTGTTTGCGACCGTGGCGCCTCCCGGCTCGGCCAACATTCCCTTGACGGTGGGGGCGATCGCCTTCGGCATCACGGTCATCGCGGCGCTGGCGGCCGTCACCGCCCGGGAAACCTACCGGATCCGCATCGACGATCTCGGCAATCCCAAGGCCGTTCCGATGGCGCGGGCCGACTATGAGCGGCAGCGTGCCGAAGCGGCGAGTAGCGCGGCCGCAATTCCGACCTGACGAAAACGTGACGAGGCAATGCCGCTGCGATCGATGATGTTTGCAGCGGCAGGGCTCGACGCGTTACGTAATTGCCTGGTCGAACTCGGTGCGCGTGAGCGCGATTATCAAGAGGTTGCAGGATGAACCCCGTCGTCGTTGCTGTCGCTATCACCGGCTCCGTTCCGCGCAAGAAGGACAATCCTGCGGTGCCGATCCTGCCGTCCGAGCAGATCGAGTCGACGCAACAGGCCTTCGAGGCCGGCGCCACGCTTGCGCATATCCATGTTCGCAACGATGACGAGACGCCGTCCTCCGATCCCGAGCGTTTCGCCCTCGTGCAGGAGGGGATCAAAAAGCACTGCCCGGGGATGATCGTTCAGTTTTCGACCGGCGGGCGGGGCCGCGATCCCTCGGCGCGTGGATCATCGCTCTACCTGAGGCCCGACATGGCCTCGCTGTCCACGGGATCGGTGAACTTTCCAACGATTGTCTACGAGAACAGCGCCGCCCTGGTCGAGACCCTTGCCACCAGCATGAAGGCGGAGGGCATCCGGCCGGAGATCGAGATCTTCGATTTGTCGCATCTGCACGGCGCCCGCCGCCTGATCGAGGCGGGGCTGATCGACCCGCGTCCGCACGTGCAGTTCGTCATGGGCGTCAAGAACGCGATGCCCGCGGACGAGCATGTCCTCGACATCCTCCTGGGGGAGCTGAAGCGGCTGATCCCGCAAGCGACCTGGACCGCGGCCGGGATCGGGCGCCACCAAGCCGAGGTCATGGGCTGGGCGCTCGCGCGCGGCGCCGACGCGATTCGCACCGGGCTCGAGGACAATATCAGGATCGACAAGACGCGGCTGGCCGCCAGCAACGCGGAGCTCGTGACCGTCGCCTGTGAGGCTGTCACACGCCACGGCCGGCGGGCCGCGACCGCGGCCGAGGCGCGATCCCTGCTCGGGCTCGCGGGATAGGGGCCTACTGCCTCCTCCTGACATGCTTCCGGCTGCCTTCTGCCATTCGGCGGCCGGCGTTCCCGTGCGCTGAGTCTCCGGCTAAGACATGCCCACAGGCGTGATCGGCGCCTGCCGGGCAGGCGACGTTTGGAATGCGGTTCTTGAAATCTGACGGCAGGCTCATCGGGGTCCTGCTGGTGCTTGCAATCACCCAGCTCATCGGATGGGGAACGATCGGCCTTCCGCCGATCGTCGGCCGCGACCTTGCGGCCGATCTCGGCATGAGCCTGCCGATGGTGTTTGCGGGCACCTCCACGCTTTATGTCACCATGGGGCTGTGCGCGCCCTGGCTCGCCAAGGCGTTTGCGCGGCACGGCGCACGCAAGGTGATGATGGTGGGCACCGTTGTGGCCGTGCCGGGCTACGTCGCTCTGTATTTCGCGCGCGAGCCGATGCTCTATTTCGTGGCCTGGGTCATTCTCGGCATGGGCGGCAGCGCCACGCTGTCGACCGGTGCCTATATCATGCTCAACGAGGTTGCCGGGCGCCAGGCCAAGAACGCCATCGGCGCGCTGATGCTGGTGACGGGCCTCTCCAGCAGCATCTTCTGGCCGGCCACCTCGTTTCTCAGCGGCCATTTCGGCTGGCGGGGCACCTGCCTCGTCTACGCAGCCATGCTGATCCTGGTCTCGCTTCCGCTCTACGTCTTCGGCGCGCCGCGCCGGAATAGTGTGAAGGACGAAGGCGGCTCGGCTGCAAAACCCTCTGATGCGCCTGCGATTCCGCGCGGCACCTTCAATCTGGTCGTCATCGCGATCACGCTGAACGCCTTCGTGAATTTTGGTCTCGGCGCCGTGCTCATCGAGCTGCTGCGGGCGGAAGGGCTGGCGCCGGCCCAGGCCATCGCCTTCGGTTCGATGCTTGGCGTGATCCAGGTCAGCGCCCGCGGGCTGGACTTCCTCGGCGGCGGGCGGTGGGACGGAATCACGACCGGGCTTGTCGCCGGCACGGCGCTCCCCGTCGCCATGCTGCTGCTGATGCTGAGCGAGGGGGCGACCTGGGCGGTCGCGGTCTTCATCCTGCTCTATGGCGCCGGCAGCGGCGCCATGGCGGTGGCGCGGGCAACCATCCCGCTCGTGTTCTACGACCAGGCCGAGTTCGCCAAGGCGATGTCGATGATCGCGCTGCCGCTCAATCTGGCCTCCGCGATCTCGCCGCCACTCCTAGCCGCTCTGCTGACCCAGTTCGGCGGCCGCGCCGCGCTGGGCCTGACCCTGGTGTTTTCCTGCGCGACCGTGCTGATCCTGGTTCTGCTCGGCCGTCGCCGGCCGCGAGTCGCCTCGGCGGCTGCCGCGTGAGACCTGTCTGAGCGCTTCGGTCGCGCCTACCATGCAGATGTGGCGGCTCGCCTCAGTCGCTGTGCATTGCCTGCCGCCTTCTTCTCGTTTTGCCCGTGAAAGCGCCGAGCGCTGTCGTCACGCCACCTCTCAGTTGGACCGGCTTTTATGTGGGCGCCCAGGGCGGCTACGAATGGAGCCGCGACCGCACCATCGAGTTCAACCTCGGCGGCCCGCCGACCGGCTTCAGCCAGGATTTCAGGCCGAGCGGCGGCTTTGGCGGCGTGCATGTCGGCTACAATCATCAGTTTGACCGGCTGGTGCTCGGCATCGAGGGCGATGTGGATGTCGGCCGGGTCAGTGACGTTGTATCCCCTGGTTTCGGGCTGGTGTTCAGCGCTCGCAAGGATTGGGAAGCCTCGGTTCGCGGGCGGCTCGGCTTTACACCGACGGAGCGACTGCTGCTGTATGTGACAGGCGGTGTCGCCTTCACCGAGCTGAAGTACCACTGGAATGCGAGTGATCCCGTGGCATTCCCGTCCGCAGACGCCAATATTACGAAGACCGGATGGACCGTGGGCGCCGGTGGCGAGGTGGCGCTGACCAATCGCGTCACGGCACGGCTGGAATATCGCTACAGCGATTTCGGCACCACGCGCTTCGATTGGCCCGCTGTCGGCGGATCTTACGAGCAGCATCCGCGCTTTCAGTCCGTGCGTGGCGGCGTGAGCGTCAGGTTCTAGCCAGCCGCGGCCGGTACGATATTCGCCACGCGGAATTCGACGCCGTCGGCTGGTTGCCGCCGCCGGAGCGGGGGATGGCGGCATGCCGCCAGTGCAGTGCTCAGGCTGCGAAAATGGTGTATCCGCAGGGAGCGCGGCCGCGGCCTATGGCCGCCGCGCCAAGATCCAGTTCCCCGGAGGAAATCGACATGTCGGCCTTGCCGCTCTCAGGCATCAAGATCCTTGACCTCACCCGTGTGCTCGCCGGGCCCCTGTCGGCCCAGATGCTGGGCGATCTCGGCGCGGAGGTCATCAAGATCGAGCGGCCGGGCACCGGCGACGACGCGCGCGCCTTCGGGCCGCCTTATCTGACCGACCCCGAGGGCAAGGCGAACAACAACAACTCGTTCTATCTCTGCGCCAACCGCAACAAGAAGTCGGTCACGGTCAACATCGCCAAGCCCGAGGGACAGGCGATCATCCGTGAGCTCGCCAAGGACGTCGACGTCTTCATGGAGAACTACAAGGTCGGCGATCTCAAGCGCTACGGCCTCGACTACGAGACCATCAAGGCGATCAACCCCGGCATCATCTATTGCTCGGTGACCGGCTTCGGCCAGACCGGACCTTACGCGCCGCGCGCCGGCTATGACGCCATCCTCCAGGCGATGGGCGGCCTGATGAGCGTCACCGGCCATATGGACGGCGAGCCGGGCGAGGGCCCGATGAAGGTCGGTCCCTCGATCGTCGACTACATGACCGGCATGAACACCTCGATCGGCATCCTCTCGGCGCTCTACCATCGCGACGCCAATGGGGGCGTCGGACAGCATCTCGACGTCTGCCTGCTCGACACCGTGATTGCCTCGCTCAGCCACTGGCTCCAGATCTACCTCGTCAACGGCAAGACACCGCCGCGCCGCGGCACCTGGGGCAATGGCGGCATGCCGGCCGGCGTGTTCCGTTGCACCGACGGCGAGCTGATGCTGGTGGTCGGCAATGACGGCCAGTTCCAGCGCACCTGCGCGGTGCTCGGCGAGCCCGAGCTCGCCAGCGACAAGCGCTTCGTCAAGAACAACGACCGTGTCGTGCACGGCAAGGAGATCATGGCGATCTTCGCCGGCCTGTTCCTGAAGAAGCCGGTGGCCTACTGGCTGGAGAAGCTGGAGGAGGCCGGCGTACCGTCAGGTCCGATCAACAATTTCGAGCAGGTGTTCAACGATCCGCACGTCCAGTCGCGCGGCATGCGGGTGAAGACCGAGCACAAGTTCGAGCCGGAGCTGTCGCTGATCCGCAACGCGCTGACCTTCTCGGAAACCCCGATCAAGAATTACCGCGCCCCGCCGCTGCTCGGCGAGCACACCCAGGAGGTGCTCGGCGGCAAGCTCGGCTATGACGCCGGGAAGATCGAGACGCTGAAGCAGCAGGGTATTATCTAGCTTCGATGAAGCGGCGCGCGAGCTTTCCCTCTCCCCTTGTGGGAGAGGGTGGCTCGCCGCGATAGCGGCGAGACGGGTGAGGGGTTCTCTCCGCGCGCTACACCGTCAGTTGAGCGCGTCGAGACAGACCCCTCATCCGGCGCTTCGCGCCACCTTCTCCCACAAGGGGAGAAGGAAGAGGGCCGGCGCTTGTGGCACGTGACATTGGGGATCACATCATATGACCGGCAAGACCATCATCACCTGCGCCATCACCGGCAACCTGACGAAACCCGAGCAGTCGCCGTATCTGCCGATCACGCCCGAGCAGATCGCGACCTCCGCGCTGGAAGCGGCCGAAGCCGGCGCCGCTATCGCCCACATCCACGTGCGCGATCCCGCGACGGGGCGGCCCTCGATGTCGATCGACCTCTACCGCGAGGTAGTGGAGAAGATCCGCGCGCGGAACAAGAGTCTCGTCATCAACCTGACCACCGGTCCCGGCGGACGCTTCGTCCCTTCAATCGAGGATCCCCGCATCGCAGGGCCCGGCACCACGCTGCTCCAGCCCGAAAAGCGCGTCGAGCATGTCGAGCTGCTCAAGCCCGACATCTGCACGCTCGATCTCAACACCATGAACTCCGGCGGCGAGGTCGTGATCAACACGCCGCGCAACGTCCGCGTCATGGCCGAGCGCATGAAGGCGGCCGGCGTGCTTCCGGAGATCGAGCTGTTCGATTCCGGCGACTGCCATCTGGCGCGCGACCTGTTCGCCGACGGCACGCTGAAGGGGCCGGGCCTGTTCTCCCTCGTGCTCGGGGTCAAATACGGCTTCTCGGCGACGCCGGAGACGATGTTCTACGCCCGCAGCCTGCTGCCGCCGGGCGCGATCTGGTCCGGCTTCGGCATCGGCCGCGCCGAATTCCCGATGGTGGCGCAGGCCTTTCTGCTCGGCGGCCATGTCCGTGTCGGCATGGAGGACAATCTCTATTTGTCCAAGGGCGTGCTGGCGAAGACCAATGCCGAGCTGGTTGCGCATGCCGCGGGCATCCTGGGGAGCATGGGTGCGAGCGTCGCGACTGCAAATGAGGCGCGCGCGATGCTCGGCCTTGCCTGAGGCTTGCGCGCAATCCCCAGATAAACCCGGTCCGTACTCACACAGGCTTCCGCTTCGCGTCCGACTCTGATTCGATCTCCCTACGAGTTCCGGGAGGGAAGCGCATGTCCTATACGATCGGGTTCCAGGCCAAGAACCAGAAGGCAGTTCTGGCAACCGAGGCGGCAACCGCCAATCAGGCCGTCGCCATCATTGCTGCGCTGCGGCAAAGCGCCGACGAAATCAAGTTCATCCGCTCGCCGCAGGAAGGCGAGATGGGCATCGAGATGCTGCTGCTGCTCGCCAAGGAAGAGGCCGAGGAGATGCCGCAGCGGGCCTGACCCCGCGACGACCACACTTCGATCAGAAGCGAAACATGCCGGCTGCAATATAATGTAGCAAGGCGCCAGTGTCGCTCGAACCGAAGGTGGCCGCCCATGAAACGCGAAGCGCTCCGCGTCGAACCGATCTCGTCCTTTCTCGACCGCTGGAAGGCGCCGACCTCGCCGGTGACGCGCGCCGGCAACATGATCTTCGTCGCCGGGCTGCCGCCATTCGATCCTGAAACCGGCGAGATCGCATCCGCGCCGATCGAGCGGCAGAGCGAGATCATCATGGAGCAGATGAAGCTGTGCCTTCAGACGGCCGGCGCCTCCCTCGACAACGTCATGAAGTGCAATGTCTACTGCACCTCGACGAAGCACTTCGCCGCGTTCAACGCGGTCTATGCGCGCTATTTCCCGATCGATCCGCCGGCGCGGATCTTCGTCTGCACGCCGGAATGGTTCGCCCCCTTCGACGTCGAGATCGACTGCATCGCGATGATGTGAGGCGTGCGGTCGCTTGCTTACCTCGCCCCGCTTGCGGGGAGAGGTCGGATTGCATCGAAGATGCAATCCGGGTGAGGGGGTACAGGTCCGTCGACAATCTCACGCGCGGAGAGAAGCCCCTCACCCCAACCCTCTCCCCGTAGAACGGGGCGAGGGAGCGCAGCATTGGCGTGGCTACGGTTCTTCGCTAACGCGCAGCGAGCCGTGCCGGCGCCTTGGCCTCGACCTTGCCCGCCGTCAGCGCCATCGTCGCCACGCTGACCACGCGTGCAACCACGTCCTCGACGTCGTCGAGATCGCATTTGCCTTCCGACAGTTTCGTCAGCCGTTCGCTCTCGCGGATGGTGTGGTGCGCCATGGCGAGCGCGAAGTTGAGGCCCCAGTAAATATCGACGTCGCTGCGGTCGGGCAGGGACCTGCGCATCGCGCCGGCGAATTTGCGCAGATGGTCGATCTCGCGGTTCTTGATGCGGCGGATCGGCGGCACGGATTCGATCGAGGCGCGGATCATGAAGCGCGCCGCCGTCGAGCGCTGGTTCTCGGGTCCGAGGCAGCCGCGCAAGGTGGGGCCGACGAGGGCGCGCAGGATCACCTCGATCGGCGCGCGGCCGCCGCCTTCTTCTTCCGCCGCCTTCAATTCGCGCAGGCGTTCGCGGTTGGTGGCGATCGAGCGGGAGACGAACAGTTCCGCGATCAATTCGTCCTTCGAGCCGAAATGATAGTTCACCGCCGCGAGGTTGACATTGGCCTCCGCGACGATGTCGCGCAGCGTCACGTCGCCGAAGCCGCGATCGGCGTAGAGCCGTTCGGCGGCGGCGAGAATGGCAGACCTCGTATGATCGCTGGCCATGGCTCTTTATCCCGTCATTCCGGGGCGCGACAACGTCGCGAACCCGGAATCTCGCGCCGCAACTTCTGGATTCCGGGTTCGACGCTTCGCGTCGCCCCGGAATGACGAGGACGGCGCGAAGTGCCGAGGGGAGTTGCTATTCAAACAGTTGTATGAAACTATCGTTTGAAGGCCGGGAAAAGTCAATCCGCAATCGGGACTCGTTCGCAACTGCGATCAGGCCTGAAGCTTCGCAAGCCGCGCGCATTCACGCTTGCGGGTCGCGCGCGGCGGGAGGACAGTCCGGCGCAAAACAGGTTCGAAGAGAGAAACGAGGAGCGTCCCATGGATTTCGATCTGTCCCCCAAGCAGAAGGAATGGCTCGACCGCGTGCGGTCCTTCATGGCCAAGCACGTGCGTCCGGCGGTGCCGGTCTATGACGAGCAGGATCGCACCGGCGAGCGCTGGAAGGTGATCCCGATCCTGGAGGACCTCAAGAAGAAGGCGAAGGCCGAAGGCCTCTGGAACATGTTCATGCCGCCGTCCGAGCATGAGGACGACGAATTCCGCGGCGCGGGATTGACCAATCTCGAATACGCGCTGCTGTCGGAAGAGATGGGCCGCATCACCTGGGCCTCCGAAGTGTTCAACTGTTCCGCGCCCGACACCGGCAACATGGAAGTGTTCATCCGCTACGCCAGCAAGGAGCAGAAGCGCAAATGGCTGCGGCCGCTGATGGACGGCGAGATCCGCTCGGCCTTCCTGATGACGGAACCGGCAGTGGCCTCGTCGGATGCCACCAACATCGAGACCCGCATCGAGAAGGACGGCGATCACTACGTCATCAACGGCCGCAAATGGTGGTCGTCCGGCGTCGGCGATCCCCGCTGCAAGATCGCGATCCTGATGGGCAAGACCGATCCGAAGGCGGCCAAGCACCAGCAGCAGTCGCAGATCCTGGTTCCGCTCGACACGCCCGGCATCAAGGTCGAGAAGATGCTCCCCGTCTTCGGCTTCGACGACGCGCCGCACGGCCATGCCCAGGTGCTGCTCGACAACGTGCGGGTGCCGAAGGAGAACATCCTGCTCGGCGAGGGCCGCGGCTTCGAGATCGCGCAGGGCCGCCTCGGTCCCGGCCGTATCCACCACTGCATGCGCACCATCGGCAAGGCCGAGGAGGCGCTGGAGAAAATGGTGAAGCGGCTCTCCTCGCGCACCGCGTTCGGCAAGAAGATCATCGAGCATTCGGTGTGGGAGCAGCGCATCGGCGAGGCGCGCACCGACATCGAGATGAACCGTTTGCTGTGCCTCAAGGCCGCCGACATGATGGACAAGGTCGGCAACAAGGCGGCGCAGCTCGAGATCGCCATGATCAAGGTCGCAGGCCCCAACATGGCGCTGAAGATCATCGATCAGGCGATCCAGGCCTTTGGCGGCGCCGGTGTCTCCGACGAGGCCGGCCTTGCCAAGGACTACGCCCACATCCGCACGCTCAGGCTCGCCGACGGTCCGGACGAGGTGCACAACCGCGCCATTGCCAGACTTGAAGTTCGGAAGTATGCAAACTCTTCCACGCACTAAGATGGGGGAGGGCGACGTGTCGCTCCCCACACCGTCATTCCGGGGCGATGCATAGCATCGAACCCGGAATCTCGAGATTCCGGGTCTGGTCCTTCGGACCATCCCGGAATGACGGAAAATGAGAAAAGAGGGAGCGTCATCGTGGCCGACGGCGTCAGGAAAGACGAGGAGTTCTCGGGCACCAAGCCGGTCGAGGAGCGGCATCGTTTCGACGAGCTGCGCCTCGAGGCGTGGATGCGCGACAACGTCGAAGGCTATGAAGGACCGCTGGTCGTCCTCCAGTTCAAGGGCGGCCAGTCCAACCCGACCTATCGGCTGAACACGCCGAAGCGTTCCTACGTGATGCGCCGCAAGCCGTTCGGCAAATTGCTGCCGTCGGCGCATGCGGTCGATCGCGAATATCGCGTGATCGCGGCGCTGGGAAAACAGGGCTTTCCGGTCGCGCGCGCCTATGCGCTGTGCCAGGACGACGGCGTCATCGGCGCGGCCTTCTACATCATGTCGATGGAGGAGGGCCGGGTGTTCTGGGATCCGGCGCTGCCGAGCCAGGATGGCGATGCGCGTCGCAAGATCTTCACCAGCAAGATCGAGACGCTGGCAAAGCTCCACATGTTCGACCCCGTCGCGATCGGCCTTGGCGATTTCGGCAAGCCCGGAAACTATTTCGCGCGCCAGATCGACCGCTGGACCAAGCAATATCGCGCCTCCGAAACCCAGCACATTCCGGAGTTCGAGAAGGTCGCCGAATGGCTGCCCAAGACCGTGCCGGAACAGGCGCGCGTCTCGATCGTGCACGGCGACTACCGGCTCGACAACATGATTTTCCACGCGACGGAACCGCGCGTGCAGGCCGTGCTGGACTGGGAGCTGTCGACGCTCGGCGATCCCATGGCTGACTTCACCTATCTGCTCATGCAGTGGATCATGCCGGGCCTGCAGGGCGTCGACCTCAAGGCGCTCAACATTCCAAGCCTGGAGGAGGCCGCGCAGATCTATTGCAACGCGACCGGGATGAGCGTGCCGGATCTCAACTGGTACTTCTCCTACAACCTGTTCCGCCTCGCCGGCATCACGCAAGGCATCGCCGGCCGCATCCGCGACGGCACCGCCGCCAACGCCAAGGCGCTCGAATCCGCCAAGCGCACCGTGCCGCTGTCGCAGGCGTCGTGGGAATACGCGCAGAAGGCGGGGGCGGTGTAAGGAAATGCGACGGCGCGGCCATGTGGCCGCGCTTTTTCGTTTGTGGTTCACATCCCGCCAGGCACTTGGTGTCATTGCCCGCGAAAGCGGGCAATCCAGTATTCCAGAGGCGGCAGTGCTTGAACCGTGAGGCCGCGGCGTACTGGATGCCCCGCCTTCGCGGGGCATGACAGCTTCCGTAGGGTGGGCAAAGGCGCGCGTTTCGCGCCGTGCCCACCGCCTTCGCGGATACCTACAACTTCGCGACCTTTGACATCCCGCGCTCCGATCCTATCTCCGCGGGGCACGGAGACTGATCATGATCCAGCAACTGCGCATCTACGAGATCTTCGAGAAGAACAAGGCCGCGTTCCACGCCCGGTTTCGCGATCACGCCGCCCGCATCATGCGAACCAGATATGGCTTCCGGATAGTGGCGATGTGGGAGACGAAACACGGTGATCGCACCGAATTCGCCTATCTCCTGGAGTGGCCCGACGAGGCCGTCAAGACGTCGGCGTGGGCGGCGTTCATGGCGGACGCCGAATGGGCCGAGATCAAGCGGGTCACTCACGCCGAGCATGGACTGATGGTGGGCCAGATCGAGGATCGCCTGCTCGTGCCGGTGGACTATTCGCCCTCGCTCAGCCTGTTACGCTAACGGCCCTCGGGACCACGCCCATGATCGACCACACCACTCTCATCACCTACATCCTCATCGTGCTCGGCTTCGTCTTCATTCCCGGTCCGGCCACGCTGCTCACCATGGCGCGCGCCGCAAGCTCCGGAACGAAGGTGGGTATCGCGACGGGCGCGGGGATTGCGGCGGGTGACGTGATCCACACCAGCATGGCGATCGTCGGCCTCTCGGCGATCATCGCCACTTCGGCGCTCCTGTTCAGCATCGTCAAATATGCGGGGGCCGCGTTCCTGATTTATCTCGGCATTCGCGCCATGCTCGACAAGGCACCGATCGCTCTGAACGGCGGAGCGCCCACGATCAGCGCAGGTCGTGCATTCCGCGAGGCCGTGCTGACCGAGGTGCTCAATCCCAAGACCGCGCTGTTCTTCCTGGCGTTCCTGCCTCAGTTCGTCCGGCCGGAACACGGCGGGACCGCGCTTCAGCTTGCGATCCTCGGCATCGTTTTCGTGCTGCTCGGCTTGTTGAGCACCGTCGTGTTCGCCGTGGGTGCCGGTCGTCTCGGCAATTTCCTGCGCCGCCATCCGGCCGTCGTGAAGTGGCAGGGCAAAGTGGTCGGGACCATCTACTGCGCCGTCGGCGTGCGGCTGGCATTGCAGGAGCGCTGAGGCGCGGTGCGCTCCCGTAGCCCGGATGAGCGCAGCGATATCCGGGGCAGGTCGTCCCGCATGTCGCTTCCGCCTTCGCTCTTCGAGCTACGGCGGACAAGTCGCTCATGCGGGTTACAGGCCGTCCCCACACTCTCTGCGTCATTGCCCGCGAAGGCGGGCAATCCAGTATTCCAGAGGCGGCGCTGCTCGAATCGAGCTGCCGCGGCGTACTGGATGCCCCGCCCCAGTGCGCAATTGCGCACAAGGCGGGGCATGACACCGATGATGAGGAGCGCTCGTTCCCTCCGTCATTGCGAGCGAAGCGAAGCAATCCAGAATCTTTCCGCGGTGGCAGACTGGATTGCTTCGTCGCAAGAGCTCCTCGCAATGACGAGGATGGAGCTCGGAGTCCTCGCAATCAGTTCGCGCAAACTGGCGGCCGAGCAGATCCGCCTCGCGCATCTGTAGGGCTAACCCGCCCTATGCATCAGCCCTTCGCACAATGCGCGATCAGCTTCTCGACGAAGCCCGCGCATTTCAACAGCTCCGACATCTCGACGAACTCGTCCGGCGTGTGCGCCTGCGCGATCGCGCCGGGGCCGATCACCACCGAGGGGATCTCGGCCATGCTGGCGAACAGGCTCGCCTCGGTGCCGAAGGCGACCTTGGCGTGGTCGTTGCGCCCCGCAAGGCTCTTGGCCAGCGTGACGATGGCAGCGTCGGCGGCGGTGTCGAGCGCGGGATAATCGAGGATCTCCTCGAAATCGATGCCGCATTCCGGATGCCGCGCCCTCATCGCCGGCTCGATCTCGGCCTTGGCCCAGGCGACGATCGCATCCGTCACCTCGCGCGACTCGGTGATGCCGATGCCGCGGCATTCGAAATCCACCGTGCAGAGATCGGGCACGATGTTCAGCGCGGCGCCGCCATGGACGATGCTGGTGAGCAGCGTCGAGTGCGGAACGTCGTAGAGGCTGTCCGTTGATCTCTTGCCTGCGAGTTGCACCGCGCGGCGGCGGATCTCGACGATCAGCTCGGCGGCATATTCGATCGCGTTGACGCCGTCGGGCGCGATCGAGGAGTGGCGGGCGAGCCCGCGGAAGGTGGCGCGCACGCCGTGCTTGCCCTTGTGGCCGATAATGACCTGCATCTGCGTCGGCTCGCCGACGAAGCAGCCGAGTGGCCTGACCTTCTTCTTGGCGACCTCGCCGAGCATCGGCCGCACGCCGACGCAGCCGATCTCTTCGTCATAGGAGATCGCCAGATGAATCGGCGTCTTGAGCTTGGCCTCCAGCATCTCCGGCACCATGGCAAGGCACACCGCGACAAAGCCCTTCATGTCGGTGGTGCCGCGGCCGTAGAGCCTGCCGTCGCGCTCGACCAGCTTGAACGGATCGTGGCTCCAGTCCTGGCCCACGACAGGCACGACGTCGGTGTGGCCCGACAGCACGAGGCCCGGGCGGTCCTCCGGCCCGATGGTGACCCACAGCGAGGCCTTCTGCCCGGTCTCGTCGACGATGCGCTCAAAGCCGACGCCGAGCGCGGCGAGGTAGCTTTCGATATGGGCGATCAGGGGCAGGTTGGTGCGGTCGCTGACGGTGTCGAAGCCGACGAGGTCGGCGAGGAGCTTGCGAATCCGGTCGGGTCTTGTGTCCAGCATTCTCGGGATCATGTGATGGGAGGGGTGGTGGTCGGCTCTGCCGCCTGCACGAACCATACCAACGGAACGGTACGACGTGCAAACCCGCTGGGCGGGCGGGCGAGCCAGGTCGGCCGTCCGAATGCGCTCAGTTCTTCTGGGCCGCGTTCTTCTTGGCCGGGGCGGGCGCCGGCGCCGCGGCGGTTTCCGGCGGCGCTTGCGGCGTTGCGACCGAAATGCCGTAGGGCCGCCACTGGTTGGCGACGTTCTGGAACGTCAGGTCGAAATTGATCTGGAGCGGGCGGGTCGGAAAGAATCCTGTCAGGCGCAGCATCTTGTTGGGATCGAGATAAGGCGGCGTCGAGAGCTGCGGTGCGGCAAGCGCCACCGAGAACAGGTCGAAATTCCGCCGCCGCAGGTCGGTGAAGCCCAGCGCGAGATCGGCGGCGCTGTTCCTGGCCTGGAAGTCGGGCGCGGCGAGGTCGCGCAGCACCGAATAGTTGCCGGTGCGGTTGGCATCGTTCAGCGTCAGCAGCGTGGAGCGGATCAGGTACAGCGCCTGCTCGGCGCTGACGGGAAGCTGCGGCTGCTGCTTGGCGGCGGCCTTGTCGTCTTCGGCCATGGTCGAGCTCATGACCGCCAGCGACAAGGCGACCACCACGCCCAAAGCGAGGCCGAGATATTTCCGCACGCGCATGGCCAAATCCAGCCTCACCATCCGAGCCTGACCTCGACACGCGCACCGAGCAGGTTCTGGTTCATGCCTGCAAAAACGTGCATCGTCATTCCTCAAACAAACCGAGCCAATGACATTAGCGGTTCGATCGAACGGAATCTGTCACCGCCCGGCAACATCAGGCCGGGACCATTCGGCCCGAATGAGGCGGGCCGCCGGCGCCAACCTGCAGACCCGTAGCCCGGGTGAGCGGAGCGATACCCGGGACAGCTCGTGCCGAGAATCCCGGATGTCGCTGCGCTCATCCGGGCTACAATCCCTTGCGTTGCCCGACGGGCAAGACACGCAAGATGCCGGTCAACGCGCGGTCGCAAAATATTCCACTTTACCGAAATTCGGAATTGGCGGATAGTGCGCGCACTCCGGCCCAAGGAAGAGGGGCGTATCGCGATCGTCACGAACGCGGGCCGGGCGGCGGTGGACGTGGGTCACATCGGCGCGAAACGCATCGCAGGGCGGGCAACCGTGAGCGAGACCATCGCGCGCACGACCGGTGTGATCGGCGTACGGCCAAATCGTGTCGTCCTGGCGCCCGGGGTCTGTGCGCCAAGTCTTGCGGTGATGTGTGTGGTTCAACCGGACCCGCGCATCAGCCATCCGTAAGGCGACGGGGGCAATAGTGCATCGCTCCCCGGGGAGAGCGCGACATAAGCCGTTCCAACCATCGCGCAGGGAAGGCCGGGATGCTCCGGTTGCCCTGTTTCCCGCTGTGCATCGTAGCGCAATCCGCGTTTGGCATGGCGGCCAATGGGAGCCAACCGGCTCCCGGCCTTCCCTGCGCCCTCTTTCATTGGGCGTGACGCGACGAAGCAAAGCTCGGGCGAAACATGCCGCGAGGATGAACAGCTATGTCTATCGATGAACAACGGTCTCGTGCCCCGGACGCAGCGCAGCGCTACTTTAGCGGTGCGCTGCAGAGCCGGGGCCCAGGCGTCGGCGATCTCGTCGCATCCTGGGTCCCGGCTCTGCGCAGCAACGCCAAGAGGCGTTGCAGCGCGTCCGGGACACGAGAGGAACGGGTGTTGTCTCCCACACTCCGTCATTGCGAGCGCAGCGAAGCAATCCAGAATCTTTCCGCGGAGGGACTCTGGATTGCTTCGCTGCGCTCGCAATGACGGTGGTGATGCAGTTTGCGCCTTATCCCCCACCGTCGTCCTGGCGAATGCCAGGACCCATTACCCCGGTCAGCGTGGTCGAAGCACGACGTGGCCACCAGCGTTCGCAGCAACCAAGTTCGGTGGCTATGGGTCCTGGCTTTCGCCAGGACGACAGCGAGGGTGTTGCCGCGGTCTCGCGCAAAACGCCGGTCCGAAAATGGCCGGGCTCGCCCGGCCATCATCAACGTGGAGAGCGACTTTGCTAAACCGGCTTGCCCGTATACGGCATCGACGCGGTCAGGCCGCCGTCCACCGGGAACGCCTGGCCGTTGACATACGAGGCTTCGTCGCTCGCCAGGAACAGCCCCATCGCCGCGAGCTCGTGCGGCTGGCCGGGGCGCTTCAGCGGATTGAGCTGGCCGATCTTGTTTTGGGTGCCACGCTCCTTGGCGCGGTCGAAGATCGGTTTCGTCATGCCGGTTTCGATCAGGCCCGGGCAGACCGCGTTGATACGCACGCCGGTGCCGGTGAGCGAATAGGCGGCGGTCTGCACCAGGGAAATCACGCCGGCCTTGCTCGCCGCATAGGGATGGCCGCTGGCGCCGGCCTTGAGGCCCGCGACGGACGCGGTCAGCACGATCGCGCCGGACTGCTGCTTCACCATGTGCGGCATCGCGTGCTTCACCGCGAGGAACGGTCCGATCAGATTGACGCGCAGCACCTCCTGCCAGTGCTCGACGGTTTGCTCGCCGAGCGGGACGAGCCCGCCGGAGACGCCGGCATTGGCCCAGATCACGTCGAGCCGGCCGTGCGTCTTCACCGCCTTGTCGATGACCGCGATCACATCCTTCTCGGAACCCGCATCCGCGATCATCGCTTCCGCGACACCGCCGGCCTTCTTCACCTCCTCGACAGTCTCCTTCACCGCCTCGGTGCGATCGACCGCGATCAGCCTGGCGCCTTCCCTGGTGAACAGCAGCGCAGCGGCGCGGCCGATGCCGCTGCCGGCGCCTGTGATGATGACGGATTTGTCTTGCAGGCGGCCCATGCGTTTCTCCCTTTGGCTCGCGCACGACGCTTGCCGCGCGACGGAATTTCAAACAAGATTTCAAACGGTAAAGTGTCTTGAGACACGTTCACACCTGACGTACAGCGACATTACACGGGATGGAAGGGTTTCGATGGCAGGCGCAGACAAGCCGAATGTGGTCACGACACGGTGGTGGTGGGTCCGTCACGCGCCGGTGCGCAATGACGGCGGCAACATCTACGGGCAGAGCGATATCGCCTGCGACACCAGCGACACCTATGTGTTCAATGCTGTTGCCAAGGTGCTGCCACGCAAGGCGGTCTGGTATTCGAGCAATCTGATGCGGACGCATCAAACGGCCGAAGCGATCTGGGCGGCCGGCTTTCCAAGGCCTGCGTCGATGAAGTGGGAAACGGACCTTGCCGAGCAGAATCTTGGCCGCTGGCAGGGCATGAACCGCGCCCAGTTCATCGCCAGCCGTCCCGTCGGCACCAGCTGGTTCGCCGACATCAACGAGCCCGCGCCCGGCGGCGAAAGCTTCATGGATCTCTACAACCGCACGCGCCGCACCATCGAGCGGATCAACACCGAGGCGGCGGGGCAGGACATCGTCGCGGTCGCGCACGGCGGCACCATCAAGGCCGCGCTGGGGCTCGCGCTCGATGGCCAGCCGGAGCGGGGGCTGTCGTTCGACATCGACAATTGCTCGGTGACGCGGCTCGACTATTTTGCCAGTCCCGAGCGCATGGTCTGGCGGCTGCCGATGGTCAATCAGCAGCCGTGGATCGCGGATGATGCGCACGCGGCGATGCACCAGCTTGCGGGACCTGAAGTCAAGAAGCTCGCCTGAGTGAGCTGTCATCCCGGGATGGTCCGAAGGACCAGACCTCAGGTGCGCAATTGCGCACCATAGTTCGATGCTTCGCATCGCCGCGTAACGATATTGAATACGAAGATCAATCTGGGAGAGAAACATGACCTTGTTCGACATGAAGGGGAAAGTTGCCGTCATCACCGGCTCGACTCGCGGCATCGGGCTCGCGATCGCCGAGCGCATGGCCGAGCACGGCGCCAAGGTCGTGATCTCCTCGCGCAAGGCCGACGTCTGCGACCAGGTCGCGAAGGGGATCAACGACAAGTTCGGCAAGGGCACCGCGGTCGCGATCGCGGCCAACATCTCGTCGAAGGAAAATCTGCAAAACCTGATCGACGAGAGCAACCGCGCCTTCGGCAAGATCGACGTGCTGGTGTGCAACGCCGCATCGAACCCGTATTACGGTCCGCTCGCCGGCATCTCCGACGATCAGTTCAGAAAGATCCTCGACAACAACATCGTCGCCAACAACTGGTTGATCTCGATGGTGGTGCCGCAGATGATCGAGCGCAAGGACGGCTCGATCATCATCGTCTCCTCGATCGGCGGCCTCAAAGGCTCGACCATCCTCGGCGCCTACGCGATCTCGAAGGCCGCCGACATGCAGCTCGCGCGCAACCTCGCCTGCGAATACGGCAAGCACAACATCCGCGTGAACTGCATCGCGCCCGGCCTGATCAAGACCGATTTCGCCAAGGCGTTGTGGGACAATCCGGAGAACCTGAAGGCCTCGACCTCGCGCTCGCCGCTGCTCCGCATCGGCATCCCCGACGAGATCGCCGGCGCGGCCGTGTTCCTGGGCTCGAAGGCCGGCGACTTCATGACCGGCCAGACCATGGTGATCGACGGCGGCGCGACGATCAGTTGAGGCCGCGATTGGCTAGCTGACGCGCTGCTCGAGGAAGGGGGCAAGCGCCGCGCCCCATCATCGGTGTCATCGCCCGCGAAGGCGGGCGATCCAGTACTCCGCGGCCGCAGTTGTGTGAACGAACGACCGCCGCGGCGTACTGGATGCCCCGCCGGAGCCTGTCATCGGGCTCGCCGAAGGCGAGACCCGGTGGCGGGGCATGACGGCGAATGTGGATGCGGCGTCGCGCGTCAGAAGGACCTCAATCCACCGCCGCGTACACCAGGTCCCGCACCAGCGTGCGCGTGTAGTCGCGCTGGCCCGGACCCTGGCTCATGAACACCGCGAACAGATCCTCCTTCGGGTCGATCCAGAAGAACGTCCCCGCGATGCCGCTCCAGAAATACTGGCCGACGCTGCCGGGGAAGGGCGCGATGCCGGCCTCGCGGCGCACGGCGAAGCCGAGGCCGAAGCCGTGACCGGGCGAGAGCAGGGTGCCGTTGGTCTTCACCTCGGGTCCGAGGTGGTCGGAGGCCATCAGCTCCAGCGTCTTGCGGCCGATGATCCTGTTGCCGTCGAGCGTGCCGCCATTGCGCAGCATCAGCGCGAAGCGGGCGTAGTCCATCGTGGTGGAGACGAGGCCGCCGCCGCCGGATTCCATCACCGGCTGTTCCAGCATGTTGAACAGCGCGACCTTGTCGCCGGTCCAGGGATCGGCCGCGAACGGCTCGGCGAGCCGGCCGGCATTGGCCTCGCCGGTGGCAAAGCCGGTCTCGGCCATCTGGAGCGGGGCCAGGACGCGCTCGGTCAAGAACGCGCCGAGCGGCTTGCCGCTGACGACCTCGACGATGCGGCCGAGGATGTCGGTGGAGCGGCTGTAGTTGAACTCGTCGCCGGGGTGGCAGACCAGCGGGAAGCTCGCCACCAGTGCCGCGTGCTCGGCATTGGTGATCTTGCGGCTGCGCACCCGCGAGTCCTGGTAGATCTTGTGCACGGGGCCGTCGCCCTGGTGCTCGTAGGTCAGGCCGGAGGTGTGGCGGAGCAGGTCCTGCACCGTCATCGGGCGCCTCGGTGGAACCAGGTCCAGCTTGCCGCCGCTGACGATCCCGACCTTCTGGTCGGCAAACGCCGGGATGAACTTGGCAACGGGATCGCCGAGCAGGAGGTGGCCGTCCTCGACCAGCGCCATGACGGCGACCGAGACGATCGGCTTGGTCATCGAGAAGATGCGGAAGATCGAATCAGGCGCCATCGGCGCTGATGCGGCCGGGCTCTGGCGGCCCAGCGCCTCGAACCAGCCGACCTGGCCGCGGCGGGCCACCAGCACGGTGATGCCGGGCACCGTTCCCTTGTCGATCTCGCGCTTGAACGCGTCCGACATCGCCTGGAGGCGCGGCCGCGACAGGCCCAGCGTCTCGGGCTTGGCCTCGGGCAAAGGCGGAGTTTTCGGCGCGGTTGTGGGGCTAAGGGCGGCTGTCGCGGTCATGGTCACTCCCGGGGCGCATTATTATCGGGAGCGAACTGTGGCCCAGAAGGCGCGGCACAAACAAGCGAAGCCAGCGCGCTTCTCCCTTGCAATCCGGCCGTCCCCTGTGCTTGAAAGCGGCCGTGATCCTAAGGCGACGCAGGGTCCGTAGGAGTGTAGCTCAATTGGTAGAGCACCGGTCTCCAAAACCGGGGGTCGCAGGTTCGAGCCCTGCCACTCCTGCCAGCGAAATCAACCATTTAGACTAGAATCGGCCGGATGGGGACAACATCTCCCCGGCAGGCGCTCGCGGTCGTCGACCGTGATCGGGGCCTCGGCCGGGGATCAGCGTGCGGGGGTCGGCCCGGCGTTGGCCGGAACCTGATCGAGATCGACATCCCGAATCGGAACGCGGCGGAGCAGCGAGACGATGGTCCCGACGAGCTCGAAATAGGTGTGCAGCCGCAGCGCACGCGATGACCCCTTCAGCTCCGCGTTCAGGCTCACGGGGACCTGGACGTGGGTGAGGCCGAGCTGGAGCAGCGAGATCAACGCACAGATCTGATAGCCGTAGCCGTCGGCCTTGACCGCGATCTGGCGCAGCCATCTCACGGGGTAGACGATCATGCTGTGGTAGTCGGACAGCCAGAAGCCGAACAGGCAGTTCAGGATGAAGCGCAGCGAATGCGACTGGATCGAGCGGTTGACGGAGCGGTCCGACTGGTTGTCGCGATAGGTGATGACGATGTCGGCGGCGCCCGTCGCCTTGAACATCCTGGCGATGCCTTCGTTCTGAAAGGCATGATCGCCTGGAATGAGGGTGATGGCATCGAATTTCGCGCGCGCCAGGGCGTATTCGAAGCCGGCACCGACGCCCTTCCGCTCGGCGTTGTGATGCACGATGATCCGCGGCTCCCTGGCCGCGAACTCGTCCATGATCGCGCCGGTGGCATCGGTGCTGCCGTCGTCGATCAGGAAGATCTCGAAATCGTCCAGCAATTCGCGCGCGAGCGGCAGCACGCCGTCGATGGTATCGGCGATCTTGTCCTGCTCATTCAGCGCAGGGATGACGATCGTAAGCCTTTTTGCCGCCCTGGAAGGTGTCATCGCATACCGCCGTTGCCGGCCACTCTTACTGTTGGAACCCTACCCACAACCCCTGGGTGATCGGGGGTGCGGCCAACAATATCGGTCCCACAGGTCAGGTCAACGCAACTACGTTGCATTCGGGCAACTAGTCGGGGAAATCGTAGAGCCCGGTGTCGCCGATACCGAAGGCATGGCGCAGCCGCCCGATCCGTTTTGCCAGGATCTGCCCTGCCGCCGTCGCGGCAAAGCGCGAGCCGACCTGTTCGACCAGGCCGCCGTCGATCAAGATCTTGGTCCGCCCCTGGAACAGACCTGGAACCTGCCGTTCCAGGACGTCCGACAGCGGAGCCTGCCGGCCGGGCCGGTCGACTAGACCAAGCAGGATGTCCAGCGAGACCGATTTGTAGACTGCTCCAAACGCGAAAACGTAACCCATGACGCCAAAGCCGAAGATCGATGCGGCGTCCCAATAGCGGAATTGCGGGAGGGTCAACACGCCGAGCAGCACGCCGAGAAGATGCGAAACGACCGCGGCGATCGCGAGCAGGATCACCGGTGCAAGCGACCAGCCCTGAACACGAGCGATGAACTGCATGGCGGGCGCCAGCAGGGCAAATGCGACGGCAGCGATGAGACCGACGGCGAATGACATCGTGGCCGCTATCCAAGACCCGTTGAGAAACGAACGAGTTTGACGAGATGCGCCACCGCGAGCCCCTTGGCCGTCGGGGCCAATTTGCCGTCGGCCGTCGTCACCATTCCCGAACCGATCAGGAGCTTCAATCGATTGTGCGCGAAGGTGCCGAGATCTCCCCCCTGCATGTAGGCGGCAGCCCATTGCTCCGAGGTGAGGGGACGTCCGGCCTGGACGAGCGCCGTGAGCAGCGTCAGGGTAAAGCCCCAGGCCAGCAGGCTGAACAGGACGTAGCAAAGCATCATCGCGGTCGCCAGGAGGAAGAGGCCGCTGACCAAATCGTCGAGATGCCGTGGACCGGGAATCGCGATACAGGTGATCACGAAAAGTGCGATAACGCTGAGACAGCCCAGCCGAAAACGGCGGCCGGCTCCGCCAATGGCGATACGTGCATAGCACAGCAACAGCAGCGGAAGCGCGACACTGAGACAAATCGCAGTGGTCTGTGCCGGGCCCGGTAGGAAGTTCATCGCGGAAAATCGCCTTGGACGCCTCGGTGCTGCCTAACCTGTGCGGTGTCTATAGGAGGTCGCATTTTGGGGGTCAATGACCAATTGGGAGCCCGTCATCCGGCTCTTGCGGCGGCCAGGTAGGCGTGCGAATTCTTGCCGCCGATGCCGTCTCTCTCCCGTCTCAGCACATCCGCAACGCTGCGCGCGACAGTCGTTCTGTTGGCGTTGCTGCTGGTCGCGCATGCGCCGATGCTGCTGAACGACGGCCTCTTCATGGACGACTGGCTGGTGCTCAAGCCGCGTCCGGACTTCATGATCGACATCGATTTTCTCCTGAGCGGCGCGGGCCATCCGATCTTCTTCAGCTACGACACCTTCGCCAACTGGACCGGCGCGCCGATCGCCGTGATGGTCTTGCTGGCGCTCGCCGGAATTTTCTTCGGCGCGATGTGCCTGGCTCTGACTGCAACGCGTCTCGGTCTGCTCGGCCGTGCGGAGGCGGTCGGCTTCGCACTGATCGTCTGGACCTATCCCGGCTATCAGCTCTGGGCGGGCAAGGCGAACGCGGTCTACGTGTTCAGCTTTGGGTTGGTGTTCATCGGGGCATGGCTGCTGATGCTGGCCTTCAGCGCGCAAGGCATGCGGTGCGTGCTGCTCCGGATGGCGTGTGCACTCGTGTTCCTGCTGAGCTTTGCACTCAATTCGACGATCATGCTGTACGCATTCGTGCTTGCGGGCCTCTTCATTGCGGTATGGCGCAGCGGCGACGAGGCGAAAGGCCTGATTCAGCGCACATGGCGCGCGGCCTGGTATTGCATGACCCGCTATCCGGAGCTGGCGGTGCTGCCCTTGGTCTATTGGGGCGTGCTCAACGTCTGGTTCAAACGTACCGGCGTCTATGCTCAGCATTACAACGCTCATCTGCCGACGTTCGGCGAATTGGCGAACGGATGGAAGACGTTCTTCGTCACCGCCTATTGGGACGTCGTGACCAGCGCGATCAAGATGACGATCGATGCACCCGCGCCACTCGTTGTGGCTGTGCTCCTCGTCGGCGCCGGCCTGTTCCTGCTGCGCGCCGAGACAGGGCCGACCGCAACCGGATATGCGATTGCTGCCCCGCTCTCGCTCGCAGTGGTTTCGTTTCTGGCGTTATCGCTCCCTTATCTGGTCGCGGGATCACGGCCCTCCAGCTCGCACTTCTATGAGAGCCGCCATCTGCTGATGTTCGGCCTGCCGTCGGCATTGACCCTTCTTGCTCTCAAACGATGGGTCGAACGAGCGATCGGGCCAAAGGCAGCCTTCGTGGTCGTGTTCGGACTGGGGGCGGTGCTGTCGATCGGACAGCTGTGGAACGTCTACGTCTTCATGCAGGCGCGGACGCTGAAGCAGGAGGCTCTCGCGAACGACCTCGCCAGCCGGACCCAGCCGGCCGCAACGGTGTTCGCGCTCGATGACGGTTTCGTCGACTATCCGTCACGCCACGTTCTGTTCGGCCTGGCCGAGGTCACCGGCATGCTCCGCCTTGCCTGGGGCAATCAGCCCTTCTTCGGATTTTCCCTGCGCGCCGAGCGGCCGACCGTCCTACAGGAAATGGAAGTGGCGCGGACGGCGCCGGGAAGTGCGTTCCATCATCTCGATCCGTCGGGGCCGCAGGCGACGATTTCGTTCCAGCCGGGCCCTGCGGCCGCGCCGAACCAGGCTCTGGTGCGCAAGTACTACGCATGCCGGCTGCTGTCGCGCTGCGACGTTTCACAGTTTCTGCGTGAACTGGCAGAGGTCACCATCAAGCCGGGGCCGATCGCGGGAATAACGCCGCTCGATCGTTCGAAGGCGGATGCGATGCCTAGCCGCTGACGCGCCGCTTCCAGATCGCCTCGGCGAGAGCGATGTCGGCCACAGAATCTTCGCCGGAGGCCAGGGGCGTTCCTTGCTTGACGATGTCGGCGACGAAGGCGTCGGCCTGACGCCGAAACGCCCAGCTCCCTTCGCGCACCAGCCGCGTGCGTTGTCCGCCCTGGTCGAGGATGACCTCTGCCTCCTGTTCGGCAAAGGGCGGGGGCAATTCGATGCTCAATGCGCCCCGCTCAAAATCGATCGTCAATCCCTCGCGCCAGGCACCTTCGGATCCATTCACGAGATCCAGCGTGCACGCGACGCCGTCGAAGTCGAGGGTTATGCGCGCAGCTCCCGAGTTCTCGAGGGTGCTTTCGGCGACTGCCGGCGACGGTCCGAGCATGTAGCGCGCGAGATTGATGATATGGCTGAACACGTTCAGAAAATTGTCGTAGCCGGGCCGCATCGTGCCCGGCATCCAGTCGGGACCATCCTGCCAGAGCTCGAGCCCGTCCGGCCGGGTTTCGCGGGTCATGACGAAATTGTCGTGCGATCGGCCGGTGTCGCCGCCGAAGCACCAGCCCCTTGCTCCGACAACGCGTCCGAGCGAGCCGTCTGTGCGCAGACGCCGCAGTTCGGCCAGCGCGCGCGCCACGCCGGCGTCATGACGCTTCATGTAGCCGATGCTGTAGACGAGGCGCTGTCGCCGCGCGGCTTCGACCAGCGACGCAGCCTGAACCGTCGTGTAGGCCATCGGCTTCTCCGACAGCACGTGCCGGCCGCTGTTCAAGGCATCCAGCACGATCGGGCCGGTGGCGCGACGCTTGGTCACGACGACGACGGCGGATACCTCGCTGTCCGCGAGCAGCTCCCGGTGCGTGCCGTAGGTCCGGGGGATGCCGAATTTCTTCGCCGCGGCGGTCGCCAGGTCAGGCCGGAGATCGGCGATCGCAACGACGCGGCAGGCGGGATTGGCGGCGAAATTGGCGAGGTGGCACATCTGGCCGACCATGCCCGTTCCGATGATGCCAATGCCTGGCCTCACTGGCTACGATCCCTCGAAGCGCTTCCGGACGACGAGGAAATGCGCCGGCTGCCCCCAGGTGCCGATGAACGCCGGATCCGACTGGGTGAGGGCGGCAACCGCGGACGCATCCCGTCGCCCGATCGCGCTGAAGATGCGATGGAAACTGTCGAGCGTTGCCGTGATGGCTTCGATGTCGGAAGCATCGTCGGCGAGAATATCCGTCGTCAGGATCGTCTCGCGTAACGAGGCGAGGCTCGCGATCACGCGGGGCAGGCTGTCGCCGAGGGGCTCGTCGATCATTCTGTCCACATCGAGCACCAGCGCTTCGATCGAAGCCGAGATCGCGCTCACCGCGTCGGCCTGGCCGACCAGATAGAGCTTCCGTCCCCCGAGGAAGCTCAGGCGGCTGCGGTCGAGATGGCGTGTGGCGCGACGCAGCTTCTCGTCCGTCGACAGGACCTTCTTGTGCCAGTAGACGTCCAGGCTGTCGCGATAGGCGGGCCATGCCGAATGGATGTCGAATCCCTGCTCGTGCGCCGCCGTACAGAGGGCCCCCGCATCGAGGAAGTAGCGGTGCCGCACGAACGGATTCTCAAGCACGTCCATCAGCCAGGATTCGAAGCTGCGGGTGTGCGGAATGCTGTTCCACTTCGGCTCGAACAGCAGCTTCGCCGTCTCCGGCGCGGGGCGGCCCGTCAGGGCCTTGCCGGCGGCATGGATCGCCTTGAGTGCGAGCTCGAAGAAGCCGCCATAACGTTCGTAATAGGAAACGACGGCGTAACCGTCGGGATTGAGCAGCCGGTGGAAGATGCCGAGCCATTTTTCGCTCGGCTGCACCGTGTAGATGAACCCTTCGGCGTCGATGATGTCGAAACGGCGGTCGCTGCGAAATCCCTCGACGTCGGACAATGCGAGTTCGCGAAGACGTTCCGCCTGGCCGAAATGCGCGAAGTAGGCCTGGATCTTCGGGTGCGCATGCCGGTTCGGTTCGGCGAGCGTCATGTTCGCGCCCCAGCCGGCAAACACCAGCGCGTTCTCACCGGAATCAGGACCGAACTCGAGGACCTCGGCATCGCGGAACAGCCGCGGAGGCAGCACGAGCTTGTCTGAAAAGAGTTCGCGCCGCTGGCCAGCATAGGCCGCAAGTTCAGCGGCCGACTTGAAATTCCCGAACGTCGGCAGGACGTCCTGACGTTCGTAGTAGTTGAAGAGCTTGTCCTCAGCCATGCCGCGACCCTGCGGCCGCCTCAAGGCGGTCGAGCTCGCTCCAGATATCGGAGGGCGCGAAGATCGAGACGATGTGCAGCGGGCGCTTCACGTTTTCGCGCAGCCGGCTGCTGACCTTGGCTTCGTTCTCCTCGTTCACGGCAAGGAGGCAGACGAGCGCATTCGACTTGCCGGCGAGTTCCTCCGGCGAGCGGATCGGGATCCCGGTGCCGGGCAGGAACAGCCCCTGGCGCTCCTTCTGGTCGTCGACCGAGAGGTCGACGAGATCAGCCAGTTCGTGCGCGTTGGTGAAGGTGCAGGCGCGGCAGCCCGCACCGTAGATGGCGATCTCGGCACCATTGGCGCGAGCCTTGGCGAGGATCGGGCGGAGGCGCGCTCCATACTCCCTCGCGCGCTGGCCGAACTTCTCGCCGACGCCCGCAGGGGCGGGCGGCGGCGTCACGTCGCGCGTCGCACGGCGGGCCGCGATCGCGAGGCTGCCGCCGCTGAAATTGTATTTCTTCACGGACACCGCCTCGAAGCCGTGGCGCGCCAGCAGCGCGACCAGGGTCGGTTCGGTGAAATAGCTGACGTGTTCCTCCCAGAGGACGGAGAGGTCGCCGACCGTCGAGCCGGGCGCGAAATCCGGCACGTCGATGAACAGCAGGCCGTCGTCGCGCAGCGCGATCTTGACGCAGTCGAAAAAGTTCTCGAAGTCGACGATGTGCTCCAGCACCTGGCGCGAGACGACGAGGTCGAACTGGCCGGCCTGGGCGACCGCGTCGTGACACAGTGCCGGGCTGATCATGTCGGCATAGACCTTGATGCCGCGCTCGCGGGCGATCTTGCCCGACACCGGGTTGGGCTCGACGCCGACCAAAACCTTCGCGCCGCGCTCGCGCAGCTTGTCCATGAACAGGCCGTCATTGCAGCCGATCTCGAACACGGATTGATGGCTCGAGAATTTCGCGATGGTATCGAGCTCGTCGACCTGGTGCGGCTCAGGCTTCCAGCTGCTGAAATTGTAGTTGAACTGGCGATACAGGATGTCGGGATCGATCGGCTTGACGATCTGCGGCAGACCGCAATCGCCGCAGGCGAGCACCTCGAACGGATACCGTTCCTCCTGCTCGTTCCGGCTGTGCCGAAGTCGATGCGCAATCGGCATCTGTCCGAGGTCGATGACCGGTCGCAGGTTGGTCGAATGGCAAAGGCGGCAATGGTCGGTCACTGGTTTGGCTCTGCGCAGGAATAATACGGAAATCGGCACCCTTGAGTGGTACCCAGCTTACTCAAGCCTATATAGCGGCACAGGCCGTGCCACAATTCTTAAGTTGCCCCGGGAGGGCTATTCACAGGCCCCTTGGTCCCCTGCAGCGGTACTCGCAGCCTTTTGTGGGCCGAATCCTCCGACGGCCGCATTTGGCCTGCGGCGAGAGCTCGAGGTTGCAGATCGCCGTGTCGCCGAACATGCGCGGAACCGGGGCGATCGCGGTAGCGCATGACCTATTGGCAGGTGGAGAGCTGACCGAGAGCGGCGATGTCTCCTCGCTTGCCGGCAAGGGTCGAGCGGCGCTTCACCACCTCGAACGGCTCCGTGCCATAGGCCTCCCGGTAGATGTCCTTCGATTTCGTCCGTAGCGCTGAAATGCCGGCCTCGACCTGCGGGCTCAATGTTTGATCGCCGTCTTTCCACGTCAACAGCCAATAGTGCGGCGTCTCGCTATGAACAGCGAATCGCCTTTCCAGCTCGGCCTTTTGAAACAGGTCGGAGAAGCCGTTGAGCCAGAAGTCGCAATTCTGCTTCTGGACATAGAACAGCTTCACTCCAAGCGACCGGAGGGTAGCTTCTGCCGTATCGGCGGTCCCAAGTGCGATCTTCCTGAAGTCGCGTGCGACGTCGCTCTGATAGGTGTGGATGACTTTGCCACGCGTGAGCAGCGGCGAAAAATAGCAGGGCACCATTGCCCGGTAGCCGTTCAGGGCGAGGATGCGATCGGAACCCGTTGATTGCTGTAGTCCGTCGCACCGGCGCCAGTCGGCGCTGACACGGGGCATTTGATCGAGCGGGCGCCCCTTTACGAAAAGCATGGCGCCGTCGGCGTTGAAGCTGCGCCAGGGATATGCGCGGATTGTCCAGGCGCAAACCAGGAAGAGCGTCAGGACCGCGATGTGCGGAGCGAGGCGCCCGGTAAACCAGCCTGGAGCCAATCGCGATGCGATTGCCAGTCCCCCGAAAGCGACAGCGACGCTCGCGACGGGGATCAGCGCGTTCACATGGAACGACAATCTCATCAGGCTCGGAATCTGCAGTGTCGCATCGAGGAGCCGGACACTGACGAGGTAGGCGACGAGGACGAAGAGTCCTGCGGCCGTGCCCGACGACGGCGCCCTGAGGGCCGAGGATCGACCGGGCAGAAGCTTTGAGTCGGCGAACGAAACTACGCAAGATATCATCACGAGGAAAGCAGCGGCCTCGAAGACGGTCTTCACCAGTTTGGTCGCTGCCATCAGTCCCGATCCAATGGAAAAGTCGCTCACTCCAACGGACTGGGCCAGCACGAAATAGTCGAGGATGTCGAGGCTTCCGAAGTGCGAAAACCGGTCTATCGACACGACATGCCGGAAGATCGAGTAGGGATTGGTTGCCGGAATTCCGAGATAGAAATAGTTGCTTGCAAAAGCGACCATGCACCCGGCGGCCGCGCTCAATCCTAGCGTCATGCCCATGGCGATGCCCGATCGATCGCGTTGGAGCGCCTTGGCAAGCACGCCCAATCCGGAGATCAAGAATGCGAAAACTGCATAAAGCGGATAAGACAA
Organism: Bradyrhizobium sp. cf659; assembly: GCF_900113725.1. Lineage (NCBI taxonomy): Bacteria > Pseudomonadati > Pseudomonadota > Alphaproteobacteria > Hyphomicrobiales > Nitrobacteraceae > Bradyrhizobium > Bradyrhizobium sp. cf659. Next base: position 43,067 of record NZ_FOQJ01000016.1, read on the forward strand.
CGCGAAAGCAAAGGCGCAAATCCCGGCGGCAAGCCTGTCTCTGCCTTCGCAGGATCGAATGACGACCAGCAGGAAATAGAAGCAGAATGCTGCCGTCTGGAGATGGTACTTCCCAAATTCCATGACGTGGAGACCGGAGTCCCACGCCAGCCCGAGGATCGCGACGCCGAGCGCCATTGGTATTGCCGCTTGATCCCATCCGGGTCCGAACGCCCGTAGCGGTATGAGCATGCGGATGAGCTCGAAGATAACTGCTCCGATTCCGACGAAGTAGAGAAACGAAATGATCTGGGCGACATGGGGCGGGAGAAACGTCGCCAGCAGCAGATGTAGCCCGTTGCCGTGACCGATCTCGAAGTCGGAGAAGATGGGATTGTCAGCCGCAAGCCAGATGCTGTGATTTCTCGCAACCTCTGCAAGATAGGGTGCGTAGAGCTGCTGAACGTCGGTCGAAATGACGTCCGGTATGACGGCGCGATCGAGGAAGACCGCTCCCAGAAGCCAGACGCCGAGCAGCAACATCGCGAGCGCGGCGTAGTTTGTCTCGATCCGGCGTGGCGTTCTGAGGCTGCGTGTGTCCCACAGCAAGGCCGCGACCATCAGCCCGAGAACGAGCTGCGGATACAGGAGGGAAATTGCGCCGAGTCCCAACCCGATCAGGATCAGCATAGCTGCCCCAACGAAGAACTCATCGACGCGCCGGGCGGCCTCGTGCCTGATCAGTGCGTAAGTCAGGCGCCCGGTGGCGATCACGACCCAGCCGAGATACGGTGTAAGAACGAGCCAAGAAACGACGTACGTCTGTGCGATCCAGCCGCCATCGAATATCAACGCGCGGTAGGTGCCGCTTCGATTCAGGCACGAGATGGAGAGCGCGGCCGGCGCAAGGATCAGGATCCGCCACCACCACGTCTCGACGATGGTGCGCAAGCGCACTGCCATCGCCTGATCTGATCTGCCGCTGCCCATTGCTAGATCGACGCGGCGTCGGCCTGCTCGGCGATGGCGCGGCTCTTGTCGGGGGTGAAATTGGCTCGCTCCGGAGCGAGCAGCCATACCAAACCGCCGAACAGTCCCACGGTCAGGGAGCCGAGACCCAGCAAGACCGATATCGCGAGCGCCTTGTCGGAGGAGATTCCCGCCAGGCTGAGTGCAGCAACCATCGCCCCCTCGCGAACGCCCCATCCTCCGATCGAGATCGGGACCGCGGACGATAGAATGACAAGTGGGACGAGAACGAACGCATCGCGCGCGGAAAGTTGCGCCTCCATTCCAATCGCGAGGACATAACAGGCTGCGACCGTGATCAGATGGATGAGGACGGCGGATACGATCAGCGTTCCGCGTCCATTACTCGCCAGCAACGGAGCCCTGACGAGCCTCGCGAATTGTACGATCTTGGCCGGCAGCGCCGCGATCATGCGAGCTGGCCACCAATCCAGCGTGGCCAGGGCGATCGTGCCGAGGCATCCAAAGACGAGAACGATAACGATCGCGGAAAGGAGTGAGTTGTCGCTGATCCGTGGGAACAGGAACGGCATTCCTGCCAATAAGACGGCGACAAGCGCCAGCAGCGCGATGAAGCGATCGGCCACGATGCTGCCGATCGTTTGCGACCATTGCACGCCATTCCGCCGCAACATCCAGATGCGGACCGCGTCACCGCCGGCGGGCAGCACCTGATTGGAAAAGGTGCTGACGATGAGAATACGCCAGCCCGCCAGCCAATCCAGCGGCACGCCCATCGCGCGCAGGATCAGCATCCACCGGTGACAGAGCACGAAAGTCTGGGCGAACAGCAGCAACACCGCGAGCGCCAGCATCTCCAATTTGACGGCGAGAAGATCGGCCTCAAGGGATGACAGGTCCTGGCCACGCAAGAGCCATGCGAGGATTCCGATCGAGACAGCGAACTTGACGAGGGTCACCAATGCTTTTGCAGGCTGCTTCATCGTCTAGTTTCGTCCTCGATCATTCACGGTGGGATCGTCGAGCAGCGATAGCAGGTCGAACTCTATTTGCGGGCCAGATGCTCTGCGGCGAGCGCGCCAGTCTTTGTGACATAGTCCTGGACCGCGGCGGCTTCGCTGCCATCCGGCGCCCAGTCGGGAAATGCCGTGCGGGAGGGGTCGAAGGGACCGGCGGTGGTCTCGTGAAACACCAGCCATTCCGAGGTGATCAGGATCGAGTGGAAGACCTGTTCGGGCATCCGGTAATAGCAGCGCTTGCCCTGGCCGTATGGTGCCATCTCGAGCACGTCGCGAATGCGGCCGTCATCTTCGAAGATCACGACCTGCGCCGTACCCTCGATCACGTGAAACGATTCAGGTTTGCCAAAATGCTTGTGGGGCCGCACATAGGCCTCGCGATGATGCACGATCAGCATCTCGTGCAGGCCGGACGAGGGATCGGGATGCGTGCACAGCCGGCTGCGCAGGCGCGGGTTGCCGGCGGCGATGCGCTTCAGCTCAGCGATCGTGGCATCGTCCGCCGTGACGATGGCGTCGTCCGAATAGTACACTTCCGGATTCTGCGCACGCAGCGAGGTCGGCCGGCCCAGGCTGGCCGTCTCATTCGAAGAAGATGAACCCATGGTCGCCTCGATACCCGCATTTGTCGTAGATCCAGGCCCATGTTTCCGGACCGTGGAAGCTCAGGCAGGTGAGCTGCCAGTAGAGCAGATTTGCCTTCTCGCGCTCGTTGCGGAACGATTCCACCATCAGATATTTCGAAGCGCCGCGTCCGACACGCTCGATCTCCGACACCGCGCGGAAGACGTCCTCGAGCGGAAGGTTGTGCAGCACGCCGAGCGACACCACGAGATCGAAGCCGTAGTCGGGGTAGGGCAGCTCGACGGCGCTGCCGACCTTCAGGTGCGGCCGCACCTCCTCCTTGGCGTTGGCGATGCCATACTCGGAGACGTCGATGCCTGCGATCGTGAGGTCGGGGACGAGCTGGGTGAACTCGTAGAGCAGATAGCCCTTGCCGCAACCGATATCGAGCACGCTCATGCCCGGCTTGATGCCGTAGCGGTCGATCAGGGTCTGGGCGAGCGGGCGCCACCGTCCGTCGTAGCGATAGCCGCCATAGCCGTAACGGCGGTCGCCGTCCCAGTAGTCGCGGCCCCATTGCCGCGCCACGGTGGCGGATTCGGCCTTGTCATGCTCGACCACGCGCTGAACGTAGTTCCGCTTGGTCGATGCGTGCATCGGCTGGAGCAGGTTGATCTCGGTCATGATCGTAGACCGGTCCGCGACATCGTCACAGGATGGTCGCGAATTTATTGACGAGCAGGATGTCCTCGACGGCCTGAATGCCGTCCCGCGACGAAAGCGTGATCTCCTCGACGGCTGCGTGAAGATCGCAGCCCTCGCGCAGCACGCGGTCGTAAATCTCCCGCCGTCGTGCCTCGTCGGGCGGCAGCATGAAGATGCTGTAGAGGATCAGGCCGTTCAAGCGGGGCAGCTCGTCCAGGATGTCCTCGAGCACCATGTAGCTGCCGGGCATGATGTGCTCGACGGCGCTGAGCAGGTATTGCAGGTTCTTGCGCCGCGCGTAGTCGCGGATCACGATGTTCTGGACGTGCTGAGGGGAGCGGCTGCCGTTCAGCGGCCGGGCGCCGATGTAGCCGCGATGGCCGGCTCGCTCAGCCATGGAAGCCTCCCGGCAGCTTGTATTGCATGCCGACCCGTGTCGCCGGGCGCAGCAGGATCGGCTCGAAGAACTCGCCGAAGCGCTTGTCCGCGTAGGGCGACATGATGCTCTTGAACCGGCAGTTCATGCTCCAGCGCGTGCCGGGCTCCTCGTTGATGCGATTGCCGTGCATCAGGGTCTGGTTGAACAGCATCACGTGACCGTAGGGAATCTCGATGAAGGTCGCGTGCGGCTTGATCGTCTTGTACAGCTCCTCAGCGCTGCGCAGGCTCGCCATCCGATCCTGCATGTCGCCGTTCAGGGACGGGGGTAGCAGATACATCGCTTTGGTGCGGTGGACGTCCACCAGCGGCACCCACACCACGACCTCGAACGGCGAGTCGCCCGACCAGACGTCGGAATGGGTGGCGAGCAGCGAGGAATCGTCGCCGGGCATCTGGATGCTGAGGTTGACGCGGCGCTGCATGCAGAGCTCGTTGCCGACGATGGTCTCGATCGTCGAGCGCGCCAGACGGAAATAGGTCGGCCGGAACCAGGGCTCGGCGTTGAGGCCGTTGAAGACGTGGAGCCGCAGGCCGTTGAGATCGTCGACGCTCACGCGCGTATGGATGCCGTCGAGCATCGCATAGGGATCATTGCTGTGCGGCAGCTTCAGATAGTCGGCGGCAAGTTCAGCGGCGCGCCGCTGGATCCGGTCGAGCCCGGGGCGGTCGTCGGCCGGCGTCGTGACGAAGCCGTCGTCGATGAAGCGCTGCGCCAGCGCCTGCTCTTCGGCCTGGAGGAAGTCCGTATCCGTCATGCAAAATACTCCCGGGCGGTCGCGCAAATATAACTGATATCGGCGGCCGAGAGGAACTGATTGATCGGGAGCGTGAGGATCTGATCCGCCTGCCGCTCGGTCACCGGAAACGCGCCGCGCCCCAGACCAAGATGCGCTGCCGCCGGCTGAAGGTGGATCGGCACCGGATAGTGGATCGCGGTCTCGATGCCCTTGTCGGCAAGATATTTCTGGAAGTCGTTGCGGCGGTCAGTTTGCACCACGAAGGTGTGGAACGTATTGAACTCGATGTTGCGGCAGGGCGGAATGAACAGGGGCAGGCCTGCAAGCTCGGCGCGGTATTGCGCGGCGTTGCGCCGCCGGCGCTCGATCACCGACGGCAAATGGCGCAGGCGGATTCGCAGCACTTCCGCCTGAAGCGTGTCGAGCCGCGATACGATGCCCCATTCCTGGACGTCGCTGCGGTTGATCAGGCCGTGATTGCGCAGGCGACGAATTCGTGCGGCTAGCTCGGCGTCGGCGGCGACGAGGAAGCCGGCATCGCCCGCGGCATTGAGATTCTTCAGGGGATGCGCGGAGAAGCAGCCGAACGTTCCGATGGTGCCGCTCATCCGCCCGTCATAGGTCGAGCCGACGGCCTGGGCGCTGTCCTCGATCACGGCGAGAGCGTGCTTGGCGGCGATCGCCATCAGTGGGGTCATGTCGGCCATGCGCCCGGTCAGGTGCACCGGCATGATCGCCTTGGTCCGCGGCGTGACGGCGGCCTCGACCGCGGCCGGATCGATGTTCTGGTCCGGCAGCACGTCCGCAAAGACCGGCGAGGCGCCGACTGCGATGATCGCGGCGGTCGATGCCACGAACGAATTCGGCGGCGTGATGACCTCGTCGCCGGGACCGATGTTGAGCGCCCTCATCGCGAGGATCAGCGCATCGGTGCCGGAATTCAGCGTCACGACATGCGGCGAGCCGAGATAGGCGGACAGCTCTTCTTCGAGCTTTCCGACCGCCGCCCCGCCGATGAAATCGCCTCGCTGGAAGACGCCCTCGACCGCCTGCATGATCTCGGCGCGCTCTTCCTCGAATTGCGCCGGAAGATTGACGTAACCGATGCGCCGTCGGCCGGTGTCAGCGTCCATGGCAGAACTTCCTGACAGTCTCGATGACGCGATCCTGCTGCGCGCGTGTCAGGTGCTGGTCCACCGGGAAGCTGATGACTTCCTTGGCATGACGGTCGGTGACCGGGAACGTTCCCGGGGCGTAACCGAGATGCTTGAGGCCTTCCTGCTGGTACAGCGGGATCGGATAGTGGATCTTGGCTTCGATGCCGTTGTCCAGGCAGTACTGATAGAGCTCGTCGCGACGCTCGGCGAACACCATGTAAAGGTGATAGACGTGCTTCACGTTGGGCCGGCGCGGCGGGACGCGCAGGCCGGGCAGGCCGGCGAGCCCCGCGTCGTAATAGGCCGCGTTCTCGATCCGGCGCCGCGTGATCTCGCTGGTCTGGCCGATCAGCCAGTTGCCGACCACCGCCTGGAGGGAATCCAGCCGCGAGTTGCAGCCGAGGATCGCGATCTCGTCGCGGTTCTTCATGCCGTGGTTGCGGATCAGACGGAGCTTCTCGTTCATGCCGTCGTCATTGGTGACGACGACGCCGGCATCGCCCCAGACGTTGAGGTTCTTGAGCGGATGCAGGGAGAAGCCGGCCGCGATGCCGTGGGTGCCGGAGCGCTTTCCCGCGAACTCCGAGAGGATGCCCTGGCAGGCGTCCTCGACGACGGGAAGGTTGTGGCGCTGCGCAATCGGCATCAGCTTGCCCATGTCGGTGACCTCGCCGGTCAATTGAACCGGCATGATCGCCTTCGTCTTCTTCGTGATCGCGGCCTCGACTTGGTCGACATTCATGCAGAAGGAATCGTCGCAATCGATGAGCACGGGCGTCGCGCCGGTCTCGGCGATCGCGCCGACGGTGGCGATGAAGGTGTTGGCGGCGGTGATGACTTCATCGCCATGGCCAATGCCGAGCGCCTTGAGCGGCAGCTTGAGCGCGTCGGTGCCCGATCCGACGCCGATGGCGTGACGCACGCCGATCAGCTCCGCAAAACGCTTCTCGAATTCAGCGACAGGCTTGCCAAGGGTGAAGTCGCCGGTCGCCACGAGACGGCCGATCTCGGCCAGGATCGGGGCGGGGTCGGAGAATTGCTCGAGCAGATAGGAATATCGAACGTCGTACATGTGACCCGTCAGGTGGAATGGAGTTGAGGGGAGGAGGTGTGCGAGGCGGCAAGTGCGCGCTCGATCGAGGTGGCAATGGCGCCGGCGGAAAGCCCGTGCTTCTTGAGCAGCGAGTCCTGCGAGCCGTAATTGTGCATGAAGCGGTCCGGCAGCGACAGCCGCAGCATCGCCGGCAGGCCTGATCCGAGCTTGTCGATCAGCGTCTCCGCGACCGCGCTGCCGAGGCCGCCGGACGGGACATGCTCCTCGAGAGTCGCCACGAGCTTGGTGCCGCGGATCGCTTGCAGCAGCGCCTCGGTGTCGAGCGGCTTGACGGTATGCATGTGCAGGATGCCCGCGCGGACGCCTTGTGCGGCCAGCAGGTCGGCTGCGGCCAGCGCTCGCTGAAGCATGATCCCGGTGGTCACCATGAGGACGTCACCCGGCGGGCGCATCAGGATGGCCTTGCCGATCTCAAAGCCGTGCTCGGCCTTCGAGACGATGGCGTCGCCGCCTTTTCCCAGGCGGATGTAGATCGGCCCGGTCCAGTCGAGGGTCTGCTCCATCAGCCGTGCCGCTTCGTCGGCATCGCACGGGCAGACTACCGTCATGTTGGGCAGCGCCCGCATGATGGCGATGTCCTCGATCGCCTGGTGGGTGGGGCCGAGCGGCGCATAGACGAGCCCGCCGCCGTTGGCGATCAGCCGCACCGGCAGATTGTGCAGGCAGAGGTCGACGGCCACCTGCTCGTAGCAGCGGCGGGTGAGGAACGTCGCGATGGTGTTGACGTAGGGCACGAAGCCCTCCATCGCGAGGCCGGCCGACATGCCGATGATGTGCGCTTCCGAGATGCCCTCGATCAGATGGCGCTTCGGAAACTCCTTGCTCATCGCGCGCAAGGTGCCCGCGCCGGGATCGGAGCCGATGTAAAGCACACGCTCGTCGCGCGCGGCGAGCTTGTGGACCATGTTCATGGCGGTGTTGCGCATGGGGTGCCGATCAAAAATCGCCGACAGCTACGCGAATCGCGTCGAGCTCGCTGTCGGTCAGCTTGTTCTTGTGATGCCAATCGGCGTTGGATTCTGCGGCCGGCAGACCCTTGCCCTTGACGGTATGGCAGATGATCGCGGTGGGTTTGCCCGCAACGGGCGGGACCTGCTTCAGGACGGTGCGCAGAGCGCCGACGTCATGGCCGTTGAGCTCCTGCACGGCAAAGCCGAAGCTGCGCCACTTGTCCGCGAGGGGCTCCAGCGGCAGGACGTAGTCGGTGGGCCCGTAGCTCTGGAGCTTGTTGTAGTCGATCAGCGCGACCAGGTTGTCGAGCCCGTGCTTGGCCGCGCCCATTGCAGCCTCCCACACCGATCCCTCGTTGATCTCGCCGTCGCCGAGCAGGACGAAGGTGCGGTAGGTGCGCTCGCGCATGCGCGCAGCGAGCGCAAGGCCGACACCGATCGACAGGCCATGTCCAAGCGCGCCGGTCGAGGCTTCGACCCCCGGCACCATTCCGTATTCGGGATGTCCGCCCAGAATGCTGTCTGGGCCGCAAAAGCCCTCCAGCTCCGACAGGGGGAAGAAGCCGCGGTCGGCCAACAGCGCATAGAGCGCCAGGCAACCGTGTCCCTTGCTGAGGATCGCGCGGTCGCGGTCCGGATCGCGCGGGTTGTTCGGATCGATCCGCAGCACGTCGTCGTAGAGCACGCGGACCATCTCGATCAGCGACAGCGCAGGACCGACATGTCCGCGTCCCGCCGAGCGGACGGATCCGAGCACCAGGCGGCGCAAGTAAAGGCTGCGCTCGTCGAGCGTGCAGGTGAGGGCGGCTTCAGCGTGGGGTGAGATCTGGATCACGTTGGCAAATCGTTTGATGGAGCCGGCGGGCTTTGTCGAGCTGACCGGCGAGGCGGACCGTCAGGTCGCCACCTTGCGCAGCCAAGGCGCGCCGGGAGCGGCTTTCCGGCAAATAGGTATTCAGGACAATCAGGCACCAAATCGCCCCAAACACAGGATACAGTACGTCAAGGCGGATCGCAAACGCGTCATCCCTAGCCGCGAAAGCTTGCGTGAGGCGTTCGGTCAACCGATTTGCTTCGGCTTCGGGCAGATCGCTGCCGGGGTGAATCGCGGTGTCGGACACCAGCTTGACCGGATCGTCCCAGCCGAAATATTCGAAGTCGATGAAGCGCAGCCGGCCGTCCGCGGCGCGCAGCGCGTTGTGCAGTCCGAAATCGGAGGGGCTCAATGCGCGATGTTCGGGCGCAATGTCCGCTGCGGGATCCCAGCCGAGTTCCGCATAGCGACGGCGGAGCTGCCGGATCGCGATGGCCGTGCTGGGAATCAGGCTGTCGTCCATGAAGGCGCGCAGGTTCGGATGATCATCCGAGGCGCGCCTCAGTCCGTCCAGCCGCTGCTCGTATTGGGCAATCGCTTCCTCGGGCGAAAAGATACTGGCTGACGCGTTCCGCAGAGTCCCGGCGCCCTCGGCGTCTCGCAGCTTTTGCAGCGCGACCAGGAACTCGGCCAGCTGGTCGGCATCGTCGCCGTGGGGGTGCAGGACCGCCGCCTCGCCGTCGAACCATTCATACAATGCGCAGAACGCATCCGCGTCCTTCGCGATCGGCCGTGGCGTCGACGTGATGCCGTGGCGCGACAGAAACGAGAGCGCGTCATATTCCTGGCCCAGGCGATCGCGCCCGTCGGACGGATAATGCTTCAGGGCGAGGGGGGGTCCCTCTGCCATCTCCAGCCGAAACACCCTGTTGTTGCCGCCGGCCCGCGCCGGTTGGACGGCCGCGACCCGCGCCCCCGCCAGGCGGCTGCCGACCGCCATTGCATCCGGCGCGCTGATGTCGGGCTCGCTCATTCCGCAAACACCTCGCGGCGGATGCCGGCCCATGTCGCGATCGGCTTGCAGTGTTCGGGGTGGGGAGGCTGCGAACGCGTGAACAGGATCGATCGCGTGGCCTTCGGAAAATGCGGTTGCTCGAAGACCTCGACGAGATCGTCGATGAAGACGTCGAGCTCCAGGCTCGCAAGTCTCTCGACCTTGCCGGCCAGCGTGTCCTCGAAATAGACGTCGCCGACGGCCAGCGCCGCGTCCGCAGCGTCGATCAGGCCAGCCTCCCGCAGCCAGCCGCGCGCGGCGTCACGCAGGTCGGTGCGGTCGGGGTCCTGGTGGCCGAACCGGGTCTTGTGGCTCACGATGTAGACCTTCGCGCCGGCCTGCCTGCACGCCGCCAGGAATTCCCGCACCCCCGGATAGATTTCGGCGCCGCCAATGCCCTTGCCGTAGACGAAGCCTTGCAGCCCTTGCCAGGCAAGCTCGCCGCCCGCGCGGGATCGCAGATGATCCCGCACGTCGGTCTTCAGCCCCTCCCAGCCCTCCGGCACCAGCCCACGCTGACGCGCGACGGCGGCAAAGACCTTGTCGTAGCAGATGATCGTGTTGTCGAAATCGATGCCGATCCGCACGCCGCTCACTTCAGGCTGATGTTCTGCATCATCTTGATGTTGAAATACCTGGGGTCGTTGAGCGAGTCCGGCAGGCGGCCGGCCTTGAAGGCATCCACAAGGCCGGACACGGCCTGCTCGATGGTGTGCGTCGGCGCAAATCCGAGCTCGCGGCGGATCTTCTCCGAAGAGACATGGTACGAGCGCAGATCGTCGGTCGGCTCGACGACCACGTCGACATTGCTGCCGACCACCGACTTGACGATGTCGGCGATCTTCATCAGCGAGTGGTTTTCGTAGCCGATATTGTAGGTCTTTCCGTCGATCTTCGCGTCGTCCTGCTGAAGCAGGAACAGATAGGCCGCGGACATGTCCTCGATGTGCAGGTTGGGCCGGCGCTGCGTTCCGCCGAACACGCGGATGCGGCCGGTGTTGACCGCAAGATTGGTCAGGATATTGACGACGACGTCGAGCCGCTGCCGCGGTGCGTAGCCGCAGACGGTTGCGGGACGAACCGTGCAGGCGACGAAGCCGGACGCGGCCTCTTCGGCGAGGTCGGTCTCGCACATCGCCTTGAACTTCGAGTAGTCCGTGAGCGGCTCGCAGGACAGCTCCTCGGTCACCTCGGCCTCGTCCTTGATGCCGTAGACGCTCGAGGAGGAGGCGTAGATGAAGCGCTTGATACCGGCCTTCTTCGCGGCGCGCACCATCGGACGGAAGCAGTCGTAGTTGATGGACTTGCCGAGCGCAGGGTCCAGCTCGAACGAGGGGTCGTTGGAGATGCAGGCGAGGTGGATCACCGCGTTGTTGCCGCGCAGGGCCTCGTTGATCGCGGCCTCATCGCGGATGTCGCCCTTGATCAGGCGAAGGTTCGGATTGTTGCGAACCGCGTCGAAGACGGATTCGCCATACATGAACAGGTCGAGCACGGTGACCTTGTGGCCCGCTGCCAGCAACTGGGGAACCAGCACGCTGCCGACATAGCCGGCGCCACCGGTGACCATCACGTTCCATTTCTGATCAATCACTATCGTTCTCCAGAATTCTTCCTGTGCGCTATTTCAGCAACGCGGTGACAAACTTGACCAGCGGGGCCTTTTCGACCGAGTTGCGGTGACCGACGATGCCGACCTTGATCGCGCCTGCCGCGTTGCCGATGAAGGCGACGTCCTCGATATTGCCGCCGGCGGCAACCAGCGGCGCCGTGATCGTCAGGAACGCATCGCCGGCGCCGACGGTGTCGACGACGGTCTTGGTGAAGGCGGGCACGCGCGCGACGCCGGTCTTCGACGAGAAGGGGTAGCAGCCGAAGGAGCCGTGCGTGATGATCATGTTGTCGCAGTCGATCTTGCCGTGCAGGGTGGTCTCGATCACCGACGCGATGTCGCTGAACTTGTCGGTGGCGGCCAGCCGCGCTTCCGGCGCGTCGATGCAGATGTAGTCCGCCCGCGGATACTTCGTGATCAGATTGTAGCCGTGGTTTCCGCTGTTGCTCTGGGCGTTGATCGCCAGGAACTTGGAGTTCGCGATCAGGGCATCGATTGTGCTTGGAGCGATCATCCCGTGACCGAAATCGGTGACGATCACCACATCCCCGCCGCGAACGCGCTCGGCGGTGATGCGGTCGATCTCCTTGCGCTCGGCTTCGTCGAGCGGCGTGTCGTCCATGGTGTAGACTTCGAAGAGCTTGTGCAGATATCCCAGCTCGACGTACCGCAATTTGCGGGTCGTCGGGCGGCCCTGAATGCGGATCGGCGTGAGCGTGACATTCGGGCGGACATGCGCGCGGATGAACTCTTCCGGGTAGTCCTTGCCACCCAGCGTCGTGACGATCTCCACCGATTTGCAGAAGCTCGCCACGTGATTGGCCGCGGCAATGACGCCGCCGGCAAATTGCTCGCCATTCTTGAACAGGGTGGCGACGATGTTTTCCTTCGAAGCCTTTCCGAGCGCCGTGACGTACTGGTATTCGTCGATGATGGTGTCGCCGACCAGCACGACGTGCATGTCCTGGATCTTGTCGATCAGCTTCAGCAGGCGTTCGCCTCCACCGCTTTCGCGCACCTTCTGGAGGTAATCGCGCAGAGGGGGATCGTAGATGTCGAAGTAGCGGTTCATCAGCGACGACGAGCTGAAGGTCACGTCGCGCGTGAAGACGATGCGGCCGCCATGGCGTTCGACGGCCTCTCGCTCGGTGGCGATCTTGCCGGTGACGTCATCCTCGGGATTTTCGTAGTCCGAGCCCTTCACGTAGATGTCGGGGCGCACGGTATCGAGGATCGGCTCGGCGCTCGAGGTCTGGTTGATGCCGACCCAGTCGACCGTGCCGAGCGCGGCCAGCATCTCGGCGCGCATGCTCTCCGGGAAGATCGGCCGCCCCGGGCCCTTGTTGACGAAACGGTCGGCGGTGACGGTCACGATGACCACGTCGGCCTCGTTGCGCGCCGCCAGGATGTGCCGGACGTGGCCGAGATGCACCAGATCGAACACGCCGTGGCACAGCGCAACGGTGCGGCCCTCGGCCTGCGCGGCCCGCGCGATCGCGCCCAGTTCCTCGACCGTCTTGATCTTCTCGTGCGGTGCCGGATGGACGGTCAGCTTGTCTGTCGAAGCATTACCCATGTGTATTATACCCAAAGCGCCGGCCGGCCTCAGCCGGCCGGCCCGGAATTGATCTATTCGCGGCAACGATATCTGGCGAACCTGTTCAGTGGCTTGCCTTTTGCGGCGTGCCGGACGCCGCGCCGTCCTCGTCGCCGAGATATTTGAACCAGCCCTTGGTGGCGTCGGCGATCTTGTCCACCGTCCACAAAGGCGCGTCCTTGTACTGGTCCATCGACTTCAGCATCGTCGCGACGCCGTCCTCGAACTTCACCTTCGGCGTCCATTTCAGGACCCGCTTGATCTTGGTGATGTCGGCGTAGGTGCAGTCGGGCTCGCCGGGACGCTTGGGAATGTGGACCTTGTCGCCGCCGAGAAGCTCGACCAGCCGGTTGACGCTGTAGGTGTTGTCCGAGCCGACGTTGAATATCTCGTGCGAGATATCGGAGCGCGCGGCGGTCACGAAGGCGTCGGCGACATCACTGACGAAGGTGAAATCGCGGGTCTGTTCTCCGTCGCCGACCACAGTGAAGGGCTTGCCGGCGAGCTTCTGCGCCATGAAGACGCCGAACACGGCGCCGTAGGTGCCCGTGGTGCGATGGCGCGGCCCGAATACGTTGAACAGGCGGAGCGCCACGGCCGGAAGCTTGTAGACCTGGCACCAGTGCATGACGCACTGCTCGCCGAGATTCTTGGTGAGCGCGTAGGGATACATCGGTCGGATCTCGGCGCTCTCCGGTGTCGGATAGACGTCGGGAATGCCGTAGCAGGACGACGACGCCGCGTACACGAAGCGGCTGACGCCCGCCTGCCGCGCAGCCTCGAGAACGTTGACCGTGCCGTCGACGTTGGTGCGATGATACGGGATCGGAGACTCGATCGAGGGAACGATGTCGGCCAGCGCCGCGAGATGGAAAACCCAGTCGATGCCGTCGAAATGCGGCCTGATCGATTCGAGTTCGGTGACGTCGGCCCGCACGACCTTCAGCCGGCTCGAACCGGCGTGCGACGACAGATTCTCGGGACGTCCGATGACGAAATTGTCGAGCGCGATGACCTCGTGGCCGTCATCGATGAGTCGATCGACGAGGTGACTTCCAATGAATCCGGCGCCGCCAGTAACGATACATTTCATGGGGAACATCCGTGACGCGAATGCCCAGCGAAACAGGCTCGCCAATGTTGAGTGAAACCCGAAAGCCGACTACCAGCCGCCCGCAAACTTTGCAAGTATTATACCTTTGCAATCCCTAGTAATAGTCGGTATCACGGCGACATGTTGCAATCGAGCCGCCAGCCCATGCCTGCCGAGTCCGTCGATCCCGATCACAAGGCCTTCCTCGACGATTACGTCGGGCGCCTCCATCGCGCGACGGCGATAGACGACGGTATTTTTGCGGGGATCTCCGCCACCCGGGCGACCTGGTTGCGGACGCGCGAGCAGGGCGGTCGCGTCATCTTCATCGGCAATGGCGGCTCGGCCGGCATCGCCTCGCATCTGGCGATCGATCTGGCGAAGAACGCATCAGTGCCTGCGCTGTGCTTCAGCGATGCAAGCATGATGTCGTGCCTCGCCAACGACTACGGTTTCGAAGACTGGATCGCGCACGCCGTGCGGCTGAACGCCCGCGCCGGCGACTGCCTCGTTGCGATCAGTTCGTCGGGGCGCTCAAAGAACATTCTCAATGCGGTCGCGCAGGCGCGGACGATGAAGCTCGATGTGATTACGCTGTCGGGCATGAATGCGGAGAATCCCCTGCGTAATCTCGGCGACGTCAATTTCTGGGTGGACAGCCGCAGCTACAACATTGTCGAGACCACGCACCAGTTCTGGATGATGGCCGCGATCGACCTCGTCATCGGTCGCGCGGAATACCCGGCGTCCTGAGGCGGGCATCGGATGCAGTCGCGGTTCAAACAGACGGCTCTGTTTTCGGTGAAGCTGCTGCTGTCGATCGCCGTGCTGGCCTACATCGCGCGCGGTCTCGATCTGGGCCGGTTGCGCACTCATCTCGTTTCCGTCGACCCGTTCCTGTTCGTTCTCGCGCTGGCGCTGATCTTCTTTCAGACCTTCGTGCTCAACGGCCGGTGGGAGCTGATCATGCGCGCGCTCGGCGTGTCGCTGGACTGGTTCGCCGGCTGGCGGATCCTCATGATCAGCCTCTGGTTCAACCAGGTGCTGCCGTCGTCGGTCGGCGGCGACGCGGTGCGGATGTGGCTGTTGCGGCAGCGTGGCGTGCAGTGGCCGGAGGCGGTCAAGGGGGTTGCGGCGGACCGATTCACGGCGTTGATCGGGCTGGTCGTGTTGATGGTGGCCGGATTGCCGTTCCTGATGTCACGCGTGTCCGATCAAGCCGCGATCCTGGCCATCGGCGGGCTGACGCTGGCGGGCGTCGCCGGCACCGTGGTGCTGTTGACGCTCGATCGTCTGCCGAAGCGCCTCATCGCGCCTCCCGCGATCGCAAGCTTCGTTCGGTTCGGGACGCTCGTCAGGTTTCTTCTCGTGCAGTCCGCGTGCCGCGGCTTGCTCCTCGGATCGGCGCTCCTCATCCATCTCGTGACGGCGGCGGCCTGCTATGCCCTCGCGCGCGGGGTCGGGGCGCAGCTCTCGGTGCTGGACGCCGGCATCCTGATTCCGCCGGTGGTGCTGTTGACGGCCGTTCCGATCTCGATCAGCGGCTGGGGCGTTCGCGAGGGAGCCATGGTCGCTTGCCTCGGCCTTGCCGGAGTTCCTTCCGAGGAGGCGCTGTCGGTTTCGCTCCTGCTGGGTGCCGTTAGCGTGATCATCGGTCTTGCAGGCGGCGTGATCTGGCTGGCAAGCCCGGAGCGCGGCTCGTATTCGGCGGACAAGGCGGCGAAGGCTGCGGAACAATCGCCGAATTACGGGCTGGCGAAGGCCGAGGAGGTATCGAGCCACCCTTGACCCGCTTGAACCTTTGCCGTCGATTTGATCTTCACAGGGTGGGGTTGCCTCACCCGCGCACATCTCTCCGTTTTCCGGTTCCACGATGAAAAACCTGTTCTACGTCCGTCATACCTGCCGCCTCTGTCATTCGGACAAGCAAGAGCTTGTCGTCCCGATGGCTGGCATGCCCATTGGCACGCCGAACTTCCAGGTGCCGGACGCCAGCGTCGACGATCCCGTCTTCAGGGCTGCGGTGCCGATGGCGCTGCATCTGTGCAGGGACTGCGGCCACCTCCAGATTCTCCATGTCGGCAATCCGGAGGTCCAGTACCGCAACTACGTCTACACCACCTCGCTCTCGCTCGGGCTGCGGCAGCATTTCGAAGGCTATGCCAGCGACGTCATCAGCCGCTTCGGAATCGCGCCGGGATCGCTGGTGGTCGAACTCGGCAGCAACGACGGATCGCTGCTCGGCTTCTTCAAGGAGCGTGGCATGCGGGTGCTGGGCGTTGATCCCGCCGTCGACATCGCGCGGCGCGCGACCGAGGCGGGCATCGAAACCATCGGCGATTTCTTCACTGACGCCGTCGGGCACCGCATCCTGAAAAGCCACGGTGCGGCGAGCGTCGTGATCGCCAACAACATGATCGCCAATGTCGACAATCTCGATCCGCTGGTGATCGGGGTTCGCGACGTGCTTGCGCCGGACGGGTTGTTCGTCTTCGAAACGCAATACGGCGTCGACGTCACCGAGAAGAACCTGCTCGACACCGTCTATCACGAGCATCTGTCGTATTTTAACATCAAGCCGCTGACGCGCTTCTTCGCGCGGCTCGGGATGGAAGTGATCGACGTCCAGCACATCTGGACCAAGGGCGGCTCGATCCGCGTGACGGTGCAGCGCGCCGGCGGCGCGAAGAAACCGTCGGCGGAGGTCGCGCGGTTCATCGCCGAGGAAGACCGGCTCGGCGTCGATCAGCCGGCCTATTATGCGCCCTACGTGAAGCGGATCGCTGCCATTCGTGACGAGTTGGTCGCGATGGCCGATGCCGCCCACGCGCGCGGTCAACTCGTCGCCGGCTATGGCGTCTCCGTCGGCACCACGACCCTGCTGCCGCAGTTCGGCCTGGAGGGCAAGATCGACTTCCTGGTGGACGACGACCCCAAGAAGGGGAACGTGATGGCCGGCCCCGGCTACGACATCCCGATCCTGCCGCCCGCGGCCCTTTACGAGCGCAAGCCGGCGTTCGTTGTCGTGTTCGCCTGGCGCTACGTCGACCCGATCCGGGCCAAGCATGCCCGTTATTTCGCGGACGGCGGAAAGTTCGTGGTGCCGTTGCCGGGCATTTCCATAGTCGACCGGGCCGATTGACGCTGGGCTGGGGTCGCCGTCAGCGCGAGGCGGGCGGTCAGGCCGGTTCGCGCGTCGGAAGGCTGCGCGGCCCGGCCCGCTAAACCGTTGATCCGCATGGGCTCTGCCGGAGGCCTGCGGGGGCGAGGGGACGCCGGGCGAATGAGCCGCTACCTTGACGTTTGGCCCCGTTCGCAGTAGATACCCGCCACCTGCAGCCGGCCCGTTAGACGCGGATCTCCGGCGCGGCTTTGAAATCCCCGAACAATCGAGCCCGGTTTCCGGCTCATCCTTCGAGACAGAGGGCTGGGCCAACGGCGGCTGTTCGGATCCCTGAAATTCATTCGCGTCTGTCGACGGACGTTGGACATCAAACGATGGCAGTCAGCCCGTTCAAGTTCTTGCAGGAAGTGCGCTCGGAGACCGCCAAGGTCACCTGGCCGACCCGTCGCGAGACCACGATCACCACCATCATGGTGTTCGTCATGGTCGCCGTGGCCTCGATCTTCTTCTTCGCCGCCGACCAGATCATCCGTTACCTCATCACTTTCCTCTTGGGCATTCACTGATGGCTACAGCAACCGCTCAATTGTCCGACAAGCGCTGGTACATCGTCCACGCCTATTCGAACTTCGAGAAGAAGGTCGCCGAATCGATCCGCGAACAGGCCAAGC
The DNA here is from genome assembly GCF_900113725.1 of Bradyrhizobium sp. cf659. Taxonomy (NCBI): domain Bacteria; kingdom Pseudomonadati; phylum Pseudomonadota; class Alphaproteobacteria; order Hyphomicrobiales; family Nitrobacteraceae; genus Bradyrhizobium; species Bradyrhizobium sp. cf659. Next base: position 60,688 of record NZ_FOQJ01000016.1, read on the forward strand.
AGCGCGGGCTCGAGGAACTGTTCGAGCTGGTGCTGGTTCCGACCGAGAAGGTCACGGAAGTGCGCCGCGGCCGCAAGATCGACGCCGAGCGCAAGTTCTTCCCGGGCTACGTGCTGGTGAAGATGAAGCTGACCGACGAGGCGTTTCATCTGATCAAGAACACGCCGAAGGTGACCGGCTTCCTCGGCGCTGAAAACAAGCCGATGCCGATCTCGGAAGCCGAGGCCATGCGCATCCTGCACCAGGTGCAGGAGGGCGTGGAACGGCCGAAGGCGTCGGTGTCGTTCGAGATCGGCGAGAACGTGCGCGTGGCCGATGGCCCGTTCGCCTCGTTCTCGGGTGTGGTCGAGGAAATCGACGAGGCGCGCTCGCGCGTGAAGGTCGCGGTGTCGATCTTCGGCCGCGCCACGCCGGTCGAACTGGAATTCGGTCAGGTCGAGAAGGTCTGACCGGGTCGCGCGTGAAGCCGAAAAGCTTCGCGCAACGAGAGGCCGTGGGAGGGAGAGGGCGGTTGCCAGCCGCATCCGACCCAGACCACGAACCTGAAACCGCCGGCCTGTCCGGCACAACAGGAGTGATACATGGCAAAGAAAGTGACCGGATACCTGAAGCTTCAGGTCCCGGCCGGTGCGGCGAATCCTTCGCCCCCGATCGGTCCCGCGCTTGGTCAGCGCGGTCTCAACATCATGGAGTTCTGCAAGGCGTTCAACGCCCAGACCCAGAAGGAAGAGAAGAACACCCCGATCCCGGTGATCATCACCATCTATGCGGACCGTTCCTTCACCTTCGAGATGAAGACGCCGCCGATGTCCTACTTCCTCAAGCAGGCTGCAAAAATCCAGTCCGGCTCGAAGGCGCCGGGCCGTGACAAGGCCGGCAAGGTGACCAAGGCGCAGGTGCGCGAGATCGCCGAGAAGAAGATGAAGGATCTGAATTGCGACACCATCGAATCGGCCATGAAGATGGTCGAGGGCTCTGCCCGTTCGATGGGTCTGGAAGTGGCGGGGTAAGCGGTCATGGCAATCGGAAAGCGTTTGAACAAAGCCCGCGAAGGTGTTGACCGCGAAAAGCTTTACCCGCTCGCGGAAGCCATCAAGATGGTCAAGGAACGGGCGAAGGCGAAGTTCGACGAGACCATCGAGGTCGCGATCAATCTCGGCGTCGATCCCCGTCACGCCGACCAGATGGTCCGTGGCGTCGTGACCCTGCCGAACGGCACCGGCCGTACGCTCCGCGTCGGCGTGTTCGCCCGTGGCGCCAAGGCCGACGAGGCCAAGGCTGCGGGCGCCGACGTCGTCGGTGCCGAAGACCTGGTCGAGAAGGTGCAGAACGGCTCGATCGATTTCGACCGCTGCATCGCCACCCCAGACATGATGCCGCTGGTCGGCCGTCTCGGTAAGGTGCTGGGCCCGCGCGGCCTGATGCCGAACCCGAAGATCGGTACCGTGACCATGGACGTCACCGGTGCGGTGAAGGGTGCCAAGGGCGGCTCGGTCGAGTTCCGCGTCGAGAAGGCCGGCATCCTGCAGGCCGGCGTCGGCAAGGCCTCGTTCTCCGAGGAGAAGCTGGTCGAGAACATCAAGGCTCTCGCCGATGCTGTCTCGAAGGCGAAGCCGGCCGGTTCCAAGGGGACCTACATCCAGCGCGTTGCGGTGTCCTCGACGATGGGCCCCGGCGTGAAGGTCGAGCCGGGCACCATTCTCGGCTAAGGTTTGCCTCGGCTAGAGGTTTGGAAATTGCATGAGGCGAGGGGCGGAATTGGGCAACCGATTCCGCCCCTCTTCGTTTGTGGCGGCGTTCACCGGAAACAAGAACAATGGCTGACAAGGTCCTGATCTACTCGCGCTTCCCCAAGACGATGATGGCGCGCTTCGCCGAGCGGTTCGAACTGCTGGACACCGGCGGCAAGCCTGCGCGGGAGGTGTTTTCGGCGGAGGAGCTGAACGGCATTCGCGCGATGCTCACTGCGGGCGGCACCGCGCTCGGGGCCGAGGCGATGGACCTGTTTCCGAAACTCGGCGCCATCGTCTGCTACGGCACCGGCTATGACGGCGTCGACCTGAACGCGGCCGCCGCACGCAACATCGCGGTCGGCCACAGCCCGGGCGCCAATGCGGCCTCGGTTGCCGACATTGCGATGACCCTGATGCTGGCGACGACGCGGCGGATCCTGGTCGCCGACCAGTATGTCCGCAGTGGCGATTGGGCCGCCTCAAAGCCCTCGCCGATGATGCGCCCGCAGGCCGGCATGCCCGGCCGCCGCATCGGCGTCTACGGCATGGGCGAGATCGGCCGCAAGATCGCCGCGCGCTGCGCCGCCTTCGAGAGCGAAATCGGCTATTTCAGCCGCAGCAAATACGATCTGCCCTATCAATATTTCCCGACGCTGGAGGCGCTCGCCGACTGGTGCAGCGTGCTGATGATCGCGGTCCGGGCAGGGGCCGAGACCCAGCACGTCGTCAATGCCGATATCCTGGGACGCCTCGGGGCGGACGGCTATGTCGTCAACATCTCCCGCGGCTCGGTCATCGATGAGAAGGCCCTGGTCGCGGCGCTCTCCGACAAGACCATCGCCGGCGCCGGCCTCGACGTCTTCGAAAAGGAGCCGCACGCCCCCGACGCGCTGACCGCGCTCCCCAACGCGGTGTTCGCCCCGCATCTCGGCGGCCACACCCTCGAATCGCACGTCGCCATGCAGAACTGCGTGCTGGCCAACTTTGGCGCGTTCTTCGAGGGCAAGCCGCTGCCTTATGGGGTCAAATCGGCCTGAATCGGTCCTTGTCAGCCCGAGTCAAGCGCCTGCGGCAACGGATTGGAACTGGTGTGAATTTTGCTCTTGGCAAGCAGGCCCGGAGCGGTTAAAGAACCGCCTCCGGACGTGCCGGCCTCGGCTGGCGCGTTCGTGCACGCATTCCGAAAACCCGACACGACAGGAGATCATTCCTTTTCAGGACGTCCGCGAGGATTTGCCGGAAAAGGAAGGAAAACCCGTCGGTTGGTGGAGTGTGGGCAGAGGTCAGGCGGTTCGCCGACTGACCTTGTCCTGTCCAAGACTGCAGGCGCCCGCGGGAAATCTCGATTTCTCAACGGCTTAATCGCATGGCCTGCATAGACGGGTGAAGACCGGATTTCACTTCGCACCCAGCTTTAAGGGCTGGCTTGCGGAACGGGTCTGGTTCGGACCTCGACACGCCGTGGGCCTTAGCGGGCTCCCGGAGGGCAGGCTTTGAATTGTCGTCTCGCCCGGCGCGTGTCCGAAGGGTTTTGGCCCTGAGGTTCAGGTTTTGGGTGGGACGATGGGTGCAACCCGGCGGTCCCGCTTTCGCGATGACCGCCAACCGGAAAGAGCTTGCTGTGGAACGAGCGGCAAAAAAAGAAGCGGTCGAACAGCTCAATGGGGTCTTCAAGACCACGAGCGTCGCGGTCGTTGCTCAATATTCCGGCCTCACCGTCGCCCAGATGCAGAAGCTGCGCCAGCAGATGAAGCAGGCGGGTGCCTCGGTGAAGGTCTCGAAGAACCGTCTCGCCAAAATTGCTCTTGAAGGCACTGACGTCGTTGCCATCGGCCCCATGCTGAAGGGACCGACCGTGATCGCCACTTCGAACGATCCGGTAGCGGCGCCAAAGGTCGCCATCGAATTCGCCAAGGCGAACGAAAAGTTCGTCATCGTCGGCGGCTCGATGGGGAAGACCGTCCTGAATGTCGACGGCGTGAAGGCGCTTGCCTCGCTGCCGTCGCTTGATGAACTGCGCGGCAAGATCGTCGGCCTGCTTGTGGCCCCGGCGACCAAGCTCGCTCAGCTCGCCAACGCGCCCGCGGGCAAGCTCGCGCGTGTCATCCAGGCTCATGCCTCAAAGGGCGAAGCGGCCTGACGCCCTTCGCAAAACTCAAACCCGAACCAGACTTACACGTAAGGAAACTGAACAATGGCTGACTTGCAGAAGATCGTTGACGACCTCTCGAGCCTCACCGTGCTCGAAGCTGCCGAACTCGCGAAGCTCCTCGAAGAGAAGTGGGGCGTTTCGGCTGCCGCGGCTGTCGCCGTGGCCGGCCCGGCTGGTGGTGGCGCTGCCGCCGCTCCGGCGGAAGAGAAGACCGAGTTCACGGTCGTTCTCGCCAGCGCCGGCGACAAGAAGATCGAGGTCATCAAGGAAGTCCGCGCCATCACCGGTCTCGGCCTGAAGGAAGCAAAGGACCTCGTCGAGGGTGCTCCGAAGCCGGTCAAGGAAGGCGTGAACAAGGAAGAAGCCGACAAGATCAAGGCTCAGCTCGAGAAGGCTGGCGCGAAGGTCGAGCTCAAGTAAGCGCAAGCTTGCTGGCACGAGATCCCGGGCGAGCGTCAAGCGGGCCCCGGGATCTTGGTCCACCCTTGCGAGGGCGGGCCGGATGCAAAAGGCGTGCGACGGAACGTCCCGACGCAGGCCGAACACGAAAAAGTGTGGGGATTGGAGGGTTTACCCCTCGAATCTGCACTATTGTCGCCCCATATCGGGTCGACAGCACGAAAGCGCGGTGGGCAGGGATTCCGGATTTCCCTGTAAGCCGTTGGGAGAGCAGGCTATTTCGGGCTTTTGCAGTCCGTGAAGACAATCGTTGAGACGGGCGGGCGTGCCTATGCGCCCCGCGCGTCGTTTTGCGTTTTGAAGGTCTGAAGAACAGATTCAGGACATGACGGCCTGAAACTGGATTTTCGGTCCCCAAAACGGGTTCGAAAAATTCAACCCGGGGAGCGGCGGCAGCCGCGTCCTGGACGGCGCGCCCAGAGCGGGCGACGAAATGAGAGGCCACGATGGCGCAGCAGACATTCACCGGTCGCAAACGCGTTCGCAAGTTCTTCGGACACATCAAGGAAGTCGCCGAGATGCCGAACCTCATCGAGGTTCAGAAGGCGTCCTATGATCAGTTCCTGATGGTCGACGAACCCCAGGGCGGCCGTCTCGACGAGGGTCTGCAGGCGGTGTTCCGCTCGGTGTTCCCGATCTCCGACTTCTCGGGCACCTCGATGCTGGAATTCGTCCGCTACGAGTTCGAGCAGCCGAAATATGACGTCGACGAGTGCCGCCAGCGCGGCATGACCTTCGCCGCCCCCCTCAAGGTGACGCTGCGCCTCATCGTGTTCGATATCGACGAGGAAACCGGCGCCAAGTCGGTGAAGGACATCAAGGAGCAGGACGTCTACATGGGCGACATCCCGCTCATGACGATGAACGGCACCTTCATCGTCAACGGCACCGAGCGCGTCATCGTCTCGCAGATGCACCGTTCGCCCGGCGTGTTCTTCGACCACGACAAGGGCAAGACCCATTCCTCGGGCAAGCTGCTGTTCGCCGCCCGCGTGATCCCGTATCGCGGCTCCTGGCTCGACATCGAGTTCGACGCCAAGGACATCGTCTATGCGCGTATCGACCGTCGCCGCAAGATTCCGGTGACGTCGCTGATGTTCGCGCTCGGCCTTGATGGCGAGGCGATCCTGTCCACGTTCTACAAGAAGATCCTCTACAAGCGGACCAAGGAAGGCTGGCGCGTTCCGTTCGACGCCAACCGTTTCCGCGGCTACTCGACCATCAACGACCTGATCGACGCCGACACCGGCAAGGTCGTGCTCGAGGCCGGCAAGAAGCTCACCGTCCGTGCCGCCCGCCAGCTCCAGGAGAAGGGGCTGAAGGCGCTGCGCCTGTCGGATGAGGAGCTCGTCGGCAACTACCTCGCCGAGGACCTCGTCAATCCCAAGACCGGCGAGATCCACGCCGAGGCCGGCGAGGAGATCACCGACAAGAACATGAAGGCCCTCAACGAGCAGGGCTACAAGGAACTGCCGCTGCTCGACATCGACCACGTCAATGTCGGCGCCTACATCCGCAACACGCTCTCGGCCGACAAGAACATGACGCGCGAGGACGCGCTGTTCGACATCTACCGCGTGATGCGTCCGGGCGAGCCGCCGACGCTGGATTCGGCGCAGGCCATGTTCCAGTCGCTGTTCTTCGACGCCGAGCGCTATGACCTCTCCGCGGTCGGCCGCGTCAAGATGAACATGCGCCTCGACCTCGATGCGCCCGACACCCAGCGCACGCTGCGCAAGGAAGACATCCTCTCCGTCATCAAGACGCTGGTGGACCTTCGCGACGGCAAGGGCGAGATCGACGACATCGACCATCTCGGCAACCGCCGTGTGCGTTCGGTCGGCGAGCTCATGGAGAACCAGTACCGCATCGGCCTGCTGCGCATGGAGCGCGCGATCAAGGAGCGCATGTCCTCGGTCGACATCGACACGGTCATGCCGCAGGACCTGATCAACGCGAAGCCCGCGGCTGCCGCGGTGCGCGAGTTCTTCGGCTCCTCGCAGCTCTCGCAGTTCATGGACCAGACCAACCCGCTGTCGGAGATCACCCACAAGCGCCGCCTGTCGGCGCTTGGACCGGGCGGTCTGACACGCGAGCGCGCCGGCTTCGAGGTGCGCGACGTGCATCCGACGCATTACGGCCGCATCTGCCCGATCGAGACGCCGGAAGGTCCGAACATCGGCCTGATCAACTCGCTCGCGACCTTCGCGCGCGTGAACAAGTACGGCTTCGTCGAGACGCCGTACCGCAAGGTCAAGGACGGCCGCGTCACCGACGAGGTCGTGTACCTCTCGGCGATGGAGGAGGGCCGCTACACGGTCGCGCAGGCCAACGTGCCGCTCGACCCGAAGGGCCGCTTCACCGAAGACCTCGTGGTCTGCCGTCATGCCGGCGAAGTCTTGCCGGTGACGCCGGACAAGGTCGACTACATGGACGTGTCGCCGAAGCAGCTGGTTTCGGTCGCCGCGGCGTTGATCCCGTTCCTCGAGAACGACGACGCCAACCGCGCGCTGATGGGCTCGAACATGCAGCGCCAGGCGGTGCCGCTGGTTCGCGCCGAGGCGCCGTTCGTGGGCACCGGCATGGAAGGCGTTGTTGCCCGTGACTCGGGCGCCGCGATCGCGGCGCGCCGCTCGGGCGTCATCGACCAGATCGACGCCACCCGCGTCGTGATCCGCGCCACCGAAGATCTCGATCCGACCAAGTCGGGCGTCGATATCTACCGGCTGATGAAGTACCAGCGCTCCAACCAGTCGACCTGTATCAACCAGCGTCCGCTGGTGAAGGTCGGCGACATCGTCAAGAAGGGCGACATCATCGCCGACGGTCCGTCGACCGATCTCGGCGAGCTCGCGCTCGGCCGCAACGTGCTGGTCGCGTTCATGCCGTGGAACGGCTACAACTTCGAAGACTCGATCCTGCTCTCCGAGCGGATCGTGAAGGAAGACGTCTTCACCTCGATCCACATCGAGGAATTCGAGGTGATGGCCCGCGACACCAAGCTCGGACCTGAGGAAATCACCCGCGACATTCCGAACGTCTCGGAAGAAGCGCTCAAGAACCTCGACGAAGCCGGTATCGTCTACATCGGCGCGGAAGTGCGCGCCGGCGACATCCTGGTCGGCAAGATCACGCCGAAGGGCGAAAGCCCGATGACGCCGGAAGAAAAGCTGCTGCGCGCCATCTTCGGCGAGAAGGCCTCCGACGTTCGCGACACCTCGCTGCGCGTTCCTCCCGGCGTGCAGGGCACGATCGTGGAAGTGCGCGTGTTCAACCGCCACGGCGTCGACAAGGACGAGCGTGCGCTGGCGATCGAGCGGGAAGAGATCGAGCGTCTGGCCAAGGACCGCGACGACGAGCAGGCGATCCTGGACCGCAACGTCTATAACCGTCTTGCCGAGCTCCTCGAGGGGCGGCAGGGCATTGCGGGTCCGAAGGGCTTCAAGAAGGACACCAAGATCACCCGTGCGGTGCTCGAGGAGTACCCGAAGTCGCAGTGGTGGCTGTTCGCGTCGCCCAACGACAAGCTGATGGCCGAGATCGAGGCCATGCGGAAGCAGTACGACGAGTCGAAGAAGGGGCTCGAGCAGCGCTTCCTCGACAAGGTCGAGAAGCTTCAGCGCGGTGACGAACTTCCGCCCGGCGTGATGAAGATGGTCAAGGTCTTCGTCGCGGTGAAGCGCAAGATCCAGCCCGGCGACAAGATGGCCGGCCGCCACGGCAACAAGGGCGTGGTGTCGAAGATCGTGCCGATCGAGGACATGCCGTTCCTCGAAGACGGCACGCATGCCGACATCGTGCTCAATCCGCTCGGCGTGCCCTCGCGCATGAACGTCGGGCAGATCCTCGAGACCCATCTCGGCTGGGCTTGCGCCGGCCTCGGCAAGCGTATCGGCCAGACCGTCGATGCCTATTTGTCGAAGCAGGACATCAAGCCGCTGAAGGAAACCTTGAAGAAGGTCTACGGCGAGGACGAGACGATCAAGTCGCTCAACGACAACGAACTGATCGAGCTCGGCCACAACTTAAGCCGCGGCGTGCCGATCGCGACGCCGGTGTTCGACGGCGCCAAGGAAGCCGACATCGAGGAGATGCTGAAGCTTGCCGGTCTCGACGCTTCGGGTCAGTCGACCGTCTATGACGGCCGCACCGGCGATCCGTTCGATCGCAAGGTGACGGTGGGCTACATCTACATGCTCAAGCTGCACCATCTCGTCGACGACAAGATCCATGCGCGTTCGATCGGTCCGTACTCGCTCGTCACCCAGCAGCCGCTGGGCGGCAAGGCGCAGTTCGGCGGCCAGCGCTTCGGTGAAATGGAGGTGTGGGCGCTCGAGGCTTACGGCGCGGCGTACACGCTCCAGGAAATGCTGACGGTGAAGTCGGACGACGTCGCCGGCCGCACCAAGGTGTACGAGGCGATCGTGCGCGGTGACGACACGTTCGAGGCCGGTATCCCGGAATCGTTCAACGTGCTGGTCAAGGAAATGCGCTCGCTCGGCCTCAACGTCGACCTGCACAACTCCAAGATGGGACCGGCGCCGACGTCGGAAGCGGCCGAGTAATTCGACCATTCATGCCCGGCCGTCTCGGCCGGGCATCGGCGCCCCTCCTGAGGCCTTGAGGGCAGGGCGCCCCGCTCGAGTGATTTTCGAATTTGCCGCCGGAGGCGACCGGCGCGCGAGGAGAAGACGATGAACCAAGAAATTATGAATCTCTTCAATCCGACGACTCCGGCTCAGGTCTTCGACCAGATCCGGATCTCGATCGCGTCTCCAGAGAAGATTCTGTCCTGGTCCTACGGCGAGATCAAGAAGCCGGAGACCATCAACTACCGCACCTTCAAGCCCGAGCGCGACGGCCTGTTCTGCGCCCGCATCTTCGGGCCGATCAAGGACTACGAGTGCTTGTGCGGCAAGTACAAGCGCATGAAGTACAAGGGCATCATCTGCGAGAAGTGCTCGGTCGAGGTCACGCTGTCGCGCGTCCGGCGCGAGCGCATGGGCCATATCGAGCTCGCAGCCCCGGTCGCCCACATCTGGTTCCTGAAGTCGCTGCCCTCGCGCATCGGCCTCCTGCTCGACATGACGCTGAAGGATCTCGAGCGGATCCTCTACTTCGAATACTACGTCGTGCTGGAGCCGGGCCTCACCGCGCTGAAGGACCGTCAGCTGCTGTCGGAAGACGAGTATCTGAAGGCGCAGGACGAGTACGGCCAGGATTCCTTCACCGCCATGATCGGCGCGGAAGCGATCCGCGAACTGCTCAAGGGCATGGACCTCGAGAAGCTCGAGGCCTCCTTGCGCGTCGAGATGCAGGAGACCGACTCCGACATCAAGCACAAGAAGCTCGCCAAGCGCCTGAAGATCGTCGAAGCGTTCCGCCACTCCGGCAACAAGCCGGAATGGATGATCATGACCGTGGTCCCGGTGATCCCGCCGGACCTGCGTCCGCTGGTGCCGCTGGACGGCGGCCGCTTCGCGACCTCGGACCTCAACGACCTCTACCGCCGCGTCATCAACCGCAACAACCGCTTGAAGCGGCTGATGGAGCTGCGCGCGCCCGACATCATCATCCGCAACGAGAAGCGCATGCTTCAGGAAGCGGTCGATGCCCTGTTCGACAACGGCCGCCGCGGCCGCGTCATCACGGGTGCCAACAAGCGCCCGCTGAAGTCGCTCGCCGACATGCTCAAGGGCAAGCAGGGCCGCTTCCGCCAGAACCTGCTCGGCAAGCGCGTCGACTATTCGGGCCGTTCGGTGATCGTGGTCGGTCCCGAGCTGCGCCTGCATCAGTGCGGCCTGCCGAAGAAGATGGCGCTCGAGCTGTTCAAGCCGTTCATCTATTCGCGGCTTGACGCCAAGGGCCTGTCCACCACCGTGAAGCAGGCCAAGAAGCTGGTCGAGAAGGAGCGGCCCGAGGTCTGGGACATCCTGGACGAGGTCATCCGCGAGCATCCGGTGCTGCTCAACCGCGCACCGACGCTGCATCGTCTCGGCATCCAGGCGTTCGAGCCCGTGCTGATCGAGGGCAAGGCGATCCAGCTGCATCCGCTGGTCTGCGCCGCGTTCAACGCCGACTTCGACGGCGACCAGATGGCCGTGCACGTTCCGCTGTCGCTCGAAGCGCAGCTGGAAGCGCGCGTCCTGATGATGTCGACCAACAACATCCTGCATCCGGCGAACGGCCAGCCGATCATCGTGCCGTCGCAGGACATCGTGCTCGGTCTCTACTACGTCTCGATCATGCGCGAAGGCCTGCCCGGCGAGGGCAAGATCTTCGGCGACATGGCCGAGCTCGAGCACGCGCTGCACGCGAAGGTCATCCATCTCCACACCAAGATCAAGTATCGGTGGCAGGGCATGGACGAGACCGGCAAGGTCTCGACGCGCTGGATCGAGACCACTGCGGGCCGCGTCATGCTCGGCAATTTGCTGCCGAAGAACCCGCGGATTTCGTACGAGATCATCAACAAGCTGATGACCAAGCGCGAGATCTCGGGCGTCATCGACCAGGTCTACCGTCACTGCGGCCAGAAGGAGACGGTGATCTTCTGCGACCGCATCATGGCGCTCGGCTTCTACAACGCGTTCAAGGCCGGCATCTCGTTCGGCAAGGACGACATGGTCGTGCCGCACGGCAAGTGGAAGATCGTCGACACCACCCGTACGCTGGCGAAGGACTTCGAGCAGCAGTACAACGACGGCCTGATCACCCATGGCGAGAAGTACAACAAGGTCGTCGACGCCTGGTCGAAGGCCACGGAAGAAATCGCCAAGGCGATGATGAAGGAGATCTCCGCCACCAAGAAGACGGCGAGCGGAGCCGATGCCGACATCAACTCGATCTACATGATGGCTCACTCCGGCGCCCGCGGTTCGCCGGCCCAGATGCGCCAGCTCGCCGGCATGCGCGGCCTGATGGCCAAGCCGTCGGGCGAGATCATCGAGACGCCGATCATCTCGAACTTCAAGGAAGGCCTCTCGGTGCTCGAGTACTTCAACTCGACCCACGGCGCCCGCAAGGGCCTCGCGGACACCGCGTTGAAGACCGCGAACTCGGGCTACCTGACCCGTCGTCTCGTCGACGTCGCGCAGGACTGCATCATCACGCAGGACGATTGCGGCACCAAGCTCGGCATCAAGATGCGCGCCATCGTCGATGCCGGCACCGTGGTCGCTTCGCTCGGCTCGCGCATCCTCGGACGCACGGCCTGCGAAGACGTGCGTGACAGCTCGGGCAAGGTGATCATCAAGCGCGGTACGCTGATGGAAGAGAGCCACCTCGATGCCATCCAGCAGGGTGGCGTCCAGGAGGTGAAGATCCGCTCGGCGCTGACCTGCGAGCTCGTCAACGGCATCTGCGGCAAGTGCTACGGCCGCGACCTCGCCCGCGGCACGCCGGTCAACCACGGCGAAGCGGTCGGCGTCATCGCGGCGCAGTCGATCGGCGAGCCGGGTACCCAGCTCACCATGCGCACCTTCCACATCGGTGGTGCGGCGCAGCTCAACGAGCAGTCGTTCGTCGAATCCAACTTCGACGGCAAGATCGTGATCCGGAACAAGGCCATCGCCCGCAACAGCGAAGGTCACCTGATCGCGATGGTGCGCAACATGGTGGTGGCGATCGTCGATGCCGACGGCACCGAGCGTGCGACGCACCGTATCCAGTACGGCTCGCGCCTGCACGTCGACGAGGGCGACACCGTCAAGCGTGGCCAGCGCATCGTCGAGTGGGATCCCTACACCCGTCCGCTGCTCACCGAAGTCGAAGGTACCATCGGCTTCGAGGATCTGGTCGAGGGGCAGTCGATCTCGGAAACGCTCGACGAGGCCACCGGTATCGCCAAGCGCGTGGTCATCGACTGGCGCTCGACCCGCGGCGGTTCGGACCTGCGTCCGGCCATCGTGGTCAAGGGCAAGGACGGCAAGGTGCTCAAGCTCGCCCGTGGCGGCGATGCCCGCTACATGCTGTCGGTCGACGCCATTCTCTCGGTCGACGTCGGAGCCAAGGTCAATCCGGGCGACATCCTCGCCCGTGTCTCGACCGAAAGCGCCAAGACGCGTGACATCACCGGCGGTCTGCCGCGGGTGGCGGAGCTGTTCGAGGCACGGCGTCCGAAGGATGCGGCGATCATCGCCGAAATCGCGGGCACCATCCGGTTCGGGCGCGACTACAAGAACAAGCGTCGCATCTCGATCGAGCCGATGGACAAGACCGACGAGCCGCGCGAGTACCTGATCCCGAAGGGCAAGCACATCCACCTTCAGGACGGCGACGTCGTCGAAAAGGGCGACTTCATCGTGGAAGGCAACCCGGCGCCGCACGACATCCTGGCGGTCAAGGGCATCGAGGAACTCGCGGCCTATCTGGTCAACGAGATCCAGGAGGTCTACCGGCTCCAGGGCGTGCTCATCAACGACAAGCACATCGAGGTGATTGTCCGTCAGATGCTCCAGAAGGTGGAAGTCACCGACCAGGGCGATACGGACATGATCTCCGGCGAGCAGGTCGACAAGATCGAGTTCGACGCGCTCAACGAGAAGGCCAAGGAAGAGGGCAAGAAGATCGCCACGGGTACGCCGGTTCTGCTCGGCATCACCAAGGCGAGCCTCCAGACCCGCTCCTTCTTCTCGGCGGCCTCGTTCCAGGAGACCACCCGCGTCCTCACGGAAGCGGCGGTCAACGGCAAGGTCGATCCGCTCGAAGGCCTCAAGGAGAACGTCATCGTCGGCCGGCTGATCCCGGCGGGCACCGGCGCCTCCATGGCCAAGATCCGCGAAGTCGCGATGAAGCGCGACAAGCTGATCCTGGACGAGCGCGAGAAGCAGGCGGCCGTCGTGTCGCCCGCGCCGGAAGCGGAGCTTCCTGCGCTGCCGCCCGCGGAATGATGGTTCATCCGTAGGAATACCGAGGACAATGAAAAGGCCGGCGTAAGCCGGCCTTTTTGCTGCTTTCTTTGCTTGCTGCGATGCAGGATCAGCCTTTGTTCATCTTTCCTTCAGGCGTAAAAGCGCTTCTGCTAGGGGAGCTTAGACCGGTGGTCCCGTGACGGGGGCAGGGCCGGAGACCACGGAACTTACATGCTTGATCTTGCAATCGTAGGCGGCGGCCCCGGCGGGCTGATGAGCGCCTGGTATCTGAAGCGTAAGCTCGGCGACCTTTGCCGCGTCACCATCTACGAGGCATCCGACCGGCTCGGCGGCAAGATCGTCACCCGCAAATTCGATTCCGCGCCCGCGATGTACGAGGCCGGCGTTGCCGAGATCTACGACTACTCGATGACGGGCCCGGATCCGCTGCGCGAGCTGATCCAGCATTTCGGGCTTCAGACCATTCCGATGGATGCCGAGCAGGTGCAGTTCGGCGGCGAGATGCTGAACGACGTGCCGGGCATGCGCCGCAAATATGGCGCCAAGACCGCGGCCGCGATCGAGGCGTTCCGCCAGCGCTGCACCGAGGTGATGTCGCCGGTGGAGTATTACGAGGGCGTCGGCGCGCACGACAACGAGAATCCCTGGGCCTACAAGAGCGCCGAGCAGGTGCTCGACGAGGAGGTCGAGGACGAGACCGCAAAGCGCTTTTTCAAGGTGATGGCGCGCTCCGACATCGCGACCGAGAGCCACAACACCAACGGCCTCAACGCGCTCAAGAACTACCTGATGGACGTCGATGGCTATATCGGCCTCTACTCGATCCAGAACGGCAACGAGCAGCTGATCGAGTGCCTCCAGTCGGAGGTCAATGCCGACATCCAGCTCAATCACCGCGTGCTTACCGTCGGCAAGGCGCCGACGGGCCGCTACCAGCTCAAGATGATGAACGGCAAGGGGCCGGAGACGCGCGACTTCGATCTCGTGCTGGTCTGCCTGCCGCATTCCTGGCTCGCCACCGTCGGCTGGGAAGGCGAGCAGCTCCGCAAGTCGATGGTCAAGCACGTCTCGTATTTCGACCGTCCGGCGCATTACCTGCGCGTCTCGATCCTGTTCGACTCTCCGTTCTGGGGCGACAAGATTGCCGGCGCCTGGTTCATGTCGGAAGCCTTCGGCGGCTGCTGCGTCTACAACGAGGGCGCGCGCCACGACGTCGGCAAGCACGGCGTGTTGAACTGGCTCATTCCCGGCTCCGACGCGCTGGCCTTTGCCAATCTCTCGGACCAGGAGCTGATCGACGCCGCGTTGAAGTCGCTGCCGGCGTCCCTCGGCGATGCGCGCGCGCATTTCACGGAAGGCAAGATCCACCGCTGGCTGTCGTCGGTGAACGCGATTCCCGGCGGTCTGCCCGTGCGCGACGTCATGACCAATCACCGGCCCGAGCCGAAGGAGCATCCCGGCATCGTCGTGGTCGGCGACTATCTGTTCGACTCGACGCTGAATGGCCTGCTTGATTCCTCGGACGCTGCGACCGACATCATCCTGACCGAGATGATGCGCCTGCGCCGCGAGCGCGCCCAGGACGACAAGCCGCTCTCCGACAAGATCGATCGCGACTATTTCGAGAATTATCGCGGCCTCGGCCCCTATAGCGAGGCGTGGCAGCACTTCACGGATCCCGATTACCTCACCAGGCTGATCAGCATCGTCTGGGGCAAGGCCGACGGCGCCAAGCTGTTGGTCGCGGGCTCGGCCAGCGGCGAATTGGTCGGCGCGCTGCGCGAGCGCGGCATCGATGCCTTCGGCATCGAGAACAACCGCGCCATCCACGCCAAAACGCCGAAGGCGCTGAAGAAATACAACAAGCTCGGCTCGATCACCGACATGCCGTTCAAGGACGGCGCCTTCGACTTCGTGTTCGAGACCAGTCTCTGCCACGTTTCCCCGAAGCAGGTGGTCCGCGCGATTCGCGAGTTCAACCGCGTGGTCAAGACCGGCCTCGTGTTCGGCTCGATCACCTCGGACATGGCCTCCGCCGTGATCGACCGCTACGACCTCCTGCGCGGGGTCAAGAAGCTCGGCACCTGGTGGGAATGGTCCGAACTGTTCTTCGGCAACGGCTTCGACCTGTCGATGCACCGCAAGGACTGCACCGATGCGCTCTGGGAGGCGACGCTCGCCGCCAACAAGGGGCCGGGTCAGTGGTACGCCGACGCCGACAGTCTGCGCTATTCCTTCTTCGACAAGGTCGAAGACGAGGACGACGACTAGCGGCAAGGATCGGACCGGGCTAGCCAATTGCTTTGCCGAATTCATTCTGATCGCATAGAATCAGTGCAATAGCGGTTTCCGCTATTTCCGGCTTTCTCTGCGGTCATGCCGGCCGTCAGCATTCGTTGGTTTCATGGCGTCCAAGCCTCCCTCTCCCGACAAACAGAAGCTCGCCGTGGAAGAGGCGGCCGAGCTCGACAAGCTCGCCGCCACCGCCAAGCCGGACCTCGAAGACGACGAGGACGAGGAAGACGAGGAGGACGACGAGCTGGAGCTCGATGACGACGATGAGGACGAGGACCTCGTCGTCTTTACCGCGCGCGAGGCCGCCGGCGCGCTCGCGACCATCGTGGGTTTCGTCAAGCCCTATCTGGCCAACTACAAGCGGATGCTGTCGTTCGTGGCGTTCGGCGTCGTCGTCGAAACGCTGTTCAACGTCATCATGCCGCTCAGCCTGAAGTTCCTGATCGACGACGCGCTCGGCGAGGAGGATTTCCAGGCGCTGTACAAGATCCTCGGCGTGCTCGCGGCCGCCGGCATCTTCACCTCGATCGTCGCGGTCTGGTACGAGCGCTGGGACGCGCGGCTCGCGGCCAGCATCATCTCCGACGTCCGCAAGCACCTGTTCGAGCACGTCCAGGACCTGCCGGCGGCCTATTTCGGCCGCACCAGGCGCGGCGAGATCCTGTCGCGTTTTTCCGTCGACCTCGCGGCGTTCGAGAGCTCGGTCAAGACCTTCGCCAACAGCGCGGCGCTGCCGTTCCTGGAGTTGTTCGCCGGCATCATCCTGATGGTGTTCCTGAACTGGCAGCTCGCGGTGGTTGCGCTGCTGGTGTTTCCGATCACGCTGATCGGTCCGCGCATGCTCACGCCGAAGGCGGTGCAGGCCAATTACGAGCAGAAGCTCAATGAATCCGCGCTGCTCGGCATGGTGCAGGAGAACGTGGCGGCACAGGCCGTGATCAAGGCGTTCAGCCTGCAACGCCGGATGTTCGGCTTCTTCGCCTTCCGCAACGACGAGACCCGCAACAGGATCGCCTCAGCCGCGTTCCTGTCGACCATGGTGGAGCGGACGGTCACCATCTCGGTGCTGCTGCTGCACCTCGTGGTGCTTGCGATCGGTGCGTATCTGGCGACCAAGGGCCAGATCACCATCGGCACCTTCGTCACCTTCGAGAGCGCGTTCTGGGAGGTCTCCTACAACATCGCCCATGTGATGCATTTCATCCCGGTCTCGATCTCCTCGGCCGCCGCGATCCGGCACATCCAGGAGCTGCTCGACGAGCCGACGCGCGGGGCCGATCGGGCCGGCGCGCCCGATCTGCCGCGCATTACACACGACATCACCTTCGACCGCGTGACCTTCCAGTACGAAGGCAGCCAGACGCCGGTGCTGGACAATCTCAGCCTCAAGCTCAATGTCGGCAAAAGCATCGCCATCGTCGGCCCCTCGGGCTCCGGCAAGAGCACGCTGCTCAACCTGATCCTGCGGCTCTACGTGCCCGACGAGGGCCGCGTCACCATCGACGGTGTCGATGTCCGCAAGGTGACGCTGGATTCGCTGCGCCGGAGCATGGCGGTGGTGTTCCAGGAGAACATGCTGTTCAACATGTCGATCCGCGAGAACATCCGGCTCGGCAAGGAGGGTGCGACCGACGCGGAGGTGGAGGAGGCGGCCAAGAAGGCCGAGATCCACCGCTACATCATGAGCCTGCCGCAGCGCTACGACACGCCGGTGGGCGAGCGCGGAGATACCCTGTCGGGCGGCCAGCGCCAGCGCATCGCAATCGCGCGCGCGATCATCCGCAACCCGTCCGTGCTGCTGCTGGACGAAGCCACCTCGGCGCTGGACCAGACCACGGAGGCTGCGATCAACCGCACCCTGCTCAAGGTCGCCAAGGGCCGCACCATGATCTGGTCGACCCACCGCCTGACCTCGGTGGTCGAGATGGACGAGATCATCGTGATTTCAGGGGGCAGGGCGATCGAGCGCGGGTCGCATGCCGAGCTGCTCGCCAGAAACGGCACCTATCGCAAGCTCTGGAACGACCAGATCCACCAGCCGCATGGCGCTGTGGCTCAGGCCGATGACGACAGCGACGGTGACGACGAGGATGAAGACGACCTCGAGGACGACGAGGAGGAGTGACCGAGGACGTTCGGCTCCAGATCGAAGGCGCCTCCAAGCGGCCGCAGCAGCCCTTGAGCCGTCCAGGCGATGAAGCGCGCCCAGCGCTGCGCCGTCCAGTAGGGGCTCGTGGCGATCGAGACTGAGCGGAAGTCGAACGCCTTCGCCGCCGACCACGCGTCGCAGGCCCGCTTGACCGGATCGGCGTAGAAGCCGGCGATCTTGGCCGCATTCATCCCGTCGGAGGAAAGCCACTGCGGAATGTAGACGTTGCAGAGCCGCTCGACGTCGGTGAAGACCTTGTCGCAGCCGGTGCCGGCGACGGGACAAGAGGTCGAGAAGGCATCTCCGACCAGCACGATTCCGGGCTGGCCGCGAGGGTCGTTCACGTAGAGATCGACCGGTCGGACCGTCAGCTCGCCGGGGATGTCGAAGGCGCCGGTGATGCGCTTGAGCCGGGGCAGGGCGGCGTCCAGCGTCGCAGCTGGTGCACGGCGCAGCCCGCGCAGCCAGGGATCGTCGAAGCCGCGGTAGACGAACAGATTGGCGCGCATCCGCGTGCCGATCGGAAACAGCGTGATGTAGGGGATGCAATCGCTCGGCCGCTCCGAGAAATAGGTGAGTGCGGGGAAGTCGAACGAATTCCGACCCGCCGGCACCACGTCGAACCCGATCGAGATCGAATGGCAGGCGCTGACGACCTTGCGGGCGATGCCGAGCTGGTGGCGCAGGCCGACGTTCAGGCCGTTGGCCAGCACGACCAGGCGGGCCGAGATCGTCTCGTCGTTGGAGAGCGTGATCTTCTGCCGCTCCGGACTGGTCTCGACCGCCACGGCCTTGGCGCAGATTCGCTCGACGGTGGCAGGGATTTCGTCGCGGACGGCGTTGACCAGCGAATCGTAGAGGATGTTGAACTGTCGGCTCGGCGCCTTGTCGAGCAGGCGGCCGAAGCGGGCGATCCAGTTTTCGCCGGCAAAGGTCGCGCGGCGCAGCACTGATTCTGCGATTCCGGTCTTCAGGAATCGCTCGACCTGCACCTGGCCGCTGAGTTTTTCGACTCGAAAGTCCGCCGGATAGCTCTCATGCGGATCGATCAGCATCGTCGAAATGCCGGCGCGGCCGAGCATTGCGGCGGCGATCGAGCCGGACAATCCCCCGCCGATAATGGCAATGTCGGTGTACCGCATGGCGCCAATCTCCGCCGAAGGCGGCAGTTTGACGCATCAACAGGAAAAAAAGCCTTAGCATGGGTCATAAAAGTTCTTTTAACCCGGATACAAATAGATCTAGGGCTAGCGGAATGGGCACGTCGTTCCCACATCGTGGAAGCGCGGTGAGGGCGGCCAACAGGCGAATTCCATAGGCGCGAGAAGCGCTTTGTGACTGTCGTTTCGCCTTGACTTGATCGATTCCCACTTATAGAAAGCGCCTCACTTAACGACAGGCGGTGAGCATCGCCAACGTCGGAACGGGCCACCCGTTGATCCCTCAGGGGTCGTTGAAGACGGGCACCAACCTCGACGAATGCCGCTCAAACGCTGTCGATCATAGCTAGGCAATGCCAGTGCGATTTTAGGTCTCTAGAGCTCGTTCTCTTGAGATCGAATTCGGATGCATGACCTCGGTGCGCGGGCCGCAGCTTTAAGCTGATTGGCCTGAAACTGCGGTCCTCTGTGGCGTCGTAACGCTTTCCGCTCGGTGATGGAGCGGTTGGCGCAATTTCGCTTTGTGCGGATTGTTCCGTGCAGGGCGACCTCGTCGGGTGGGTGGCCCGAAAAGAATTGCGGTTCCGGCAACGGGCCGCGGCAAGACAGCGGGCCCGGAAGGGGCCGCAGCAGAACAAAGGGTAAGGCCAGGATGCCGACGATCAACCAGCTGATCGCTCAACCGCGGGAAGTGCAGAAGTCGCGCAAGAAGGTGCCGGCGCTGCAGCAGTCGCCTCAGAAGCGTGGTGTTTGCACCCGCGTCTACACCACGACCCCGAAGAAGCCGAACTCGGCGCTTCGTAAGGTCGCCAAGGTGCGCCTGACCAACGGCTTCGAGGTGATCGGCTACATCCCCGGCGAGGGCCATAACCTCCAGGAGCACTCGGTGGTCATGATCCGCGGCGGCCGCGTCAAGGACTTGCCCGGCGTGCGCTACCACATCCTCCGCGGCGTTCTGGATACCCAGGGCGTCAAGAACCGTAAGCAGCGTCGTTCGAAGTACGGCGCCAAGCGTCCGAAGTAAGCGGGAACCACGTCCATGTCTCGTCGCCACTCAGCGGAAAAGCGCGAAGTTCTCCCCGATCCGAAGTTCGGGAACATCGTGATCACGAAGTTCATGAACTCGGTGATGTATGCCGGCAAGAAGTCGGTCGCCGAAGGCATCGTCTACGGTGCGCTCGGCATCATCGAAACCAAGACCAAGCAGAACCCGCTCGGCGTGTTCGAGCAGGCGCTCGAGAACGTCATGCCGACGATCGAGGTTCGCTCCCGCCGCGTCGGCGGCGCGACCTACCAGGTTCCGGTCGAGGTTCGTTCGACCCGCCGGCAGGCCCTGGGCATTCGCTGGCTGATCTCGGCCGCGCGCGAGCGCAACGAGAAGACGATGACCGAGCGGCTCTCGGCGGAGCTCTTGGACGCATCGAATAACCGGGGGAACGCCGTCAAGAAGCGTGAAGACGTGCACCGGATGGCGGAAGCCAACCGCGCCTTCTCGCACTATCGCTGGTAACGGCGACACACTCGGACTCGCAAGGAACGACCCATGCCCCGCCAACATGCCATCGAGGACTACCGTAATTTCGGTATCATGGCGCATATCGACGCCGGCAAGACCACGACGACCGAGCGCATCCTCTATTACACCGGCAAGAGCCACAAGATCGGCGAAGTGCACGAAGGTGCCGCGACGATGGACTGGATGGAGCAGGAGCAGGAGCGTGGCATCACGATCACCTCGGCTGCGACCACTGCCTTCTGGGCCGGCAAGCGCCTGAACATCATCGACACTCCCGGCCACGTCGACTTCACCATCGAAGTCGAGCGTTCGCTGCGCGTGCTCGACGGCGCCGTCTGCGTGCTCGACTCGAACCAGGGCGTCGAGCCCCAGACCGAGACCGTCTGGCGCCAGGGCGACAAGTACAAGGTTCCGCGCATCGTCTTCGCCAACAAGATGGACAAGACCGGCGCCGACTTCTTCAAGTGCCTGGCCGACATCGTCGACCGCCTCGGCGCCAAGCCGATCGCGATCCAGCTTCCGATCGGTGCCGAGAACAACTTCAAGGGTCTCGTCGACCTCGTGAAGATGAAGGGCATCGTCTGGAACGATGAATCGCTCGGCGCGAAGTTCGACTATGTCGACATTCCGGAAGACCTCGTCGACCAGGCCAAGGAATACCGCGAGAAGATGGTGGAAGCCGCCGTCGAGCTCGACGACGATGCGCTCGCCGCCTTCCTCGACGGTAACGAGCCGGACGAAGCGACCCTGAAGCGGCTGATCCGCAAGGCGGTGCTGACCGGCGCGTTCTATCCCGTGCTGTGCGGCTCGGCCTTCAAGAACAAGGGCGTGCAGCCGCTGCTCGACGCCGTCGTCGACTACCTGCCGTCGCCGATCGACGTTCCCGCGATCAAGGGCACGGACGACCGCGGCAACGAGGTCGTGCGCAGGGCCGACGACAAGGAGCCGCTCGCGCTGCTCGCGTTCAAGATCATGGACGACCCGTTCGTCGGCACCATCACCTTCTGCCGCATCTACTCTGGCGTTCTCCAGAGCGGCACCGGCGTCGTGAACTCGACCCGCGAGAAGAAGGAGCGCATCGGGCGCATGCTGCTGATGCATGCGAACAACCGCGAAGACATCAAGGAAGCCTATGCCGGCGACATCGTCGCGCTGGCCGGCCTGAAGGAAGCGCGCACCGGTGACACGCTGTGCGATCCCGACAAGCAGGTGATCCTGGAGAAGATGGAATTCCCCGAGCCGGTCATCGAGATCGCGATCGAGCCGAAGTCCAAGGCCGACCAGGAGAAGCTGGGCGTGGCGCTGGCCAAGCTCGCGGCGGAGGATCCGTCCTTCCGTGTCTCGACCGACCAGGAGTCCGGCCAGACCATCCTCAAGGGCATGGGCGAACTCCATCTCGACATCAAGGTTGACATCCTCAAGCGCACCTACAAGGTCGACGCCAACATCGGCGCGCCGCAGGTTGCGTTCCGTGAGCGCGTCACCAAGAAGGCCGAGGTCAAGTACACCCACAAGAAGCAGACCGGCGGTACCGGTCAGTTTGCGGAAGTGTCGATCGTGGTCGAGCCGAACGAGCCCGGCAAGGGCTACGAGTTCGAGTCCAAGATCGTCGGCGGTGCGGTTCCGAAGGAATACATCCCCGGCGTCGAAAAGGGCCTCAACAGCGTGATGAGCTCTGGTGTCGTCGCGGGCTTCCCCGTGGTCGACGTCAAGGTTCAGCTCGTCGACGGCAAGTACCACGACGTCGACTCGTCGGCGCTCGCCTTCGAAATCGCATCGCGCGCGGCATTCCGCGAAGCCTTGCAGAAGGGCAAGTCCGTCCTGCTCGAGCCGATCATGAAGGTCGAAGTGGTGACCCCGGAAGACTACACCGGCTCGGTCATCGGCGACCTGAATTCCCGGCGCGGTCAGATCCAGGGTCAGGACATGCGCGGCAACGCCAACGTCATCAACGCGATGGTGCCGCTCATGAACATGTTCGGTTACGTGAATAACCTGCGCTCGATGAGCCAGGGTCGCGCAACCTTCACCATGCAGTTCGATCACTACGCAGAAGCGCCGGCCAACGTGTCGGCAGAAGTCCAAAAGAAGTTTGCCTGATTGTCGTCGGTCTCAAGCTGACGATTGAACGGAGAGTCAAATGGCCAAAGCAAAGTTTGAACGTAACAAGCCGCACTGCAACATCGGCACCATCGGTCACGTCGACCATGGCAAGACGTCGCTGACCGCGGCGATCACCAAGATCCTCGCCGAGACCGGCGGTGCGACGTTCACCGCGTACGACCAGATCGACAAGGCGCCGGAAGAGAAGGCGCGCGGCATCACGATCTCGACCGCGCACGTCGAGTACGAGACCAAGAACCGCCACTACGCCCACGTCGACTGCCCCGGCCACGCCGACTACGTGAAGAACATGATCACCGGCGCCGCCCAGATGGACGGTGCGATCCTGGTCGTGTCGGCCGCTGACGGCCCGATGCCGCAGACCCGCGAGCACATCCTGCTCGCCCGCCAGGTCGGCGTGCCCGCGCTCGTCGTGTTCCTCAACAAGTGCGACATGGTCGACGATCCGGAACTGCTCGAGCTCGTCGAGCTCGAAGTCCGCGAGCTGCTCTCGAAGTACGAATTCCCGGGCGACAAGATCCCGATCATCAAGGGCTCGGCGCTCGCCGCTCTCGAAGATTCGGACAAGAAGCTCGGCCACGACGCCATCCTCGAGCTGATGCGCAACGTCGACGAGTACATCCCGCAGCCGGAGCGTCCGATCGACCAGCCGTTCCTGATGCCGGTTGAAGACGTGTTCTCGATCTCGGGCCGCGGCACCGTCGTGACCGGCCGTGTCGAGCGCGGCATCGTCAAGGTCGGCGAGGAAATCGAGATCGTCGGTCTGCGTGCGACCCAGAAGACCACCGTCACCGGCGTCGAAATGTTCCGCAAGCTGCTCGATCAGGGCCAGGCCGGCGACAACATCGGTGCTCTGCTCCGCGGCACCAAGCGCGAGGACGTCGAGCGCGGTCAGGTGCTGGCGAAGCCGGGTTCGGTCAAGCCGCACACCAAGTTCAAGGCTGAGGCCTACATCCTCACCAAGGAAGAGGGCGGTCGCCACACCCCGTTCTTCACCAACTACCGTCCGCAGTTCTACTTCCGCACCACCGACGTGACCGGTGTCGTGCATCTGCCGGAAGGCACCGAGATGGTGATGCCGGGCGACAACATCGCGATGGAAGTGCACCTGATCGTGCCGATCGCGATGGAAGAGAAGCTCCGCTTCGCGATCCGCGAAGGCGGCCGTACCGTCGGCGCCGGCGTCGTCGCCTCGATCATCGAGTAATTACGAGAATAGGGATCGGCGAGTAGCGAATGGTGACATTCGCTATTCGCTATTCGCCACCCACTGAAGAGAGACCACGGCAATGAACGGCCAAAACATTCGTATCCGACTCAAGGCGTTCGACCATCGTATCCTCGATACGTCGACCCGCGAGATCGTGAACACGGCGAAGCGCACCGGCGCGCAGGTCCGCGGACCCATTCCGCTGCCCACCCGCATCGAGAAGTTCACCGTCAACCGTTCGCCCCACGTCGACAAGAAGAGCCGCGAACAGTTCGAGATGCGCACTCACAAGCGCCTGCTCGACATCGTCGATCCGACCCCGCAGACCGTCGATGCTTTGATGAAGCTCGATCTGGCCGCCGGTGTCGACGTCGAGATCAAGCTCTAAGATTTTTGGATCCCGTTCGCGTAAGCGGACAGAAAGAACAGGAAGCAAGCCGATGCGCTCCGGAGTGATCGCACAAAAGGTCGGGATGACGCGGGTCTTCACGGAGGCCGGCGAACATATCCCCGTGACCGTGCTGAAGCTCGGCAATTGCCAGGTCGTAGGCCACCGCACCGAAGAGAAGAACGGTTACGTCGCGCTCCAGCTCGGTTCTGGCAGCCGCAAGACCGTTTACATGCCCAAGGCGGAGCGCGGCCAGTTCGCGGTCGCCAAGGTTGAGCCGAAGCGCCGGGTCGAGGAATTCCGCGTCACCGCGGATGCCATGATCCCGGTCGGCGCCGAGATCCAGGCCGATCATTTCGTCGTCGGCCAGTTCGTCGACGTCACCGGCACCTCGGTCGGTAAGGGCTTCGCCGGCGGCATGAAGCGCTGGAACTTCGGCGGTCTGCGCGCCACGCACGGTGTGTCGGTCTCGCACCGCTCGATCGGTTCGACCGGTGGTCGTCAGGATCCCGGCAAGACCTGGAAGAACAAGAAGATGCCCGGCCACATGGGTGTCGACCGCATCACCACGCTCAATCTTCGAGTCGTTCAGCTCGATGTCGAGCGCGGCCTGATCCTCGTCGAAGGCGCCGTTCCCGGCTCTAAGGGCGGCTGGATCCGCGTGCGCGACGCCGTCAAGAAGCCGCTGCCGAAGGAAGCTCCGAAGCCCGGCAAGTTCAAGGTTGCGGGTGGCGAAGCCGAGGCTGCGGCCCAGCAGGAGGGTGCGTGAGATGGAATTGAAGGTCACCACCCTCGAAGGTAAGGAAGCCGGCTCGGTCCAGCTTTCCGACGCCATTTTCGGCCTCGAGCCGCGCCAGGACATCATTGCGCGTTGCGTGCA
Source organism: Bradyrhizobium sp. cf659 (assembly GCF_900113725.1). NCBI lineage: Bacteria > Pseudomonadati > Pseudomonadota > Alphaproteobacteria > Hyphomicrobiales > Nitrobacteraceae > Bradyrhizobium > Bradyrhizobium sp. cf659. The sequence goes on from NZ_FOQJ01000016.1 coordinate 85,627, forward strand.
GTGGCAGCTCAACAAGCGTCAGGCCGGCACCCACAAGGCCAAGGGACGCGCCGAGATCTGGCGCACCGGCAAGAAGATGTACAAGCAGAAGGGCACCGGCGGTGCTCGTCATGGCTCGGCCCGCGTGCCGCAGTTCCGTGGCGGTGGCCGCGCCTTCGGCCCGGTGGTGCGTTCGCACGCCACCGACCTGCCGAAGAAGGTCCGCGCGCTGGCTCTCAAGCATGCGCTGTCGGCCAAGGCCAAGGACGGTGATCTGCTGGTGATCGACAAGGCCGCGCTGGAAGCCGCCAAGACCAAGGCGCTGCTCGGTCACTTCTCGGGCCTGGGGCTCACCAACGCGCTGATCATCGACGGCGCCGAGCTCAACAACGGCTTTGCCGCCGCGGCCCGCAACATCCCGAACATGGACGTGCTGCCGATCCAGGGCATCAACGTCTATGACATCCTGCGCCGTCAGAAGCTCGTTCTGACCAAGGCCGCCATCGATGCGCTGGAGGCGCGCTTCAAATGACGAAGAACATCGAGCCTCGCCATTACGACGTGATCGTCGCTCCGGTCGTCACCGAAAAGGCGACGCTGGCGTCCGAGCACAACAAGGTCCTGTTCAAGGTGGCTGCGAAGGCGACCAAGCCGCAGATCAAGGAAGCGATCGAGAAGCTGTTCGACGTCAAGGTCAAGAGCGTCAACACGCTGGTTCGCAAAGGCAAGACCAAGGTCTTCCGCGGCAACCTCGGCTCGCAGTCGAACACCAAGCGCGCGATCGTGACCCTCGAAGAGGGCCACCGGATCGACGTCACCACCGGTCTGTAAGGTCGTACGACGATGGCACTGAAGACATTCAATCCCACGACGCCGGGCCAGCGCCAGCTGGTCATGGTCGATCGTTCGGCCCTCTACAAGGGCAAGCCGGTCAAGGCGCTCACCGAGGGCAAGCATTCCTCGGGCGGTCGCAACAATACCGGTCGCATCACCGTGCGCTTCCGCGGCGGCGGTCACAAGCAGACCCTGCGCATCGTCGACTTCAAGCGCGACAAGGTCGATGCGCCCGCGACCGTCGAGCGGCTGGAATACGATCCGAACCGCACTGCGTTCATCGCGCTGGTCAAGTACGAAGACGGCACCCAGGCCTATATCCTGGCGCCGCAGCGCCTAGCGGTCGGCGACTCCGTGGTGGCCGGCAACTATGTCGACGTGAAGCCCGGCAACGTCATGCCGCTCGGCAACATGCCGGTCGGTACGATCATCCACAACATCGAGGTCAAGATCGGGAAGGGCGGCCAGCTCGCTCGTTCCGCCGGCACCTACGCCCAGCTCGTCGGTCGCGACCAGGACTACGTCATCATCCGCCTGAATTCGGGTGAGCAGCGCCTGGTGCACGGCCGTTGCCGCGGCACGATCGGCGCGGTGTCGAACCCGGATCACATGAACACCTCGATCGGCAAGGCCGGCCGCAACCGTTGGCTGGGTCGCAAGCCGCACAACCGCGGTGTTTCGATGAACCCGATCGACCATCCGCACGGCGGTGGTGAAGGTCGTACCTCGGGCGGCCGTCACCCGGTTACTCCGTGGGGCAAGCCGACCAAGGGCAAGAAGACCCGCTCCAACAAGTCGACCAACAAATTCATTCTCCTAAGCCGCCACAAGCGGAAGAAGTAAGGAACGCCGGACATGGTTCGTTCAGTCTGGAAAGGCCCGTTCGTCGAGGGTTCTCTGCTCAAGAAGGCAGATGCCGCGCGCGCGTCCGGCCGTCACGACGTCATCAAGATCTGGAGCCGTCGTTCGACGATCCTGCCGCAGTTCGTCGGCCTGACCTTCGGTGTCTACAACGGTCAGAAGCACGTGCCGGTGGCCGTCAACGAGGAAATGGTCGGTCACAAGTTCGGCGAGTTCTCGCCGACCCGGACCTTCCATGGCCACTCCGGCGACAAGAAAGCCAAGAAGGCTTGAGGATTAAACGATGAGCAAACCTAAGCGCGAACGGAGCCTCGCCGACAACGAGGCCAAGGCGGTCGCCCGGATGCTGCGGGTGAGCCCGCAGAAGCTCAACCTGGTCGCCCAGCTCATTCGCGGCCGGAAGGCGGCTGCTGCGCTCGCCGACCTGCAGTTTTCGCGCAAGCGGATCGCGGTTGACGTGAAGAAGTGCCTGGAATCGGCTATCGCCAATGCCGAGAACAACCACGACCTCGACGTCGATGATCTCGTCGTGGCGCAGGCCTTCGTCGGCAACGGCCTCGTGATGAAGCGCTTTGCCGCCCGCGGCCGTGGCCGTTCGGGCCGTGTCTACAAACCATTTTCGCAGCTGACGATCATTGTTCGTCAGGTCGAAGCCGAAGCAGCCGCTTAAGGGCGCAGGAGAACACGATGGGTCAAAAGATCAATCCGATCGGTCTGCGTCTCGGCATCAACCGTACCTGGGATTCCCGCTGGTTCGCCGGCAAGCAGGAATACGGCAAGCTGCTGCACGAGGACGTCAAGATCCGCGAGATCCTGCACAAGGAGCTCAAGCAGGCGGCCGTCGCCCGCATCGTGATCGAGCGTCCGCACAAGAAGTGCCGCGTCACCATCCACTCGGCTCGTCCGGGCGTGGTGATCGGCAAGAAGGGCGCCGACATCGACAAGCTGCGCAAGCGGGTCGCGGACATCACCTCGTCCGACGTCGTCATCAACATCGTCGAGATCCGCAAGCCGGAGCTCGATGCGACGCTGGTGGCCGAGTCGATCGCGCAGCAGCTGGAGCGCCGCGTGGCGTTCCGCCGTGCCATGAAGCGCGCCGTGCAGTCGGCGATGCGTCTCGGCGCGGAAGGCATCCGCATCAACTGCTCGGGACGTCTGGGCGGTGCGGAAATCGCGCGCATGGAGTGGTACCGCGAAGGTCGCGTTCCGCTGCACACGCTGCGCGCGGACATCGACTACGGCGTTGCGACCGCGTTCACGACCTTCGGCACCTGCGGCGTCAAGGTCTGGATCTTCAAGGGCGAGATCCTCGAGCACGATCCGATGGCCCAGGACAAGAGAATGGCCGAAGGCGAGACTGGTGGCAGTGGTGATCGTGGCCGTCAGCGCCGCGATACGGCTGCAGCCTAACGCCGGCACAGGAATTTGAGGGCTTAAAGCCATGATGCAACCTAAGAAAACGAAGTTCCGGAAGGCGCATAAGGGCCGCATCCACGGCGTTGCGTCTTCGGGCGCGACGTTGGCGTTCGGCCAGTACGGCCTGAAGGCGACCGAGCCTGAGCGCGTCACCGCGCGCCAGATCGAAGCCGCCCGCCGCGCGCTGACGCGTCACATGAAGCGCGCCGGCCGCGTCTGGATCCGCGTGTTCCCCGACCTTCCGGTGTCGAAGAAGCCGGCCGAAGTCCGCATGGGCTCCGGCAAGGGTTCGCCGGAACTGTGGGTGGCGCGCGTCAAGCCGGGCCGGGTGCTGTTCGAGATCGACGGCGTCAACACCCAGACGGCGCGTGAGGCGCTGACCCTGGCGGCCGCCAAGCTGCCGATCAAGACGCGCTTCGTCGAGCGCATTGCGGAGTAATGGCCATGGCCCAGATGAAGATCGAAGACATCCGCGCGATGAGCCCCGACCAGCAGGATGACGCCATCCTGAACCTGAAGAAGGAGCGCTTCAACCTGCGCTTCCAGCGCGCCACCGGGCAGCTCGAGAACACCTCGCGCCTGCGCGAGGCCCGCCGCGACATCGCCCGGATCAAGACCGTCGCCGCGCAGACGCGCGCGAAGAAGAAGTAAGAGGCTTACGAAGATGCCGAAACGTACTTTGCAGGGCGTGGTCGTCAGCGACAAGACAGCCAAGACGGTCGTTGTCCGCGTCGATCGCCGCTTCACGCACCCGATCTACAAGAAGACGATCCGCCGTTCGAAGAACTACCACGCGCACGACGAGAACAACGAGTTCAAGCCGGGCGATATGGTTTGGATCGAGGAATCGAAGCCGATTTCGAAGTTGAAGCGCTGGATCGTGATCCGGGGCGAACACAAGAAAAGCGCCTGATCTGTTGGCTTTAGCCGACTGCCTTCAGGGAAATGTTGAGCGCCGGCTGGGCTGGCGCAAGAGAGAAGAGGACGAGGTGCATCAATGATTCAGATGCAGACCAACCTCGACGTGGCCGACAATTCTGGCGCACGCCGTGTCATGTGTATCAAGGTGCTCGGGGGCTCCAAGCGCCGCTACGCCACGATCGGCGACATCATCGTCGTCTCGATCAAGGAAGCGATTCCGCGTGGCAAGGTGAAGAAGGGCGACGTGATGAAGGCCGTCGTGGTGCGCGTCCGCAAGGACATCCGCCGCGCCGACGGTTCGGTCATCCGCTTCGACCGCAACGCAGCCGTGCTGATCAACAACCAGTCCGAGCCGGTCGGCACCCGTATCTTCGGGCCCGTGCCGCGCGAGCTGCGCGCCAAGAACCACATGAAGATCATTTCCCTCGCGCCGGAGGTGCTGTGATGGCTGCGAAGATCCGCAAGGGCGACAAGGTCGTCGTGCTGACCGGTCGCGACAAGGGTCGCACCGGCGAAGTGTTCGAGGTTCGCCCCGACGCCGGCACGGCGCTCGTGCGCGGCATCAACATGGTCAAGCGTCACCAGAAGCAGACGCAGGCCCAGGAGGGCGGCATCATCTCGAAAGAGTCGCCGATCCAATTGTCCAACATCGCGTATGTCGGCAAGGACGGAAAGCCGACCCGCGTCGGATTCAAGATTCTGGCGGACGGCAAGAAGGTCCGCATCGCCAAGAGCTCGGGAGCTGAGATCGATGGCTGAGGCCGCTTACACGCCGCGCCTGCGCGCGGAATACGATGCGAAGATCCGCACGGCGCTGACCGAGAAGTTCGGTTACGAGAACGTCATGCAGGTTCCGCGCCTGGACAAGGTCGTGCTGAACATGGGCGTTGGCGATTCCGTTAACGACCGCAAGAAGGCCGAGACCGCCGCTGCCGAGCTGACCCAGATCGCCGGCCAGAAGGCGATCGTGACCTATTCGCGCATCGCGATCGCGACCTTCAAGCTGCGTGAGAACCAGCCGATCGGCTGCAAGGTCACGCTGCGCAAGGCTCGCATGTACGAGTTCATCGACCGCCTGGTCACGGTCGCGCTGCCGCGCGTCCGCGACTTCCGCGGCCTGAACCCGAAGAGCTTCGACGGCCGCGGCAACTACTCGCTCGGCATCAAGGAGCACATCATTTTCCCCGAGATCGACTTCGACAAGGTCACGGAAGCCCGCGGTATGGACATCACCGTCTGCACCACGGCCAAGACCGACGAAGAGGCGAGGGCCTTGTTGACCGCTTTCAATTTCCCGTTCCGGCAGTGAGACGCTGACCTAAAGCCTCTCAAACGCGGATACCCAGGAGCCAAGCATGGCAAAGAAGAGTTCAATCGAGAAGAACAACCGGCGCAAGCGGATGGTGAAGAACGCCGCCCCGAAGCGCGAGCGGTTGAAGGCGATCATCGCCGACAAGACGCTGCCGATGGAGGAGCGGTTCGCCGCGACCCTGAAGCTCGCCGAGATGCCGCGCAATTCGTCGGCCACCCGCGTGCGTCTTCGCTGCGAGCTGTCGGGTCGTCCGCGCTCGAACTACCGCAAGAACAAGCTGTCCCGTATCGCGCTGCGCGAACTTGGCTCCAAGGGCATGGTCCCGGGCCTCGTGAAGTCGAGCTGGTAAGGAGGGTCGTTTAGATGTCTACGCACGATCCAATCAGCGATCTGATCACCCGCATCCGCAACGCGCAGATGCGCTCCAAGACCAAGGTCTCCACGCCGGGCTCGCGGATGCGCGAGAACGTGCTCGAGGTGCTCAAGAGCGAGGGCTACATCCGCGGCTACGCCACGGTCGAGCACTCCTCGGGCCGCAGCGAGATCGAGATCGAGCTGAAGTATTTCGACGGCGAGCCCGTCATCCGCGAGATCGAACGTGTTTCTAAGCCCGGGCGTCGTGTTTACGCCTCGGTGAAGAACCTGCCGCGGGTCAACAACGGGCTCGGCATTTCGGTGTTGTCGACGCCGAAGGGGATCATGGCCGACCACAGCGCGCGCGACGCGAATGTGGGCGGTGAAGTCCTCTTCACGGTGTTCTGAGAAGGATTTTTGATCCATGTCACGTGTTGGCAAAAGGCCTGTTCCGGTTCCGTCGGGTGTGACCGCGACCGTCGATGGGCAGACCGTCAAGATGAAGGGCCCGAAGGGCCAGCTTCAGTTCGTCGTCCATGACGACGTCGAGGTGAAGCTCGAGAGCGGGCAGATCAAGGTGAACCCGCGGGTCGAGACCAACCGCGCGCGGGCGCTGTACGGTACCGCTCGCGCCCAGGTCGCGAATCTGGTCGAAGGCGTCACCAAGGGCTTCGAGAAGAAGCTCGAGATCACCGGCGTCGGTTACCGCGCCGCGATGCAGGGCAAGAACCTGCAGCTCGCGCTCGGCTACAGCCACGACGTGGTCTACGCGATCCCCGAGGGGATCACGATCACGGTGCCCAAGCCGACCGAAATCACGGTGACGGGCAGCGACATCCAGCGCGTCGGCCAGGTCGCGGCCGAAATCCGCTCATACCGCCCGCCGGAGCCCTACAAGGGCAAGGGCGTGAAGTATGTTGGCGAATTCATCTTCCGCAAGGAAGGCAAGAAGAAGTAACGGAGCCGGTCATGTCGAAAGCCAAGGTTACGAATGCCCGGCGCAAGCGGAGTGTGCGGCTGAAGCTGCGCCGCTCCGGTGGTGGCCGTCCGCGCCTGTCGGTGTTCCGCTCGTCCAAGCACATCTACGCCCAGGTCATCGACGACCTGAAGGGCGAGACGCTGGCCTCTGCCTCCTCGCTCGAGAAGTCGATGCGCGACGGCGGCAAGACCGGCGCCGACATCGATGCGGCGAAGGCGGTCGGCAAGCTGCTGGCCGAGCGCGCCGCCGAGAAGGGTGTCAAGGAAGTCGTGTTCGATCGCGGCAGCTACCTCTATCACGGGCGCGTCAAGGCTCTTGCCGATGCGGCGCGTGAGAGCGGGCTGAGCTTCTAACAGAATTTGAGGATTGAGGCGCAAGCCTCAGAAGGATTGGAAAAATGGCAGAACGCGAACAACGTGGTGGACGCGATCAACGCGGCGGCGGACGCGACCGCAAGGAGCGCGAGGAGCGCGACAGCGAGTTCGTCGACAAGCTCGTCCACATCAACCGCGTGGCCAAGGTCGTCAAGGGCGGCAAGCGCTTCGGTTTCGCAGCGCTGGTCGTGATCGGCGACCAGAAGGGCCGCGCCGGCTTCGGTCACGGCAAGGCGCGCGAAGTGCCTGAGGCGATCCGCAAGGCAACCGAGTCCGCCAAGCGGAACCTGACCCGCGTGTCGCTGCGCGAGGGCCGCACGCTGCATCACGACATCGCCGGCCGTCATGGCGCGGGCCGTGTCTACCTGCGTGCCGCTCCGGCCGGTACCGGCATCATCGCCGGCGGCCCGATGCGCGCCGTGTTCGAGACGCTCGGCGTCCAGGACGTGGTGGCGAAGTCGATCGGCTCGTCGAACCCGTACAACATGGTGCGCGCGACCTTCGACGCGCTGAAGCACCAGGATTCGCCGCGTTCGGTCGCCGCCCGCCGCAATATCAAGGTGTCCACCCTCCAGTCCCGCCGTATCGGCGGCGACGCCGAGGCGGCTGCCGACTAACGGAAGCTTTTCGGAGTAGACCAAGATGGCCAAGGCCGCAAAGACGATCAAGCTCGAGCAGACCGGCAGCGCGATCCGCCGCCATCACTCGCAGCGTTCGACGCTGATCGGGCTCAAGCTCAACAAGATCGGCCGCACCAGCGAACTGCCGGACACTCCGGCCGTGCGCGGCATGATCGAGAAGGTTCACCATCTCGTCCGTATCGTCGACGAGAAGTAAGCAGGGCGTATGATCCCGAAACTGGGTGCCGGTTTTCGGTGAAGATCATGCGCAAGACACAAGGAGAAGGGCGATGAAGCTCAGCGATATCGCCGACAACGCCGGCTCGCGCAAAAAGCGTATGCGCGTCGGCCGCGGCATCGGTTCGGGCAAGGGCAAGCAGTCCGGCCGCGGCGGCAAGGGCCAGACCGCGCGTTCGGGCGTGCGCATCAAGGGTTTCGAAGGCGGCCAGATGCCGATGCATCGCCGTCTGCCCAAGCGCGGCTTCAACAACATCTTCCGCGTCGAGTTCGCCGAGATCAATCTCGACCGGCTCCAGGAAGCGGTCGATGCCAAGAAGATCGACGCCGGCAGCGTCGTGAACGTCGAGGCCCTGGTGAAGGGCGGCGTGTTGCGCCGCGCCAAGGGCGGCCTGCGGCTGCTCGGCCGCGGCGAGCTCAAGTCCAAGCTCAACATCGAAGTGCACGGCGCCACCAAGACCGCGATTGCCGCGGTCGAGAAGGCCGGCGGCTCGGTGAAGATTCTCGCCCCTGCCAAGGAAGAAGGCGAGGCGGCGTAACAACTGCGTCATTGGCCCGCGGCTCGCGGGCCTTTACGCATGCGGGACGTGGACTTATCGAAGCCGAGCCCCAGATAATGTCCGGCGTCCGCTAAAGTAGCCCGGCCGCGGGCATGACGGCGCAACAGGCGGCGGGAGAAAGTCCAAGATGGTCTCAGCAGCGGAACAACTGGCAGCCAATCTCAATTTCGGCGCCTTTGCCAAGGCCGACGAACTGAAGAAGCGCATCTGGTTCACCCTGGGTGCGCTGCTCGTTTATCGGCTCGGAACCTACATCCCGCTGCCCGGCATCGATCCCAACATCTGGGAGCAGGTGTTCCGCTCCCAGGCGGGCGGCATCCTCGGCATGTTCAACATGTTCGCCGGCGGCGGCATCCACCGCATGGCGATCTTCGCGCTGAACATCATGCCGTACATCTCGGCCTCGATCATCATCCAGCTCCTGACCACCGTCTCGCCGCAGCTCGAGGCGCTGAAGAAGGAAGGCGAAGCCGGCCGGAAGACGCTGAACCAGTACACCCGCTATCTGACGGTCATCCTGGCGGCGTTCCAGTCCTACGGCATCGCGGTGGGCCTCGAAGGCGCCGGCAACGTCGTCAGCGACCCCGGCATGTTCTTCCGCCTGTCCACGGCGATCACGCTGACCGGCGGCACCATGTTCCTGATGTGGCTGGGCGAGCAGATCACCTCGCGCGGCATCGGCAACGGCATCTCGCTGATCATTCTCTCCGGCATCGTCGCCGAGCTGCCCGCGGCGCTCGCCAACATGCTCGAGCTCGGCCGTCAGGGTGCGATGTCGACCGGCCTGATCCTGGTCGTCATCATCATGGCGGTCGCCGTGATCGCCTTCATCGTGTTCATGGAGCGGGCACAGCGCCGGCTGCTGATCCAGTATCCGAAGCGCCAGGTCGGCAACAAGATGTTCGAGGGCCAGTCCTCGCATCTGCCGCTCAAGCTCAACACCTCGGGCGTGATCCCGCCGATCTTCGCGTCTTCGCTCCTGCTGCTGCCGACGACGGTTGCGAACTTCAATGCGGGCAGCGGGCCGGAATGGTTCCAGTGGATCACCACCCAGCTCGGCCATGGCCGTCCGCTGTTCCTGATCATGTATCTCGCGCTGATCGTGTTCTTCGCATTCTTCTACACCGCGATCGTGTTCAACCCGACCGAGACCGCGGATAATCTGAAGAAGCACGGCGGCTTCATTCCGGGCATCCGCCCCGGCGAGCGCACTGCGGAATATATCGACTACGTGCTGTCGCGCATCACCGTGCTCGGCGCGGTCTATCTGGCGATCGTCTGCTTGATCCCCGAGATCCTGATCTCCTACGCCTCGGTGCCGTTCTACTTCGGCGGCACCTCGCTGCTGATCGTCGTCAGCGTCACCATGGACACGGTGGCGCAGGTGCAGGGTTATCTGCTGGCCCATCAGTATGAGGGCCTGATCCGCAAGTCGAAGCTGCGGGGCCGCCGTAGATGAACAGGGAGCTTGCGCGCCGGATCGCTTTCACGATTGGCGCGCTGCTCCTTTTCAGGCTCGGTACGCAGGTCCCGCTCGCGGGATTGAACATTTCGACCTTTTCGCCGACGCTGGACTTCATCTCCCGGCTCTCGATCTTTGCGCTCGGCCTCATTCCCTATCTGACTGCGGCGATCCTCATCCGGCTCCTGTCCGTGGTGTGGCGCGGCCTGAATTTGCTGGAGCGGTCGGGCGAGGGCGGCCGGCGCAAGCTTGCCCGTGCCACGCTTGGTCTCACACTTGGTCTTGCTGCCTTTCAGGCTTACGGCATCGCTTCAGCGCTGACGGCCATTCCGGGCCTTGTGAGGAATCCCGACGGCTGGTTCGTGTTGACGGCCACGGCCTCGATGGTCGGCGGCGTCTTCGTGCTGGTGTGGTTGAGCGAACAGATCACCCGCTATGGCATCGGCAACGGCCTGGCGCTGATCTTGAGCGTCGGCTTTGTCGTCGCGATTCCGCGGGACGTCGCCGGCATCGTGGGGCTCGTGCAGAGCGGTGCTATCCCGGACAATCTCGTGCTTGCGCATGCCGTGTTCTGGGTTGCGATCGTCGCCGTGATCGTGCTCGTCGAAGGCGCCCGGCGGAATATTCCCGTCGAGTTCGGCGCAGTCAGCGTGGGCACGCGGCAACTGCCGGTGCGCGATGCGATGCTGCCGGTCAAGCTCAACAGTGCTGGGTTCCTGATTCCGGTCACCGTGGCGCCGTGGATATTCCTACTACCGCTTGCCTTTGCGGGCCTCGTCTTGGGCAGCGATCACCCTCTGGTCGCCGCGGTGTACCGGCATCTCCAACTGGGGCAGCCGGCTCACATGGTCCTGGTGTCGATCGCCGTGTTCGTGCTCGCCTTCGTCTACACGGCCAACGTCGTCGACCCTGAATACACGGCCAAATCCTTGGCGCAGCGTGATGGCACAATTCCGGGCATCGCGCCGGGCGAGGCGACGGCTGAATATCTCGATCGCGTCGTGTCATTGACGACGGTCGTTGGAGCCGTCTACCTGACGGTGTTGCAGTTGATTCCGGAGGTCTTCGAGCTTTACGGGATCGGGCTGCCTTATAGTATGGTCGTCAATGGCGGTGGGGCGCTGGTTGTGGTTTGCACCGCTCTTGATATCAAAACACAGGTGCGCGACGTATCGCTCACCAATCCGGGGGGCGTACGCCGATGAGAATTATACTTCTGGGACCGCCGGGGTCGGGCAAGGGGACCCAGGCGCAGCTGCTGGTGCAGCGCTATAGTATCGTCCAGCTCTCGACCGGCGAGATGCTGCGCGCGGCCGTGGCGGCGGGAACGCCGGTCGGGCTGAAGGCCAAGGAGATCATGGCCAGCGGCGGCCTCGTGCCCGACGATGTCGTGGTCGGAATCATCTCCGACCGGATCGACCAGCCGGATGCCAGGAACGGTTTCATCCTCGACGGTTTCCCGCGCACCGTGCCGCAGGCCGAGGCGCTGGACGAGCTGCTGAGGCACAAGCACCTCAAGCTCGACGCCGTGATCGAGCTTCGCGTCAACGAAAGCGCGTTGCTGAGTCGCGTCGAGACCCGAGTCGCCCAGATGCGGGAGCGCGGTGAGGAGGTTCGGCTCGACGACACCCCTGAGGTCCTGACCAAGCGGCTTGCCAGCTACCGCAGCCAGACGGAGCCCCTGATTCACTACTATTCCGAGCGGCGGAAGCTCTCGACCATCGATGGCATGATGGCCATCGACGAGGTCACCCGTGCGATCCACCGCCAGCTCCTGGCGCTCGGGGCAGTCGAGCCCAAGACGCATGCCAAGGGAACTGCCAAGGGACCTGCCAAGGGAACTGCCAAGAGCGCGGCCAAGGCAGCGCCGGCCAAGAAGGGGGCGGCCAAGGCTAAAACAGCCAAAAAGCCGGCGAAAGCGGCCAAAAAACCCGCCAAATCCACTAAAATGGCGGCCAAGAAGGCCGTGAAGGGCGCCAAGAAGGCGGCCAAGACGACCGCCAAGAAGACGGTAAAAAAGGCTGCCAAAAAGACCGCCAAGAAGGCTGTCAAAAAGGGTGCCAAAAAGGCCGCAAAAAAGGTCACGAAAAAGCGAGCTAAGCGCTAGCAGCGGTTGACGAAAGCCCCCGGAATCCCTTAATAAGCCCCGCATCCAAGTCGGATAGTTTCAGACGATGCCGGGCCCCAGGAAGACCGGGGGTGGGCGTCGTGTTCGCGTTTGTGAACACCTGCCCGAGAACACAAGCACTTAAAGCCTGGTCCTGACGAGGACCGGCAACAGGAGAGAAGGCCGTGGCCCGTATTGCCGGCGTGAACATTCCCACCAACAAGCGCGTGCTGATCGCGCTCCAGTACATCCATGGCATCGGTCAGAAGATCGCCGGTGAGATTCTGGAGAAGGTGAAGATCCCGGTGGATCGTCGCGTCAATCAGCTCAGCGACGCCGAAGTGCTCCAGATCCGCGAAGTCATCGACCGCGACTATCTCGTCGAGGGTGACCTGCGTCGTGAGGTCGGCATCAACATCAAGCGTCTGATGGACCTCGGCTGCTATCGCGGCCTGCGTCATCGTCGCGGTCTGCCGGTGCGCGGTCAGCGTACCCACACCAATGCGCGCACGCGCAAGGGCCCGGCCAAGGCCATCGCCGGCAAGAAGAAGTAAGTTTTCGAATCCAATCGCGGCGTGTGGCGAACCGGGGATACCCGTTCGCCACGCGCCTTTCGTTCCACAGGTGTAGCCGCTGGCATTACGGCGGCGTTTGAGATCTCCAGGAAAGGTACTCAATGGGCAAGGAAGCCACCCGCGTTCGCCGTCGTGAACGCAAGAACATCGCCTCCGGCGTTGCGCACGTGAACTCGTCGTTCAACAACACGACCATCACCATCACCGACGCGCAGGGCAACACGATTGCCTGGTCCTCCGCAGGCACGATGGGCTTCAAGGGCTCGCGCAAGTCGACCCCGTACGCGGCGCAGGTTGCCGCCGAGGACGTGTCGAAGAAGGCGCAGGAGCACGGCATGCGCACGCTGGAAGTCGAAGTCGCCGGTCCCGGTTCGGGCCGCGAGTCGGCGCTCCGCGCGCTCCAGGCCGCAGGCTTCACCGTCACCTCGATCCGCGACGTGACCACGATCCCGCATAACGGTTGCCGTCCCCGCAAGCGTCGGCGCGTTTGATACGAAGTTGCGGGCGCATCGGCGCCCGCAATGACTTTTGCAAGAAGTCGCAGGTGCGACCTGCGGCCTTTCTCCAACGCCAGTGTCTGCAACGGCAGTTCGACTGGCCTGTATGGGTGAAACAGTGACGATCCAGAAAAATTGGCAAGAACTGATTCGGCCGAACAAGCTCCAGGTCACGCCCGGCAGCGATCCGGCCCGCTTCGCGACCATCGTCGCCGAGCCGCTCGAGCGCGGCTTTGGCCAGACCCTCGGCAACGCGCTGCGCCGCATCCTGCTCTCCTCGCTTCAGGGCGCGGCGGTGCAGTCGGTGCACATCGACGGCGTGCTGCACGAGTTCTCCTCGATCGCTGGCGTCCGTGAGGACGTCACCGACATCGTGCTGAACATCAAGGACATCTCGATCAAGATGCAGGGCGAAGGCCCCAAGCGCATGGTCGTGAAGAAGCAGGGCCCGGGCGTCGTCACCGCCGGCGACATCCAGACCGTCGGCGACGTCGTCGTGCTCAACCCGGACCTCCAGATCTGCACCCTCGACGAGGGCGCTGAGATCCGCATGGAGTTCACCGTCGCGACCGGCAAGGGCTACGTGCCCGCCGAGCGCAACCGTCCCGAGGACGCGCCGATCGGCCTGATCCCGGTCGACAGCCTGTACTCGCCGGTCCGCAAGGTCTCCTACAAGGTCGAGAACACCCGCGAGGGCCAGATCCTCGACTACGACAAGCTGACCATGACGATCGAGACCAACGGCGCGATCTCGCCGGATGACTCGGTGGCTTACGCCGCCCGCATCCTCCAGGATCAGCTCAACGTGTTCGTCAACTTCGAAGAGCCGCGCAAGGAAGTCGCCCAGGAGATCATCCCGGACCTCGCCTTCAACCCGGCCTTCCTCAAGAAGGTGGACGAGCTCGAGCTGTCGGTGCGTTCGGCCAACTGCTTGAAGAACGACAACATCGTCTATATCGGCGACCTCGTGCAGAAGAGCGAAGCGGAAATGCTCCGCACCCCGAACTTCGGCCGCAAGTCGCTGAACGAGATCAAGGAAGTGCTGGCCCAGATGGGTCTGCATCTCGGCATGGAAGTGCCGGGCTGGCCGCCGGAGAACATCGACGAGCTCGCCAAGCGCTTCGAGGATCACTACTGAGATTCGTCGTTCCGGGGCGATGCGCAAGCATCGAACCCGGAACCTCGAGATTCCGGATCGTCGCTTCGCGCCGTCCGGAATGACTAAATGGGCGAACGCAGGCAGCCCACCTGAGCAACATGTCCGACGAACCGTCGCGGCAGTTTCAAACTAAGGAATAGTCACATGCGTCACGGCAAGGTTCATCGGAAGCTCAACCGCACGGCCGAGCACCGCAGGGCGATGTTCGCCAACATGGCGGCCGCGCTGATCAAGCACGAGCAGATCGTCACCACGCTCCCGAAGGCGAAGGAATTGCGCCCGATCGTGGAGAAGCTGGTCACCCTCGGCAAGAAGGGCGGGCTGTCCATGCGCCGCCAGGCCATCTCCGAGATGCGCGACAAGGATCAGGTCAGGAAGCTCTTCGACGTGCTGGCGACCCGCTACAAGGACCGCCAGGGCGGCTATACCCGCATCATCAAGGCCGGCTTCCGCTACGGCGACAACGCCGCGATGGCCGTGATCGAGTTCGTCGATCGCGACGTCGATGCCAAGGGCCAGGATTCCGGTCCGGTGCAGGAGAAGGAAGCCGAGGCGGCGTAAGCCGTTTCAGCAGGTACAGAATTGAAAGCGGCGCCCTCGGGCGCCGCTTTTGTTTTTGGGGCCGGCGAAGATCGGCGAGACTATTCTTCCTTGATCCCCGCCTTTTGTGCGATCTCCTTCATCTCGGCGGTCTCCTTGCCGATGGCTCCCGCCCAATCGCTGTAGCGCACGAAGCCGGGCTCGAAGCCGACCTTGGTGAAGCGCTCGATGACGGAAGGGCTGTTGATGATCTCCTCCAGCGTCGCCGACAGCTTGTCGCGAACGGCCGGCGGCAGCCCCTTGGGCGCGACCACCGCGCCCCAGGACGCGAAGTCGATGCCGGTGTAGCCGAGTTCGGCAAGCGTCGGCACGTCGGGCAGGTAGGGCGTGCGCTTGCCCGAGAACACCGCGAGCACCTTGACGGTGCCGGCCTCGATCTGCGGCTTCACGGCGATCACGGTGTCGACGTGATATTGGATGTGCTTGCCGATGAGGTCGTTCATCGCCGGTGCACTGCCCTTGTAGGGCAGGTGGACCATCTTGACCCCGGCACTCGACTTGAACAGCTCGCCGGCGAAATGGGAGACGGTCGCGACGCCGAATGATGCGAGCGACAGCTTGTCGGGATTGGCCTTCGCTTCGGCGACCAGCGAAGCCACGTCGTTGACCGGATTGTCCTTGTAGGTGACCAGCGCCAGCGTGATCTTGCCGACCTGGCCGAGCGGCTCGAAATCCTTGGCCGCGTCGTAAGGCACGCTTTCCTTCACGGCTGCCGGCAGCGTGAAGCTCGAATTTGAGCTGAAAAACAGGGTGTATCCGTCAGGCGCCGAGCGCGCGACTTCCTTGGCCGCGATGGTGGTGCCGCCCCCGGGACGGTTCATGATGATCACGGGCTTGCCGAGCCGCGTCTCCAGTTCGCCGCCGATAATGCGCGCGACCACGTCGGAGGCGCCGCCCGGCGGAAAGGGGACGATCAATTGCAACGATTTCTCCGGATAGACCGTTTGAGCCGGCGCGAGCGAGTTGCCGCCCATCAAGCCGACCAGTCCGAGGATAATCGTGAGGGCCGTACGCTTCATCGCATAGTTCTTCCGTGTTCATATGAGACGCCGTGCTGCTTAGCAATAATCGTTCCAGCGGCGGTTCAGGCAGGGTGTCTAAGTTGTCGCAGGAAAAGTGCTCGGCGTCTCACTGATTGGTGAGCGCCGATTGCGGCCCGATCCGCCGCGCCCGATATCCCGATCATCGATCTGATGGAGATACGACATGAACATCGACCTTTCCGGAAAAACTGCACTGGTGACCGGCTCGACCGCCGGCATCGGCCACGCCATTGCCAAGGGCCTTGCCGCCTCAGGCGCGAGTGTCGTGATCAACGGGCGCGGCCAGGACAAGGTCGATGCCGCCACGCGCAAGCTGGAAGCTGCGGGCGGCAAGGTGCGCGGCATCGCCGCCGACGTGTCGACCGCTTCGGGCTGCAAGGCGCTTGTGGCGGCACTGCCGGAGGTCGACATCCTCATCAACAATGCCGGCATCTTCGAGCCAAAGGACTTTTTCGATATCCCGGACGAGGACTGGAGCCGCTTCTTCGAGGTCAACGTCATGAGCGGCGTGCGGCTGTCGCGGGCGTATATGAAGGGCATGCTCAAGCGCAACTGGGGCCGCATCGTCTTCATCTCCTCGGAATCCGGCCTCAACATTCCCGTCGAGATGATTCACTACGGCATGAGCAAGACCGCCCAGCTCTCGGTTGCGCGCGGTCTGGCGCAGCTCACCCGCGGCACCGGCGTCACCGTCAATTCCGTGCTGCCGGGCCCGACCATGTCGGAGGGTGTCGAGACCTTCGTGAAGGATCTCGCGAAACAAAACGGTCAGTCGGTGGATGAAGCCGCAGCCAATTTCGTCAAGCAGCATCGCCCGAGCTCGCTGATCCAGCGCTTCGCCAGCGTCGACGAGATCGCCAACATGGTGGTCTATGTTGCGTCGAAGGAAGCGTCCGCGACCAACGGCGCGGCGTTGCGCGCGGAAGGCGGCATCGTCAACACGATTGCCTGAGGCGGCTACGCACATGCCGGCCTACGTGATCTCCGAGGTCGAGGTGCGCGACAGGAGTGCGATGGAGGCCTATCGCGCGCTTGCGGCGCAGACTATCGCGCAATACGGCGGCCGCTACCTCGCGCGCGGCGGTGCCGCCGAGGTGGTGGAGGGCGGCCCGCCGCCCAAGACCATCATCATCGTCGAGTTTCCGTCGATGGCGCGGGCGCGCGAATGGTACGCGTCGGCGGAATATGCCGAGGCGTTGAAGCTGCGGCAGACGGCGCTGGAGCGGCGGTTGATGTTCGTCGAGGGCGTCGCTCCGTAGCGAGCCTCGTCATGGCCGGGCTTGTCCCGGCCATCCACGCATCACCGCGTATGAGGATGTACGTGGATGCCCGGGTCAAGCCCGGGCATGACGGAGCCTTTGGCTGCTACCACCCCTCCAGCACGATCTTGCCGCGCGACTTGCCGCTCTCGAGCAGTGCGTGCGCGCGCTTGAGGTTGGCTGCGTTGATCGTGCCGAAGGTCTGGTCGAGCGTGGTGCGCAGCACGCCCTTGTCGATGAGGTCGGCGACGTCATTGAGCAGATGATGCTGCGCGATCATGTCGGGCGTCTGGAACGAGGAGCGCGTGAACATCGATTCCCAGTGCACCGAGATCGCCTTGCCCTTGAACGCGCTCACAGCGAACTCCGGCGGGTCGTCGATCAGGCCGAACTTGCCCTGCGGCGCCATGAATTCGGCGATGCTCTTGTAGTGCTGATCGGTGAAGGTAAGGCTCGCCACCAGCGCGACCGGCGGCAGCTTGAGCTTCTCGATCTGCTCCTTCATCGGCTTGCCGTGGTCGATCACCGCATGCGCGCCGAGATCGAGGCACCATTTTTGCGATTCCGGCCGCGTCGCGGTCGCGAGCACCGTCAGCCCGGTGAGGCGGCGGGCGAGCTGGATCAGGATCGAGCCGACGCCGCCGGCGCCGCCCGTGATCAGCAGCGTGCGCGGATCGACGCTCTTGCCCGGCACCGCGCCGAGGCGATCGAACAGCAATTCCCACGCAGTGATGGAGGTGAGGGGGAGGGCGGCTGCTTGCGCAAACGAGAGCGACTTCGGCTTGTTGCCGACGATGCGCTCGTCGACCAGGTGGAATTCGGCGTTGGTGCCCGGACGCTGGATCGAGCCGGCGTAAAACACCTCGTCGCCCGGCTTGAACAGCGTGACCTCGGGCCCGACGGCGTCGACCACGCCGGAGGCATCATAGCCCAGAATCTTGACCTCGCCCTCGGGCGGGGCGGCGCGCTTGCGCACCTTGTAATCGACCGGATTGGCCGAGATCGCCTTCACGGCGACGCGGATGTCGCGTCCCTTGGGCTCGGGTTTTGCAGTCTCGAAATCGAACAGCGCGTCCTGATCCTCGATCGGAAGCGACTTCTTGTAGCCGACGGCCTTCATGGCTTGTCTCCATCAGATGGCGCGCAGCTTGTGATGTGCGCCCGGCCTGCTAACTGTCCCGCTGGCCTCCATTTGGCAAGTACTGTAAATTCGGGGATATAGTCCCCGTTTGGATACTATTGGGAAAACACGCATGAAACGGCGCAATTTTGCCCGCCGCCCCGGCTGCTCGGTCGAGGCGACGCTGGACCTCATCGACGGCAAATGGAAGGGCGTGATCCTCTACCACCTCCAGAGCGGCACCCAGCGCTTCGGCGAGCTGCGCCGCCTGATGCCCGCCATCACCCAGCGCATGCTGACCAAGCAGCTTCGCGCGCTGGAGGAGGACGGGCTCGTCATCCGCAAGGTCTACGCGGAGGTGCCGCCGCGGGTGGAGTATTGCCTCTCCGAGCTCGGCGAGAGCCTCAAGCCGGTGATCGACATCCTGAAGGCCTGGGGCGAGAGCCATCAGCAGCGGCTCTCCTGCGCGCCGCCGCCGGTGGTGGTGAAGAAGCCGAAGCGCGCGGCGTAGATATCCGGGAGCGGATCGTGCCGCTCCCGGAAGAGATTGCGTCAGAACGCGAACTGCGTGCGCATCGCGACGGCGTCGAATTTCGAGCCGACATCGGCGGTCGAGACGGGCGAGGCCTGCCGCGACACCGTGCCGTGCAGATAGTCGAGCATGAAGCGGACGTTGCCGTTGACGTACCAGTTGAGCGCCAGCGTGTAGACGGTCTGCCGGCCGCCGGCGATGCCGTTGGCGGTCGCGAGCTGGTCGTTGAGGTCGATCGTCGAGAAGCGTCCCGCGATTTCCCAGGCGCCCCAGCCGCCGCCGTCGAGCGAGAACGGATGCGCCGGCTTGACGCCGTTATAGGCCGCGTTCGCCGCATTGTAGGTCCGGCCCTCGCCGGTCAGCACGTAGCCGGCCTGCGCATAGCCGCCCTGGAATTTCAGGCTCGGTGCGCCGACCAGCGGCACGCCGGTGTTGGCGGTGCGGTCGATGTTGTACCAGAAGTACTCGCCCTGAACGATGAACGGTCCATAGGTCGCCGCCGCTTCGACGCTGTAGACCTGCGCGCCCGAGGCATTGGCGATCGCGCCGGTCGAGATCAGCGTCGTCGGATCGAGACGCAACTCAGGCCGATCGCTCAGCGTCACCGTCTGCGTATTGGCGATGAGATTGCGCGGCGGCTGGATCAGCCACTGCGCGTCGGCGCCGATATGCACCGAGTAGTCCTTGCCGCTGATGGGATTTCCGGCAACGCGCGCCACCGCGCCATATTGCTCGCTCGTGCCCGCCGGCGCCGCGCTCGAGGCGGAATGGATCGCCCCCGTCGACGGTCCTGTGACATAGCCGCCGATCCAGAGCTGGTCGTTGTACCAGCGCGTGCCGGCCGCCGAGCGGAAGTCGCCGGCGGCGATATTGGTCGCGATGACGCCCGCCGAGGCGCGCTCCATGAACATGATGTCGTTGGAGCTCGTGGCTTCGTCCATGGTGTAGGGCAGGTCCATGATGCCGGCCTCGATCGCCATCCGTCCGCCGAACGGCTTCAGGCCGGTGTAGCTGAGATAGGCGTTCTCCACGCCGGAGACGCCGCCGCCGGGCAGCGATCCGGGAGCTGCGCCGCCAAATCCATCGGAGGTGCCGCCGAAGTCGTAGACCAGCGCGAAATTCCAGTCGTTGAAGAATTTGCCGGCAAGGCCGATGCGCGCGCGGCGGACGTTCTCGCCGCTGTCGAGCTTCTGCGGCACGGTGGCCGCGGTGTTGGGACGATAATCATAGCCGCCGACATCGTAGTGCACGCGGCCGGTGATGCCGACGCAGTTCGCCCCATCGGCAGTACAGATGGTCGGCCGGTTGTTCGGCATCGTCACGACGACGCCCGACGCCGGCGCGGGCCCCTTGAGCGGGATCGCAGCGTTGGCATTGGCCACGACCGCTTTCGCTTCCGAGCGCGCTTCGGCTTTGGCTTCGGCCTTCGCCTCGGCCTTGGCTTTCGCCGTCGCCGCCGTGTTCGCCGCGGTCTGGCTCTGGAGCTTGTCGAGCTTCTGCTCCAGCATCTTCAGCTGCTGCTTCAGCAGCGCGATCTCCTGCTCGCTGCTGCTTGCCGATTGGGCCTGGGCCTGTGCGGCCGCAAGCACGCCGGCGAGACCCATCGCCGTGGCTGCAATTCTTGTCCTGCTCACATCACGCCTCCATTGTTTGACGAACTTCCCCAAGTCGCAGGCGGAGAGCCTAGGAACGATCGATGACTGCCCCGCGACGGCGCGCTCCGGTTGCGCGGTTCCCACTGATGCAAATTCGCCGCAACCGAATCCGCCTTGCATCACCATGCAAGATGACGCGCATCATGCCAATCCACAGCGCCGGGCAAATTGCCATTTCGTACGCGGGGCCTGTATGCGGCAGGCGGCGGAAGGGGGTGAATATTGCCGTTCCGCGCCCTTCTATTGGGGGGCGAACGCGCCTATATTCCGGCGTCTTTTCCAAGAGGTAGGAATGTTTCGATCGACCTGGACCGCCGTCGTCACGGCATTGTGCATAGCCTTTTCGGCCCACTTCAATCCGGCTGCGGCGCAGGACCGTCGGGTCCCGTCGTCGCCGGCCGAGCTGCGGCTGTCCTATGCGCCGATCGTACAGCGGGTGCAGCCGGCCGTCGTCAACGTCTATGCCGCCAAGGTGGTGCAGAACCGTAATCCGCTGCTCGACGACCCGGTCTTCCGCCGTTTCTTCGGCGTGCCGGGCCAGCAGCCCGAGCAGATGCAGCGCTCGCTCGGCTCCGGCGTCATCGTCGATACGACGGGCCTCGTCGTCACCAACGTCCACGTCATCGAGGGCGCGGACCAGGTCAAGGTGTCGCTGTCGGACAAGCGCGAGTTCGAGGCCGAGATCCTGCTGAAGGATTCCCGCACCGATCTCGCCGTACTGCGCCTGAAGGACACCAAGGAGAAATTCCCGACGCTCGACTTCACCAATTCGGACGAGCTGCTGGTCGGCGACGTCGTGCTCGCGATCGGCAATCCCTTCGGCGTCGGCCAGACCGTGACCCACGGCATCATCTCGGCGCTGGCGCGCACGCAGGTCGGCATCACCGACTACCAGTTCTTCATCCAGACCGATGCGGCGATCAATCCCGGCAATTCCGGCGGCGCGCTGGTCGACATGAGCGGCAAGCTTGCCGGCATCAACACCGCGATCTATTCGCGCTCCGGCGGCTCGCAGGGCATCGGCTTTGCGATCCCCGCCAACATGGTGCGCGTGGTCGTCGCCTCCGCCAAGGGCGGCGGCAAGGCGGTGAAGCGTCCCTGGCTCGGCGCCAAATTGCAGACGGTGACGCCCGAGATCGCCGAAAGCCTCGGCTTGCGTTCGCCGACCGGTGCGCTGGTCGCGAGCGTGGTCTCGAACGGCCCCGCAGCGAAGGCCGGCCTGAAATCCTCCGATCTCATCACCGGGATCGACGGCCAGACCGTGGATGATCCCAATGCCTTCGACTACCGCTTCGCGACGCGTCCGCTCGGCGGCACCGCGCAGATCGACGTGCAGCGCAGCGGTAAGCCGGTCAAGCTGACGGTGGCGCTGGAGACCGCGCCCGACACCGGCCGCAACGAGCTCGTCGTCACCGCGCGTTCGCCGTTCCAGGGTGCGAAGGTCTCGACCATCACGCCGGCGGTTGCGGACGAGCTGCATCTGGATGCCGACACTGAAGGCGTCGTGATTACCGATCTCGGCGGCGACAGCGCGGCCGCTCAGGTCGGCTTCCAGAAGGGCGACATCATCCTGGCGGTCAACAACCAGAAGATCGGCAGGACCGGCGACCTCGAGAAGGCCGCAGGTGAGCGCCCGCGGATCTGGCGCATCACGCTGGTGCGCGGTGGCCAGCAGATCAACGTTACGCTGGGCGGATGAGTCCGAAGCGACCACAGGAGACGCCAACTCTCTTTGCCGCGGCGGGGCTCGATCACGAGGCCCCGCATCCGCTGCCGGATCGGCTGCGGCCGCGCGCGTTGTCGGAGGTCGTCGGGCAGGATCATATCCTCGGGCCCGACGGCGCGCTGACGCGTATGCTGGAGACGCGCACGCTCGGCTCGCTGGTGTTCTGGGGCCCGCCCGGCACCGGCAAGACCACGGTCGCACGGCTGCTGGCGGATGCGACCGACCTGCATTTCGAGCAGATCTCCGCGGTGTTCTCCGGCGTGGCCGATCTCAAGAAGGCGTTCGACGCCGCGCGTGCCCGCCGCGAGATGGGCAAGGGCACGCTTCTGTTCGTCGACGAGGTACACCGCTTCAACCGCGCCCAGCAGGACTCGTTTCTTCCTGTCATGGAAGACGGCACGGTGGTCATGGTCGGCGCCACCACCGAAAACCCGTCCTTCGAGCTCAACGCGGCGCTTCTGTCGCGCGCGCGCGTGCTGGTGTTTCGCTCGCTCGATGCGGCCGCGATCGAAAAGCTGTTTGCGCATGCCGAGGAGGTCGAGGGCCGCAAGCTGCCGCTCGATGCGGAAGCACGCGCGGTGCTGGTGCGCATGGCCGACGGCGACGGAAGGGCATCGCTGACGCTCGCCGAGGAGGTTTGGCGTTCGGCGCGGGCTGATGAGATTTTCAATGCCGCGCAGTTGCAGGATATCCTGCAACGCCGCGCGCCGATCTACGACAAGTCGGCCGACGGTCATTACAACCTGATCTCGGCGCTGCATAAGTCGGTGCGCGGCTCCGATCCCGACGCTGCGCTGTATTACCTCGCGCGCATGCTCGATGCCGGCGAGGACCCGCTGTTTCTGGCCCGCCGCGTCGTGCGCATGGCGGTCGAGGACATCGGCCTTGCCGATCCGCAGGCGCTCGTCATCGCCAATGCCGCCAAGGACGCCTTCGACTTCCTCGGCCATCCCGAAGGCGAGCTCGCCATCGCGCAAGCGGTGGTCTATCTCGCCACTGCGCCGAAATCGAACGCGGTCTACACCGCCTTCGGTGCCGCCATGCAGACCGCAAAGCAGGCCGGCTCGCTGCTGCCGCCAAAGCACATCCTCAATTCCCCGACCAAGCTGATGAAGTCGGAAGGCTACGGCGCAGCTTACGAATACGACCACGACGCCCCCGACGCCTTCTCCGGCCAGGATTATTTCCCGGACGCCCTGGGCCGCCAGACCTTCTACGACCCGCCCGAGCGGGGGTTCGAGCGGGAGATCAGGAAGCGGCTGGACTATTGGGCCAAGCTGCGCAAGGAGCGGGGCGGCTCGCGCTAGAATCGGCCATTTCGCCGTGACGGGAGCCGGCTTTTAGGGTACGCAGGCAACCATGAGCCGTCGCATCAAGAGAATGAACCCAAAGCCCCGTTCGCGTGACGAGCGCGATGACGCGCGTCCGTTCAAGGCGCGCAGCGCCAAGAAGGCAGGGCCGCGGCCTGGGGCCAAGCCGGGCGCGAAGCCGCCGCGTTTTGCGGCCGAGCGTGCCGAGCGGCGCCCGCCCAAGGCAGCGTTGGAAAAGGCAGCGCTGGAAAAGCCTGCACCGGCCAAGCCCGTCGAGGCGCTGCTGCCGACCAAGGTGCAGACCGTCACCGTGACGGCCGACGAGAACAACATGCGCGTCGATCGCTTCCTCGAGGCGCGCTTTCCCGGCCTGTCGTTCTCCCACATCCAGCGCGTCGTCCGCAAAGGCGAGCTCCGCGTCGACGGCAAGCGCGTCGACAGCAAGGACCGGCTGGAGGAGGGGCAGAGCGTCCGCATCCCGCCGCTGAAGCTCGACGTACCGAAGGCCGTCGGCGAGCTCTCGGAGGCTGCGCAGAAGACGCTCAAGGCGCTGAAGGAGATGACGATCTACGAGGACGACGACGTCCTCGTCCTGAACAAGCCGGCCGGACTTGCCGTGCAGGGCGGCTCGGGCATGACGCGGCACATCGACCAGATGCTCGAGGTGATGCGCGATGCCAAGGGCCAGAAGCCGCGCCTCGTGCACCGCATCGACAGGGAGACGTCGGGCTGTCTCCTGATCGCCAAGACGCGCTTTGCCGCTTCGCATCTGACCGGCGCGTTCCGTTCGCGGTCGGCGCGAAAGGTCTATTGGGCCTTGGTGCCGGGGCTGCCGAAGCCGAAGCAGGGCCGCATCTCGACCTTCCTTGCCAAGGAGGAGAGCGAGGACGACACCATCATGCGCATCGCCCAGCACGGCGATGAGGGCGCCAGCCACGCGGTGACTTACTATGCCGTGGTCGAGACCGCGGGCAACAAGCTGACCTGGGTGTCGCTGAAACCGGTGACGGGCCGCACCCACCAGCTCCGCGCGCATATGGAGCACATCGGCCACCCCATCGTCGGCGATCCCAAATATTTCAACATCGAGAATTGGCAGCTGCCGGGCGGCCTGCAAAACCGGCTGCATCTGCTCGCGCGCCGCATCGTCATTCCGCATCCGCGCGGCGGCGTGATCGACGCAACCGCCCCGCTGCCGCCGCACATGCAGCAGTCGTGGAATCTGCTCGGGCTCGATGCAAGCCGGTTCGATCCGATCGAGAACGCGCCGGAAGAGTAGGGGCGCGCGAACGAGTAAGGCGCGGGACTAGCCACGTTCTCGCTGTCATCGCCCGCGAAGGCGGGCGATCCAGTATTCCAGAGGCCGGCGTTAGAGAGCTCGCTCTCACCACATCCGCCGCGGCGTACTGGATGCCCCGCCTTCGCGGGGCATGACAGCGATGGTTGTGGGCGCGTCCACAGCCCCCTCAATTCCGAAACTGCTCCAGAAACATGCGCAAGCTGTCGTGCGGGGTCTCGACATCCGTGATCAGCCAGCCTTCCGGGCCGTTGACGAGGATGAAGTTCAGCGTCACGCGGCGGCCGTGATTGTCGAAATTCGCCGCGACATAGGTCTTGTCGTATTGCCTCCGCACGACCGCGATCGCGACCGGGCCGAGCTTCCAGCTCGCGCTCTGCACCAGGAAATCATAGGGCTCGGCCCTCGGCGTGCTCCAGGCCTTGCGCAGCGGGAAATCGAAGAACTGCCGGGCGGTGGCGCCATCCCGCGGCAGGCCTTTTGACAGCTCCGGCACGCCCTGGCCGTAATGGGCATAGACGTTGCGGACCAGCGATTCCGGGCTACGAAATCCGGCCTCCGCCGCGGCCAGCCCAAAGCCGGCGACCAGGGTCACAATGCCCGCAAGTTCCCTCATGCCTGCCGCTCGCTTTATCGGGCGCCGGTCTTGTCGTACAAGCCTAGCACTGAGCGAGTAGGGCCGAAAACTGACATGCGCGAATTGTTCGACGAGGTTGCGGGGCAATCCCCGCGCGATCCACGCGAGGCGGCCCGCCAGTCCGCGCGCACGCCGCAGCGCAAGCGCTTCTACAAGGAGGCCGGCGTCGCCGAGGCCGAAGGTGGCTTCGCCATCACGCTCGGCGGCAAGCCGATCCGCACGCCGTCCGGTCGCCAGGTGGTGATCCCCTCGCGCGCGCTGGCGGACGCGGTCGCCGCCGAATGGGCGGCCCAGGGCGAGACGATCGATCCCGTGACCATGCCGCTGACGCGGATCGCCAACAGCGTGGTCGAAGGCGTGGTCGATCGCGTCGGGCTCGTCAGGGACGACCTTGCAAAATATTTCGAGTCCGACCTGCTGTTCTATCGCGCCGGCCATCCCGAGGCGCTCGTGGCCCGCGAGGCCACGCATTGGGACCCCGTGCTGTTCTGGGCCGCGGAGGCACTGGGGGCGCATTTCATCCTGTCCGAGGGCGTCATGCATGTGAAGCAGCCGGACGAGGCCATTCAGGCCGCCCGCGCAGCCTTGCCCGGGGATGCCTGGTCGGTCGCGGCACTCCATGTGGTGACGACCCTGACCGGCTCGGCGCTGCTGGCGCTGGCCCTGGCCCATGGCGTGCGCGAGGCCGACCAGGTCTGGGCCGCCGCCCATGTCGATGAGGACTGGAACGCCGACCAATGGGGCGTGGACGAGGAGGCCGCGGCACGCCGGGCCGCCCGCGCGCGGGATTTCAACGCTGCCGTCGCAGTTCTGGCGGCGGTCAAGCCGTCCGCGGCCGAAGGTCCTTAACGAGAGGTTTACGACGCCGGCGTTAGGGTGGCCCGTGCTCCTGGGCCCCTGAGATGGCGACGCCGATCAGTTCCATTACTCCCGTCAGTGCTGCCAGCCCCGCGGCTGATGCGGCGACGCCTGACATCGTGCTCCAGGCCGGCAGCGTCGTCGACGCCAGAGTCGTCAGCGTGCTCGCCGACAATCTGGTGCGGATCGCGATTGCAAATCTCACCCTCGACGTGATGTCGGAAGTCGCGCTGTCGCCGGGACAAAATCTCCAGCTTGCGGTGTCGCAGAACGACGGCACCATCCGCCTCGCCGTCGTGGGCGGCGCAGGCGAGGCAGCCGCCGACCAGGTCACGCTGACGCCGGCCGCGGCTTCGCTGGTCGACAGCCCGTCGCTTGCGCCATCCGCGAGCGCGGCGCGCAACACCTTGACGTCATCGGAGCAGGTCGCGGTCACAATGGCTTCGGCCGAGGCCGCGAGCAAGCAGGGCAGCCAGGCGCCGCTGTTCGCCAATCTGGCCTCCGTCGTGACCGGCAGCGATCTGCCGGCGGGATTAAAGCAGGCGGTGCTCGACGTGCTGGCGCAGCAGACGCCGCTCAATACCGAGCTCGACGGCGGCGACATCGAATCCGCCTTCCAGAAGTCCGGCCTGTTTCTCGAGGCCTCGCTTGCCGCGGGCGCGACGCCGTCGCCAGGCGCCGTGCCGGACCTGAAGGCGGCGCTCCTGGTGCTGCGCCAGACACTGGCCGCGACCTCGGGAACGCTCGAGACCGGCGTACCGCAGGCACCGGCGCAAGGCACCGCGCCGCCGACAGGCGTCGCGCCGCAGACCGCAACGTCCGCACTTCAGGCGGCGGGCGAGGCCGCGCAGGCGGCATTGCCGTCGCCCGAGGCGGAGATCGCCCAGCCGACGCAAATGCCGCGCGGCGCTGCGCTCGCAGCCGCCGTGCTGGCAGACATGGCGGGCGCAACGCCGCAGGCGGCGGGCTCGCGAACCATGTCCGCTGGCCTTGCCGCGAGCCTCTTGCAGGAGGTCACGCAAAATCTGCCGCGCATGATCGGCAATTTGCCGGGCTCGAACAAGGCCGTGCCCGATGGCCACATCTTCGAGGCCGCCGCGCGCGCGACGCCACCGCCATTCCGCGGCGCCCTGCCGTCGCCGCAGTCCATCGCCTCACCGTCGCTCGTGCCGGATGCGCCGCTGGCTGCGACCGTGCACCGTCTGCTCGACGACACCGATGCCGCGATCGCGCGGCAGACCTTGCTCCAGGTCGCCTCGCTCCCCGATCGCACCGATGCCTCCGGCCATCGCATCGATCCGGCCGTGCCGCAGTGGAATTTCGAGATTCCCTTTGCGACCCCACAGGGCACCGCCATGGCGCAGTTCGAGATCTCGCGCGACGGTGGCAACGAATCCGCCGATCCTGCCAAACGCGCCTGGCGTGCACGCTTCACGCTCAACGTCGAGCCGGCCGGCCCCGTGCACGCGCTGATCACTCTGAACGGCGACAAGACCTTCGTGCGGATGTGGGCGGAGCGGCCGGCGACCGCGCAGCAGCTTCGCGCCGGGATCGATGAGCTCAGCCAGGCGATGACCAGGGCCGAGCTCAAGCCCGGCGACATCGTGGTGCGGGACGGCACGCCGCCGCAACCGGCACCGGCCCGCGCCGGCCACTTCCTGGATCGCGCCACATGAGCGATCCATCCAAGCTTGCGATCGCACTGCATTACGAGAAGGGCTCTGGCGCGCCGGTCGTCGTCGCCAAGGGCAAGGGCACGATCGGCGAAAAGATCGTCGAGATCGCCAGGGCCAACGACATCCCGATCGAGGAGAACGAAATCCTGGCCGGCGCGCTGTCCAAGGTCGAGCTTGGCGAGGAGATCCCGCCCGATCTCTACAAGGCCGTCGCCGAAGTGCTGGTGTTCGTGCTGCGGCTGTCGGGCCGGGCCAGGTAGCTGTCATCGTTTCACCATGATAGCGGCTGCATGGTCGCCGCCAATTCCATCGCTCAACGGACACTGCACGTGATCACTCGCCGTTCCACCCTCGGCCTTCTCGCCGCAACCGCGATCCTGCCGTCGCGCGCGCTCGCCCATGTCGCGCCGCCGCGCAACGAGATCCGCGACAGCCTGGCAAAACGCTTCACCGACCTCGGCACATCAGGCACCTTTGTCGGCTACAAGGTCGAGGACTATCTGATCGTCGCCAGCGACAAGGAGCGCTCGGGCGAGGGCAAGCTGCCGGCCTCGACCTTCAAGATCCCGAACTCGCTGATCGCGTTGGAGACCGGCGTGGTCACAGATCCCGACAAGGACGTTTTCCCCTGGGACGGCGTGAAGCGCGGAATCGAGGCGTGGAACAAGGATCACACGCTGCGCAGCGCCATCGCGGTCAGTGCGGTCCCGGTCTATCAGGAGATCGCGCGCCGCATCGGGCAGGAGCGCATGCAGAAATACGTCGATCTGTTCGACTATGGCAATCGCGACATAGGCGGCGGCATCGACCAGTTCTGGCTCACAGGCGCTTTGCGCATCGATCCGGTCGAGCAGATCGATTTCGTCGACCGGCTGCGCCGCCGCGCGCTGCCGATTTCCAAGCGCAGCCAGGATCTCGTCGCTGACATCCTGCCGGTGACCAAGGTCGGCGATAGCGTCATCCGCGCCAAGTCCGGCCTTTTGGGCGCCGAGCGCGGCGAGCCGTCGCTGGGCTGGATGGTCGGCTGGGCCGAGAAGGGCGAGGCGCACACCGTGTTTGCGCTCAACATGGATTGCACCGAGCCGCGCCTCGTCGGCGAGCGCATGCCGCTGACGCAAGCCTGCCTTGCCGAGATCGGCGCGGTCTAGCTGGCGCACACGAACTCGCTCGACTAGCATCCTTCCGACCAAGCAAGAAAAAAGGTCGGGAGGACAACAATGAACTCAGCGCCACTCTGGCTGTCGTCGCTTACGCTTGCCGCAGCTGGCGGCTGGCTCGCCGCCACGATGTTTGCGGCACCCGCCACCAGCAAGGAGCCGCGCTTTCCGCAGCTCACCATGGACCAGCTCGACGCCAAGCAGAAGCCGCTCGGCGAGCAGATCATGAAGGTGTCGAGCGTCGGCATCGGCGGGCCCTACAATCCCATGATCCGCAGCCCCGTGCTCGGCCAGCGCCTGTTCGACCTGTTCTACTATCTGCGCTGGGAGACCTCGGTCCCCACAAAACTCAACGAGTTCGCGATCCTGATCATCGGGAGGCAGTGGCGTTCGCAGGTGGAGTGGTTCGCGCACGCGCCACTGGCCGCGAAGGCGGGCCTGTCACCCGACATCATTGCCGAGCTGAAAGCCAACAAGCGGCCGTCGAAGATGGCCGAGGACGAGGCTGTGGTCTACGATTTCGTCACCGAGATCACCACGACCAAGAAGGTCACCGACGAGACCTATGCGCGCGCGAAGAAAGTGTTCAACGACCAGCAGATCGTCGACCTCACCGCGGTCGCCGGCAACTACGTGATGGTCGCGATGCTACTGGCCATGGCCGAGGAGACGGTGCCGCCGGACAAGCAGGAGCCGTTCAAGCCGGGTGAGCCGTAGGGCTCGTCATTGCGAGCGCGCCTCTCTCCACGCGTCATTGCGAGCCAACGGGTCCGCGCGCAGCGCGGCCCGATGACAGGCTCCGCGAAGCAATCCAGAGCCCCTCCGCGGAAAGACTCTGGATTGCTTCGCTGCGCTCGCAATGACGGAGTATGTGGTGCCGGCGTCGGCTCACACGTGATCCTCATGGTGAGGAGCCCGCAAAGGGGGCGTCTCGAGCCATGCAAGACCCGGCTGCCTCTCAACCCAGCTTGAACAGCGCCTGCAAGAATTCCTCGACAGCCTTGCGCGACTCCGCGGCGGTTGCGGGATTGCCGCCGACATGCGGATTGAGCTCGACGCAGGTGTCCTTGTAGGTGAAGGGCGCCTGCGTGCCGGCGTTCATCAGCACGCCGCCGTCGCCTTCCCTGATCTGGCAATTGCGCACGGTCTGGGCGTTGGCGGAGACCGTCACGGTGGCGGCGCCGAGCAGGCCGCTGTCGAAGCCGTGCGCGCTGTCAGGGTATTCGGTCAGCACCACATCGCGCCCAGCGGTCTTGAGCCGCTCGACAAAGGCCTTGCAGCTCTTCACGGGATTGTAGTCGTCAGGCGTGCCGTGGAAGATACGGATCGGGCGCGCCGCGACCTCGGTATCGCCGAGGTAGGTCGTCGAGCAATCCGGATAGAACGGGATGTAGGCGGCGAACTGGATGCCGGACTTGTTCCAGAGCTTGTTGAAGCGGTCGAGGCTCGCATAGAGCGTCGCCTGTCCGCCGCGCGAAAAGCCCATCAGCACGATGCGGTCGGGATCGACGCGGGGATGCTTCGCCAAGATCTCGAGCGAACGATAGATGTCGACGATCAGATTGAGCCGGCCGAGCAGGGCCTGGTTCGGTCCGACCACCGTCAGTCCGCGGCCGGTAAAGCCGTCGATCACGAAGGTCGAGATGCCCATGGCGTTGAACGCGTGCACCCAGGCTTCCGTGGTGGCGCCGACGCCGCTGGAGCCGTGCATCAGCACGACGACGGGAAGTTTTCCGGTGCCCTGCGCGAGCCGGAATTCGCCCGCGACCGTCACCGGCTTGCCGGCGGCCGCATCGCCGCTGAGGAATTGCTGGTCGGAGAGGGTGAGCGAGGGAATCGGGAAGATCTCGACCCGGGTGGCGGCGTCCTTGGGAAGGGATTGCGCGTTGGCGAGCGCGGTTGAGACGCAAAGCGCGATGAGCGCGGCAGCGACGCGGAATGCCCTCGGCATCGGATTCTCCTGATATTTTGCGCAGTAGAACAACGGGCCCGCGCGCTGTCAATTTGATGCGCGGCGGCCTATGCGCAGGGCAATCACATATGACGTCAGCGATCGGGGCCCGGAAGCTTCCACAGCGTCATGGCCGGGCATAGCCGTCCGAAGGACGGCGTCGCTTTCGCTCGCCTATGTCCCGGCCATCCACGACCTTCGTTAGCTGCTCCTAAGAACGTGGATGCCCGGGACAAGCCCGGGCATGACGATCTCGAGGGAACGCTCACACGCGATGCTTTCAGGCCTTGTCGGCCGTCTTCTTGGTCGTCAGCGCCTGGTCGATGGCAAAGCCGCCGATCTCGCTCATGGCCTGCGAGATCACGTCGCCGCGTCTGGCAAAGCCGCTGGAGAGATAATCGAACTGCGTCCGCGCCAGCCGCAGCACCTCGATCGGCACGGAGACCACGGTCTCGTTGAAGCTGTCGACGGAGGCGCGCAGCGTATCGAGCTCGGTGGTGAGCTTGCCGATGTGGCTTGCCGCATCCTGCATCAGGCCGAGCAGCTTGCCGCGCTCGGCATCGAACGCCGCACGCTCGGCCGCCGCGGCCGCCGTCACCTCGGTAAGCTGCGCCCGCAGCGCCTCGATCTGGCCGACCATGGCGTCGGAGGCAAGCTCGGCGGCCTCGCGCAGCTCGACATGGCGTGTGTTCTCTTCATGCTGCTGATGATAGAGCCGCTCGGCTGACATCGCCCGCTGCGTCAGCGACTCGATCAGGCTTGCGGCACGCAGCAGCATCTCGCCGTTCCGCCCCGACACCATGCTGGCCATGCGCCGCAGGAAGTCGACGGTTTCGGACGACGAGTTCGGCGGCAGGGGGACGACCGTCGCGGACATGAGGTGATGCTTGCAGTCAGACATGAGGACCGCCGCCGTACCGACTGGGCTCACGCAACATTCGGCGCCTGATCGTAAGCCCGGAGCAAGCCTGAATCGGGCGCCGGGTCAACCGACCAGCACGGACAAAATCGGTCATCCCGCCGCCAGGTCGCGCGCGGGATCAGGCGTCCCTCTGCCGGCCAATCCGCCCGAGATGGGTGAAGCCGAACCCGGCCGAATATTTCAGGCCATAGCCCAGCGCCCGGTCGATGCCGATATGGGCCAGCCAGATCAAGGCGATGGACAAGGTGAGCGGCGAGGCGAGGCCGAAGCCCAGCGTCAGCAGCGCCACCGGCGCCATGTAGCTGTGGGCGGCGTTGTAGACCAGCGCGCCGAACCTGACGTCCGAAAGGTATGCTAGGAAGCTCAGATCGGGCACGAAGAAGAGCAGGGCAAAGACCAGCCACGAGCCGTCCCAGGCCCAGTAGAGCATCACCATGCCTGCAAACAGGGTCAGGCCCTCCAGCCGCAGCAGGATGTTGACACCGCCCGTCACAGCGCCGGTCTCGGCCGTTCCTTGGTCCATCGTCGCCTCCCAGGCAAAACTTTGTAATTCCTTGCGCTTTCCCGCTGCGGCAAGGCAGCCCTGCGAGCCCGAAAGCGGCTTCCCGGCCCGCAAAATGCCGTGTTAGAACCCCCGGCAATCGCATTTAGGCTAAGAACTGGCGGGAGCAAATGAAACATATCCTGGACGCCCTTGAAGATCGTCGTGCCGGCGCAAAGCTCGGCGGCGGGGAGAAGCGCATCGAGGCGCAGCACGCCCGCGGCAAGCTGACCGCGCGCGAGCGCATCGAGCTGCTGCTCGACAAGGGATCGTTCGAGGAGTTCGACATGTTCGTCGAGCACCGCTCCACCGAATTCGGCATGGAGAAGAACAAGATCCCGGGCGACGGCGTCGTCACCGGCTGGGGCACCGTCAACGGCCGCAAGACTTTTGTGTTCGCCAAGGACTTTACCGTGTTCGGTGGGTCGCTCTCGGAAACGCACGCGCTGAAAATTACAAAACTTCAGGACATGGCGATGAAGGCGAGGGCGCCCATCATCGGCCTCTATGACGCGGGCGGCGCGCGCATCCAGGAGGGCGTCGCGGCGCTCGCCGGCTATTCCTATGTGTTCCGCCGCAACGTGCTCGCCTCCGGCGTGATCCCGCAGATCTCCGTCATCATGGGCCCCTGCGCCGGCGGCGACGTCTATTCGCCTGCCATGACCGACTTCATCTTCATGGTGAAGAACACCAGCTACATGTTCGTCACCGGCCCGGATGTCGTGAAGACCGTCACCAACGAGGTCGTCACCGCCGAAGAGCTCGGCGGCGCCTCGGTGCACGCCACGCGCTCCTCGATCGCCGATGGCGCCTTCGAGAACGACGTCGAGACGCTGCTGCAGATGCGGCGCCTGATCGACTTCCTGCCGTCCAACAACACCGACGGCGTGCCGGAATGGCCGAGCTTCGACGACATCGGCCGCGTCGACATGTCCCTGGACACGCTCATCCCCGACAATCCGAACAAGCCCTACGACATGAAGGAGCTGATCCTGAAGGTCGTGGACGAGGGCGACTTCTTCGAGATCGCGGAGTCCTTTGCGAAGAACATCGTCACCGGCTTCGGCCGTATCGCGGGCCGCACCGTCGGCTTCGTCGCCAACCAGCCGATGGTGCTGGCCGGCGTGCTCGACAGCGACGCCTCGCGGAAAGCGGCGCGCTTTGTTCGCTTCTGCGATGCCTTCAACATCCCGATCGTCACCTTCGTGGACGTGCCGGGCTTCCTGCCCGGCACCGCGCAGGAATATGGCGGCCTGATCAAGCACGGCGCCAAGCTGCTGTTCGCCTATTCGCAGTGCACCGTGCCGCTGGTGACGATCATCACCCGCAAGGCCTATGGCGGCGCCTTCGACGTCATGGCCTCCAAGGAAATCGGCGCCGACATGAACTACGCCTGGCCGACCGCCCAGATCGCGGTGATGGGCGCCAAGGGCGCGGTCGAGATCATCTTCCGCAGCGACATCGGCGACCCCGACAAGATCGCCGCGCGCACCAAGGAATACGAAGACCGCTTCCTGTCCCCCTTCATCGCCGCCGAGCGCGGCTACATCGACGACGTCATCATGCCGCACTCGACCCGCAAGCGGATCGCAAGGGCGCTGGCGATGCTCAAGGACAAGAAGGTGGAAACGCCGGCGAAGAAGCACGACAATTTGCCGTTGTGAGGGACGTGTAGGGTAGCCCGGATGAGCGAAGCGACATCCGGGTCTTGCCTTTAGTCCCGCATGTCGCTTCGCTCATGCGGGCTACTGGTTCCGTTTCTGACTTGGCATGCTCGATCTTAATCGAATGACCGAAGACGATCCCACTGACGAGATTTCCGACATCGAAGCGCGGATCGAAGCGCTTGCCGAGATCGCCGAGCGTTGCCGGAAGTACATTCTGGCGTCCAAGATCGCCGTCGGCGGCGGCGCCGCACTGCTGCTGATCACCATCCTCGGCCTGCTCGGAGCCGGTCAGGTCACGGCACTCGGATCGATCGCCTTGGTGCTGGGCGGCATCGTCTCGCTCGGGTCGAATGTCAGCACGTTGCGGCAGACCGACGCCGCAATCAGCGCCGCGGAGGTGCGGCGCCTGGAGTTGATCAGCAGGATCGATCTGCGGGTGGTCGCCGACGCGCCAATAAAACTGATGTGACGCGCCGGCCGTTCGGCACCTTTGTTCATTGCCCCAGCTTCGCCCGTCCCTTGCTTCGCTGCCAGTGGCTTCCGGCGCGAAATCGGCTGTCTCTTGCCGCTTGCAATTGCCTTCTGGTGGCCTACCATGAACGGCGTTGGACCTTGAAGGAGCGCAGCCATGGAACTCACCGTGGTGCCGATCGTCAAGCCGGACGCAACCAACTTCATCTTCGGCCAGTCGCATTTCATCAAGACTGTGGAAGACCTCCATGAGGCGCTGGTGGGCGCAGTTCCGGGCATCCGCTTCGGGCTGGCCTTCTGCGAGGCCTCCGGCAAGCGGCTGGTGCGCTGGTCGGGGAACGACGAAGCCGCGATCGCGCTTGCACGCGACAACGCAATGGCCATCGGCGCCGGCCATACATTTCTGATCTTCCTGGGCGACGGTTTCTTTCCAGTCAACGTGCTGGCTGCGGTGCGCGCGGCGCCGGAGGTCTGCCGCATCTACTGCGCGACGGCCAACCCCACACAAGTGATCGTCGCGCAAACGGAGCAGGGCTGCGGCGTGCTCGGGGTGGTGGATGGCGCCTCACCGCTGGGTGTCGAAACCGACGAGGACATTGCGTGGCGGAAAGACCTGCTGCGAAAGATCGGCTACAAGCTGTAGTGGCTGGATGCAGCCGAAGCGACGGGCCTGCATCGACAAGACCGTCGAACCCACAACCGCAAGATGCCCGGCACATTAATCACCGGCGCTCTCAAGCTCCAGACCCGAGGAGCAACACCATGAAGCAAAACATCCCCGAAGAATTTCCCACCGGCTTGATGGATTGGAGTCGCTTTGTGATCAAGGGCAGCAAGATGCCGCCCCGGGATCCTGATGACGATGAAGAGGACGAGGACGAGGACGAGGAGGGAGAAGAGGAGGGGGACGACGACGAGCCGGCGGTCGTACGCGAGCCGGACGAAGACTAGAAAAGTGGATGGCAGTTGGCGTACAATATCTCCCATGAGTTGGGATGCGAAAGACGTAGCGCTGCTCAAAAAACTCTGGGTCCAAGGACAGAGTGCCGCGCAGATCGCGCGCCGTCTCGGGTGTAGCCGTAACGCTGTCTGCGGCAGGCTAACTCGCTTGGGCCTGACGCGTGGCCACAAGCCGCCAACAGCAAAACCCAAGATAAGGTCGGTCCGGAAGCGAGAGCCGGCGTTGTTGGTTGCCTGTGCCCAGCCGGCAGCCAAGAAGGTGTCGCGGAAGACAACAAACAAGCAGCCCAAGGAATTCAGCAAGCACCAGCTTTACGCCATGCTAGCTGAAGCGGTCAGGAATACGGGCTAACGGGCTACCGCGACGTTGTTGCGGCGCGGGCTCAATCTCGATGGACCTTGGTGCGCCCTGCGATCGTGGCGTCCTTTCAGCGCCGATACCGTGCTAGGCTCGACTGCGGCAGGGAGCACCTGCTTCCTGCTTCATACCGAACGGGAGGACGACATGCCTGAGAGCGTCTACAAGGTCATAGAACTGATCGGCACCAGCAGCGATTCCTGGGAAAAGGCCGCCGCCAACGCGATCGAGCAGGCTGCAAAATCTCTTCGTGACCTTCGTGTCGCAGAGGTCGTCAAGCTCGATATTCAGCTGGACGCCAAAGGAAAAGTAGAGGCCTATCGCGCGAAACTCAACGTGTCGTTCAAGTTCGAGGGCACCTGAGCTTAAGCAAACCTCGCCTCGCTTGCGGGGCGAGGTCGGATCTTACGCGCAGGGTTAGCGCTCAAGCGGTCGACGTGAATTGTGTCCCTCTTGGAGAGCGCACAATCATGAAGGTCTTGCCACTGCTCGTGTTCGCCATGGGTGTCGTCGCGTGGGAAGCGACCGCACAGGACGCACAATGCGTCCGCGAACGCGCCGCCATGGTCGAGACCATCCGGGCCTACGCCCGGTCCGCTGCCGGTGTTTTGGGACAGCAAGGCCTGTCGGAGAGGGTCCTCGAGGCCATGGCGCAAACGAAACGCCACCTGTTCATCCCCGAGCAATCTTGCTCTATCGCATACGCCGATAGACCGATACCAATCGGCCTCGACCAGACCATATCGCAGCCGTACATTGTGGCCTTGATGACCCAGTTGGCCGAGGTCGCGCCCGATCACGTTGTGCTCGAAGTCGGTACCGGTTCGGGCTACCAGGCCGCCATCCTCGCGCAGCTCGCGCGAAAGGTCTGCAGCATCGAGATCATCCCGCAATTGGCCGAGACCGCCGCGAAAAGACTAAGAGACCTCGCGTATGACAACGTGAGCGTCAGGCTTGGCGACGGCTACGACGGCTGGCCCGAATGCGGTCCTTTTGACGCCATCGTCGTGACTGCCGCGCTCGGGCAGCCACCGTCGCCGCTGATTGAGCAGCTCAAAGTGGGGGGCCGTCTCGTCATGCCGTTGGGACCCGGTTACACCACTCAGCAGCTCACAGTCGTCGAAAAAATCGCCCCCGGCAAGACGACGACGCGCGGCGTCGCTCTCGTGCGTTTTGTCCCCTTTACGCGTTCGCAAAACTAGAAGCCAGGGTGGAACAGGTTGAGCGCGTAGGGTGGGTGAGCCTTGCGACTGCGCGAAGCGCAGTTCGCTGGGCGTAACCCACCAATTTTGTTGAGGTGGACATTGGCGGATTGCGCTTCGCTAATCCGTCTGCGTTAGCGTGCCCCATCCGCCGCAGCGAAATGCGCCATCTGGTCTGCGCGGGCCTTGGCAAAGGCCGAGCGGGCCGTCGTGCGCGCGACGTAGGCGCGGCAGGCCGGGTGTGCCGCCAGCCCGTCGAAACGATCGACGAGGCGCAGCACATCCGACATCAGGATGTCGGCAACGGAGAAGGGCCCCGCCAGCCATTCGCGGTCGGCCAGCACCGGCTCGACATGCTTGAGACGGAGCTTGAGGAAGTCGTCGACGAACTTCACGGCAGGTGAACCGTCGTGACTGCCGGTGAATTTGAACAGCGCCCAGGGCAGGCTGGCCATCTCCACCGAATTGAGCGCCGCGAACACCCACTTGATCGCCTCGGTGCGACCGCGCGGGTCGGTGGGCATCAGCGCCGCGCTGCGCTCGCCGAGATGCAGCAGGATCGCGCCGCTCTCGAAGATCGAGATGTCGCCATCGGTGAGCCACGGCACCTGGCCGAAAGGCTGGTGCGCGAGATGCGCAGCGCCGCGGTCACCGAACGGCACGCTCGCGACGTGATAGGGCAAGGCGGCCTCTTCGAGCGCCCAGCGCACACGAAGGTCGCGCACGAAGCCGCGCGGCATCTCGGGAACCCAGTCGAAGGTGGTGAGGGTGAGGTCGCCCATGGGTCATCTCCGTGTTATCAGGGCATAGGACAGATGAAGGGCGTGCGTTCCGACAGTGGGGGCGAGACATTTTGCAAAGGCTGTAGGGCACGTTAGCGTAGCGTAACCGACCGCTTCTCTTACGTGCCGACTCGTCTCTGAAGTCGATTTCGAGCGTCTTCGGCTTCCGCTATGCCCGGCTTTGAGATCCGAGGGTCACCTCCTTGATCAGCGACTTCAAGGCGAGCACCTCGGTCTGAAATCGCTTCTCA
Source organism: Bradyrhizobium sp. cf659 (assembly GCF_900113725.1). NCBI lineage: Bacteria > Pseudomonadati > Pseudomonadota > Alphaproteobacteria > Hyphomicrobiales > Nitrobacteraceae > Bradyrhizobium > Bradyrhizobium sp. cf659. Next base: position 123,849 of record NZ_FOQJ01000016.1, read on the forward strand.
AACTCGCGAGATTTAAGCGGTGCCGCTAGCAGTTCCTTTGAGTAGCCGAATTCCAATCCCGCAAACTTGATAGAAAATTTGGGTACAAGCAATGCTGCACGAGAATTGGATGTGAGCGGAACGCGATGTCTGCCTGAGAAAAATGGGAGCAGTGATGTCGTGCCTTCGAAAATGCTCTTTACTACTGGTGTGGTCGCCCCAATGGATTCCCGGACAAACGAATTAAAGTCACGAAGACAGGTGTCCAATGTCGTTGTCAGATAGGCGTCCGCACCGCGCTTGAATAGTTCGTCGATCCCCGCAAGGTAGTTCCGGCAGCTCCCGACAAAGAAGTTGTGCGAACCTTCGGGGACGGTTTCCAAATCGAAATCTACTCTGGCCCGGAAAGTATCGTAAGCCTTTGAAAGGTCCGTCAGCAGAATGTTTATCGGAATGTATACCTCACCGGTGAGCTTTCTCGCGTTTTCAAGGTATCCGTCTTGCAGCTTGTAAGAGTACGCAAGCTCGAGCTCCTTGATCTTTCGGTTCGCAGCATACATCGTGGCCGCCGCCGTCAATAGTGCGCCTGCAACGGCGGCAGCGAAACCGATTAAGAGCTTAATTGTAGTACCATCCATAGGTTGAATAGAAGTATTCTTCTGCGATCTGTCAACGTAGTCGTTGGTATGCATCGCCCGCGAGGTTTGGATAGGTGAGAGATAGCCCAACCTACCAAGGTCTGTTTCCGCGGCACGAGAAATGGTGGATTACGCTGCGCTAACCCACCCTTGTAATCGCGGCTTCCTTCACTGCCCAAGCTTCGCCAGCTTCCCTTGCTTCGCCGCTTCAACCGCACGCTCCGCATCTTCCGGCAGCAATATCCGCTCCGCCACCTGCCGTGCCGCCTCGCGGCGCACCGCGGCCACATACGCCCCGTCATCCGCGTATCGCTCCGCAATCGACAGCCTGGGATCGTGCACTTCCTTCCGTGCGGCTTCCGTCGGTGCAAACGGTACCACCGCGCCTTGCAGCGGATAGAGCGCCGTCGGCCCAAAGCCCTGCGCGCGCGGATTCCACGCCGTGTAGGTCGCGCGAGGGACGGCGAGGGCGAGCTGGCGGATACCTGATATCGCCATGCCATCATCGTCGGCCTTCGGCACGAACACGGGATAGCGGCCGATCTCCTTGGGCGGCAGCACGCTCTGATCCGAGAAGGCGGCCAGCGTATGGATGCCGGCGTAGGGCAGGCCGGGGATATCCGCCAGCACCGCGCCTTTCGCAGCCACGAGCGTGCCGTGGGCGCGCATGGGGACGCGGCTTGCGGGCGGTTTGGTGCCGTCGCTGATCCAGGCGTTGAGGTCGGTGAGCAGCGCGCGCATCGGCATGCCCGCATGCATCGGATTCTGCGGCAGCGACATCGCGGGCAAGCCCTTGCGCATCACGTCGGCGGCTTCCGCGAAATGCGGCGTGCCTGCGATCATGTAGGCGCGGACGTTGTCGGGGAGGTCGAGATGATTGCCGGCGAGATCTGTCACCAGCAGCGAAGCGTGCGAGGCCCACCATTCGTGCTCGCTGTCGGTCTGCATCACGCGCGGACAGGTGGCGGAGAGCGAGCAGCGGCGGAGCAGGCCGTCGGTCTTGCCGGAATAAGGATCGCTCAGGCTCGCATAGGTGAAAGGGAACAGGTCGGCCTGCCACGCCGGATCCTGCAGATGGCGCGGGTTGCGGCCGGGCTGGCCGAAGCGGACATTGGTCGCCATCCGCCGCGTGCCCGCGACATGCGGCATCAATCCGTCGAACACGGTGCGGCCGGAGAGATCCTCGTTGAAGCCGAGATAGAGGAAGTCGCGCAGGAAGCGGCCGGATTGCGAGACGCCGAAGCCGATGGCGCGGCTTACCGATGGATGCAGGCCGTTGAGCAGCGGGTTCGCTTGCGTCTCGTCGTGGCGGAGGAAGCTGACGACATCGCGCACGGCCGCATAGCCCATGCCGAGCGGGACGGGATCGCGCGCGGTGTAGGTGATCTCATAGAGCGCGCCGGCGTCAAAGCCGTCGGGGCGGGCGATCTCCACCGTCACGGGATCGACCGGTTTTGCGGAGAGGCCCAGCGGCGTCTGCCGCGCGTCGGCCCAGGCCGCGCGTACGGTGACGTTGAGATCGGCGGCCTCAGCCGCCGGCCAGGTCAGCGTTGCGCGCGCGGGATTGGTGGAGTTGTCGAAGATCACCTCTTCCCGCGCAGGACCGGTGACGCCCTTGAGCACCGGTGCGGTCATCGCGAGCTGTCCCGGCTTCGACGGAATGTCGCCCTGCCAGCCCACCCAGACCATCGTGTAGCCTTGGCGATGCAGGAAGCCGATGCCGGCGTCCTCGGCCTTGTCCGCAATGTTGGCGCCGGGCTGGGCGGAATCGTCGAACAGCTGCGGCGCCAGCTTGCGGCCGCGATTGGGGACCTCCAGCAGCAGCGTGCCGTGGCCGTGGCTGGCATCGCTGGGCCGCAGGATCACGACGTCGGCGGTGGCCTCGACCTTGCCGTTGGGGTTGCGCGGCGCGAGCGACAGATCGGTGATGACGGCGTTGCGGTCGTCGGATGGGTTGAGCGCGAAGGTCGCGCGCGCGGTGATGCGTTCATAGGTGCCGACGTTACCAAAACTGCGGCCGGCGAAGGCGGGCACGCGTTCCAGGATGTCGAAGCGGACGATTTCGGCCGGCGAAGCCGTGGGCCACAGGCAGGCGATCGCAACGAGCCCCGTGATGATCCTGCGCATGGCCGTTCCTCCCTTATCGGCGCGACGTCATTGTCCGTCGCGCGGGCTTTTTGTTGCCGCCACTGTAACCGTCTATGCTGTGGTCAAACAACAGGAGGAAACACATGCCCGCAGCGTACTTCGTTGTCCGTGCCACCGTCACCGACGCGAGCAAGCGCGCCGCCTTCGCAATGCTGAAGGGTGACGCGATGAAAAAGCTCGTCGCCGATTTCAACCGCGACTGGCCCGAGGTAACGCGCACGCGCGAGACGCTGGTGCTGGCGCAGGAGTTTGCGAAATAGGGCGCTGGCGCATAGCCCGGATTGTGCTTCGCTCCATCCGGGCCACGAGTTCCGGCTGTCACCTTTGAATCTGAACGCTCGATTCAGCCGCAGTTCATATCGCGGGCCCGACACTCGCTCGGCATCATCAACGCTTGCCCGAGAGGAAGATGTCATGGAACGCCGCAATTTTCTGAAACTCGCATTCGGTGCCGCGGCGGGAGCCGCTGCGTTCACCGCCGCCGCACAGGCCGCGCCGCTGGCGCCGCAGCCGCTCGGTGATTCCCGCATGCCGCAGGGCAATCCGGACGCTCATCCCGCCGTCACCACCAGCGATGAAGCCGCACAGCTCAAGCCCGAGCAGGTGCACTGGCACGGTCGTGGCCATCACTGGGGTTGGCGCCACAGGCACTGGGGCTGGCGCCGCCGGCGCTGGCATCGCCGCCACTGGTAAGCGCTCGGCAATCGAAATCCGGACGGGGATCGCGGTTCGCGGTCCCCGTTTTGATTCGGCGCTCCTGCAAGCCAATGGGCTGGAGGGTGCCCAAAAGAAAAAGGCCGCGCAGGCTTTCGCCGCGCGGCCATATCGCAACGCGAAAATACGGGATCAGAACGGACGGCAGCGGCCGGCGTACCAGCGCAAGCCATAGGGACACGCGCGCGGACGCACCACGACGACCGGCGCGGGGCGGGGCGCCACGACCACGACCGGCGGACGCCCGCCCATCGGACGGCAGTTGCCATAGCGGCCACGATACCAGCCGGGACCACAGCCCTCCGCGGCGCTGGCCGCCTCGCTGAAACCAGCGACCGCGCTGGCGAGCATCACGGCGGCGAAGAGATATTTCATTTGAACTTCCTTCTCGTCCTTGGGGCAGACTTTTGGGGGGACAGCGCGCTTGCGGCGCACAATGAATCAAAAGACACGATTCGACACGTTAAATTTGGGGAGACACGTGCCGACACGTCGCGATCCAAATCTGCCGATCATGACCTGAATGCGGCATGAACACTGCCCGCATCCTGCTCCAGGCGACACGCCGGCGTCGCTAGCGGCCGAGAAAGCCCAGCACCAGCTCCCGATACTTCTCCGGCGCTTCCAGGAAGACGAGATGGCCGGTGTCGGGGATCACCTCGGCCCGCGCATTCGGCATCTTCGCTGCGAGCGCCTTCGCGAGCTCGGCGTTCTGTCCCATCTTCGCGCGTAGCGCCTCCGGTGCGTTCGGCCGGCCCGGCGCGTTGTGGTCGTCGGCGCCCATGATGAACAGCGTCGGCTCGGAAACAAGCGCGACCTCGTGCGCGACCGGCTCGCGATAGATCATCTGGCCGGAGCTGACGAAGGCGCGCAGCCAGCGCGGATAGTCGGGGCTGCCCTTGATGTTGAAGCGGGCGTCGATGAAGGGCGTGATCTGATCCGGCGGCAGCTTGATCGCGTAATTGGTCTGGAGCTGCTTGCGATAGCCCTCGGCCGTGAGCTTGTCTTCGCTCTCGATGATCTTCTCGGTCGGCGTCGGCGGCACGTAGAGGCGATAGTCTTCCAGCCCGATCGGCGCGGTCAGCACGAGATGGGCGACTCTATCGGGATAGGCGCGGGCGATGCGCACGCCCAGCATGCCGCCGAGCGAATGGGCGACGATCTCGGCCTTGTCGATCTTGAGATGGTCGAGCAGCGCGATGGTGTTGCGCGCCAGCGTGTCGAAATGCAGTTCACCCATCGGCTTGGAGGATTTGCCGAAGCCGATCTGGTCCGGCACCACGACGCGGAATCCGGCTTCGCTCAGGATCCTGATGACGGGCGCCCAGTAGCTCGACGGGAAATTGCGCCCGTGCAGCAGCACCACGGTGCGGCCGTTCGGCTGCTGGGGGGCGACGTCCATATAGGCCATGCCGAGCTGCTCGCCGTCGTTGACAACAGGCAGCAGGTGCACGGGATAGGGATAGGCAAAGCCCTCGAGCGCGATGCCATAAGGCTCGCGTGGTGTGGTGTCGGCGGCGTGTGCGGCAAGAGGGGCGGCGAGGAGTGCGGCGGCGAGTACGGCCGGGAGGAAGCGGTTCATTGAGGTCTCTGTTGTCTGGCACAGTCGTTCCGGAGCGATGCGAAGCATCGAACCCGGTAGGTTCGGTCCTGCGGACCAACCCGGAATGACGGTGGCCATATACGCGTGGATGGCCGGGTCAAGCCCGGCCATGACGAGCACACGAATTCACACGCAAACGTGCGATCTCACGCGCCTGGCGTGATCAGCCCTTCTCACTGCCGAACAGCGCCGCAAACTGCTTCTCGCCCGTGCGGGTGAAATTCACCACGCGGCTGCCGGGCGTTAAGTCGCGCGCGGCCCATTTCAGCTCGGTGAAGCGCTGCATCATGGTGGCGCCCAGCGTGCCGGCGAGATGGTGGCGCCGCTCGCTCCAGTCGAGGCAGGCCTTGCACACCGGCCGCCGCGGATGGGCGAGCATGTCCGGCGAGATCTGCAAATGCTTGGCGAGGAAGCGTTCGCCCTCGGCCGTCAGCTCGATGTCCTGCTTCTTCTGCCTGACCAGCTGCCGCTCGCGCATGGTGTCGAGCATCTGCACGCCGAGATCGCCGGCGAGATGATCGTAGCAGATGCGCGCGCGCCGCAGCGCCGGATCCTTCGGCCCGGTGCGCACGCGCATATGGCCGGTGCGCGCGGCGAGCCCCGCAAGGCCTTCGAGCACGCCGGCAACGTCGTCGTCGGTGAGGCGGTAGTAGCGGTGGCGGCCCTGCTTCTCCGGTTCGATCAGCCCGCCGGCCTCGAGCTTGGCCAGATGCGAGCTTGCGGTCTGCGGCGTGATGCCGGCCTCCTGCGCGAGTTCGCTCGCGGTCAGCGAGCGTCCGTTCATCAGCGCCGTGAGCATGTTGGCGCGGGCGGGGTCGCCGACCAGCGCGGCGATCATGGCGATGTCGGGTCCTGATTTCATGCTTCGATGGTAGCCGAAGCATTGCAGTCGGGCAAGCGCGTAGGCTCTCACCAAGTCGTCATTGCGAGGAGCCCGTGACAAAATTGCGAAGCAATTTTGCACTGGCGACGAAGCAATCCAGGCTGTCTCCGCGGCGAGATTCCTGGATTGCTTCGCTACGCTCGCAATGACGATGTGGAAACACAGGAGCCTCACATGTCCGTCACCGTCTTCATCCGCTACCAGCTCGATCCGTTCAAGCGCGCGCAGTTCGAGGAATATTCAAAACGCTGGCTCACCATCATCCCGAAATGCGGCGGCGACCTGATCGGCTATTTCATGCCGCACGAGGGCACCAACAACATCGCCTTTGCGCTGATCACCTTCGAGAGCCTGGCTGCCTATGAGGCCTATCGCGCCCGGCTGCGCCAGGATGCGGAAGGCATGGCGAACTTCCATTTCGCCGAGGAACACAAGTTCATCCTCGCGGAAGAGCGCACCTTCCTGCGCAAGGTGGTATTGTAGGCCACGACACCGTCAGCAGGAGACGCCCATGATCGCCGTGATCTTCGAGGTCTGGCCCAAGCCCGAGCATCGCCAGACATATTTCGACCTTGCAGCCGATCTGAAGCCGATCCTGCAAACCATCGACGGCTTCATTTCGGTCGAGCGCTTCGAGAGTCTGACCGAGAAAGGCAAGATCCTGTCGGTGTCGTTCTGGCGGGATGAGGCAGCCGTGCAGGCCTGGCGCAACACGATGGAGCACCGCCGCACCCAGGCCAGGGGCAGGGCGCAGATCTTTGCCGACTATCGCTTGCGCATCGCCAGCGTCGTCAGGGACTACGGCATGAATGATCGCGACGAGGCGCCGAAAGACAGCCGCGCAGTGCACGACGCGCACTAGCACTGCCCCGAATGCGTGCCTATGTCTGCGCGGCCAACAAGGGAGAGAAACATGCACGTGACGACCGCGGATAAGCGCGCGACCTTCAGGAAGATGCACGAGAGCGGCTGCTTCATTCTGCCCAATCCGGTCGATGTCGGCAGCGCCAAGGCGTTGCAGCATCTCGGTTTCAAGGCGATAGCGTCGTCGAGCGCGGGCTTTGCATGGACCATCGGCAAGGCCGACAATCACGTCACCGTCGAGGACGTCTGTCAGCATCTGGCAGCATTGAGCTCGGCGGTCGACATTCCCGTGAATGCGGATTTCGAGGGCGGCTTTGCGGTCAAGCCCGACAAGGTCGCCGACAATGTCGAGCGCGGTGTGCGCACCGGCGTCGCCGGGCTGTCGATCGAGGATTCCACCGGTGACAAGGACAAGCCGCTCTACGATCGCGCGCTCGCGGTCGAGCGCATCGAGGCCTCGCGCAAGGCGATCGGCGACAGCGGCACGCTGCTGGTCGGCCGCTGCGAGGCGTACCTCTGGGGCGTGACCGATCTCAAGCTCGTCATCGACCGGCTCACCGCCTACGCCGATGCCGGCGCCGACTGCCTCTACGCGCCGGGCCTGAAGAGCCGCGAGGATATCGCCGCGGTGGTGAAGGCGGTGCATCCAAAGCCGTTCAACCTCTTGATCGGCGGCTCCGGCTTGTCGTTGCAGGAGGCCGAAGATCTCGGCGTGCGCCGGATCAGCGTCGGCGGCTCGCTCGCCCGCGCCGCCTGGGGCGGCTTCATGCGCGCGGCAAAGGAGATGGCGGAGAAGGGGACGTTCACCGAGCTCGGCGGCGGCTATCCCGGCGGCGAGCTCAACAAGATGTTCAGCTAGAGCATGATCCGGAAAAGTGTGCGGCGGTTTTCCCTCGCGACAAACGCCGAACGCGTTTGCGCGGAGATCATGCTCAAGCCATAGAGCCAAACGAGAAGCGGCGGGATGTTGAGTCCCGCCGCTCTCTCATCCACTCTGTGTCATGCCCCGCCTTGTGCGCAATTGCGCACTGGGGCGGGGCATCCAGTACGCCGCGGCCTCTCGATCAATCACTATCGCCTCGGAGTACTGGATCGCCCGCCTTCGCGGGCGATGACAGCTACCTTGTGACTGCTACCTTGCGTGGTTACTTCGCGCCGTCAGACGGAGCCTTCGTGCCGTCAGACGGAGCGGCCGGATCCGGCGCGGCCGGCTTGCTCGGCGCAGCACCCGTGGTCATGCCCGGCGCGGCGTTGTTGCGCGGCGTCACGTCGCGCATGCCGGGAGGCGCCGCTGGATTGGTCGGCGGAGCCTGCTGGGCGGTCTTCGTCGCCGGCTCATTGCTCGCCTGGTTTCCCGTGGTCGTGTTGTTCAAGCCATAGAACACGGCGCCCAGCACCAGGGCGACAGCCACGGCAAACAGTGCGACCTTGCCGCTGGAGGCGGGGCCTTCGCCCAGCTCGGGGTCGGCCTGAAGGTCGGCATCCCGTCGCGCCGCACGGAGATACTCATCATCGGCGAGATTCGGGCGATACGGATCGTTGGGAAAACGGTCGTCAGCCATCGATTGGGTCTCCTCGATTATTGCGGCTGGACAACCCGTGGATGCGAGATTCTGTTCCGCCCCTCTGATGCTTTCGTCGCATGTGGCCCGCGTCGGGAATCGGGAACCTGTTTATCCAGGATGAACTCTTGTTCATCCTGGAACCGGGGACGTAAGTTCCACTGCGGAAATCAGGGGGAACAAAACGATGTGGAGTCTGCCGCCGAGCGATAGCGTGCTGCATCTTCTGGCGCTTGTCGCCTTGACGGCGCAGGGCATGACCGCGGCGCTTGCTGCGGGGCGGCGCAGCATGGACTATGTCGGCGTCTGCATGCTCGGCAGCATCACCGCGCTCGGCGGCGGCACGCTGCGCGACCTGTTCCTCGGTCATTATCCGCTGGCCTGGGTCGCGAACCCGATCTATCTCGTGCTTCCCGGCGCTGCAGCGCTGCTGACCATCCTGGTCGCGCGCCTCGTGCACCGGCTTCAGTTCGCCTTCATCGTGCTTGATGCCATCGGCCTCGTCGTCTTCACCATGACCGGTTGCGACATCGCCTGGCAGATGGATGTCTCGCTGCCGATCGTCATCGTCTCGGGCATGGTAACGGGTTGCGCCGGCGGCGTGTTGCGCGACGTGCTCTGCAACGACGTACCGCTGCTGTTTCGCTCCGAGCTCTACGCCAGCGTCTCGGTCGTGACCGGCCTGTTCTATGCGACCGCCTTCGGCCTCAACATCAACGCCGGGCTCTGGACGATCTTGACCTTCATCCTCGGCATCAGCTTCCGCCTGCTCGCGGTGCGCTATAAATGGGAGATGCCGAAATTCGTGTTCACGGGGGACGAGCGGTAGCGCAAATCCCGGGTGAGGGGGAGTCTCCGCGAGTCGGGCTGGCCGGCACGCGCACAGCTGTAACCACGGCGTCATTGCGAGCGCAGCGAAGCAATCCAGGATCTTTCCGCGGAGGAAGTCTGGATTGCTTCGCTGCGCTTGCAATGACGGAGAGGAGGCGGCGGTGAGGGTATCTCCAATACCGCCGCCGCGGAGGCAGCCCCTCACCCCAACCCTCTCCCCGTAAGAACGCAGGGCTGTCCGGGGAAGTTAGGCATAGGATAGCTCGATCTGGTCTGGGTGGCTGTGGG
>NZ_FOQJ01000008.1:0-321926 GCF_900113725.1 Bradyrhizobium sp. cf659
TGTGGAGCCTCAAGAGGTTGTCCTCGGTCAAACCGAGCCGGCTGATCGGCGTTTGAGATTTTATACCACCGTGGGGCCGGTGCCAGTTGTATTGGTGCAGCCAGATCGGCAGCTCCCGGGCGCGCCGATCTGATGTGGGATAGGCTTTGGCATAAGCCCATTCGCGAAGCGCTGTCTGAATGAAGCGCTCGGCCTTGCCGTTTGTTCTCGGCGTGTAAGGCTTGGTGCGGATATGCTTGATGCCGAGGTCCCGGCAAGCGTCGCGGAAGGCGAAGGACTGGTAGCAACTCCCATTGTCGGTCATGACACGCGTGACGGTGACGCCGAGGTTTTTGTAATAAGCCACAGCGGCCTTGAGAAAGGGAACAGCGCTGTCCGCCGTCTCATCGGGCTTGATCTCGGAGAAGGCGACGCGGGAATGGTCGTCGATGCAGACGTGGACGAAATCCCAGCCGGCGCCGCGGCTCTTGTTCGGACCACTCGGATCGCCAGTGATGCGGTGGCCAACACGCTTGAAACGCCCGAGCTTCTTGATGTCGATGTGAATGATCTCGCCTGGGGTCTCGCGTTCATAGCGGCGTTCCGGCTCGACCGGTTCGAGATCTCGGATCCGGTTTAGTCCCAAGCGGCGCAGAATGCGGCTGACAGTGGCCGGTGATACAGCGGCCTTAGCTGCGATCTGCTTGCCGGTATGACGTTGGCGGCGCAAGACCTCGACAACCGTGCACGTGGCTGGCGGGGTTTGGCTCGGCGATGAGTGGGGTCTGGAGGAGCGGTCGCGCAACCCTTCTACGCCTTCCTCGCGGAACCGCTTGACCCATTTGGCAACGGTCTTCGGCGTCGTGTTGAACTGGAAAGCCGCGTCGGCCTGGCTCAGCCCGCCCTCGACCACGCTTCGCACCATCGCCTCTCGACCTTTGGGCGTCAAAGGCGCATTCTTGTGGACGTTCATCTGGTCTCTCCTTGGAACACTGAAGCTTCGCAACCTCAGCTTCCTCGGTTCAGACCAGATGGACAACCTCCTGAAAGACCACAACTAGGCCGGGACGACACCGATGATGTGGCACGTCGCTTCCGTCTCGCCGCCATGACGACATGGCTTCAAACCACGCATCACTAACCACCCGTTCACCATGACGTCGCGCGTCTCGCTCGAACGAACGTCTCGTACTAAGTGAATCTACGGGGCCGCTGGCCGACCGAATAACGCGCCGTTCACCATCTGCCCAGAACTCGGGCCGTGGCCGGTCATCGCATTCGGCCTCGCAACACCCCTTATACTTTTACTCCCTACTCATCGACACAGGGGAACCCGCCACGTGCGGTTCGAGTACCCCGCGTAAGAGTAGAGGCGTATGAATACCGCACGCATTGTCGTTCTCGTCATCGCGCTGGGCGCCGGCGGCGTCGCTGCGTATCTGGCGAGCGGTTATGACAACAAGCCCGCGCCCGTTCAGCCCGTCGCCGAGAACCTGCCGACGGTCGAGATCCTGGTCGCGAAGAACGACATCGGGCTCGGCCAGTATGTGAAGCCGGAGGACCTGCAATGGCAGGTATGGCCGGCGGCGACCGCGAGCGGCGCCTTCATCCGCCGCGACAGCAGGCCCGAAGCGCAGAACCAGATCGTCGGCTCGATCGCGCGCGTGCCGTTGATGCAGGGCGAGCCGATCCGCGAGCAGAAGCTGGTCAAGGCCGAAGGCTCCGGCTTCATGGCCGCGATTCTGCCGTCGGGCATGCGCGCCGTTTCCACCGAGATTTCAGCCGAGACCGGCGCCGGCGGCTTCATCCTGCCGAACGACCGCGTCGACATCGTCCTGACCCGCCGCCTGAAGAATCCCGACCCCAACGGCGGCAATGACCTCATCCTGTCCGAGGTCATCCTGAGCAACGTCCGCGTGCTCGCGATCGACCAGGCGCCGAAGGAAAAGGACGGCCAGAACGCCGTGCTCGGCAAGACCGTCACGCTCGAGCTCAAGCCCGAACAGGTCGCAACGCTCGCCGCGGCGCGCCAGGGCGGCACGCTCCAGCTTGCGCTGCGGAGCATCGTCGATGCCAACGCAGCAGAGCTCACGGCCGAGGACCTGGCGATCAAACGTTCCGGCGGCGTCAACGTGATCCGCTACGGCGTCCAGGTGCGACAACAGACGTCACAGAAGTGATGGGGACACAATGAACTACGGGGATGATCGGGCGGGCTTGCGCATTCGGGGGAATCGCGCACGCACGTTCTGGACGGGGGCGATGTTGATGCTGGGGCTGCTCGCAGCTCCCGACTTCGTCGGCGCCGCCGAAACGCCGATCGGCGACCAGGCGCCGATGCAGGCGCCGGATCTCGGCGTGGCGTCGGTCGGGACGATCGCGCCGGCGAAGACGCGTTTCCTGTCGCTCGGCGTCGGCAAGTCGGTCGTCATCGACCTGCCCCGCGAGGTCAAGGATGTGCTGGTGGCCGATCCCAAGATCGCCAACGCGGTGATCCGCTCGGCCCAGCGCGCCTATATCATCGGCGGCCAGGTCGGCCAGACCAACGTCGTGTTCTTCACCGCCGACGGCCAGCAGGTCGCCGCCTACGACATCGCGGTGAAGCGCGACCTCAACGGCATGCGTGCCGCGCTGCGCCAGTCGCTGCCGGGCGTGCAGATCGAAGGCGTCGGCGACAGCGTGATGCTGACCGGCTCGGTGTCGAGCCCGGTCGAGGCGCAGCAGGCCGGCGACGTCGCCGCCAAGCTGGTCGGCGGCTCCGACAAGGTGGTCAACAACATCGTCGTGCGCGGCCGCGACCAGGTGATGCTCAAGGTCGTCGTCGGCGAAGTGCGCCGCGACATCGTCAAGCAATTGGGCGTCGATCTCAGCGCCAGCCTGAATGCCGGCACCGCGGTCGTGAACTTCAACAATTCCAACCCGTTCTCGGTCTCTGGCGGCCCGCTCGTCAGCAGCAACGGGCTCGGCCTTACCGGACTGGCAAAAGGCGTGGCCACCGTCAACGCCACGATGCGCGCGATGGAAAGCGCCGGCGTGATGCGGACGCTGGCCGAGCCGAGCCTGACGGCGATCTCCGGCGAGTCCGCCACTTTCATCGCCGGCGGCGAATTCCCGATCCCTGCGGGCTATTCCTGCGATCCGGTCACCCACGTCTGTACCACCCAGATCACCTACAAGAAGTTCGGCATCTCCCTGAACTTCACACCGGTCGTGTTGAGCGAGGGACGCATCAGCCTGCGCGTGATGACCGAAGTCTCGGAGCTGTCGAATCAGAACGCCATCTCCGTGACGCAGGCGGTGTCCGCGAGCTCGACGAGCTCGATCACCATCCCCTCGATCCAGACCCGTCGCGCCGAGACCACGCTCGAGATTCCCTCGGGCGGCTCGATGGCGATGGCCGGCCTGATCCAGCAGCAGACCAAGCAGGCGATCAACGGCCTGCCCGGCGTCGACCAGGTGCCGATCATCGGCGCGCTGTTCCGCAGCCAGGACTTCGTCAACAACGAGACCGAGCTGATGGTGATCGTGACGCCCTATGTCGTGCGCGCGGTCGCCCAGAAGGAATTGTCGCGGCCCGACGACGGCTTCGCGCCGGCCTCGGACGCGCAGACGGCGCTGCTCGGCCGCATGAACCGCCTCTATGGCATCGCGCGCCGCGTCGATCCGATCGACGGCGCCCGCGGCGATTTCGGCTTCATCATCGACTGAGACCGACGGACGGCTTGGGGAACGGGGCAAGGATCGGGGCAAGAGGGGATCAAGCGATGACGAAGACCATGACCGATCGACGTCGCGGCTTAAACGTCGCGCTGGCGCTGACGGGGCTCTCCGTCATGCTGGGTGCGTGCAACACCACGGGCGAGATCGTCACCCAGACGGTGCCGACCGATTATCGCCAGCGCCATCCGATCGCGGTGCAGGAAGCCAAGAAGTCGATCGTGATTTTCGTCGGCAAGGCGAGAGGCGGCCTCTCGGCCGCACAGCAATCCGACGTCGCGGGCATCGCCCGGGACTGGGTGCGCGAAGGTACCGGGTCCGTCATCGTCGACGTGCCGATCGACGCCGCGAATTCGCGTGCCGCCGCGGCGACCTATCGGGAAATCCGTTCCGTGCTCGCATCCGGCGGCGTGCCGTCGCGTGCCATCGTCCAGCATCCCTATCGGCCCGAGGATCCCGGACTGCTGCCCACCATCCGCCTCGGCTATTCCCGCATCGCCGCGGTCGCCGGCCCCTGCGGGCTGTGGCCCGAAGACATCGGTCCGTCCATCCTCGATCCCGGCTACAACGAGAACCAGCCGTACTTCAATCTGGGCTGCGCCAGCCAGCGCAATCTCGCGGCGATGATCGACAATCCCGCCGACCTCGAGCAGCCGCGGGCCGAAACGCCGGTCTACACCGCACGTCGCGACATTGCCTTCGAACGCTATCGCAAGGGCACGCCGGTCGCGACTCCCAACCCCGAGGCCGACAAGGCCAAGCTCAGCGATACAGGCAGATGACGAGCGCCAACGACGAAGAAGCGGACCATCCGCGGCACCCCGAGGAGCATATTGCGCCGGTTCCTCGCATTTCCGTGCAAGCCTTTTGCGAGACCGACCAGACGCTCGCCGCAGTGACCGCGGCCGGGCAGGATCGCCGGCTCGCCAAGGCGCATGTCACCGCCAAGGAAGGCGGCCTCGCCGCGGCGATCGAAGTCTATGAATCGATGCCGACGCCGAACGTGATCGTGATCGAATCCGACGGCACGCGCGACATCCTGGAGGGCCTGGACGATCTCGCCGGCGTCTGCGATCCCGGCACCCGCGTGGTCGTGATCGGCAACCCCAACGACACGGCGCCCTATCGCGAGCTGGTGCGCCGCGGCGTCAACGACTATGTGGTCGGACCGGTCGAGACGCTCGACGTGGTCCGTTCGATCTGCAGCCTGTTCTCGGCGTCCGAAGCCATCATCACCGGCCGCGTCATCGCGGTGGTCGGCGCCAAGGGCGGCGTCGGCGCGTCCACCGTCGCGCACAATGTGGCCTGGACCATCGCCCGCGACCTCGCGCTCGATTCCGTCGTGATCGACCTCGACCTCGCCTTCGGCACCGCGAGCCTCGACTACAACCAGGACCCGGTGCAGGGCATCGCCAACGCGGTGCTGTCGCAGGACCGGCCCGACACGGCGCTGATGGAGCGCCTGCTCGCCAAATGCACCGAGCGCCTCAGCCTTTTGGCCGCGCCTGCCACCCTCGACCGGGTCTACGATTTCGGCGCGGAAGCCTTCGACGCGGTGTTCGACACGCTACGCATGACCACGCCCTGCATCGTGCTCGACGTCCCCCATCAATGGTCGGGCTGGACGCGGCGCGCGCTGATCAACGCCGACGACATCGTGATCGTGGCCGAGCCCGATCTCGCGAACTTGCGCAACACCAAGAACATGCTGACCGTGCTGAAGGCGGCGCGGCCGAACGACCGGCCGCCGCTGTACTGCATCAACCAGGTCGGCATGCACAAGCGCGCAGAGATCGACGTCAAGTCGTTCGCCAAGACCATGGAGAGCCAGCCGATCGCGGTGATCCCGTTCGATTCGAAACTGTTCTCCGCCGCGGCCAATAACGGCCAGATGATCGCGGAGGTCTCCAAGAGCCACCGCACCACCGAGCTGTTCCAGAACATGGCGAACCGCCTCGCCGGGCGCGGCGAGGTGAAGAAGCCGAAGCGCTCGCTGCTCGCACCGCTGCTGAAGAAGCTGAAGGGTCGATCGGGCCGCGCATCGGCCCCGCATCGCAAGGCGTCGTAAGCGCCAGAGCGTTTTCGAGCGAAGCGGATACCGGTTCGCGTCAGGAACACGCGTTAAGTCGGGAATCCAGGCCGACGGCGGGCTACTTGCTCGCCCGCTGCTGCTGCTTCTTCGCCAGCAGCTGCCGCAGTGCCGCGATCTTGGCCGCGGCCTGGTCCGGCGGCAAATCTGCCTTCACGAGGATTTCAGCCTCGGCCTCGCGGCCCTGCAATCCCAGCACGAGCGCGAGATTGGCACGGACCCGCGCATCGTTCTGATTGCGCTGATAGGCGCGGCCGAGCACCTGTTCGGCCTTCGGCAAATTGTTTTGCAGCACATAGGACAGGCCGAGATTGGACAAGACCTGCGGCTCGTCGGGCACGATCTTCAGCGCGGTCGCGTAATATTGCTGCGCCTCTTCGTTGCGGCCGAGCTGGTCGAGCGCCGCGCCCTGCGCCGACAGGATACGCCAGTCCGGATCCTCGGGCGAATGCGCGCGGCTCAGAACGTCGAAAGCCTGCTGGAAATTGCCGTTGTCGGCGAGCGCGCGGCCGTAGCCGGCGAGCAGCGCCTTGTTGCTGGGATGGCCGAGCACGGCCTGCTCGAGCACCGCGACCGCCTGGGCGCGCTGCCCGGTCTCGCGCAGCGCCTTGCCGTATTCGAGCGCGATGTTGGGATCGCTGGGCTTGGCGCGATAACGTTCGCGCAATGCGTCCATGTCCGGCTTGGCGTCCGCCTTGCTCGCGGCGTCCGACTTGCCGCCGAGCGCGCCGGTGATGTCCTCGATGCCGGTGGTCTGACAGCCGCCAAGAGCAAGGATCAGAAGCGCGGAGAACAGATATCTCGCCGGGCGAGAGGCAACGGACAAACGCTTGGGCATACTCTGATCACTCGGCGACTGATCAGAGATGCTTACCGATTAACGCTAAATTCCCGTTAAGGAAGTCAGCCCCGCCAGCCTAATCGGTGAACTCGGCACCGAATTCGCAGCCGATGCGCCAGCGCAGCCGGCACTGGCGGGAATAGTCGGGTGCGAAGATGATGGTGAATTGCGGCGGCACTTCCAGAAATTCCGCCACCACTTTCACGCCCCCGTCCGAGATATCCGTGATTGTGCAATCCCGCGGCAGCGAGCCCGCGCCAAAATGGATCTTGGCGAGCCGGCTGCACACCCGACGTTCGCTTCTCCGGCGATTTGCAAGCATTTTGATTGTTCACTTGTTAGATCACGGCCCATCCCGCAGCCCTAGAAGTAGCGGACATTCGTTGGAATGTGCTGAGGACAGCCGTTCGCATTCGAGGCGTAGTGTCCGCGTCCTGGTTACGATTGGTTAGGGCTTCGGCGGCGCCGGATATGTTCCCGTATTGTTCTTGCGGAGGGTGGCCGGCTCTGCTACCCTCGATTGTGCAAGAGGGCAGGCTGGTTCGGCATGGTTCAACGGGTTTCTACCGTCGCCTTTGAGGGGATCGAGGCCCGCGCGGTCGACGTGCAGGTGCAGGTCGCGCCGGGCCTGCCGGCCTTTGCCATCGTCGGCCTGCCGGACAAGGCGGTGTCCGAGGCGCGGGAGCGGGTCCGCTCGGCGCTGATCGCTTCAGGCCTGGCGCTGCCGGCGCGGCGGATCATCGTCAATCTGGCCCCCGCCGACCTGCCCAAGGAAGGCAGCCATTACGACCTGCCGATCGCACTCGGGCTGATGGCGGCGATCGGCGCGATCCCGCCGGATGCGCTGACCGGCTTCACCGTGCTGGGCGAGCTCGGTCTCGACGGCTCGATCGCGCCGGTGGCCGGCGTTCTCCCCGCCGCGATCGGCGCCAATGTGCGCGAGGAAGGCCTGATCTGTCCGGCCGCCTGCGGCTCGGAAGCGGCCTGGGCGAGCCCGGACATCCAGATCATCGCCGCGCAATCGCTGATCCAGATCGCCAACCACTTCAAGGGCACGCAGGTGCTGTCGCGGCCCTCGCCCAGGGTGCATGAGGCCGCCGCCTCGCCGCTCGACCTGCGCGACATCAAGGGCCAGGAAAGCGCCAAGCGGGCGCTGGAGATCGCGGCCGCCGGCGGACATCACCTCTTGATGATCGGCGCGCCCGGCGCCGGCAAATCGATGCTGGCGGCGCGCCTGCCCTCGATCCTGCCGCCGCTCTCGCCGGGCGAGCTGCTCGAGGTCTCGATGATCGCCTCCGTTGCCGGCGAGATCGAGGGCGGCGCGCTGACGTCACGGCGCCCGTTCCGCTCGCCGCATCATTCCGCCAGCATGGCCGCGCTCACCGGCGGCGGCATGCGCGCAAAGCCGGGCGAAATCTCGCTGGCGCATCAGGGCGTGCTGTTCCTCGACGAATTGCCGGAGTTCGATCCGCGCGTTCTGGATTCGCTGCGCCAGCCGCTGGAGAACGGCGAGGTCTCGGTGTCCCGCGCCAATCATCGCGTCACCTACCCTGCCCGCTTCATGCTGGTCGCGGCGATGAATCCCTGCCGCTGCGGCAACGCGTTCGAGCCCGGCTATGCCTGCAAGCGCGGCCGCATCGATCGCTGCACCGGCGACTACCAGGCGCGCATCTCAGGCCCCTTGATGGACCGCATCGACCTGCGCATCGAGGTTCCGGCGGTGACCGCAGCCGACCTGATCCTGCCGCCGCCGGCGGAGGGATCGGCCGAGGTCGCCGCGCGCGTGGCGGCGGCGCGCGACATCCAGCTTGCGCGTTACGCGGCGATCGGCCTGCCGCGGGTCCGCACCAATGCCGAGGCGCCGGCCTCGGTGCTGGAAGACATCGCCAAGCCGGATGCGCAAGGCGCCAAGCTGCTGCGCGACGCCGCCGAAACCATGCGGCTGTCGGCGCGCGGCTATCACCGCGTGCTGCGGGTGGCGCGCACGCTCGCCGACCTCGACAACGCCGACAGGATCGGCCGGCTGCATCTCGCCGAAGCGCTGTCCTACCGCGCACTCGCAGAGGATGTGCGCCAGATGGCGTGATCATTCCGCGCATCAACCCGGCGGTAACGAGTTTCCTTTACGCTCTGCAAACCATAAGGCCCACAAGTTCCCGTACGGGCCTGGCGAGTAGAGTGTCATGTTGCGTTTCAAGATCCTGGCCTCGGTCGTTCCCCTGTTGGCGGCTGCGGTGTTTGCCCGCAGCGAGATCGGATCGGTCTCGCATCCCTGCATCGCGCTGGGCGACACCTCCGTCGAGCTGACATCGCTGTTCTGGACCGCCGGCGTCCATGTCGCCTTCACCGACGATCCGACGCGGGCCACGGTCAGGGTTCAGATCACCGACGATGCGGACGGTGCGGACTTCGCGGTGGTGGACGACGGTCTCGGCTCCGAGCCGGACTCCTGCCAGGCCAATCCGCAGACCCGGCTCATCACGATTGCCGCGCAGCCGGTCGACGGCGGGCCGGTGATCTACCTCTCCACCGACGGCCCGGCCGATTACCGCATCTATGTGCGCTCGAAGACATTCTCGCAGCGCGAGGCGGCGGCGCTGATCGTCGGCGCCCACGACGGTCACCGCCCGTTCCAGGCCGCCTCGCTTTAACACCTCGTCAACCCTGTTTGGAGGCGGCCCCAAAGCCTCAAGCTGTTCGCAAGGTCGGCGGGACATCGTCGCACGCGGCGAGCACAGGGTTTTAAGACAAGAGTCGGGGTCGGTGGCGATGGGTCGGACGTTCCGGATCAAGGTGCGCATGCGCCGCTTCAGGCGGCAGCATCCGAGAATTGCCTTCGCGATCCGCTCCTTCATGATCTTCTCGGCGACCTTCGGCGGCGCTTATGGCTTCGTCTCCGGCAGCCGCTCGGAGAACTCCGGCTACGATCCCAATGCCTTTGCGATCGGCGCGAGCTTCCTGTTCGCGCTCGCCTGCCTTGGCCTGGCGACGCTGAGCATGCGGCTGCGCTTCGTCAACAAGCGGCTGCGCAAGCTTGCCGCCCACAACGAGGCGCTGATCGACCGCAACTGGGAGCTGAAGGAAGCCGAGGAGCGCGCTCGCAGCCTGTTCGAACAGCAGGGCGACCTGATCGTGCTGCGCGACACAAACGGCCGCATCACCTTTGCCAACGACGCCTATTGCGCGCTCGCAGGGCAGGGCCGCGGCGCACTGGTCGGCACGCGCTTTGATTTCGACCTGCTGGAGCAGGGCGATAGTGCCCGTGAAAGCAATGGCACGCGCGTTCACGATCAGAAGATCGCAACCCCGCTCGGCGCGCGCTGGATCGCCTGGCGCGAGGGTTATGTCCGCCTCGACGCCGGCCAGCCGGCCGAGTTGCAGAGTGTGGGACGCGACGTCACCGACCGCACCGAGACCGAGCGCGCGTTGTCCGACGCTCGCGACCAGGCCGATGCAGCCAACCGCGCCAAGTCGCGCTTCCTCGCGATGGCCTCGCATGAGATCCGCACGCCGCTCAACGGCATCATCGGCATGGGCGGCCTCTTGCTCGACACCACGCTGACGCCGGAGCAGGCGACCTACGCGAAGGCCGTGAAAAGCTCAGGCGAAGCGCTGATGGCGCTGATCGAGGAGATGCTGGATTATTCCAAGATCGAGGCCGGCAAGCTCGACCTCGAGCAACGCCCCTTCGCGCTCTCGACCCTGATCGAGGAGATCACCGAGCTGCTCGCGCCGCGCGCGCAGGCGAAGGCGCTCGAGATCGCCGCCTATGTCGACGAGCGCCTGCCGCTCGAGGTGGTCGGCGACGCCGCGCGGCTGCGCCAGGTGCTGCTCAACCTCGCCGGCAACGCCATCAAGTTCACCGCGAGCGGCGGCGTAGCACTGATCGTCGAGCCCGGCATCTGGCCGAACGAGATCAGCTTCCTCGTCCGCGACACCGGCATCGGCATCGCAGCCGAAGCGCAGCAACGCATCTTCCGCGAGTTCGAGCAGGCCGACGAGCGCGTCGCCCGCACCTATGGCGGCACCGGGCTCGGCCTTGCCATCAGCGAACGCATCGTCAAGCGCATGGGCGGCCGGATCACACTCACGAGCGAACCGGGCAGGGGCGCGACCTTCGAGGTCGCGGTGCCGCTCGCGCCATCGCAAGGAGGCGCGGGGCAGACCCCGTTCCCGAGTCCCGACCTCACCGGCAAGTCGATCCTCCTGATTGCCGAGGGGATCGAGGCTTCGCTAATCGCGCGGCGCCTGGAGCGCTGGGGCAGCCAGACCTGCCTGGTGACTGACGCCGCCGTCGCGGAAGCGCTGCTGCCGGAACGCCCATGGCACGCGGTGCTGGTCGATCGCGCGATCGGCCCTGCAATTGCCGACCGGCTGGGCGAAGTGGCCCGCGCCCATGCGCCGCAACGGCTGGTGCTGCTGACGTCGAGCTCGCGCCATGAAAAGCAGTCGGCGGCCTTCACCGGTTTTCTGGTGAAGCCGCTGCGTGCGGCCTCGCTCGCCGCACGTCTCGCGCTGACGCCGGAGGTCGCCTCGCCCGAGCTCGCGCCGGAGCCGCCGGCCGACTCCACGAGCGCGACACCGGCAAAGCGGCTTTCCATCCTCGTTGCAGAAGACAACGAGATCAACGCGCTGCTGATGCGTTCGCTGCTGACGAAACTCGGCCATCGCGTCGTCATCGCCGTCCATGGCGAGGCCGCGCTGGAATCCTGGCTCGCTGCCAGCTCGGCCGGCACGCCTTATGATCTCGTGCTGATGGACATCCAGATGCCTCAGCTCGACGGCATCGAGGCGACCAAGCGCATCCGCGCGCATGAGGCCGCCACCGGCGGTCATCACACCCCGATCCTCGCGCTCACCGCCAACACGCTGGTGGAAGATCGCTACGCCTGCTTCGAGGCCGGCATGAACGGGTTTTTGATCAAGCCGCTCGACCGGGAGAAGCTTGAAGAGGCGCTGGCGGGGTTGGCCGCGTCGCGGCAGCTGGCGGTCTGATCCAGAATTTCACGGGAACCTCATCTCGGCCGCAATCGATAATTGAAATCGACCGCGTTGCGCGTCACCATCCTCGGGGGCATTTGCGATAGAGGATTTCGAGCATGAGCTTGCTTTGCCGCCTCGCAGTCGCTGTCCTTTTCGCTGGACTCTCCGGATCCGCCGCAGGCGATACGCCGGAGCTGATCTCATCGCTCAAGCAAGGCGGCTACGTGCTGATCTTTCGGCACACCGCCACCGACGACAGCCAAAAGGACGTCTATCCCTTCAAGTTCGACGACATGAGCGCCCAGCGTCAGCTCAGCGAAAAGGGCAGGGACATGGCGCGCCAGATCGGGGCGGCGATCAGGGAGCTCGCGATCCCGATCGGCGATGTCTACACCAGCCGGCTGAACCGCGCGATCGAGGCCGGCAAGCTGATCTCCGGCCGCGAGGTCAAGCCGGTCGATGCGTTGACGGACAGCAGCAACGCCAGCGCGTCGGGCATGGCAAACCCGACCGGTGCAAATGCAAAGGCCGGACAGGCCGTGCGACAGCTCGTCGATGCGCCGCCGAAGGCGGGCACCAACGTCTTCCTGGTCACCCACAAGACGAACATCGCCGATGCCTTCGGCAAGGAGGCCGGCGACGTGCAGGAGGGCGAAGCTTTCGTCTACAAGGCCAGCGGCTCCGGCCCCGCCGTCTTTGCGGGGCGCATCAAGCCTGCGGACTGGAGTGCGAAGGCCGGCAGGTGACAGACCGCATCCAACCCGGCGGCCGGCGCGACGAGACGGGCGTGACTTGCCGCCACGCCACAGTCCTGTGATACCAACGTCCCGTGAGGAGCGACTGAAAGGCCGGCGACACGTGAGAACATCGGAAGACCGCTCATTCCTCGTCTTGCTTGCGGCAATCTCCGTCGCGTTCGGCTGGCTGCTATGGCCGTTCTCCGGCGCATTGTTGTGGGCGACGCTGCTGGCGATCATCTTCGCGCCGCTCTATCGACTTTGCCTGGAGACGTTCCCGGAATGGCGCAACCTTGCCGCACTTTCCACCGTCCTCGTCGTGGTCGTCATGGTCTTGATCCCCGTGGCCGTCGTGATCGCCTCGCTCGTCGACCAGGGAGGGGAGCTGTATCAGCGCGTTCAGACCGGGGAGATCAGTTTGGCTCATCCCCTGCAGCAACTGAAATCCGCGCTGCCTGACTGGGCGGTTTCCGTCTCGGACCGTCTGGCCGGCATTGATCTTTCGGCCCTGAAAGAACGCCTCTCGAGCCTGGTCGTCCCGGCCGGCCAGCAACTGGCCGGGCACGCGATCAACATCGGTCAGTTGACGGTGGAGTTCGTCGCAAGCTTGCTCGTGATGCTATACCTGCTGTTCTTTTTCCTGCGCGACGGCGACGAGCTGAACGTACGCATCCGCGACGCGCTACCGCTGCGTAGGAGCCACACCGCCGCGATTCTGGATGCGTTCACCCTTTCGGTTCGCGGGACGATCAAAGGGATCATACTGGTTGCACTGATCCAGGGAGCGCTTGGCGGGCTGATCTTCTGGCTGCTCGGCCTGACTGCACCGCTGCTGGCGGGCGCCCTCATGGCGCTGCTTTCACTTCTGCCCGTGCTCGGCTCCGCCCTGGTCTGGGTTCCGGTCGGCCTCTACCTGCTCGTGGCAGGCGCAGTCACGAAGGGAATGATCCTGCTCGCTTTCGGCACCTTCGTGATCGGTCTTGCCGACAACTTTCTCCGCCCTGTCCTGGTCGGCCAGTCGATCCGAATGCCAAGCTATGTCGTGCTGCTCGCCACCCTGAGCGGCCTTGCGACTTTCGGCGCGAACGGCTTTGTCATTGGTCCGCTCGTCGCCGCCATGTTTCTGACGGCGTGGCACATCTTCGTCGGCTCGAAAGAGCGACAGGAGGTCCGGAATTGACCCGTCACGCGGCGTGACGGTCAACCATGCAGCCCTCGCGCCTTCGAAGGCCGGCGCGCTTAAAGCCGCCTGAGCGCCACGCTCTCGACCACGTGGTCGGGGCCCTTCTTCAAGATCAGCGTCGCGCGGGGGCGGGTCGGCAGGATGTTGTCCTCGAGATTGGCGAGGTTGGTGCGCTCCCAGATCGCGATCGCGGTGGCGGTAGCCTCCTCGTCGGACAGCAGCGCGTAGCGGTTGAAGTAGGATTTGGGATTGGTGAACGCGGTGTCGCGCAGCGCCAGGAAGCGCTTGATGTACCAGCGCCGCAGCGCCGCTTCGTCGGCATCGATATAGACCGAGAAATCGAAGAAGTCGGAGACGACGGGCACCGCCTTGCCGTCGCGCGGCAGCTTGCCGGTTTGCAGCACGTTGACGCCCTCGACGATCAAAATGTCGGGCTGGTCGATCTCGACCCACTGGTTCGGCACGATGTCGTAGGTCAGATGCGAATAGACCGGCGCGCGGACGTGGCGGCGGCCGGCCTTGATGTCGGAGAGGAAGCCGAGCAGCAGCGGCAGGTCGTAGCTCTCCGGAAAGCCCTTCTTCTGCATGATGCCCTGCCGGTCGAGCACGGCATTCGGGTACAGAAAACCGTCGGTCGTGATCAGGTCCACCTTCGGGCGCGGCGACCAGCGCGCCAGCAGCGCCTGGAGCACGCGGGCCGTGGTGGATTTTCCGACCGCGACCGAACCGGCGACGCCGATGATGTAAGGCATCTTGCGGTCGCGGATGTTGAGGAACTGGCGCTCCGCGTAATACAGGCGCTGCATCGCATCGACGTAGATCGACAGCAGGCGCGACAGCGGCAGGTAGATGTCCTCGACCTCCTGCAAGTCGAGGCGATCGTGCAGGGAGCGCAGCCGGTCGAACTCGCCCGGCTCCAGCGTCATCGGCGTGTCGTCGCGCAACCGCGCCCATTGCTCGCGCGTATAGACGCGGTACGGATTATACTGCTGCTCGGGTGCGCGGATATCCATGACGCCGCCTTTCCGTTGCGACTTACTCACTCTTTACGCGAAGCTTTTTCTTCCAACCCTGACATCGAGGTTCGCTTGCCCAGCGCGGCCTCGACCTCTTCCAGCTTTATGCCGCGTGCCTTCAAAAGCACAAGGAAATGATAGAGCAGATCGGCGCCCTCGGCGATCAGATGCGCGCGATCGTTTTCGACTGCTGCGATTACGGTTTCGACTGCTTCCTCACCGAACTTCTTGGCGCAATGCTCGGCGCCCTTGTCCAGGAGCTTGCGGGTATAGGAGCCCTCGCCGCCGGCCGCTGCGCGGGCGTCGATGGTCTCGGCCAGATCGTGGATCGTGAAACGCGGCATCGGAATTACTCGGAAACACACTTGGCAGCACACTTGGCCACGGCGGCCATTCCCCGCCAGCCTGTGTAGCATTTCTGGGAGCGGGAGTCGTCAGGCATCCAGGCGCATGGGCAGGCCGCGCCGGGCCATGTGCTCCTTGGCCTCGCGGATGGTGAATTCCCCGAAATGGAAGATCGAAGCCGCCAGCACCGCCGTGGCGTGCCCGTCGCGGATACCGTCGACGAGGTGGTCGAGATTGCCGACGCCGCCCGAGGCGATCACGGGAACGGGAATGCTGTCGGCGATCGCCCGGGTCAGCGGGATATCGAACCCCTGCCTTGTACCGTCGCGGTCCATCGAGGTCAGCAGGATTTCACCGGCGCCGAGCGAGACCACTTCCTGGGCATATTCGATGGCGTCGATGCCGGTCGAGTTGCGGCCGCCATGGGTGAAGATCTCCCAGCGGTCGCCGCCCGGGCGCTTGACCCGCTTGGCGTCGATCGCGACCACCACGCACTGCTCGCCGAACTTTTCGGCGGCTTCCTTGACGAACTCGCGCCGCGACACCGCGGCGCTGTTGATCGAGACCTTGTCCGCGCCGGCGCGCAGCAACGTCTTGATATCGTCAACCTCGCGCACGCCGCCGCCGACGGTCACAGGCATGAAGCAGGCCTCCGCCGTGCGCCGGACCACGTCGAGCATGATGCCGCGGTTCTCATGGGTCGCGGTGATGTCGAGGAAGGTGAGCTCGTCGGCGCCGGCGGCGTCATAGGCGATCGCAGCTTCGACGGGATCGCCGGCATCGCGCAGATCGACGAAATTGACGCCCTTGACGACGCGGCCGTCCTTGACGTCGAGGCAGGGGATCACGCGCACCTTGAACATGTGTCGGCTCCTAGGCGCGCGCGTTGCGGATCAGGGTGAGGGCGGAAGCGGGATCGAGCCGGCCGTCGTACAGCGCACGGCCTGCGATCGCGCCGGCGAGCCTTGATGCGCGCGGCGTCAGCATCGCCTTGACGTCCTCGATCGAGGCAAGACCGCCGGAGGCGATCACGGGGATGGAGATCGCGTCGGCCAGCGCGATCGTCGCATCGAGGTTCAGGCCCTTGAGCAGGCCGTCGCGCGCGATGTCGGTGAAGATGATGGCGGCGACGCCGGCATCCTCGAAGCGCTGTGCGATCTCCAGCACCGTGACCTGCGAGGTCTCGGCCCAGCCCTCGACCGCGACCTTGCCGTCGCGGGCGTCGAGCCCGACCGCGACGCGGCCGGGGAATTTCCTGGCTGCAGCTTTCACCAATTCAGGATCGCGCACCGCGGCGGTGCCGATGATGACGCGGGTGATGCCCTTTTCGAGCCAGGCTTCGACGGTCGCGAGGTCGCGAATGCCGCCGCCGAGCTGCACCGGGATCCTGACCGTCTTCAGCATCGCCTCGACGGCCTGGGCGTTCACCGGCTTGCCGGCAAAGGCGCCGTCGAGGTCGACGACGTGGAGATACTCAAAGCCCTGCTCGGCAAAGCTCTGCGCCTGGGCTGCGGGATTGAGGTTGAACACGGTCGCGCGCGCCATGTCGCCTTGCTCGAGGCGCACGCATTGGCCGTTCTTGAGGTCAACAGCAGGAAAGAGAATCACGGCTTCCATCGCAAAAAGTTCGAGATCAGGGCGAGCCCAAAGCGCTGGCTCTTCTCGGGGTGGAATTGCGTGCCGATGGCGGTGTCCTTGGCGACGATCGCGGTGACAGGCCCGCCGTAATCGGCGCGCGCGAGCACGTCCGCCTCATTGGCGGCGTTGAGGTGGTAGGAGTGCACGAAATAAGCGTGCTGGCCCTTGGGGCCGAGCGGCAGCTTGTTCAGCACCGGATGCTCGCGCAGCACGTCGAGCGTGTTCCAGCCCATGTGCGGGATCTTCAGGCTTTCGTCGCGCGGCGTGATCTTCTCGACGTCGCCGCCGATCCAGTTCAGGCCTTGCGTGATGACATGCTCCTTGCCGCGGGTGGCGAACAGCTGCATGCCGACGCAGATGCCGAACATCGGCCGCGCCTTGACGCGCACCGCTTCGGTGATCGCCTCGACCATGCCGTTGACGGCGTCCAGCCCGCGCCGGCAATCGGCGAAGGCGCCGACGCCCGGCAGCACCAGGCGATCGGCGCTGTAAGCCTGATCCGGATCGCTGGTGACGAAGACCTTTTGCGGATTCTCCAGGCTGCGCGCGGCGCGCTCGAAGGCTTTCGCGGCGGAATGCAGATTGCCGGAACCGTAATCGATGATGGCGATGCTCATCTTGACCCTCCCGGTTCTGGAAACAATCCAATGATGCCGCCGGCCGGAAGCGGCGGCGGGTTCGAAAATTGCTGGCCCGGCGTGTTGCGGGTCGGCGGCGGGCCGCCGCGATCGACGGCCCATTGGTCGTTGACGATGCCGTGCTGCTTCTGGCTCCAGCGCTCGAAGAAGCGGCGCTCGGCGGTGTCCTCGTCGTCGGCGACGACGATATCGAGCAGCCGCCACTTGCCGCGCGACAGCGTCCAGCGGCGCAGGCTGGAGGCCTCAAAGCCCATCAGCAGCGCAACGATGATATCGGCGAAGAAGATCGCGCTGCGTCCGATGCCGAGGCTGGACAGTCCGGCATTGAACGCGGCGACGAAGACCAGCCAGCCGATCAGCACCAGCCACAGCCGGTTCCACAACAGCCAGAGCGGGCCGAAAATCATCGCCCAGTAATGGAAGCCGTCGCGCACGAAGACGAACTTGTCGGTCGCGCGCAGATCGGCTCCGCCAGGGAAGGGAGCATGAACTGTGTAGACAGGCATGGTGATGCCCCGTTCTCAAGAATTCAGTGATGCCGCCGGCAGCGTTTGCCACCGAGACGGAGATGTCAGCCGCCGAGCGAGCCCTTGGTGGACGGGATTTCGCCCGCCGCCTTCGGATCGATCGCAACCGCCGCCCGCAGCGCCCGCGCCAGACCCTTGAAGCAGGACTCGGCGATATGATGGCTGTTATCGCCATATAGGGTCTCGACGTGGAGAGTCACGCCGGCGTTCATGGCGAAGGCCTGGAACCACTCGCGCACCAGTTCGGTGTCGAACTCGCCGATCTTGTCGCGGGGGAAGTCGACCTTGAACACCAGGACCGGGCGGCCCGAGATGTCGATCACGACGCGCGACAGCGTCTCGTCCATGGGCATGTGCACGCCGGCATAGCGGGTGATGCCCGCCATGGTGCCGAGCGCCTGCTTGACCGCCTGGCCGAGCGCGATGCCGGTGTCTTCGGTGGTATGGTGATGATCAATGTGCAGGTCGCCGACCGCCTTGACCGTGAGGTCAATGCGGGAATGGCGGGCGAGGAGATCGAGCATATGGTCGAAAAAGCCGATGCCGGTCGCGATATTGGACACGCCGGTGCCATCGAGGTTCACGGTGACCTCGATGTCGGTTTCCTTGGTCTTGCGCTTGATCGTCGCGGTGCGCATCAAAACTAGCTTTCATCCTAGTTCGGGGGCCGAAAACGGGGGTCTTTTAACAGCCCCATGACGCCTTCGCTACTGCGGGAACGGCTGGCCGGGCCTCTACTTCTGCCTATGGTGAGCGAAATTGGGCCCGGAGCGGCCCGTTGTGCCCTCGCTCCCGACCGCCTAAATCAGGCGGGACAATGAGGTACTTCATGCAGGATTCCCAGAACAGCTCGCCGGGCTGGCACGGCACCACGATTTTGACGGTCCGCAAGGGCGGCAAGGTGGTGGTCGGCGGCGACGGCCAGGTCTCGATCGGCCAGACCGTGATCAAGTCCAACGCCAGGAAGGTCCGCACGCTCGGCAGGGGCGACGTCATCGGCGGCTTTGCCGGCGCAACCGCCGACGCCTTCACGCTGTTTGAGCGGTTGGAGGCCAAACTCGAGCAATATCCGGGGCAGTTGACCCGGGCCGCGGTCGAGCTTGCCAAGGACTGGCGCACCGACCGTTACCTGCGGCGGCTGGAGGCCATGATGATCGTGGCCGACAAGGACGTCTCCCTGGTGCTGACGGGCACCGGCGACGTGCTCGAGCCCGAGGCCGGCGTGATGGCGATCGGCTCCGGCGGTAACTATGCACTGGCGGCCGCGCGGGCCCTGCTCGACACCGACAAGGATGCCGAGACCATCGTCCGCCGCTCCCTCGACATCGCCGCCGACATCTGCGTCTACACCAACCGCAATGTGACCATCGAAAGCCTGGCGACCGGCTAGGCCATGACGCCCGCCTACGCCTTCCGCCCGATGACCGCGGCTGACCTGCCGCTGATCCGGCGGTGGCTGGGCGAGGCGCATGTGCGGGAATGGTGGGGCGATCCGGACGAGCAGCTTGCGCTGGTCAGCGGCGACCTCATTGAGCCGGCGATGGACCAGTTCGTCGTGTTGGCCGGCGACAAGCCGTTCGGCTATCTTCAGTGCTACCGCCTGACCGCCTGGAATACGGGCTTCGGGCCACAACCGGAGGGCACGCGTGGGATCGATCAGTTCATCGGCGAAAGCGACATGATGGCGCGCGGCCACGGCTCGGCCTTCATCCGCCAATTCGTCGACGCGCAGCTGCGGCAAGGCCTGCCACGCGTCGTCACTGATCCAGACCCGCTCAATCTGCGAGCTCTGCGCGCCTACGCCAAGGCGGGCTTCGTCCGCGACCGCATGGTCGAGACGCCCGACGGGCCGGCACTGTTGATGGTGCGCGAGCCATGACGCTGGCCAGCGCGCACGAAAGCAGGGCCGCGGTGCCAGCATTCGCCTGGGTCGGCATCGCGCTGCTGCTGCTGGCGCTGCAGGCCTCGATCCTG
This sequence comes from Bradyrhizobium sp. cf659, assembly GCF_900113725.1. NCBI lineage: Bacteria > Pseudomonadati > Pseudomonadota > Alphaproteobacteria > Hyphomicrobiales > Nitrobacteraceae > Bradyrhizobium > Bradyrhizobium sp. cf659. The sequence continues at coordinate 19,668 of NZ_FOQJ01000008.1, forward strand.
TTCGCGATGGGCCGGGTGCCGATCTGCACCTGCGGCTACGTCAAGCTGTGGCATGGCGTGGTGAACAGCTCGGAGAACTCCCAGCACATCGCCGACTGGTACAGCTTCTCGCACGTCCTGCACGGCTTCCTGTTCTACGGATTGACCTTTCTGCTGTTCGCGCGCCTGCCGTTGCTGTCTCTGTCGTGGCCGGCACGGCTGATCGTCGCCATGCTGATCGAAGGCGCCTGGGAGATCGTCGAGAACTCGCCATTCATCATCGAGCGCTACCGCGCCGGCACGATCTCGCTCGACTATTTTGGCGACAGCATCGTCAATTCGGTGTCGGACACGCTGTTCATGGTGCTGGGGTTCCTTGCCGCACGCGTGCTGCCGGTCACGGCGACCGTCCTGCTCGGGCTCGCCTTCGAGATCATGCTGGCGCTCCATATTCGCGACAATCTGACGCTGAATATCTTGATGCTGGTCCATCCGATCGAGGCCGTGAAGCAGTGGCAATCGGGGCCGCCGATCATCTGACGGCCGAAAAAGCGACTTGTCCCGGCCCGCATCTGACCCTAGCTAAGGTCCCATGACAGACTTCTCTCCCCGCGAAATCGTTTCCGAACTCGACCGTTTCATCGTCGGCCAGACCGATGCCAAGCGCGCCGTCTCGATCGCGCTGCGCAATCGCTGGCGCCGGCAGCAGCTCGAAGGCTCCTTGCGCGAGGAGGTGCTGCCGAAGAACATCCTGATGATCGGGCCGACCGGCGTCGGCAAGACGGAAATCGCGCGGCGATTGGCAAAACTCGCCAATGCGCCGTTCCTGAAGGTCGAGGCGACGAAATTCACCGAGGTCGGCTATGTCGGCCGCGACGTCGAGCAGATCGTGCGCGATCTCGTCGAGGTCGCGATCGCCCAGGTGCGCGAGCGCAAACGCAAGGACGTGCAGGCGCGCGCCCAGCTCGCCGCCGAGGAGCGCGTGCTCGACGCGCTGGTCGGTGCCAATGCCAGCGCGGCGACGCGGGAATCCTTCCGCAAGAAGCTGCGGGCGGGCGAACTGAACGACAAGGAAATCGAGATCGAGACGCAGTCGTCCGGCGGCGGCATGCCGATGTTCGAGATTCCGGGCATGCCGGGCGCGCAGATGGGCGCGATCTCGATCGGCGACATCTTCGGCAAGCTGGGCGGCCGCAGCAAGACGCGACGGCTGACGGTGGAAAGCTCGCACGAGATCCTCGTCAACGAGGAATCCGACAAGCTGCTGGACACCGAGCAGCTCACGCTGGAGGCGATCAGCGCGGTCGAGAACAACGGCATCGTGTTCCTGGACGAGATCGACAAGATCTGCGCCCGCGACGGCCGCGTCGGCGGCGACGTCTCGCGCGAGGGCGTGCAGCGCGACCTGCTGCCGCTGATCGAGGGCACCACGGTTTCGACCAAGCACGGCGCGGTGAAGACCGACCACATCCTGTTCATCGCCTCGGGCGCCTTCCATGTCGCCAAGCCGTCGGACCTGTTGCCTGAGTTGCAGGGCCGCCTGCCGATCCGCGTCGAATTGCGGGCGCTGACCCGCGACGACATGCGGCGCATCCTGACCGAGCCCGAGGCCTCGCTGATCAAGCAATATGTCGCCTTGTTGCAGACCGAGGGCGTCACGCTCGACATCACCGACAGCGCCATCGACGCGCTCGCCGACGTCGCGGTGGCCGTCAACTCCACCGTCGAGAACATCGGCGCACGGCGGCTCCAGACGGTGATGGAGCGCGTGCTGGACGAGATCTCCTTCACCGCCCCCGACCGCAACGGCGAGACCATCCGGGTTGATGCCGATTTCGTGCAGAAGCACGTCGGCGACCTCGCCAAGAACGCGGACCTCAGCCGGTTCATTTTGTAATTCGGCCGGGGTCAGCTATCTATCCGCCGTCGTCCTGGCGAAAGCCAGGACCCATTACCACCAGCGGATATTGTTGAAGCAAGATGGCGGCCCTGATCTCGGCTCAAACGACCTGCGGTGGTTATGGGTCCCGGATGTGCGCTCGCTTTGCTCGCTTGTCCGGGACGACAGCGGAGTTTTGTGCGCGTCGGGTGCCGCGTGCCCGCTAGCGTTTTGAAAAACCCCTGGCGCTTGCTGCTCGCGATCAACGCCGCAATCATCGTCGGCGTGTTCGTTCACAAGATCCAGCTGCCGCCTTACGTTCCCTACATCCACCTGCTCGTCGACTATCATTTCGGCTTCATCAAGCGCGCGCTGATCGGGGCGGTCGTCGCGCTGTTCACGAACAAGGTGCCGGTCTGGCTGGTGTTCACACTCGGCGGGGTGACGTGGCTGGTGACGCTGGCGCTATTCGTAAGGCTGTTTCAAAAAACCTTCGGCTTCACTGCCAAGACGCTGCCGCTGTTCGTCTTCATCGCGGGCTCGCCGTTCTTCCTGAAGAACTTCATGCACACGCTCGGCCATTTCGACATCTATGGCTGCGCGCTCGCAATGATCCTGCTGCTGATGCCGGCGGGCTCGTTGCTGTTTGTGGCGACGGCCGCGTTGTTCTCGATCGTGCTCGTTCTGATCCACCACATTCATCTGCTGATGTACGTGCCGACGATCATCGCCATCGTCGTGATCAGGCACTATCTCGCCTGCGGCTGCAATCGCAGCAATGTCACCTTCGGTACCATCGCCTTCCTCCTCGTCTCCGCGCTGTTCTTCGCGGCCCAATTCCTGGGAACGATGCCGATCCCGGAAGCGGATTTCGTCGCGTATCTGAAGACCCGGATGGCCGATCCCTCCCGCACCGACCTCTTGCAATTCAGCTACATCTGGTACCAGCCGCTGGCGAAGGAGATTTCGGACACCTGGGGCCGCCTGCCGCACAACATCCTCGGCGTGCCCGTGTTTGCGCTCCTGATCTGGCTGCACACGCCGCTATGGCGCTATTTTGCGAGCCTGATCGGCGCGCTCGCAAGCGAGACGCACCGGCGCCTCGTCGTCGCCGCGCTGATCGGCGTCAGCCTCGCCTATCTCGTGATGTTCGCGATGGTGTTCGACTATTCGCGCTGGATCTCGAACTGGGCGGTCTGCCTGTTCCTGATCCTGCATGCGGTGAAGATGCTGCCGGCCAAACAGGAAACCCCGCCGATTCCAGCCGAGCATCGCAACACAAACATCTTCGGCCTGGTCATCACGCTGATCCCGCGCGTCGGAATCGTTCGGCCGTTCTAGAATCTGGCCCGCCTGATCCGCACGTAAAGTGCGCCCTCGCCGCCATGGCCGATATGCGCCGTCTCGAAGCCGACGACGAAGGCACGGAATTCCGGCAGGCTCAGCCATTCCGGCACCTGGCGGCGCAGCACGCCGCTTTCGCCGCCGCTCCGGCCCTTGCCGGTGATCACGAGCACGAAGGTCAGGCCGTCGTGATGGGCGCGGTGCAGGAAACCGGTCAAGGCGCGATGAGCGCGCGTCTGGGTCATGCCGTGCAGATCGAGCCGCGCCTCGATCTCGCTGCGGCCGCGCGACAGCTTTGTGCGCTCGCGCTTGCCGAGCGGCGCCAGAGGCGGGACGGACGGCTTGGCGGCACGCGGCGTCGGTGCCGCAGCAATCGGACGCGGCGATGGTGCTGGCCGCGTGGCCGGCGCAGCGGGTGATGACTCGGTGCGCGGCACAGCCTGCGCCTTCGGCGCACGATGTTTCCTCAGCGGCTTGACCTGCTTTGCGACCGTATCCCACAGCGCGCGCTCATCCTCGCTCAGCGCGCGGCGGCGCGGCGAGGGGCGAGGCTCCAGCACGGGCGGACGGGACGATCGCTTCATTGCTGCCGATGGGAACGATTTTTCACCGGCCGCCGCGGCTCTTGAACGGGCTCGATCACGGGACGTGGCACCGGCAACGGGACAGGGCTGGCGACAGCGACCGTCTCACCTTTGCCTGGCGCCACGGCTGCGGCCGGAGCCGCCGGCTTGGCCTGATCCTTAGCAGGTTCGGTTTGCGGAAACAGCTTTGCGATCTTCGCCGAGGGCCGCGGGTCCGGCACCGGCAGCCGCGCGGCGCGCGCCGTGGGATCGAGGCCCTTCGGCACCAGCATCACGAAATGCATGGGATGGCGCAGCCGGCCCGAGACACGGCCGGCCTCCGCGCCGGCACCGAAATAGAGATCGGCACGCGCGGGGCCGATGATGGCCGAGCCGGTGTCCTGCGCGATCATCAGCCGATGGAACGGCGTCTTCGAGCGCTCGGAGTCGATCGGCAGCTCGCCTTCGATGAAGAACGGCGTGCCATAGACATGCAGCGATTTGTCGACCGCGATCGAGCGGCCGGCCGTCAGCGGGATGCCCTGCGCGCCCACCGCCTCGTCCTTGTCCGAGAGATTGACCTCGCGGAAGAAGATGTAGGCGCGGTTCTGGCGGCGCAGCTCCTTGGCACCGTCCGGGTTCTGCGCCATCCATTCCCTGATCTTCTGCATCGACATCTCTTCCCTCGGAATGATGCCGCGCTCGATCAGGATGCGCCCGACCGCCGTGTAGGGATAGCCGTTATAGGCGTCATAGTTGAGCCGGAGCGTGGTGCTGTCATCGAACTTGATCCGCGCCGAGCCCTGGATCTGTGCGAACAACAGATCGGTGGGATCCTTCAGCCAAGCGATCTCCAGCCCGCGGCCGGCGATCTTGCCGTCCTCGATCTCGCCGCGGTCGTAATAGGGCACCAGCTTGCGGCGGCCGATCTTGCGATACACCGGGCCCTTGTTCGGCAGGCTGACCGAATCCTGCTTGTAGCCGCGCACGAACAGGTTCGAGGGCCGGCGATAGACCGGGACATTGTAGACGTCGGTCTGCGTCCGCGATCCCTCCAGCACCGGCTCGTAATAGCCGGTGACGAAACCGTCGGGCTCGCCGAGGCGGGAGATGCGCAGCGGCGCAAAGTTCTCCTCGAAGAAGGTTTTCGCCTTGGCGTCGTCGCTGAGCTCGAGCGATTTGGCGGCCCGGCACGGCTCGCTCAGCGATGCCCCCAGCGCCTTGTATTCGCTCTTGGGTTCGGGAGCGCCGGTCTGCGCGTTGATCGAGCGGCAGCTCGCGCGGAACGTCTTGTAGGCTGCGAGATGATCGTCGTCGCCCCAGCCCTTCACATCGGCCCACGCCAGCGGCAGGTATTGCGCGCCCGGAATCTCGAACGGCAGGGGGAGCTGCGGATAGGGCAAGGCCCGCGGCGGGGTGGCGGGCAATGCCGGAAGGTGATGATGGTGGCTGCGGTAGTGGCGCCGCGCCGCCTCGGCGCCGAGCGAAAACGACGACAGCACGACGACACCCGCGCAAAGCGCCGTCGCGCTGGTCTTCAGGAAGACCTTAATTCGCGCTTCCGGTGCCAACCAGCTTCCAGTTCGGATCGCGAGAGGTGGTGTCGCGGGCGAAAGTCCAGATGTCGGTGATGTCGGCGACCGTATCGGCGCTGCCGTCGACGATGTTGCCGGACTTGTCGCGGGTGGCCGAGATCATCTGCGAGACGAAGCGGATGGTGAGCTGGGCGGTACGGTCGCGCAGCTCGGCGCCGACGAGCTCGGCCTTGTCGATCGAGACGAAGCGCGTCTCGGTCTTCTGCTCGTTCTTCTCGCGCTCCTTGATCGCGGCGTCGAAGCTTTCATAGACCTCCGACGACAGCAGGTCGCGCAGCGCGCGGCGGTCGCCATTGGCAAAGGCCAGCACGATCATCTCATAGGCGCCGCGGGCACCCGAGATGAAATGGCGCGGATCGAAGGTGGAATCCTTGTCGACAATGGCGTCGAGGCCCTGCGCGAGCGCGGTGCCCGGCTCGGTCAGGCCCTTCCAGCGATCGGACGGCGGGGTCGGCTCGACCGTCGGCGCCAGCGGGGCCTGGTCGATCACCTTGCCCGGCATGGTCACGACGTTCTTGTCCTGGGCGCCCTGGAGCGCGTTGCGGTCGAACGGCGGCCGCTCGTTGCCCGTGCGCTGCCCCAGCACGCTGCGCAGCCGCAGAAAAATAAAGACCGCCAGCGCCAGGAAGATGATGGTGTAGATGTCCACGTGGTATTCGCTTTCTGGTCTTCTCTAGAAGGGGCCGCCTAGAAGGTCGTCGCCGGGAAAATCAATCCGGCCAGTAGACCGTTCCATACGGGAACGGCAAGTCTACATCACCATTTCGGGTCCGCACGTCAGGTCCGTGGGATGTAGGCACGAAATCTTGCCCGGCCAATGGCGCCTTTTGGCACAGCACGGAGTGTAGCGCGTTTTATGCTTAAGGGGAAACCCGATCGTGGCCGGAAATCGCGCATCTTCAATCGTTTAAGGCGCGATTTGGCCGGGAGGCCGGGCAGAACGTCACAGTTGTGGCTGCGGCCCGGCCGCCCGATCCGGGACCGTTCGTCCTTGTGGAACGAGGTAGCCCTATGTTAGCCAACCGCCGCGAAATTCAGCCCCCAATCGGGTAAGGAGAGACTTTCATGACCAACGGTAACGGCACCCCTCCCGAGGCGGCCCCGGCTCCCCAGCTCAATGTGCTGGCGCAATATACCAAGGACCTCTCGTTCGAAAATCCGAACGCGCCGAGCTCGCTCCAGCAGCAGGGCCAGGCGCCCCAGATCAATATCCAGATCAATGTCGGCGCCAATAACCTCAGCGAACAGGAATTCGAGGTGACGCTGTCGGTCGAGGGCAAGGCCGAGACCGCGGGCAAGGTGATGTTCTCGTTCGAGCTCGCCTATGCCGGCGTGTTCCGGATCGTCAACGTTCCGAAGGAGAACCTGCACCCGCTGGTCATGATCGAGTGCCCGCGCCTGCTGTTCCCGTTCGCCCGTGAGATCATCGCCACGGCCGTGCGCGACGGCGGGTTCCCGCCGCTGATGCTGGACCCGGTCGATTTCGTCGGTCTCTATCGCCAGAACATGGAGCGGCAAATGGCCGCCGGTGGTCAGGCCGGTCAGGCCTAACCAGCCGGATCGACGGCAGCCGGAGCGGGCAAAAACTCGTTCCAGATCGCCTTGTCGCCGAGCGTTGCGATGAAGGCCCTGTGGGTCTCGCGCTCGGCGTCGGAAATCCGCGGCGCAAGCGGTGTCAGCCGCTGCCGCCGCGGCGCGTCGCCAGCCGCATGGATGCGGATTTCCTCGGCTTCCGAAGCCAGCAGCAGCTGCGACTGCCGCGCCCCGACCAGATCGACATAGACCTCGGCCAGAAGCTCGGCGTCGAGCAGCGCGCCGTGCTTGGTGCGGCGGGAATTGTCGATCGCGTAACGCGAGCAGAGATCGTCGAGCCGGTTGGACACGCCCGGATGCTTGCGCCGGGCCAGCAGCAGCGTGTCGACCAGCCGCTCGCGCGGGATCGCGGCGCGCTTGATCCGGTCGAGTTCGGCATTGATGAAGCTGATGTCGAACGAGGCGTTGTGGATCACCAGCGGCGCATCGCCGATGAACTCCAGAAACGCGTCGACGACCTCGTGGAACAGCGGCTTGGTCGCCAGGAATTCGGCCGACAGCCCGTGTACGGCAAACGCCTCCGCCGGCATGTCCCGTTCGGGATTGATGTAGACGTGATACGTCTGCCCCGTCGGCATGCGGTTGAGCATCTCGACGCAGCCGATTTCGACCAGGCGATCGCCGCGGAGTGGATCGAGGCCGGTGGTTTCGGTGTCGAGAACGATTTCGCGCATGATCAGGAGCCGTGTGGGGCGGCGAATCAGGCTCGCCGCTGCGGCATCTTAACGACCTCGGCCAGGATGTGCGCAATTTGCTCCCGCACCGGTTCAAGTCCGTGCGACGTATCCACTACGAAATCGGCCCGCTTGCGCTTTTCCGCGTCGGGCGTCTGCTTGGCGATGATGGCGTCGAGCTTGGCCTCGTCCATCGTGCCCCGCGCCAGAACCCGCTCGCGCTGTAGTTCCGGCGAAGTCGTGACCACGACCACGGCGTCGACGCGCTTCTCGCCGCCGGTCTCGAACAGCAGCGGGATATCCAGCACCACGACCGGCGCGTTGGCGGCTTCGGCGTCGTCAAAGAATTTTTTTCGGGAGGCACCGAGCATCGGATGAACGATCTGCTCGAGCTGCTTGATCGCGGCGGGATCGTGCACGACGCGCGCCGACAGTTTTGTCCGATCGACCTTGCCGTTCGCGGTGGTGCCGGGGAAGGCGGCTTCGATCGCGGGCGCGGCCTCGCCCTCGTAGAGCTGATGGACGGCGGCATCGGCGTCGTAGACGGGGACGCCGGCCTCCGCGAACAATTTCGCGGTGGTCGATTTGCCCATCCCGATCGAGCCGGTCAGTCCCAGGATCCGCATCAGCGTCCAACCATCTCTGTCAGTCACACCGCAACTAGCCGCTCGCGCCGCAGGAACGCAAGCAGCGGCAGCAGCGGCAGGCCGAGAATGGTGAAATGGTCGCCCTCGATGCGCTCGAACAGATGAATGCCGAGACCTTCGAGCTGATAGGCGCCGACGCTGGTCGTCACGGCATCGCCGGCCGCGTCGAGATAGGCCGAAAGCTCCGCCTCGCTCATCTGTCGCATGGTCATGCGGGCCACCGAGACGTCCTCGAAGACGATCTTGCCGTCATGTGCCACGGCCACCGCCGAATTCAGCTCATGACAATTGCCGGCGAGATCGCGCAATTGCGCCATCGCCTGCGCGCGGCCGGCGGGCTTGTTGAAGAGACGATCGCCCAGAGCCAGGGTCTGGTCGGCGCCGATCACATGGCTTCCGGGATGAAGGGCGGAGACGGCCTTCGCCTTTTCACAGGCCAGCCGCAGAGCGATTTCGCGCGGATTGGAAAGTTTTGAAGCCGCCTGAATGCCGCGCTCGTCGATATCGGCCGTAATCGCATTGAACTCAAGCCCGGCATTCGCCAGCAACATCTTTCGCGCGCTGCTTTGCGAAGCCAGGATCAACGGAGATTTGCCGCGCCACAGACCCATCGCGAAAACTATTCCAAGGGCCGGTTGCGCTGGCGATCGCTGTAGAGCTTCATGATCGCCGCGGCGGTTTCCTCGATCGAGCGCCGTGTGACGTCGAGCAGCGGCCATTCGTGCTTGGCGCTGAGCTTGCGGGCGAACGCGACCTCCTCGGCGACCGACTGCTTGTCGGTATACGTGTCGCTGCTGGAGTCGGCGCCCATGGAGAGCAGGCGGTTCTGACGGACCTGGATCAAACGTTCCGGCGTCGCGTGCAGGCTCACCACCAGCGGCCGCGTCAGCGTTTCCAATTGCGCCGGCACCGGGATGCCCGGCACCAGCGGCACGTTGGCGGTGCGGATGCCGCGATTGGCCAGATAGATCGACGTCGGCGTCTTCGAGGTGCGGGACACACCGACGAGCACCACGTCGGCATCGTCGAGGCCTTCGACGTGCTGACCGTCGTCATGGATCATCGTGTAGTTCAGCGCATCGATGCGCTTGAAATATTCCGCATTGAGCACGTGCTGCGCGCCGACGCGCCCCGTGGTCGCGGCGCCAAGATACGCCTCGAACAGCTGCATCACCGGGCCGATGATCGACAGGCTCGGAACATTGATCCCCTTGCACTTGTCCTCGAGCCGGGAGACCAGATCCTTCTCGAGCAGCGTGAACAGCACGATGCCCGGCGCCTCCTCGATCTCGTCGAGCACCCGGTCGAGTTGCTTCTGGCTGCGCACCAGCGGGTAGACATGCTCGACCGGCGTGACGTTCGCGTACTGCGCGGCGACGGCGCGCGCGACGGTGATCAACGTCTCGCCGGTGGAGTCGGACACGAGGTGCAGATGGAAATAATTGCTCGAGGTCGGCACAAAAACTCTTTGTATGAGGGCGGTGTGGTGTGTGGATTTCTGTGGAGCTTAACCCCTCGGAAAGGGTTGCGCGACACCAGGGGCGGGACAACGGCCAATTTTCTTCACACCACTGCCCGTGAGAACAAGTCCGGCAGCCCGCCGAGAGCGAAGCGGGATTGCGCGGATAACTCCCTTGATAAGCTGCCGACAGGCGCACGCAAGCCCTTGAGCCCGGATGACTTATCGGAACAGCCAGGGTCTGCGCGGGATATGTTGATGGATGTGAACAAGCGCGGGCGAAATGGCGGACGGAATTGTGTGAGTCCAATTCACGGTCACTAAGACTCAAACCTTAAGATTCTAAAAGTTTAGGTTTAGATAAGCCGAGCGCTCGGATAAGTCTGCGCTCCCATCTATGAATGAATTCTTACCGGGCACATTCCATCCACCGTTTGGTGAGCAGAAGCGTTTTCGAGCGAAGCGGATTCCGGTTCGCCTCGATAAAACACGTCGAAACAAGAAAAGGAGGCCGCCGGCATGTACGAGTGGATCAAGGCGCTGCACGTGATCGCCGTCATCTCCTGGATGGCGGGCATGCTCTATCTGCCGCGGCTGTTCGTCTATCATTGCGAGGCCGAAATCGGCTCCAGGCAGTCGGAAACGTTCAAGATCATGGAGCGCCGGCTGCTCAAGGCGATCATCAACCCGGCCATGATCATCACCTGGCTTGCCGGGCTCTATCTCGCCTGGTCCGGCCATTGGTTTGCGTCCGGTTGGCTGCACGTAAAACTGGCACTGGTCCTGGCGCTGTCCGCGGTCCACGGCTTTTTTTCGCGCTGGTGCAAGGATTTCGCTGCCGACCGGCGTCCGCGAAGTCAGAAATTCTATCGGATTATCAATGAGGTGCCGACCGTCCTGATGATCTTCATCGTCATCATGGTGATCGTGAAACCGTTCTAGGCAGCGATCTCGATTGATCGCTCAGCGCTTCGGCTTGCGCAGTGAAGGGCGATTTTCTATATTAGCGATATCCCACCCAACGCAGGCGGATGTGGTTGTGTCCGAGCTTTCCAGAGGCCGGACACCGCATCAGGTTTGAAGCCCCCACCGGCACTCACCTTGCCAGACCTGCGGACCCTATCTTCTCACGTCCGCATTTCAGAGCCTCCTCGCACCCCCTTCCTAAGGTTACCCCACAGGACCACCCCAATGCGGGAAATTAAACTCCAGGACCTCAAGTCGAAGACCCCGGCCGAGCTCGTCTCGTTCGCGGAAGAGAACGGGGTCGAGAATGCCAGCACCATGCGCAAGCAGGAGCTGCTGTTCGCCATTCTCAAGCAGCTTTCGCTTGCTGAGACTGACATCGTCGGCGAAGGCGTCGTCGAGGTGCTCTCCGACGGCTTCGGCTTTCTTCGTTCACCCGATGCCAATTATCTGCCGGGCCCGGACGACATCTACGTTTCGCCCTCGCAGATCCGCCGTTTTGGCCTGCGCACCGGCGACACCATCGAAGGCCACATCCGCAGCCCGAAAGAGGGCGAGCGCTATTTCGCGCTGCTGAAGGTCAACACGCTCAATTTCGAGGACCCGGAAAAGGCCAAGCACAAGGTCAATTTCGACAACCTCACGCCGCTGTTTCCGAACCAGCGTTTCCGCATGGAAATCGACGATCCGACGCGAAAAGATCTTTCTGCAAGGGTGATCGACATCGTCGCGCCGATCGGCAAGGGCCAGCGCGCGTTGATCGTGGCGCCGCCGCGAACGGGTAAAACCGTGCTGATGCAGAACATCGCGCATTCGATCACGCACAATCATCCCGAATGCTATCTGATCGTGCTTCTGATCGACGAGCGTCCGGAAGAAGTCACGGACATGCAGCGCTCGGTGAAGGGCGAGGTCGTGTCCTCGACCTTCGACGAGCCGGCGGTGCGCCACGTCCAGGTCGCCGAGATGGTGATCGAGAAGGCCAAGCGCCTGGTCGAGCATGGCCGCGACGTCGTGATCCTGCTCGATTCGATCACGCGTCTCGGCCGCGCCTACAACACCGTGGTGCCGTCATCCGGCAAGGTGCTGACCGGCGGTGTCGACGCCAACGCGCTCCAGCGCCCGAAGCGCTTCTTCGGTGCCGCCCGCAACATCGAGGAGGGCGGCTCGCTGACCATCATCGCGACCGCGCTGGTCGATACCGGCAGCCGCATGGACGAAGTCATCTTCGAAGAGTTCAAGGGCACCGGTAACTCCGAACTGATCCTCGACCGCAAGGTCTCGGACAAGCGGACCTTCCCGGCGATCGACATCTCGCGCTCCGGCACCCGCAAGGAGGAGCTCATCACCGATCCGCAGGTGCTCAAGAAGATGTACGTGCTCCGCCGCATCCTGAACCCGATGGGCACCATGGACGCGATCGACTTCCTGCTCGACAAGCTGCGCTCGACCAAGAGCAATTCGGAGTTCTTCGACTCGATGAACACCTGAGTGCGGTGCAGCAAAGGATTGGAGGGCGCCTTTGGGCGCCCTTTTCTTTTGTGCAGGCTTGTTGCACCGAGGGTGCAGGATGGCGAGCGGTTCGCTGTCGGATCTGATGGTCTATTAATGTGTTGATATAACTAAATAATACTTGAGTTATATTGCATTGCAACAAACTCTCTTGCTGCGGGAAAAGGTGCAGCAAAATCGGCCGGGCGCATCGGCCAAAACGGATATTTGCCTTTTCCCCGGCGGCTGGACAAATAGGCCATGCATCCGCGAGACCAGACCATCTTTGCACTGTCGTCCGGCCGTCCGCCAAGCGCGATCGCCGTGGTGCGGGTCTCGGGCGCCCAGGCCGGCCCGGTGCTGGCGACGCTCGCGGGCAGGCTGCCGGCACCGCGGCAGGCCAGCCGCCGGCTGCTCCGTGACGCCGCGAACCAGCCGATCGACGATGCGGTCGTGCTCTGGTTTCCGGGGCCGGCGAGCGCGACCGGTGAGGACATCGCCGAAATCCACGTCCATGGCGGCCGCGCGGTGCTGGCGGCGCTCCTGGCCGCTATTTCTGTAATTCCGAATACGCGGGCGGCCGAGCCAGGCGAGTTCACGCGGCGCGGCTTCGAGAACGGCAAGCTCGACCTGACCGAGGCCGAAGGCCTCGACGATCTCATCCATGCCGACACCGACCGCCAGCGCCGCCAGGCGTTGCGTCAATTGCAAGGGCTGCTCGGCGACCGCGCGCGCGACTGGCGCGAGCGCATCATCGAGGCCTCGGCGCTGATCGAGGCCGGCATCGACTTTTCGGACGAGGGCGATGTGCCCGCGGAATTGAGGGCGCCGGCGGTCAAGGCGATCAAGGCGCTGCACGACGAAATTGCAGAAGTCCTTGCGGCACAGGGACAAGCTGAACGTCTACGCGATGGCCTGGTGGTTGCCATCGCCGGCGAGCCGAATGTCGGCAAGTCGACGCTGATCAACCAGCTGGCGCGTCGCGAGGTCGCGATCGTCTCGCCGCATGCCGGCACCACGCGCGACGTGATCGAGGTGCAGCTCGATCTCGACGGCTATCCCGTCACTGTCATCGACACCGCCGGCATTCGCGAGACCGATGATCCCGTGGAGCAGGAGGGTGTGCGCCGCGCGCGAGCGCGGGCCGATGACGCCGACCTGGTGCTGTGGCTTATCGAGGGGGAGCAGGCCGCCGATCCCGAGGCGATGCGTTCGCTGTGGACGTCCGGCGACGGGCGCCATCCGTCCGGCGGCTCGGTCTGGATCGTGCGCAACAAGATCGATCTCGGCGGGGTCGGGGAAGCCGGACGGCTGGGTGAGTTCGGGATCTCGGCGAGCCAGGGCGACGGGATTCGCCAGCTGGTCGACGCCCTTGTGACGTTCGCCGCTGAGTTCTTTGGAACCAGTGAGGGTGCATTGGTGACCCGGGCCCGCCAACGCGATCTGTTGCGCCAGGCATCAGACAGCTTGCGCCGGAGTCTCGAGCTTGTAGAAGAGGGCGAGGAGCTCGCGGCCGAGGAGCTTCGTTCCGCCGCCTATGCCCTGGGCCGGCTGTTAGGCCGGGTGGACGTCGAAGACGTCCTTGGGGCGATCTTCCAGAAATTCTGTATCGGAAAGTAACGCTAGTTCTTCATTCTAGAACTAGCGCTTGTTCCATTTCTTGTTGCTTCACGTGAAACGGGGCACGGCTCCGTTGCGTGGAAGGCGAGTGGGCCTGTTTCACGTGAAACAGGCCTTTAGCCAGGTGGGTGCGCTCGATCTACCTCGCTGCGAAACAGTGGCGATTTGGAGCAGGGCGCGTGCCACAGTCTCGTCATTGCGAGGAGCCCTTGCGACGAAGCAATCCAGACTGCCTCTGCGGAGGGAAGCTGGATTGCTTCGCTACGCTCGCAATGACACACGTTGCACTGATCTCGCCTCCATCGATACAGCCAGTATCGACGGATGGATTATCCCGCCGTCGCCCCTTTCAGCGTCGGCGGGTCCATTTTGTTTCACGTGAAACATAGTGATTTCAAACCACGGCCTACTGTGCATGGGGTTGTTTTCGAGAAAATTGGTTCCGGGTCGATCGTGGCTGTTTCACGTGAAACACCCGGCCCCGCCCAGTTTCCACTTCCGGCTTTTCCGCCTCTGAGCTAGAAGATCGGCCCATGCGAACAGAGCGAGAGAGTTTCGACGTCATCGTGATTGGCGGCGGCCACGCCGGCTGTGAAGCTGCGGCCGCCTCCGCCCGAATGGGCGCAACGACCGCCCTGGTGACGCATCGTTTCTCCACTGTCGGCGCGATGTCCTGCAATCCCGCCATCGGCGGTCTCGGCAAGGGCCATCTGGTCCGTGAAGTCGATGCGCTGGACGGTCTCATGGGCCGGGTCGGCGATGCCGGCGGCATCCAGTTTCGCGTACTCAATCGCCGCAAGGGCCCCGCGGTCCGCGGCCCCCGGGCCCAGGCCGACCGGAAGCTCTATGCCGCCGCCATGCAGGCTGCGATCCGGGAGACCGCGGGTCTTTCCGTCATCGAGGGCGAGGCCGACGAGCTGATCGTGGTCGAGGGCCGGGTGACCGGACTTCGCCTGGCCGATGGCCGGGAATTCGGGGCCGGGGCCATTGTCGTCACTACCGGCACCTTCCTGCGCGGTCTGATCCATCTCGGCGAGAAGAATTGGCCCGCCGGCCGGGTCGGTGAAGCCCCCGCGATGGGCCTTTCAGGCTCTTTCGAGCGCGCCGGATTCACCCTTGGACGGCTGAAGACCGGGACGCCGCCGCGTCTGGACGGCACCACGATCGACTGGTCCGCGGTGGAGATGCAGCCCGGAGACGAGCCGCCGGAGCCGTTCTCGGTCATGACCGAGCGGATCACGACCCCGCAGATCCAGTGCGGGATCACGCGGACTACGCCTGAGACCCATGAGGTGATCCGGGCCAATGTCCATCGCTCCCCGATGTACTCCGGGCAGATCAAGAGCTCCGGCCCCCGCTATTGCCCCTCGATCGAGGACAAGATCGTCCGCTTCGGCGATCGTGATGGCCACCAGATCTTCCTGGAGCCGGAAGGGCTCGACGACAGCACCGTCTATCCCAACGGCATCTCGACCTCGCTGCCGGAAGAGGTCCAGCTCGCGATCCTCGCCAGCATTCCCGGTCTGGAGCGGGTAAAGATGGTGCGCCCGGGCTACGCCATCGAATACGACCACATCGATCCCCGCGAGCTCGATCCGACCCTCCAGACCAAGCGTCTGCGCGGCCTGTTCCTGGCCGGGCAGATCAACGGTACCACCGGATACGAGGAGGCCGCCGGCCAGGGCATCGTCGCCGGCCTGAACGCCGCGCTGGCCGCGAGTGGCGCTGCGTTGACGGTGTTCGACCGCGCCGATGGCTATCTCGGGGTGATGATCGACGACCTCGTCACCCGCGGGATCACCGAGCCCTATCGGATGTTCACCTCCAGGGCCGAGTACCGGCTGACGCTGCGGGCTGACAACGCCGATCAGCGCCTGACCGAGAAGGGGATCGCGCTCGGGTGCGTTGGTAGCGCCCGAACCCGGCATCACCGCGCCAAGATGGACGCCCTGAATGCGGCCCGGACGCTCTCCAAGTCCCTGACCATGACCCCGAACGAGGCGATCAAGCACGGCCTGTCCCTGAACCGCGATGGTCAGCGCCGCTCGGCCTTCGAGCTGATGGCCTATCCGGATATCGGCTGGAGTCAGGTCCGCGCCATCTGGCCGGAGCTGTCGGCGATCGACCCTGCGATCGCCACCCATCTCGAGATAGACGCCAAGTACGATGTCTATCTGGAGCGCCAGAGCGCCGACGTCGAAGCCTTCCGGCGCGATGAGGGGCTGGTGCTGTCAGAGGTCGACTATCAGCTGGTCCCCGGTCTCTCCAATGAGGTCAGGGCCAAGCTGGAGAAGGCGCGACCGTTCACCGTCGGCCAGGCCGGCCGGATCGACGGCATGACGCCAGCGGCGCTCGGCATCCTCGCGGCGTATCTTCGCCGCGAAGCACGGAAGACCTCCAAAGCAATTGCATAGGCGTTTCACGTGAAACAGCGCGGACCGGCCGGCGGCAGACCGTCATCAGGGAAACCCTCGGCGGGTGAGGGCGCTCGGCGCCGAGCCGAACCTGCACCGATCACACCGAAAATCGACAAGGCGAGCGCGAACGATCCGTCGTTGGACGCGGTCATCGCCGCCGACAAGATCGCAGCGCTGAAGCTCGCACCCGTTTCACGTGAAACCGAGGCCCGGCTCGATCGCTACATCGCGGTGCTGCGGGAGTGGCAGGCTAAGACCAATCTCGTGGCGCCTTCGACCCTGCCGCACCTCTGGACCCGGCACATCGCCGACTCGCTTCAGCTCCTCGGTCTCGCCCCATCGGCCAGGCGCTGGGCCGACCTTGGCAGCGGCGGCGGCTTTCCGGGCGTCGTCCTGGCCTGCGCCATGGCGGAGACACCGGGCGCGCGTGTCCATCTCGTCGAGCGAATCGCCAAGAAGGCAGCGTTCCTGCGCGAAGCGATTCGCATCACCTCATCTCCGGGAGTCGTACATCTCGCTGAGATCGGGGATAATGTGGATAGAATCACCGGCCCCGTCGATTGCGTCACCGCCCGTGCACTGGCTCCGCTACATCAACTCATCGGCTTTGCGGAGCCGCTGATGCGCCAGGGCGCAAAGGCGTTGTTTCCGAAGGGTCAAGATGTAGAGGCTGAATTGACCGAAGCCGCTAAATATTGGAATATTCAGCCGCAGCTCCACCAGAGCCGCACGGGTGACGGCTGGATCGTGGAGCTCAATGCCGCCGAACGGCGCGGCTGAGCGTTCAGGGGCGAATGGGGAATTGCGATGAGCGTGATTGACGAGCCGCAGCAAGAGCAGACCGCCCAAGAACAGGCTGTGGTCCCGCAGGGCCACCCGCGCATCCTCGCGCTGGCGAATCAAAAGGGCGGCGTGGGAAAAACAACCACAGCGATCAACCTCGGCACGGCGCTCGCCGCGATCGGCGAGCGCGTCCTGATCGTCGATCTCGACCCGCAGGGCAACGCCTCGACCGGCCTCGGCATCGATCGCCGCAGCCGCTCCTGTTCGACCTACGACGTGCTGATCGGCGAAGCGGCGTTGCGCGAAGCCGTGGTCTCGACTGCGGTGCCGCGGCTGCACATTGCGCCCTCGACCATGGACCTCTCCGGCCTCGAGCTCGAGCTCGGCACCACGCCCGGCCGCGCCTTCAAGCTGCGCGATGCGATCGGCGCGCTCAACAACAACGTCTCGCCGGATGCCGACTACACCTATGTGCTGATCGACTGCCCGCCCTCGCTCAACCTTCTGACGGTGAACGCGATGGCGGCGTCCGATGCGATCCTGGTGCCGCTCCAGTGCGAGTTCTTCGCGCTCGAAGGTCTGTCGCAATTGCTCCAGACGGTGGAGCAGGTGCGCTCGACGCTCAATCCGAACCTGTCGATCCACGGCATCGTGCTGACCATGTTCGACTCGCGCAACAACCTCTCGAACCAGGTCGTCGCCGACGTCCGCCAGTTCATGGGCGAGAAGGTCTACAAGACCATGATCCCGCGCAACGTGCGCATCTCGGAAGCGCCGTCCTACGGCAAGCCGGTGCTGGTCTACGATCTCAAATGCGTCGGCAGCGAAGCCTATTTGCGGCTCGCCACCGAAGTGATCCAGCGCGAGCGCGAGCTGCGCACGACGCATTGACGATGCCGTAGGGTGGGTTAGCCGAAGGCGTAACCCACCAGTTCTGCCGCCTCGAACAAACCAATGGTGGGTTACGCTTCGCTAACCCACCCTACGATTCGAAATTCAGTTCTGGAGTGCTGCACCGTGAATCCAAGGGAGCTGGCGATGGCCGACGAAGCGCGTTCGCGACTGGGCCGGGGTCTTGCAAGTCTGATCGGTGACGTCGGCGGCGAGGCTCAGCACGTCGATCGTCCGCGCGCGCAGCGCAAGGTGCCGATCGAATTCATCAAGCCCAATCCGCGCAACCCGCGCCGCACCTTTTCGGAAACCGAGCTCAAGGAGCTCAGCGATTCGATCAGGCAGCACGGCGTGATCCAGCCGATCGTGGTGCGCCCGGTGAAGGGTGCGCAGGATCGCTACGAGATCATCGCCGGCGAACGGCGCTGGCGCGCTTCGCAAATGGCCGGCCTGCATGAAGTGCCGATCGTGCCGGTCGACATCAGCGACAGCGATGCGCTGGAATTCGCGATCATCGAGAACGTGCAGCGCGAAGACCTCAATCCGATGGAGGAGGCGCAGGGCTATCACGCGCTCGCCAACGAGTTCAAACGCAGCCAGGACGACATCGCTAAAGTCGTCGGCAAGAGCCGCAGCCACGTCGCCAACATGATGCGGCTGACCAAGCTGCCGGCCGAGGTGCAGGCCTTGATCGCGACCGGCCAGCTGACGGCCGGTCACGCCCGCGCGCTGATCGGCGTGCCCGATCCGCTCGCGGCCGCCAGGCGCATCGTCGAGGAAGGCCTCAACGTCCGTCAGGCGGAGGCGCTCGCGCATGAAGAAGGCGTGCCGGAGCGCAAGCCGCAGAAGGCGCGCACCGGGGCGAAGGAAAAGGACCCTGATACGATCGACCTCGAAAAGCGCGTCAGCGACGCGCTTGGTCTCAAGGTCACCGTCAATCACCGCGACCCCGGCGGCTCGGTCCAGATCAACTACCGCAACCTCGATCAGCTCGACGAGGTGATGAAGCGGCTGGCGAAGGGCGCGCTTTAACTCTCGGCGTCGTCCTGGCGAAAGCCAGGACCCATACCGCGTGATCCATCGATGGGATCTGGTCGCAGTACCGGACCAACAATCTTCGCAAAACCTCGCCCTGGGGTAATGGGTGCTGGCTTTCGCCAGGACGACAGCTGAGTGAGCGGTACACGTCTGCTTCCACATCGTCATTGCGAGCCAACGGGTCCGCGCAAAGCGCGGCTCGATGACAGGCTCAGCGAAGCAATCCAGAATCTCTCTGCGGAAAGATCCTGGATTGCTTCGTCGCACCAGCGCAAAATTGCTTCGCAATTTTGTCGCGGGCTCCTCGCAATGACGTCGAGAGAGTGCGGGCTCAGCCCCGCCGCTTCGCGTTCGCGGCGATCGCCATCAGCGTACGCTGGGCGATGGCGGCGGCGAGGGTGGACTGCTTGCGGGTGTCGAGCGCGGCGGTTGCGAGCTGCTCGATGATGGCGGCGAGCCGCGCCACGCTGAAATTGCGTAGCGCCGTCTCCACCGCCGGCTTTCGCGAAAAGTGCAGCCGCGGAAAGCCGCCGTCGAGCACGGCGGAGGCCGGGGTGCCGTCGGCGATCGCAAGCGCGGATTTGTGCAGCCACGCGGCCTGGCGCTGCGCGGCCGAGATGATCACGCCGGGATAGGTGCCGGCGATCATGGCTTTGGCGAACTCGGTCTCGACGATGTCGGGCCGGCCGGCGAAGGCCCCGTCGACGATCGGATCGAGCTTCAGCTCGGACGCATCGGCGACCACCGCCATCACGTCTTCCAGCGTGATCTCGCCTTTGCCATGTGCATAGAGCGTCAGCTTGCGCAGCTCGTTGCGCGAGGCCTGGCGGTCGCCGCCGAGGAACGACATCAGCGTTGCGCGGGCATCCTGCGCGATGCGCAGGTTCGCGATGCGGAGCTCGTCGTCCATCAGCTTGGCCAGGTCGCGTTCGGTGTCGGGATAGCAGCCGATCGCAACGGCCGTCTTGGCGCGCTCGCAAACCTTGCGCAGCGGCGACTCCGGCCGCAGCTCGCCGGCCTCGATCACGATGCGGCAATCCTTCACGCTCATCTCGGCCAGCGTGTCGATGCCGCTGGCAAAGCTGCGCGAGCCGGCGCGCACGCGGACGGCGCGGCGGCCGCCGAACAGCGGCACCGTCATGGCTTCGTCGACGAGACGCGACGGCTCGGCGGAGAGCTCGTCGCCGTCGAGCTTCACCAGCGAGAACGGATCGTTGGGATCGTCGACCGCGGAGGCGATCAGCGCATCGGCGCGTTCACGCACGAGGCCAGCGTCGGGACCGTAGAGCAGGATGATCGGCCGGCCCGCATCGGGGCGGGCAAGGAAGGCGTCGATCTCTTTTCCGCGCAGCGCGACCATATTGTCTGATACCCGTCATTCCGGGGCGCCTCGTCAGAGGCGAACCCGGAATCCAGAGATTGGGGATCGAGATTCCGGGTTCATGCTTCGCATGCCCCGGAATGACGGAACTGAATCAGGTGCCCGCGGTGAAGAATGCGGCGAGCCGGGTATTAATGTTCTCGGCGATCTCGTTGGCGGCACGATCCTCCGCATCGCGCACCGCTCGGTTGCGGGAGAAGCGCTGATAGGAGCCGGGCATGTCATAGGACACGCGCGAGAACGTGGTGCCGGTCATCACCGACTTGCCGGTCGCGACCTCGGTCAGGTTGTACTGGCAGTCGATGCCGTAGTTTTCACTGCTCGGCAGACCGGTATTGGGATCGACGATCAGGGACGACCGGCTGGACGAGAAGCGAATCTCGAGCCGGTGGGTCGGCGGCATGCCCGTGGCCGTGCCGTAGAGCTTGAAGGCGAGGGCATTGCGGACCTCGACGCCGACGCGGGCCTCGCGCGAGGCATTGATCTTGTTGATCGGCGGGAGTTCGACCCCCATCAGCTTATCGCGCAGGCCGGGGGTGCCGTCGGTACGCTCGGCATACATCGGCTGGAAGCAGCCGGCCGTCAGCGCCGCCAGAGCGGCCACCGCGAGCAAGCGGGCTGCGATACGGATCCTAGCCGACAACATTCACGATCCTCTTGGGGACGATGATCACCTTGCGGACGGGCTTGCCATCCAGGGCCAGTTTTACCGCATCGAGGGCCAAAACGGCAGCCTCGATTTCCGGATTCTGGGCCGCTGTTGCAACTGTGACCTCACCCCGCTTCTTGCCGTTGACCTGCACCACCAGGGTCACGCTGTCTTCAACCAGCAAATCGCGTTCGATTTGCGGCCAATTGGCCTCCGAAACCAGCCCCTTCTGGCCCAGCACCTGCCAGCACTCCTCGGCCAGATGCGGCATCATCGGGGAGAACAGCTGAACCAGGATCTGGCTGGCCTCCCGGATCGACCAGGCGAGGTCAGCCGCCGGCTGGCCGGGGCGCTGGAGGACCTCGGACAGGGCGTTGGCGAATTCGCGGATATGGGCGAGGCAGACGTTGAAGTGCAGCCGCTCGATCCCGGTGGTGACCTTGTCCAGCGCGCCATGGGCGGCCTTGCGCAAGGCGGTCGCATCCGCCCAGAACGAGGCCGGCCGGGCCGCCGGCGCGGCCTTGCCGAGTTCAACGGAATCGTTCACCAGCCGCCACAGCCGCTGCACGAAGCGTGAGGCGCCCTGGACGCGCTCGTCGCTCCAGATCACGTCGCGGTCGGGCGGGGAGTCCGACAGCATGAACCAGCGCGCGACGTCGGCGCCGTAGGTCTCGATGATGTCGTCAGGGTCGACGGTGTTCTTCTTCGACTTCGACATCTTCTCGATCGCGCCGATCTGGATGTCTTCGCCCGTCGTCAGGAGGCTTGCGCGGCGCCCGTTGCCGCCGACTTCGATCTTGACCTCTGCCGGCTGCACATAGGTGCCGTCGGCCTTCTGGTAGGTCTCGTGCACCACCATGCCTTGGGTGAACATGCCGGCGAACGGCTCGTCCAGCGCAACGTGCCCGGTCGCCTTCATCGCGCGGGTGAAGAAGCGGCTGTAGAGCAGATGCAGGATCGCGTGCTCGACGCCGCCGATATACTGGTCGATCGGCAGCATCCGGTTGGCGACCGCGGGCGTCGTCGGCGCGTTCTCGTTCCAGGGATCGGTGAAGCGTGCAAAGTACCAGGACGAATCCACGAAGGTGTCCATGGTGTCGGTTTCGCGCTGAGCCTTGGCCCCGCATTTGGGGCAGGTGACGTGCTTCCAGGTCGGATGATGGTCGAGCGCGTTGCCCGGCTTGTCGAAGGTCGCATCGTCAGGCAGCTTCACCGGGAGGTCGGCATCCGGCACCGGCACCACATCGCATGTCGGGCAATGGATGACGGGGATCGGGCAGCCCCAGTAACGCTGGCGCGAAATGCCCCAGTCGCGCAGGCGGAAATTCACCTGGCGCTCGCCGACCGGCGCGTTGCCGCGCAGCTCGTTTTCGAGGCGTTTTGCAACCTCGTCCTTGGCCTGCTCGATGGTCATGCCGTCGAGGAAGCGCGAATTGATCATGCGGCCGTCACCGTCATAGGCGGTGTTGGTGATGACGAACGATTTCGGATCCTGGCCTTCGGGACACACCACCGGCGTGTTGCCGAGGCCGTACTTGTTGACGAAGTCGAGGTCGCGTTGGTCGTGCGCGGGGCAGCCGAAGATCGCGCCGGTGCCGTATTCCATCAGCACGAAGTTGGCGACATAGACCGGCAGCTTCCATGTCGGATCGAACGGATGGATCGCGCGGATGCCGGTGTCGAAACCCTGCTTCTCCGCGGTGTCGATGATCTCCTGCGCGGTGCCGATCTTCTTGATCTCGGCGATGAACTCCGCAAGTTCAGGGTTCTTCGCGGCGGCCGCCGTCGCCAGCGGGTGATCCGCCGAGATCGCCATGAACTTCGCGCCGAACAGCGTGTCGGGGCGCGTGGTGAAAATCTTCAGCTCGCTCTCGCCGGCCGGCGTCGTCGCCTGATCCAGCGCGAAGCGGACCAGGAGACCCTCGGAGCGGCCGATCCAGTTGCGCTGCATCAGCCGCACTTTGTCGGGCCAGCGGTCGAGCGTATCCAGCGCGGACAAGAGCTCCTGCGAGTACTTCGTGATCTTGAAGACCCACTGGCTCATTTCCCGCTGTTCGACGACGGCACCGGACCGCCAGCCGCGGCCGTCGATCACCTGCTCGTTGGCGAGCACGGTCATGTCGACGGGGTCCCAGTTCACCTTGCGCTTCTCGCGCTCGGCAAGGCCCGCACGCAGGAAGTCCAGGAACATCTTCTGCTGGTGCTTGTAGTAGGAGGGATCGCAGGTCGCGATCTCGCGGCTCCAGTCCAGCGACAGCCCGATCGAGCGGAGCTGCTTCTTCATCGCGGCGATGTTGTCGTAGGTCCAGGCCTTGGGGGCGACCTTGCGCTCGATCGCGGCGTTCTCGGCCGGCAGGCCGAAAGCGTCCCAGCCCATCGGGTGCAGCACGTTGAACCCCTTGGCGCGCATGAAGCGGGCCAGCACGTCGCCGAGCGTGTAGTTCCGGACATGGCCGATATGGATGCGCCCGGACGGGTAGGGGAACATCTCGAGCACATAGTATTTCGGCCGCGAATCGTCGTTCCTGGAGACGAAGATCGCCTTTTCGTCCCAGGCGGCTTGCCAGCGCGGTTCGGAATCGCGGGCGTTATAGCGTTCGGAGGTCATGGAATCGTTGGTTTTTTCGTGGGTTCGGCCGTCCTGAAGACGGCGGACTAGGCCACAAAAGCGGCCGTGGGGTCAACGGGTTGCCGCAAGGGGCAGGGCTGCTGGTCCGCCCGCACAAATACCGAGGGTGCCGTTGGGGGGGTGATCAAGAGGCCAATGCGAGGACGCGGCTGGCCAAGACCTCAATACCGCGGCTGCCAGGCGCCGAACTTGCCGCCCGTGCCGAAATCGCGTGGGGACGGGAGACGACCTCGATCGCACCGAGGCCGCGGGCCAGCCGTCAGCCCGCCATCATCATATCAGCTGCGCCGGTCTCGATCGCCTGCACGCCGTGCTCGACGACCTTGTTGCGGCCGCGGTGCTTGGCGGCGTAGAGCGCGGCGTCGGCGGCTTCGATCAGGTCGCCGGGGCGCAAGGCCTCGTTGGGCTTCGTTGCGGCAACGCCGATCGAGACGGTGACGATCATGTGGGCGGACGTGATGTGCGGCAGGCAGAGCTTCAGCACGGCCGCACGCACCAGCTCGCCGATCTCCACGGCGCGATTCACGTCGGTGTTCGGCAGCAACAGGCAGAATTCCTCGCCGCCGTAGCGCGCCGCGAAGCCCATCGTGTCGGCGGCGATGCCGGACAGCGACTCGCCGAGCCTGGTCAGGCAGGAATCGCCTTCGAGATGGCCGTAGGTGTCGTTGAAGAGCTTGAAGTGGTCGACGTCGATCATCAGCAGCGCGAGGTCGCTGCCATATTGCTGCGCGCGCATCCATTCGAAGTCGAGCCGGCTCTGGAAGCCGCGGCGGTTGGCGAGCCCCGACAGCATGTCGATCGAGGCCATCACCGTCAGGCGGTCGTTGCTCGCGATCAGCTCGCGCTCGCGCTGGCTCAGTTGTGCGGCCATCGCGTTGAATGCGCGGGCCAGCGGCACGAATTCGGCCGGCAGGCGATTGCGCGCCGCGCGCGCCGACAGATCGCCCTCGCCGAGACGCTTGGCCATGTCGGCGAGCATCTCGATCGGCTTGATCACGAGCTTTTCGGCGGCGATCAGCGCGCCGAGCAGGACGAACACGACGACGAACGCGAGCTGGAGATAGGCGGTACGGATGTCGCGGCTCACCGCCGCGGACACCTTGTCCTCGTCGATGCTGGCGATCAGCCGGGCGTTGGTGCCGGCGATGCGGATGTAGCTGACCGCGCGGCGGGAGCCGTCGGCGGCGAGGAAAGACAGCGAGCCCTCGTCCTGGTCCGACCGCAGCGCCCTGTCGGCGATGGCGGACATCAGCGGCATGTTGTCGAGCGGACGCCCCACTACGCTGTGCTGGTCGGCGGGTGCGGCCAGCACGGTGCCGGCGCTGTCGACCAGCACGGCCGTGATGCCGGCGCGGCCGCCGAGATTGCTCATGACCTTCGACATCCAGTCGAGGTTGACGGTGGCCAGCACGACCGCATCCGCTACGCCGCTGAACGCGGATACCGGGTACACCGCCATGACAGTCGGCGTCTGCACGGGCCGCGACAGGATGAAATCGCTCAGCACGAAGCGGCCGGTTTCCTGCGCCTGCTGGAAGTAAGGCCGGTCACTGAGATCGAGGCCGACATACATGTTGTTGGTGGCACACTGGATGCGGCCGTCCTGGCCGGCGATCAAAAGCGTGCGAATCCATGGAAGATTCGATGGCAGGCTCGCGCGCAGCACGTCGCAGCTCTTGCTGATGCCGCCGACGGAGGCGCGGATGAAGGCTTCCGATTTCAGGATGGTCTCGACCGACGAGATCACCTCGCGCTGCGCATCGGCGCTGTGCCTTGCGACGGTGGTGAACTCGGCCGCGGCCTGCGCGATCTGGCTCCTGCGCGTGTCTTCGAGCGAACGGATGCGCTCGAGCATCAAGGGCGCCACCAGAATCACCGCGAGCAATGCAAGCCGCGCCCGGATTCCGAGGACCTGCTTGAGTTTTGCCCGCTTGCGGTTGAAACTGACGTTTGCCATCTTCGCTACCCACCCCATGGGCCAAGGTAAAGCGAAGGGTTCAAAAACTCTTTCTTGAACTCGGTAAAATTGGACTTACCTCGGTTACGACCACAGCCAATCGACGTCATGACAGAAGCCAACGCCGCGCCGGTAACCGGCCATTCACCAAACGCGCTCGCCGCGGTCGAAACCGAAATCGCGCGCGCCTGCAAGGACGCGCGGCGCGATCGCGCCTCCGTCACGCTGATCGCGGTGTCCAAGACCTTCGACGCGGATGCAATTACCCCGGTCATCGCCGCCGGACAGCGCGTATTTGGCGAGAATCGGGTGCAGGAGGCCAAGGGCAAGTGGCCGGCGTTAACGTCCGTTTACCCCGATATCGCGCTGCATCTGATCGGGCCGCTGCAATCCAACAAGGCGAAAGAGGCGGTCGCGCTGTTCGACGCCATCCATTCGGTTGACCGCCCGAGCATTTGCCAGGCGTTAGCCAAGGAAATCGAATCCCAGAACAAACATCCGCAGCTCTTCGTCCAGATCAACACCGGCGAGGAGCCGCAGAAGGCCGGCGTCGCGCCCGGCGAGGCCGATGCCTTCCTCGCAAGCTGCCGTGACACCTATGGGCTGACGATCTCCGGACTGATGTGCATCCCGCCGGTCGACGAGCCGCCGGCGGCGCATTTCGCGCTGACAGCCAAGATCGCCGCGCGCAATGGATTGAACAATCTCTCGATGGGCATGAGCGCGGATTTCGCCACCGCGATCATGTTGGGCGCCACGCATGTGCGCGTGGGGTCGGCGATCTTCGGGCATCGGTGATAGTTGTTTTGCGTCGTCCTGGCGAAAGCCAGGACCCATTACCCCAATCGCCTGTTTGGCGAAGATTGGTCGTTGGTACTGCGACCGATCGGAATCGAGAGATCACGCGGTATGGGTCCTGGCTTTCGCCAGGACGACAGCAGTGATTACGCAAACCCCACCGACACCTTCCCCAACACGCCGAAATCCACCGCAAGCTGATCGCCGGCCTGGATCGGCAGCGGCGGATGGCACGTGCCTGTGGTCACCACCTCCCCTGCCCGCAAGGTGATGCCGAGCCCGCGCAGTTCGTTGGCGAGCCAGGCGAGCGCAACGCGGGGATCGCCGAGCACGTTCTTGCCGTGGCCGATATAGCGCTCGCCGCGCAGCGTGATCTGCGGCCGTTCCGCGACGAGATCCATCGCGCGCCAGTTCGCAGGCGTCGCGGCGCCCAGCACGAACAGATGTGCGCAGGCATTGTCGGCGATGAGCTGCGCCTCGCCGGCGCCGGCGAAATCGGCGAAGCGTGAATCCGGAATCTCGATCGCGGGATGCAGGCTGTCGACGGCAGCCAGCACCTCGTCGACGGCAAACGGCGTCGCGCGCGGCGCCAGATCGCGTCCCATGCGGAAGCAAAATTCCGGCTCGCCGACGCGCATCTCGTTGCCCTTCATCGACGCGGTGCCGCCGTCGGCAATCAATGTGTCGCTCATGATGCGCCCGGCCAGCGGTCCCGCGACATTGATATGCTTCTGTCCGGACTCGCTCGTCGCCGCGATCTTCCAGCCGAACAATTTTCCGGGCGATTGCGCTTCGAGCGCGGCCTGAATGGCGTAGCCCTCGGCGCGGGTCTGCGGCCGCAGATGTCTCTCCAGCGCGTCGAGCTTGGTGCCGTCACGCCAGTGTTGAACGAGAACCCGCGATGCGGCGGCGATCTGATCCTTCTCGAGCATGTGGCCTCACCCGATGATGATTCTTGTTCGTGGGCCCAGCCGCCGCAGCAATTGCAGCATCGCGGATTTGGTCATGGAGACGCAGCCCGCGGTCGGCCCGAAATTGTCGCGGGCCAGATGCAGAAACACCGCGCTGCCGCGGCCGGCGATACGCGGGCGCGTGTTGTGGTCGATTTCGACGATGAAGTCATAGAGATGGTCGGCCCGTTTGAGCCGGTCACCGCCCTGCCCCTCGCCGAGCCGGATTCCCTGGTTGTAATGACGATCCCGGGGATCCTCGCACCAGGCGTCCTCGCCGGTGATGATCTGCGCCGGCAGGAAGGTTTGCGGCCGGCTGTGCCGGTCGCCCCGCCACCACAAGCGCCTGGGACGGAAGCTGCCCCTCGGGGTGCCGCCGTCGCCCTCGCGCTTGTTGGCGAGAATACCGCCCCGCCCCAGCGCCACCGGAATCGTCAGCTGTCCGGCCGTCAGCCAGCCGCGGCACGGATTACCGGCGGCAGGCTTAACGCGGATCGCGGACAGCGGTCCGGGGCTTCGATTCTTGATGTAACTAGCTGAAGCAGCGTTGTTTTTCATGTGAACGTGCGATGTCGAATTCATTACAGGACATTCATCAAAACGCCCTGCTATTCTGGGTTAGAGTAGTTCTGGCTTGTGAATCGGTAACAGCCCACTACTTCAACACGAACAACAATAATAATGGCGACCCTTAAACTTCCCCTCGCGGCTGGGCGCGGCATGCATGCGCGCCGAGCCGGACCCCAAAAGGATGATACCCTATGGCCAATGCCCGCAAGATCCTGATCGTGGATGACGATACCGATCTGCGCGATACGTTGGTGGAGCAATTATCGCTGCACGAAGAATTCGAGGCCTCTGCCGTCGATACCGGCGCCAAGGGCGCGAGCGCCGCAAAGGCCAATTCCCCCGATCTCGTTCTGATGGACGTCGGCCTGCCCGACACCGATGGCCGCGAGGTGGTCCGCTCCCTGCGCAAGGGCGGCTTCAAGGCCCCCATCATCATGCTGACCGGGCATGACACCGATTCCGACACGATTTTGGGCCTGGAATCCGGCGCCAACGACTACGTCGCAAAACCCTTCCGCTTCGCCGTGCTGCTGGCCCGCATCCGCGCCCAGCTCCGCCAGCACGAGGCCAGCGAGGATGCGGTGTTCTCGGTCGGCCCCTACAGCTTCCGGCCCGGCTCCAAGATGCTGACCGCCGCCAATGCGCGCAAGGTCCGGCTGACGGAGAAGGAAACCGCCATCCTCCGCTTCCTCTATCGCGCCGGCCAGATGCCGGTGTCGCGCGAGACCCTGCTCCAGGAGGTCTGGGGCTACAATTCCGGCGTTACCACCCACACGCTGGAAACCCACATCTACCGCCTCCGCCAGAAGATCGAGAAGGACGCCGCCAACCCGGAGATCCTGGTAACGGAAGCCGGTGGCTACAAGCTGGTGCCGTGATACGCTTCAGGGGCGTGCGAATCGTTTTAGATCGCGTGCCCTTGAGCCTCGGATCTGAATGTCAATCGACGACGACGTAGCGCTTCTCGAGCGGGTCCCGACATTGCGCCTGTTGGGAGACGCCTCGTTGCGCATGCTGGCGATCGGCTCCGAGCAGCGTGACTTCGTCCGCGGCGACACCCTGTTCAATCTCGGCGACGACGCCGATGCCGGCTACGTAGTCCAGCGCGGCGCCTTCCGGGTCGAGGACGGCGCCGGCGCCGAGATGATCGCAGGTCCCGGCGCGCTGATCGGCGAGCTCGCGCTGGTGGTGCCGATGAAACGGCCGTCGAGCGCGATCGCGCTGGAGCATTCCTCCGTCATCCGCGTCGCGCGCAGCCTGTTTCAGCGCGTGCTCGAAAGCGACCCCGCCGCCGCCGTTCGCTTGCGCGACGAATTCGCAGTTCGCTCCAGCCAGATCGCGAGCGATATCCTGATGGCCGGTGCGAAGCTGACGACGTAGGTCTCTCCGCTCTCTCCGCTCGTCATTCCGGGGCGCGCAACGCGCGAACCCGGAATCCATTCATCCACGAACTCTGCGGCTCCATGGATTCCGGGCTCGCGCTGCGCGCGCCCCGGAATGACCGGGAATCACACCTCCAGCGTCACCGTGACAGGCACATGGTCCGACGGACGCTCCCAGCTCCGCGCGTCGCGGAGAATCTTGAAGTCCTGGACCGCGTCCTTCAGCGCGCGCGAGACCCAGATGTGGTCGAGGCGGCGGCCGCGGTCGCCGACGGTCCAGTCGGCGGAGCGGTAACTCCACCACGTGTAGACTTTTTCCGACATCGGAATGCGCTCGCGCGCGACGTCGACCCACTCGCCGGCTGCGAGCGCCGCCTTCAGCTTCTCGGTTTCGACAGGCGTGTGCGAGACCACTTTCAGAAGCTGCTTGTGCGACCAGACGTCGTTCTCGTGCGGGGCGACGTTGAGATCGCCGACCAGGATGTGGCGGTCATCACCGCGTGGATGCAGCGGCTCGCAGGCCTTCATCTCGTCGAGAAAGCGCAGCTTGTGATCGAACTTCTCGTTCAGCGCGGGATCGGGAATGTCACCGCCGGCCGGTACGTAGAAATTATGCAGCACCAGCGGCTTTGCGATGTTGGCCTTGTCGCCGAAGGACACGGAAATGTGGCGCGAATCCACCTTGTCGCAGAAGGTGCGGATGTCCTTGGACTCGAACGGGATCTTCGAGACGATGGCGACGCCGTGATAGCCCTTCTGCCCGTTCAGCGCGACATGCTCATAGCCGAGCCGCTTGAAGCGCTTCAGCGGAAAGGCGTCGTCGATGCACTTGGTTTCCTGGAGGCACAGCACCTCCGGCCGCGCGCTCTTGAGGAATTTCGCGACCAGATCGATGCGCAGCCGCACCGAATTGATATTCCAGGTTGTCAGGGAAAGACGCATGAGGGATGCGTCTTAGCATGGATTGGCGCGGGGAAAATGCTTGTCCACAGCGAGCTCTCGTAGGGTGGGTTAGCCGAAGGCGTAACCCACCACAGTCTATCTCTGCGGAAACACAAGTGGTGGGTTACGCCGAGCAGATGCGCTTTGCGCATCTGCAGGGCTAACCCACCCTACGCACCGTCAGCCCGGCGATGGACCGTAATTGGTGAAGTCGATCTTGAACATGCTGGGATCGAGCTTCTTGGTTGCGTCGAGATTGTAGATCGCGATCGTGGTGTCGTAGCCCTGCGGGTCGGTGACGGTCCACTGCTTCAGCTGGCCGTCCTTGGCGCCGAACATCAGCAAGAGGCGGCTGGTGCCGACCAGCGCCTGCTTCTCCTCGATGGTGACGCTGACGAAGACGTCGTCGGCCGAGACGTTGACGACATTGGTGTCCTTCATCAGGTCGATGCGATCGGACAGCAGGAAGCGCAGCGGCGTCTGCGACAGCGGATAGACATCCTGGGTGGCGAGCTTGCGGTCGCGCACCACCAGCGACGATCCGTCGGCGACGATGTCGATCGGGCTCGGCGCGTCATATTCGAAGCGCACCTTGCCCGGCTTCTGGATGTAGAAATCGCCCTGCGTCTTGCTGCCGTCGGGGCCGACCTGGACGAAATTCCCGACCAGCGTCGACAGCGAGGACAGATAGGCGCTGACCTTGGCCGCCTGCGCCTTCTGGCTGGCGTCGAAGGTCTGGAAGATGCTGCTCGGCACGTTGCGGCGCGGATCCGGGATGATCGGATTCGGCGGCGTCTGGGTCGCGCCGGTGACCGCAGGCCCGCCGGCGGCCGGACCGTTATCGCGGCCCTTCGGCGCAGGCTTCGGCACGGGCACGGTCTGCGCGAACGACGCCGCAGTCACCATCGCGGCGGTGACGAGAAGCACGCCGGCCATGCGCGCGCTTCGCGCGGCGATGGTGGCAGCGAATCGAATGTCCGGATGTCTGATCAACGCGTCGTCCTGTATGGCTAGGCGCCTTTTAGCGTGATTTCGGGCAAAAGCAGATATCGATTTTGCGTGAAAGGCTGTTTTGAGGCGGCTCGCCTCACATATGGCTGTCTTCTTCCTCGACCAGGATCTCGCGCTTGCCGGCGTGGTTGGCGGGACCGACAATGCCTTCCAGTTCCATGCGCTCCATCAGCGATGCGGCGCGGTTATAGCCGATTTGCAGGCGGCGCTGGATGTAGCTGGTCGAGGCCTTGCGGTCGCGTTTGACGATCGCAACGGCCTGCGCGAACAGGTCGCCGCCGCCATCGGCGCCCATGCCGGTGGCGTCGAACACCGCGCCATCCTCGTCCTCGGTCGGCTCTTCGGCCGTGACAGCCTCGAGATATTCCGGCTGGCCCTGGGTCTTGAGGTGACGCACCACCTTCTCGACTTCGTCGTCCGAGGCAAACGGTCCGTGCACGCGGCTGATGCGGCCGCCGCCCGCCATGTAGAGCATGTCGCCCTGGCCGAGCAGCTGCTCGGCGCCCATCTCGCCCAGAATGGTGCGGCTGTCGATCTTGGAGGTGACCTGGAAGGCGATGCGGGTCGGGAAGTTCGCCTTGATGGTGCCGGTGATGACGTCGACCGACGGACGCTGCGTCGCCAGGATCACGTGCAGGCCGGCGGCGCGCGCCATCTGCGCGAGGCGCTGCACCGCGCCCTCGATGTCCTTGCCGGCGACCATCATCAGGTCGGCCATTTCGTCGACGATGATGACGATGTAGGGCAGCGGGTCGAGCGAGAGCTTCTCTTCCTCGTAGATCGCCTTGCCGGTCTCCTTGTCGAAACCGGTGTGCACCGTGCGCGTCGGCTCCTCGCCCTTGGCTTTCAATTCGAGCAGGCGCGTGTTGTAGCCGTCGATGTTGCGCACACCGAGCTTGGCCATGTTCTTGTAGCGCTCTTCCATCTCGCGCACGGCCCATTTCAGCGCGACCACCGCCTTCTTCGGGTCGGTCACGACCGGCGTGAGCAGATGGGGAATGCCGTCATAGACGGAGAGTTCGAGCATCTTCGGATCGACCATGATCAGGCGGCACTGGTCCGGACGCAGCCGGTAGACCAGGCTGAGGATCATGGTGTTGATGGCGACCGACTTGCCCGAGCCGGTGGTACCGGCGATCAGCATGTGCGGCGTGCGCGCGAGGTCGATGATGACGGGGTCGCCGCCGATGGTCTTGCCGAGGCAGAGCGGCAGCTTGGCAACCGTGTCGATGGTTTCCTTGGCGACCAGCAGCTCGCGCAGATAGACCTTTTCGCGATGGGCGTTCGGCAATTCGATGCCGATGGCATTGCGGCCGGGCACGACAGCGACGCGCGCCGACAGCGCGCTCATCGAGCGGGCGATGTCGTCGGCAAGTCCGATCACGCGCGACGACTTGATGCCGGGCGCCGGCTCCAGCTCGTACAGCGTGACGACGGGACCCGGATTGGCCTTCACGATCTCGCCGCGCACGCCGAAGTCTTGCAGCACGCCTTCGAGCGAGCGCGAATTGGCTTCCAGCTCGGCCTTGCTGAGCGGCTGGCGATCACCGGCCTTGGGCGCGGCCAGCACGGACACGGACGGAAGCTCGAACTTGTCGGAGGATTTCTTCGCAGCCTTCGGAGCAGCCTTCTTGCGCGGGGCGCGCGCGGCAGGCTCCTCCTCTTCCTCCTCGTCTTCCTCTTCCTCGTGCTCGTCCTCGTAGTCCTCGTCCTCGGACCGCGGCGAGATCGGCGGCGCGGTGCGGCCGCTGCCGAGATTCGGCTCCTGGCGGCTGAACGCAACGGCCTTGGTCTTCGGTCCGCTCGAGACCAGCGAGCGGTAAGCGGCACCACACAGCCAGATCAGGCGTGCCTTGGTGCTCATCAATGCATGGAACAGCCAGCCCAGCGACACCGAGCCGCGATCGCTCTCCTCGTCTTCATCGAGCGGCTTGTCGTCATCCTCGATCTCATTGAGCTCGTCGTCATGCTCGCGCGCGCCAAGACCGCAGGCGATCAGGAAAGTCGCGGCCATCGCCGCGAACAGGATCACACCGAGCACCGTGCGATAGATCGTGCCGGCCGGTCCGAAAATCACCGCGGGCGCGCGCACCAGGGCATCGCCGACCACGCCGCCGAGTCCGGTCGGCAGCGGCCATGCGCCGCCGTGCGGCCAGCAGCTGACAAAGCCCGCGGCGATCACCGTGCAGAGAATCCAGCAGCCGAGCCGCAGCGCCTCGCGGTCGAACGGGCGATGGGTCATCATGCGCCAGCCCCAGACCGCGACCGTCAGGACCAGCATGATCGCGCCGAGTCCGAGGATCTGCATCGCAAGGTCCGCGCCGATCGCGCCGGCATAGCCGAGGATGTTGCGGATCGGCCGCGAGGTCGCGTGGCTGAGGCTTGGATCCTGCACCGACCAGGTCATGAGCGCGGCCGAGGCGAGCCCCGACAGTGCGATCAGGCCGAGGCCGGCGAGCTCGCGCACGCGCCGCGTCAGCGCCTCGCGGATCGATGGCGGCAGATGACCGACCAGTGGAATGACACGTTCGATTGCCGACATGCTCACGGGCCCCGCCTAACCCAGAGTCTCGACCAGGCGGTGCAGCGCCTGTGCCGTGGTCTCGCCATCCTGCACCAGCGCGAGGCGAATGTAGCCTGCGCCGGGATTGAAGCCGTCGGGCTGGAGCCGCGCCAGATAGCTGCCGGGCACCACGCGCACACCGGCTTCCTTGAAGAGCCTGAGCGTGATGGACACGTCGTCGCCGAGCTCGGACGTGTTGAGCCAGACGCAGAAGCCGCCGTCGGGCCGGCGATAGCCGTAACGGTTGCCGATGATCTGGTCGGCGAGGTCGAACTTGATCCGGTAGAGCCTGCGGTTCTCCTCGACATGCGCTTCGTCGCCATAGGCGACGGTCGCGACATGCTGGAGCGGCACCGGCACCTGCGGCGCTGCGATGTTGCGCAGCTCGAGGAACATGCCGATGAACTTCTTGTCGCCGGCGGCGAAGCCGACGCGCAGGCCCGGCAGGTTGGAGCGCTTCGACAGCGACTGGAACGCAACCACGCGGGTGAAATCGGGGCCGGCGCATTCGAGCGCGCTGCCCGGAGCCTCGCGGGTGTAGATCTCCGAATAGCACTCGTCGCTGAGGATGACGAAGCCGTAGCGGTCGGCGAGCTGCTTCAATCGTTTGAAATAATCCGGCGAGGCGACGGAGCCTTGCGGATTGGCGGGCGAGGCGAGGTAGAACGCGACCGTGCGCGCCAGCGTCGCCTCGTCGATGGCGTCGAGATCGGGCAGGAAGCCGTTCTCGACGGTGGTCGGCAGATAGACCGGCTCGCAGGCTGCGGCGCGGGCGCCGGCGCCATAGACCGGATAGAACGGGTTCGGCATCAGGATGGCGGGCTTGCCGGGACGCGGGCCGACATAGCGCGCGGCCGTGATCGCGGCGAGGAACAGCCCCTCGCGGCTGCCATTGAGGACGAGAATCTCGCGCGCGGGGTCGAGCGGCCGCGGCAGCTTGAAGCGTGACGACAGCCAGGCGCTGGCGGCTTTCCGGAACGGCTCGGTGCCCTGGTTCATCGGGTAGCGGCCGAAATCGGCGATGTGCTTGGCCAGCACCGGGCCGACGAAGTCAGGTACGGGATGCTGGGGCTCTCCGACCGCAAGCGTAATCAACGGCTTGCCGGGTTGATGCGGCGCCAGCAGCTCATTCAACCGGACGAAGGGCGAGCGTTCGTTATCGGAACTTCCACCTTCCAGCGGCGCACGGGATGAAGCGGTCATAGCCATTCTGGACGCCAGCACTCTTGGAACAGCCGGTCGCACCAAGGCGCCGGCGGGAAGCGGTTCAGTTCACCATAGATAGGGCGAGGTTAAGACGCGATTAACCATCGGTCGCCGCCCCCGTCCAGCGCGGAATAATTAGACCGGATAACAACGGGATGCGTGGCGCGCGCGAGACCCTCGCGTCTCGTTCGCAATCGGGGCTTCATGATGCCCTTGTCGGGGGCGTGGATGTGTCGGCGACGTCATGGCCGGGCTTGCCCCGGCCATCCACGGCCTTTCCTGCTGCACCCAGGAACGTGGATGCCCGGGACAGGCCCGGGCATGACGAGCTTCGCGAAATAGACGTGCTCAGTGCCCCGGCAGCTTCTCGAACGTCGCCATGCCGGCGGGGATCGCGTGGAATTCCTGCTTGTCGCAGGTGTAGATCGCCATCTGCGGATGGAACTGCTCCGGCTCGTCCAGCGTGCCGACCTTCAGGATCGCGGCGGGAAGGCCCGGAACCTTGGTCACCAGATGGGTGCCGCATTCGGCGCAGAACTCGCGCGTCACGGCGCGCTCGAGGTCCTTGCGGGTGAATTGCTTGGGCTGCCCGATGATGTAGCTGAAGCCGGCCACCGGCATCGCGATGAAGGTGTTGGGCGCGCCGCCCGAGATGTACTGGCACTCGCGGCAATGACACTGCGCCTGCATCATCGGGTCGCCTTCGGCCACATAGCGCACCTCGCCGCAATAGCATCCACCTTCCAAACGCATGACGACCTCCCGGTTTGTTGTTCGTTGTGGTCGATATTTCTGCGCCGGCAATCTGGAATGGCAATCCTTTTCTTTGCCGCGCGGCGCAAAAAGAAAGGGGCTCCAACTTGCGCTGGAGCCCCTCAACGGTCGGGGCATTGCCGGGTATGTGCCCAAACCGTAGTTGTGGACGCGGCCTCCGAGGAGCCCACGTCCGGGAGGAGAGTTACATGTTGTAGGCGCGCTCGGTGTGCTCGGTGATGTCGAGGCCTTCACGCTCGCTCTCGACATTGGCGCGGAGGCCAACGATCACATCGACGACCTTGTAGAGGATCGCCGAACCGATGCCCGACCACACCAGCGTGGTGCAGACGCCCCAGAACTGGGACACCATCTGCGCCGCGAAGTCGTAATCGGCAACCTTCGGCGGGATCGCCGTGTAGTCGATGATGCCGGCGCCGCCGAGGGCGGGGTTCACCAGGATGCCGGTACCGAGAGCACCGACGATGCCGCCGATGCAGTGCACGCCGAACACGTCGAGGGAGTCATCGTAGCCGATCGCGTTCTTCACGACGGTGCAGAAGAACAGGCAGACCACGCCGACCACGAGACCGAGGACGATCGCACCCATGACGCCGGAGAAGCCGGCGGCGGGCGTGACGGCCACGAGACCCGCGACAGCGCCGGAGATGACGCCGAGCACCGACGGGTGACCCTTCACGATCCACTCCGCGAACATCCACGACAGCGCGGCGGCCGCGGTGGCGACGAAGGAGTTGGTCATGGCGAGCGCAGCGCCGCCGTTGGCTTCGAGGTTGGAGCCGGCGTTGAAGCCGAACCAGCCGACCCAGAGCAGCGAGGCGCCGATCATCGACATGGTCAGCGAGTGCGGAGCCATCAGCTCCTTGCCGTAGCCGGTGCGCTTGCCGATCAAGAGAGCGCCGACGAGACCTGCGATGCCGGCGTTGATGTGCACCACGGTGCCGCCCGCGAAGTCGATCGCGCCCTTCTTGAAGATCCAGCCGGCGTCGGCGTTGATCTCGTCGAGCTTGGCCTGCGCCGCGGTCTTCGCCGCCGCATCAGTCGCCGCAGCCAGAGCCTTGGCCGCATCCTGGATCATGTCCGGGCCGGGCCAGTACCAGACCATGTGCGCGATCGGGAAGTAGATCAGCGTGACCCAGAGCGGGATGAAGAGAGCGATCGCCGAGAACTTCATGCGCTCGGCAAAGGCGCCGACGATGAGGGCGGGCGTGATCGCCGCGAAGGTCATCTGGAAGCACATGTAGATGAGCTCCGAGATGTTGGCGTCGACCGAGAAGGTCGCGGCCTTCGAGTCGGTGGTGACGCCCATCATGAAGGCCTTGGAGAAGCCGCCGATGAAGTCGGAGCCGCCGGTGAAGGCGAGGCTGTAGCCGTACACGGCCCAGATCACGGTGACGACGCAGACGGTGTAGAAGACCTGCATCAAGACCGAGAGCATGTTCTTGGAACGGACGAGACCGCCGTAGAACAGCGCAAGACCCGGGATCGTCATCAACAGCACGAGGACTGTCGATGTCAGCATCCAGGCGTTGTCTCCCTTGTTGACCGTTGGCTCGGCATAGGCTGCGGTCGCAGCGAACAGGCCGACTGCGAGAGCCGCCAATCCCGCGCCATAGGGACGCTTAAACGTCATATTATTTACTCCTGATTGGATAAGGTTGAGCGCGAAATCAGAGGGCCGCGGCATCGGCCTCGCCGGTGCGGATACGAACCGCATGGTCGAGGTTGATGACGAAGATCTTGCCGTCGCCGATCTGTCCCGTTTTCGCAGCGGACGTGATGGCGTCGATGGTCTTGTCGACCTGGTCGGAGGCGACAGCGACCTCGATCTTGATCTTGGGCAGGAAACTCACGGCGTATTCAGCGCCGCGATAGATTTCCGTATGGCCCTTCTGGCGGCCATATCCCTTGACTTCCGTCACCGTGAGACCGTGAACGCCGATGGCGGTCAGGGCGTCACGGACTTCTTCCAGCTTGAATGGCTTGATAATCGCCATAACAATTTTCATGGGTCCTATCCCCGCTTGGGCCCGGTCCGGACGTGGCCGGGCGTTTCTCGACTGGTTCGCCACGAGGGAGAAGTTTCACTACGCGGGCACAGCCGGACCCCTAGAATCAAATGCCGTGCCAGAACGGGCGTGTTGCCTAACGGACTATGAAAGCGGGGGTTTTCGCGTTTGACGGGTATTGCGGTGCAGTGCGCTATTACGTCGCGCTCAAAAGCTGGTCACTACTGCTTAAAATAAGTGCACGACAGGCTGCCGACACAATGTTGCTCATGTGTCGGGCAGCCAAAAGGTATTTTATTACAGGGAAAGCTCGCTGAAGGGCTTCGCCGTGCTGCGAAATATCCAGTCCCTCGAGCTCGTGCCCACGGGATACGCGCAACAGACCGGTCGGCATGAGCAGGCGAAGCTTGCCGGATGGGGTATCCGGCTCAGGGCCGCGTCGGACCATCAGGCGGCGTCGCGCTCCGCAAAAACCCTGTCGATCAATCCCCACTCGACCCCCTGCTGCGCGGTCATGAAGTGGTCGCGGTCCAGGGTCCGTTCCACCTCCTCCACGGGACGCCTGCAATGTTGCGCATAGAGCCGGATGATGCGCCGCTTGGTGTCCTGCATCTCGGCGGCATGGATCAGGATGTCGGACGCCTGGCCTTGAAAGCCGCCGAGTGGCTGATGCACGTGAAGGCTGGCATTGGGCAGGGCGGCGCGGTGACCGGGTTCGCCGGCCATCAGCAGGAACGAACCCATGGAGCGTGCGGTGCCCATGCACAGCGTATGGACCGGCGCCTTGATGAACTGCATGGTGTCGTACATCGCCAGTCCACTGGTGATCACGCCGCCATAGGAATTGATGTAGAGATTGATCGGCTTGTTCGGATTCTCCGCCTCCAGGAACAGGAGTTGTGCGCAGACCAGTCCGGACATCGCATCATTGACCTCGCCGTTGAGGAAGATGATGCGCTCGCGCAAGAGCCGCGAATAGATGTCGAAGGATCGCTCGCCGCGGGTGGATTGTTCGACGACCATAGGGACGAGTTGCAGCATGTCGCGCATCGGCGACCTCCACTTTTGCAGATGAGGATGAAGTCTGTTTGCCGTCAGGCCGCGCGCATCAGGCAGCAATTGGTGTTGGCCGCCTGTGGCAGCTTTGATCGATCGTCGCAGGCTCGCTGAATGATGCGAAAGCGGGTGCCGCCGACCTCGTTCGGTTCGATCCGGAAGATGACGTGGCTTTCACGAAACGGCGGTTCGGAATCGCGTAGCCTGTACCGCACCTCTTCGCCCGCGATCGATGATTCCGGCTCGGCGCCCGCAAGGTCGGAATTCGGCAGCCAGCGCTCGCGCAGGGCTGGAATGGTCACGGCGCGCCAGACCTTTGCCGGCGGCGCATCGAGGTCGTATTCGAGCACCAGGGCTGCGTCGGCGGGATTAGGCTTCACTGCGTCGCTCATCGATCCAGGTCCTTATTGATCCATGTCCTTCAGGAGATCGGCGAGCGCTTCCATGCGCTTCGGCCAGTAGGCGCGGTAGCGCGCAAGCCATGCCCCGATGGCGACGATTCCGTCCGGGTCGACTTCGTAGTTCACAAAGCGGCCCTGCCGCTGCTCACGCACCAGGCCTGCCGCGCGCAGCACCGCGAGATGCTGCGATATCGCCGGTTGGCTGATCTCCAACCCGTCGCGCAAGGCGCTCGCATTCAGGCTTCCGCCAGCGAGCTTCTCAAAGACCTTTCGACGCGTCGGGTCGGCCAGCGCCTTGAAGATGTCGGCTTCGATCATGACAACACATAAGCACACACTTATGTGTTGCGCAAGTCCCGAGTGACCTCAGGCCGCCCAGTGCTGCGAACCGGCCGCCGGCAGCCTACTGCAACGCCTCACCGTGCTGCGAAATATCCAGTCCCTCGAGCTCGTGCTCACGGGATACGCGCAAGGGCACGAAAAGGCCGACCAGCTTGAGCAGGATGAAGCTGACCCCCGCCGACCAGACGAAGGTGACGGCGACCCCATAAAGCTGGATCAGAAGCTGCTGCGGATGGCCCTCGATCAGGCCGGCGGTGCCGCCGATGGCGCTGGTTGCGAACACGCCGGCGAGCAGGGTGCCGGTCAGCCCGCCGACGCCGTGGACGCCGAACACGTCGAGCGAATCGTCATAGTCGAAGCGGTGCTTCAGCCAGGTGCAGGCCCAGTAGCAAACCGCCCCGGCGATGATGCCGATGACGATGCCATGCCACGGCGCGACGAAGCCCGAGGCCGGCGTGATGGTGCCGAGGCCCGCCACCGCGCCGGAGATCATGCTGAGCACCGAGGGCTTGCGCCGCGTCGACCATTCGATCGCGCCCCAGGTCAGCGCGCCGGCGCAGGCGGCCAGATGCGTCGCGATAATCGCCATCACCGCGCGCGAGTTGGCCGCGAGCGCCGAGCCGCCGTTGAAGCCGAACCAGCCGACCCACAACAGGCCGGTGCCCATCACGGCGAGCGAGAGGTCGAAGGGCGAGAGATTCTCGGTGCCGTAGCCGTGACGGCGTCCCATCACCTTCGCCGCGACGAGGCCGCCGGTGCCGGCCGACAGATGCACGACGAGGCCGCCGGCGAAATCCAGCACGCCCATGCTGGCGAGGAAGCCGCCGCCCCATACCCAATGCGCCAGTGGAATGTAGACGAAGACGAACCAGGCGACGGAGAACAAGAGATAGGCGGAGAACCGCATCCGGTCGGCGACCGAGCCCGCGACCAGCGCCACCGTGATGATCGCAAACGTCATCTGGTACAGCATGAACAGCGATTCCGGGATCGCCTTCGCCGCCGGGTTGACGCTGTCGAGCGTCATGCCCGCCAGGAACCAGCGATCGAGCGTGCCGATCCATGGGCCGTCGCCGACGAAGCAGAGCGAATAGCCGAACGCGACCCAGAGAATGGAGATCAGCGTCACCGCGGAAAGGCTCTGCGCCATCGTCGCCAGCACGTTCTTCTTGCGCACCATGCCGGAATAGAACAGCGCAAGGCCGGGGATCGTCATCATCAGCACCAGCGCGGTGGCGACGATCATCCAGGCGGTGTCGGCGGTGTTGATCTCGGCGCCTGCAGCGTGCGCCGGCGACGCAATGACCGACGCAAACCCGATCGGCGCGGCCATAGCAGCCGCGCGGCGCAACAATCCCGCCATGTCGTTTCCCCCAGCACAGTGATGACGTCGCACGCTGTGGCGCCGTTGCCCGGTGCGATCGAAGAAGGAGTCGTTCTTTACAGCGCGTCGCTGTCGGTTTCGCCGGTGCGGATGCGCAGCGCATGGTCGATCGGCGTGACGAAGATCTTGCCGTCGCCGATCTGCCCAGTGCGCGCGGTCGCGGTGATCACGGCGACCGCCTTGTCGGCGACATCGGAGGCGACCGCGATCTCGATGCGCAGCTTCGGCAGGAAATTCACGACATATTCCGCGCCGCGATATATCTCGGTGTGGCCCTTCTGGCGGCCATAACCCTTCACCTCGGTCACGGTCATGCCGTGGACGCCGATCGCCGTCAGGGCCTGGCGGACCTCATCGAGCTTGAAGGGTTTGATGATCGCGACGACGAGTTTCATGGTCAGGCCTATTCCCCGGGATGCGCCGCGCCGCATGTCCCCGGCGCAGCGTCAATCTGGCATCTTTCCGGGCAAATGGCATAAAAAAGTTGCAGATTGAAGCGGAAAAACGTTTGGCGTTGTGAACGGCCGCCTCTGTACAGGGCAGCCGTTCATCCTTCACAATGCATTTTTGGCATGGATGCGGTGAACCGAAGCGTCCCAGCCGGTACATAAGTATGTTTAAGGGGGGACGCTTCATGGCGAGCTGGTTCTACGCATCCGAGGGCAAGCAGCAGGGGCCCTTTCCGGACGGGCAATTCCGCGACCTCATCGCCCAGGGCATCGTGCGTCCGGATACGCTGGTGTGGACCGAAGGCATGGCCGGCTGGCAGAAGGCCGCCGAAATCCCCGGCCTGGTCGGCGGCGGCGCGCCGCCGATGATCCCGGCCGGTGGGCCGCCGACGATGGGCGGCCGTGGCAATGGTGGCGCCGGCGGCGGATCACTGTCGGTCGATTTTGGCATCCTCGAATTCACCTGGCGCAGCATCGTGATGCTGATCGGCATGTGCTTTGTCATCCCGGCGCCGTGGGTCTTCGTCTGGTACACAAAATGGATCGTGCCTTGCGTGAAGGTCCCGGGACGCCCGAACCTCAGCTTTACCGGCAATGCGATGGCGCTGGTGCCCTGGTTTTTCGGCTTCATCGTTCTGGCGATCGCGATCGGCTTCATCGGCAGCCAGTTGCTGAGCAACCTGCTGTTCCTCGTGCAGATCGTTCTCTACTGGCTCCTCATCAAATGGATCGTCGCGAACCTCGCCTCCAATGGGCAGCCGCTCGGCCTCAGCTTCACCGGCTCGGTCTGGGCCTATGTCGGCTGGAATCTGCTGTTCGCGATCTCGATCATTACCATCATCGGCTGGGCCTGGGTTGCCGCGGCTCAAATGCGCTGGTTCTGCCGCAGCATTGAAGGCACGCGGCGCGAGATCGTCTTCAAGGGCAGCGGTCTTGAGATTCTCTGGCGCGGAATCGTGGCCGCAATCCTGTTCAGCCTCATCATCCCGATCCCGTGGGTGTATCGCTGGATTATGAACTGGTTTGCGTCGCAGACCGAGCTCGCCCCCCGCGGCTCCCTCTAGGCGTTACGCCCTCCGCTCGCGCACGGAGCCTTCCTGCGCGACGGAGGCGACCAGCGTGCCGTCGGGCTTGAAGATCGAGCCGCGGGTCAAGCCGCGGCCGCTTCGTGCACTCGGCGAATCCTGGGCGTAGAGCAGCCATTCGTCGGCGCGGAACGGGCGGTGAAACCACATCGCGTGGTCAAGGCTCGCCGGCATCATGCGCTTGTCGAACAGCGTGCGGCCGTAGCGCGCCATGATCGCATCGAGCAGCGAAAA
The DNA here is from genome assembly GCF_900113725.1 of Bradyrhizobium sp. cf659. NCBI lineage: Bacteria > Pseudomonadati > Pseudomonadota > Alphaproteobacteria > Hyphomicrobiales > Nitrobacteraceae > Bradyrhizobium > Bradyrhizobium sp. cf659. The sequence goes on from NZ_FOQJ01000008.1 coordinate 62,379, forward strand.
GTCCGATGCGTAGGCCAGCGCGCACATGTGCAGCGCCGGATCGTCGGGCAGCTTCGCCGCGGTCTTGATCCAGACGTGGATGCGACCGTCCTCGATCTTCTGGCCGAAGTAGCGGCCGAGCTCGACCGGGCGCAGCTCGATCGGACGGTCGGATTCGTAGTAGCGGCGAATGAACTCCGGCATCTCCTTGAACAGCGGCTGCTTCGCCACCTCCTCCGCCGTCAGCTTTTCCGGCGGCGGCACATCCGGCATCTTGTCCTGGTGATCGAACGCGCTCTCCTCCTCGGCATGGAACGACACCATGATCGAGAAGATCGCGTTGCCGTGCTGGATCGCGGTGACGCGGCGGGTCGAGTAGCTCTTGCCGTCGCGCAGGCGCTCGACCTGGTAGATGATCGGGATCTGCGGATCGCCCGGCAGGATGAAATAGCAATGCAGCGAATGCGGCAGCCGGCCCTCGACGGTGCGGCAGGCCGCAACCATCGCCTGCCCGATCACCTGCCCCCCGAACACCCGCTGCCAGCTCGTCTTCGGACTGTTGCCGCGGAACAGGTTCACCTCGAGCTGTTCGAGGTCGAGGATCGAAATGAGGTCGATCAGGCTCTTGGACATGGTGGTGCTTTCAAATGCCTCGTCATTCCGGAGCATCGCGCCAGCGATGAACCCGGAATCCCGAGCGATAACCTCTGGATTCCGGGTTCGCGCTTCCGCGCGCCCCGGGATGACGGAATTGGGCCGTTCCGCCCTTGTTTCACCGCACTGTTTCGCCCACCTCAAGTCTGCTAGCAAGACCAAGAGTTAGCCGGGAATTCGGGTATGTCAGTACAGGGTAGCATTGTCATTGGCGGCGGCGCGTTTGCGGGCCTCGCGCTGGCGCTCGCGCTGCGTCAGGGGCTCGGGCCGGAGATTCCCGTCATCGTCGCCGACCCGGCCCTCAGCACGCGTCCGAGCCGCGATCCGCGTGCCACCGCGATCGTGGCCGCCTGCCGCCGCCTGTTCGAGGCGATCGGCGCCTGGGACGACGTCAGGGGCGAGGCGCAGCCGATCCTCGACATGGTCGTCACCGATTCCAAACTCGAAGACGCCACGCGTCCGGTGTTCCTGAACTTCGCCGGCGACGTCGCGCCGGGCGAGCCCTTTGCGCACATGGTCGAGAACCGCCGCCTGATCGACGCGCTGGTGGTGCGTGCCGAGGCCGAGGGCATCGATCTTCGCGCCACCACGGTTGCCTCCTACGACGCGCGTTCCGACGGCATCGACGTGACGCTTGGCGACGGCAGCGTGATCGCGGCCAGCCTGCTGGTCGCCGCCGATGGTGCGAGGTCGAAGCTGCGCGAGCGCGCCGGCATCGTCACCCATGGCTGGGAGTATGACCAGTCCGGCATCGTCGTCACCGTCGGCCATGAGCGCGATCACGAAGGCCGCGCCGAAGAGCACTTCTTGCCCGCAGGTCCCTTCGCGATCCTGCCGCTCTCCGGAAAGCGCTCCTCGCTGGTCTGGACCGAGCGCCGGGTCGAGGCCGCGCGCATCATTGCGCTCAGTGACGAGGAATTTCACAGCGAGCTCGAGCAGCGCTTCGGCCTGCATCTCGGCGAGGTGAACGCGCTCGACAAGCCGCGCGCGTTTCCGCTGTCCTATTTCGTGGCGCGCTCCTTCATCGCCGAGCGCCTCGCGCTGGTCGGCGATGCCGCCCATGTCATCCACCCGATCGCGGGCCAGGGCCTCAACATGGGGCTGAAGGATGTCGCGGCGCTGGCCGAGGTCGTGGTCGATGCGGCGCGGCTCGGCATGGATCTCGGCGCGGCCGACGTGCTCGAGCGCTACCAGCGCTGGCGCCGCTTCGACACCATGGCGATGGGCGTTGCCACCAACTCGCTGAACTTCCTGTTCTCCAACCACTCGACGCTGCTGCGCACCGTGCGCGACATCGGCCTCGGCCTCGTCGACCGCGCTCCGCCGCTGAAGAATCTCTTCATCCGCCAGGCCGCGGGGCTGACGGGCGAGGTGCCAAGGTTGTTGAAGGGCGAGGCTTTGTAAGGCGTACGTTTAGAGAGCGCTCGCGCCTCACTCTCTCCCCGTCGTCCCGGACAAGCGCACCCCAAGCGCGCGCAGATCCGGGATCCATACGCCGCAGCAATAGTTTTGCGAAGACTCGGGGTTGTCAGCTTCGCGCCACAACCTTTCCCTGTGGTTATGGGTCCTGGCTTTCGCCAGGACGACACTGAGCCTTTGGCGCAGCCATCGCGCCAAGATCAATCGATCTTGCGCGCCTCTTCCGGCAGCATGATCGGGATGCCGTCGCGGATCGGATAAGCGAGCTTGGCGCTGCGCGAGATCAGTTCCTGCTTTGCGGAATCGAACTCGAGCGGGCCCTTGGTCAGCGGGCAGACCAGAATCTCCAGCAATTTGGGATCGACGCTGGTTTCGGGGCGTTCGGTGGGCGCGTTCATTGGGGTCTCCGGCGATTGGCTGCCTCTAGCACAGAAATTCGCGTCCGCCCATCGCGCCGGCCAGAGCGTTTTCGAGCGAAGTGGGTACCGGTTAGCGTCAAGAAAACGCGTCAAAATGAAAATCGAGTGACCCGTTCCATTGGAACGGATCACTCGGCAGAGATCATCCGCAGCAGCTCGTCGAGCAGGCCCTGGAGCCTTGCCGCCGGCACCGGCTGGCCCGACAGGGCGAAGCCGAGAAAGGTCCAATAGAGGATCTGCGCGCGCGCCTGCGCCGTCGCCGGGTCAAGCCCGTGCTTGTCCAGGAGCTGCTCGATATAGTCGAGCCTGCGGCGGTCGATCGCGCGCACCGCGGCTTGCGCGGCGGCATCGAATGCCGCCCAGTTGCGGACCGCCCGTTCGAGATCGAGCCGCGCGCCGAAGGACCTGCGCAGCAGCGCCTTCAGCGGCTCGTCGCTGGCGGCTTCGACATCGGCGATGATCTGCTCGGCGGCGATCTCGCGCCAGCGCTTCAGCACAGCGGCGTGGAACGCGCCGAGATCGGCGAAATGCCAATAGAAGCTGCCGCGCGAGACGCCCATGGCCTTGGCGAGCGGATCGGCCTTCAGCGCGGTGAAACCGCTTTTCGCGAGCGCCTTCAGGCCCTGGCTGGTCCAGTCGTCGGCGGAGAGCTGTTCGGTCATGTCGGGTTCCGGAATCGGACCATACAGTACTGTATTGACAGGCGGCAGGCCAGCGCCTATCTATCCATACACAACTGTATGGAGAGCCGTGATGCGCGATCTTCTGCTCCAATGCGCCGGACTGGCCACCATCGCCGTTGCCGCCATCCACGGCGTTCTCGGCGAGACCAAAGTCTTCGCCCGGGCTCATATCGAGCCGGAGCGGCTACGCACCCTGATCCGTCTGGTCTGGCAAACCTCGACCGTCGCCTGGATCGGCGGCGGCGTGCTCCTGCTGGCAACGCCCTGGATGGCCTCGGAGCCGGCGCGCCACTGGATCGTCGTCACCATGGCTTGCGTGTTCGGATTTGCGGCCTTCGCCAATGCCTGGGCCACGCGCGGCCGGCATTTCGGCTGGATGGCGCTCAGCGCGGTCGTCGCGATGGCGGTTGCGGGCTATTGAGCCTCGCGAACAATCGCCGTCGCGCCACGGCCAGCGGCGAGCCGTTACAGATGGAGCTTCAAGCATGGCTCTGACACTCGTCACCGGGGGCACAGGCCATCTTGGCCGGGATATCGTCGATCGTCTCGTTCGCGACGGGCGTCACGTCCGGGTGTTTGCGCGATCGCCGGGCACGCGATCGGACGTCGAATGGGCGACCGGCGATCTCGCGACAGGCGCAGGGTTGCGGGAAGCGTTGCATGATGTCGATACGGTCATCAATGCGGCGACCTATTCGCCGATCGCGCGGCGCGGCGGCATTCGCCCGACAGACTTCTTCACGTCGCCCTCCGCCGTGGACGTCGAGGGCACCGGGCGGCTGCTGTCGTCATGCGGGGAGGCCGGGGTGCGGCACCTTCTCCACGTCTCGATCGTCGGCCTCGATGAGGCAACCCTGCCCTACGCGCGCGTCAAGCTTGCCGGCGAACGGCTGGTACGTGCGTCGGCTCTGTCCTGGTCGGTGGTCCGCGCGATGCCGTTCTACTATCTGCTCGACAGGCTGCTCTCGGGCCTCGCCTGGCTTCCGGTGTGGCCGGTGCCGACCACCCTGTTCAATCCCGTCGACACGTCGGATGTCGCCGACCACGTCGTGGCCTGCGCCTTCGACGGGATGCGTGGCGAGCGCGCGGAGATTGGCGGTCCCGAAGATCTCGAGCTTGTCTCCCTGGCCCGCCGGTATCAGGACGCCCGGGGGCTGCATCGAAAAATCCTGCCGATCAACCTTTCGGACGCGAAGGCGCGCGGGATGGGCTTCGTCGTCAGCCACGGTGTTCGCGGACGGCTCTCCTGGGCGGACTGGCTGCAACGCAACGATCCCGTTGCGCCAAGCGCGGCCCAGGATGACCGGCCTGACCGGCGGCGCGCCCGCGGCCCGTGAGACGTAAGGCCGCAGAGGCCCGCCAAAAACGCACTGCGCACGGAGAGCACTCAGCTTTTGGCCGACGTTAGAACTTATCTAAAGCGATCCATGCCCGAACCGGATTGACTTCACCTCCTCCTTTGCTTCCTTCGGTCTCGCTCCGCGGTTTCCCGCGCAGCGTCCACGACAGAGGAGGAGAGGTTCGTGAAGGTCATTCGTGTTGTTGCCATGGCACTGACGATCGGGATTGGCGCGGGATCGACGGCCATGGCCGACGGTTTCAAGGACTGCACCAAGCTCGACAAGGCGTCGTGGAAGCCGGCGAGCGAAGCCGAAGCCAAGGCCAAGGCGCTCGGTTACGAGGTGCGGCGCTCCAAGATCGAAGGCTCGTGCTATGAGGTCTATGGCGTCAAGGAAGGCAAGCTCTACGAGCTGTTCTACAGCCCCGAAGATCTCAGCCTGAAGCACACGATCGCAAAATAACTTGCGCGAAATAACCTGCGCGAAGCGATCCGCGCAAAGTAAGGCTTGAGGGTGGTCTTCGCTTGATCGAAAAAGCGGTACCAGAAGCGCGCGGGGCGTCCGACAGGACCCCCGCGGATCGAACCGCTCCGCGGACGATCGCGGTCTGGGACCTCCCGCTGCGCCTCTGGCACTGGGCCCTTGCGATCTGTGTTCTGGCCGCGTGGTTCACCCCCACCGTCTATGACCGCCTTCATCGCATCGTCGGCTATACGGTGCTTGGGCTGCTGGCGTTCCGCCTGGTCTGGGGTTTTTGGGGGAGCCGCTATTCGCGCTTCCGCATGGTCGGTGTCAGGCTTCGCGCCGCGCCGCACTATCTCCTGAATCTGCGCCGCGGCATCACCGGCCGCTATATCGGGCTCAATCCGGCCGGCACCTTGATGCTGGTGGCGCTGCTGGCCTCGCTCGCCGTCTCGACGATCACCGGCGTGATGTCGGTCACCGTCACCTTCTTCGGCGTGTGGTGGGTCGAGGACACCCACCACTATTCATCGGACGCGGTCATCGTCCTTGTCGTGCTGCATGTGCTCGGCGTCGTGCTGATGGGGATTCTCCAGCGCGAGAATCTCGTGCGCGCGATGTTCACGGGACGCAAGCGGATTCGCAATCGCCTCTAGACGTTCGTTGCCGATCACTGCGCACTCTCGGTCGGCTGTGGAGCCGATGGCGCACCATCGTCATGCGCAAACGTCTGGCAACCTCAAATTGTGCGGGCAGCGTTAACGTGGCGGTAAGCATGCAATCGGGCGTTGCACAAAATTAACGCGAAGAACGTTTAGCCCATCCACCATCGGCGATATTGACGAGGGGAGCGGTATTGGATGTTCCGCGTTTTTTCCTGCCTTACGGCCGAGCACGATTGGCGTCTCGTCGTGCTTGCTGGCCTGGTCTGCTTCGTTGCCAGCATTGTTGCGGTCAGCATCTTTCATCGTGCGATCGCGGCGCGCGCAAGAACACGGTTGATCTGGATCGCGATTGCCGGCGCTGCCATCGGCTACGGAATCTGGGCAACGCATTTCGTCGCGATGCTCGCCTATGAGCCCGGCGTCACGACCGGCTACGGAATCGTGCTGACGGCGCTTTCGCTTGCTGCGGCAATGCTTCTGACGTCGGGGGGCTTCGGCGTTGCGGTCCGCGACAGCGGCCGGTGGCGCGCGGCGGCAGGCGGCGTCATCATCGGCGGCGGCATTGCCAGCATGCACTATCTCGGAATGTGGGCACTTGAAGTCCCGGGTCGCGTCGCCTGGTCGCTGGACCTCGTGCTCGTCTCGATCATTCTGGGCATGTGCCTCGGCTATGCCGCCCTGGCTGTCGCGATCAGGTACCGGGACTACCGCGGCACCCTCGCAGCGGCGGTTCTCCTGACGCTCGCCATCGTATCGCATCACTTCACGGCCATGGGCGCCGTGCAGATCACGCCGGATCCGACGCGTGCGACGGGGGCCCTGTCGCTTTCTCCGGCCGTGCTCGCGCTCGCCATCGCCGGCGTGGCGCTATCCGTGCTGGGGATGAGCCTGATCGGTGTGCTGGCCGATCGTCGCCTGGCAAGCAGAACCGCCAGGTTCGAGGAGATCATCAACCAGCTTTCGGTCGCCCGTCAGCAGCTCGAAGACTCGCAGCTGGAACTGCGAGAGCAGAAACTGAGGCTGGACACCGCGATCGACCACATGGTCGAGGGCCTTTGCATGTTCGACGCCGAGAAGCGCCTTGTCGTCTGCAACGAGCGCTATGCCGGACTCTATCGGCTGCCGCCGGACCTGCTGAGGACCGGAACACCGCACACCGACATCATCAGGCATCGCGTCGTGACCGGCATCCTCAAGAGCGACACCAGCGAGGGCGCTGCCGAGCAATTCATCTCGAAACTGGCCGCGTTGCCGTTCGATGCGGTCTCGAGCAGAATCGACGAGTTCGCGGATGGTCGGTTGATCTGCGTGACCCGGCAGCCAATGGCCGGCGGCGGGTGGGTGGCCACGCATCTTGACGTCACCGAGCAACGCCGGTCCGAGGCCAAGATCGCGCATATGGCACAACACGATGCGTTGACCGATTTGCCAAATCGCGTGCTGCTCAGAGAGCGGATGGAGCATGCCATTGCAGTTACGCGCAATGGCGGCCTCGATCTGGCCGTGCTCATGCTCGATCTCGACCGCTTCAAGGAAGTCAACGACACGCTGGGACATCCGGCGGGTGATTCCCTGTTGCGCGCCGTCGCTGCGCGTTTGCGCGAATGCACCACGGAAACCGCGTTGATCGCCCGACTGGGCGGCGACGAGTTCGCCGTGATCGATTACGTGACCAACCCGGCCGTGGAGGCCGCGGCGCTTGCCGAGAACATCAGAAAGGCGCTTTGCGAACCGTTCGATCTCGGCGATCACCGGGTCACGGTGGGCACCAGCATCGGCATCGCCATCGCGCCGCGCGATGGCAACGATTCCGACGTGATCATGAAGAGCGCGGATCTCGCCCTCTACTCGGCCAAGAGCGGCGGACGCGGTGCATTCCGCTTCTTCGAGCCGGAGCTGGACCAGCTCATGCATGACCGTCGCAACCTGGAAAAGGACATGCGGAAGGCGCTTGCGCGGTGCGAATTCGAGCTTCACTACCAGCTGCTCGTGAGTGTGGAGAGCGGACGAACCTGCGGCTTTGAGGCGTTGTTGCGGTGGCATCATCCCGAGCGAGGCCTGGTCTCGCCTGCCGAATTCATTCCCCTTGCCGAGGAAACCGGCTTGATCCTGCCGCTGGGGGAATGGGTGTTGAGAGCGGCCTGCGCCGAGGCGGCCAGGTGGCCGACCGATCTGACCATCGCAATCAACCTGTCGCCCGCTCAGTTCAGGAGCAAGGAGCTCGTCTCCGTCATTGTCGGCGCCCTGGCAACTTCCGGGATAGCGCCGCAAAGGCTTGAGCTCGAGGTGACCGAGACCGTGATCATGCACGACAGCGAAGCGGTGTTCGCAGCCCTCGGACAGCTGCGTGAGCTCGGCGTGCGGATTGCCCTCGACGATTTCGGCACGGGCTATTCGTCGCTGAGTTTTCTCCAGAGATTTGCATTCGACAAGGTCAAGATCGACCGCAGCTTCGTCAGCGAGCTGTCCAGCAACAGGGAAGAGGCGCGCCGGATCGCCCGTGCCGTGGTTGCGTTCGCGGTCAGTCTTGGCAAGACGACGACCGCCGAAGGCGTCGAAACCGCCGAGCAGTTGGACATTCTGCGCGAAGAGGGCTGTGTCGAGGCGCAGGGCTACTATTTCAGCCGGCCGATGCAGGCCTCCAGGATCCCGCAACTGGCGCAGCGAAAGGCCGAAGCAGCCGAGTATGCCGCGTAGGCATTTGGAGCATTTCGAGCGAGGCGGATACCGGTTGGCGCAGCTGCGGTTCTGATTCAATCAGAACCGATCATGCTCGAGACCCTCACTGCAGCGGCGGATCGCCGCTGGTGCGCTTCTTGGCGAGGTCCATCTCGGTCACCGCGATCAGGATCTCGGCGCGGGTCTTCAGGTCTGGGGCTTCCAGCATGGCCTGCTTCTCCGCCGGGCCATAGGGCGACATCATTGCCAGCGCGTTGACCAGCGCTTCGTTGGGCGCGCTCTCGACGCCTTCCCAGTCGACCTTGAGATTGTTGGCCTTCAAGAAGTCCGCCAGCACCGCCAGCAGCGCTTCGCGATCGACCTCGTCCTCGCCCATCCGCGCGGTGAAGTCGTCGACATAGGTGAAGAAATCCACCTTGCACTGCCGGTAGGCGGTAAGCACCTCGAGCTCCTCGACGATCTTGAAGCGCGAGACGCCGGTGAGCTCCAGGATGTAGCGGCCGTCGCCGGATTCGGCGAGCTGGGTGATGCGGCCGACGCAGCCGACGCGGAACAGTGACGGCTTGTCGGAATTCTTCGGCGAATGCGCCACATCGGGCTGGATCATGCCGATCAGGCGATGGCCGTCGCGGAAAGAGTCGTCGACCATCGCAAGGTAGCGCGGCTCGAAGATGTTGAGCGGCATCTGGCCGCGCGGCAGCAAGAGCGCACCCGGCAATGGAAATACCGGAATGATTTCCGGAAGGTCGGCGGGCCCGCGATATTCGATGTTGATCGGCATCTGGTCCCCGTTGCCGGTGTTAGCGCTAGAGCATGATCCGGAAAAGTGCGAAGCGGTTTTCCGACAGGATCATGCTCAAAAAATAACCGCCCTCACGAAAACAGGATCGTCGACAAGCGCTTGCGCCCCTCGATCGTTGCATCATCCGTGCCGCCCCAGGCCTCGAAGAACTGTATGAGCTGCTTGCGGGCGCCGTCGTCGTTCCATTTGCGGTCGCGCTTGATGATCGCGAGCAGCTGTTCGGTCGCCGCCGCCCGGTTGCCTTGTGCGTTGAGCGCGGTCGCAAGGTCAAATCGTGCCTGATGATCGAGCGGGTTTGCGGCGACTTTCTGTTCCAGCTCCGTCACCGGCCCCAGCTGCTCCGCCTGTTCGGCGAGATCAATCGCGGTCTGCACGGCCTTCACGGCGGGGTCGTTGCGCTTGGATTCCGGCACCATGGCCAGCGTCTGCTTGGCCTGCTCCATCGCACCGGAGACGGCGTAGCACTTGGCGAGGCCCGCCAGCGCCGCGATGTTGGTCGAATCGTGCTGCAGCACCTCGGCGTAGATCTGCGCCGCGGCGGCGGCGTCGCCCTCGGCGAGCACCGCCTCGGCCTCTTGCAGGATTTCGGCGATATTGGGCTCGCCCGGCGCCGTCACGCCCTTGGTCAGCTTTTCGATGAAGGCGTTGAGCTGGCTCTCCGGCACCGCGCCCATGAAGCCGTCGGCCGGCTGGCCGTTGACGAAGGCGATCACGGCCGGGATCGACTGGATGCCCATCTGGCCCGGGATCGCCGGGTGCTGGTCGATGTTCATCTTGACCAGCTTGACCTTGCCCTTGGCCGCCTTCACCGCCTTTTCCAGCACGGGGGTGAGCTGCTTGCAGGGCCCGCACCACTCCGCCCAGAAATCGATCAGCACCGGCTGGCGCTTCGATTCCTCGATGACGTCCTTCACGAAGGTCTGGGTGGTGGTGTCCTTGATCAGGTCGGCCGCAGCCGGGCCCGCCGCTCCGTTACCCTGGTCGATGATCGTCACGGGATCCCCTCGTCTGATGTCTGGAATGGCGGGTCTTTAGCACGTCGCCAATGCATATGCTTCGTTGTCGGCTCCTAAATTGGGCCGGGACGGCCGAATTTCAATCCATCAAAGCTGATTCGGCGGTTCCAGGGCATTTTCGGTCGATTTGGCCGCTTTCGGGGTCCATATAGGCCCGAAGATACCAATCTATGCCGCCGGTAGCTGTTGCATTCCCCTCCCGCTTTTGGCATACGACAGCCGTTGCCGGCGCGTCATGCGACCGACACAGGATGCGGGTGTAGCTCAGTGGTAGAGCACGACCTTGCCAAGGTCGGGGTCGAGGGTTCGAGCCCCTTCGCCCGCTCCAATTTTTCCCAGAGCATCCAGCCAAACCGGACGGAATCGTGGTTTTCCACGCCGCTGGCGGCTGTATCGGGTCTCACATGACAATTCTGATCACCGGCAGCGCGGGCCATCTCGGGGAGGCCCTTCTCCGCACGCTCCGCGGGCGCGGGTCACCTGTGCGCGGGGTCGATCTGAAGCCGTCGCCCTTCACCGATGCCGTCGGCTCCATCGTCGATCCCGATTTCGTGCGGCGCCAGATGGACGGCGTCACCGCCGTGATCCACACCGCGACGCTGCACAAGCCGCATGTGGCGACCCACAGCAGGCAGGATTTCGTCGACACCAACGTGACAGGCACGCTCAATCTGCTCGAGGCGGCGGCCGCCGCCGGCGTGCGCAGCTTCGTCTTCACCAGCACCACCAGCGCGTTCGGCTCGCAGCTCCGGCCGGAGGCGGGACAGGCCGCGGTGTGGGTCACCGAGGACCTGCCGCCGGTGCCGAAGAACATCTACGGCACGACCAAGCTGATGGCGGAGAGCTTGTGCGAGCTGTTCTTTCGCGAGCGCGGGCTGCCCGTCCTCACCTTGCGAACCTCGCGCTTCTTTCCGGAAGACGACGACGATCCGGCGATGCGCGCGGCCTACACGTTGGAGAACGCACAGGCCAACGAGCTGCTCTATCGCCGGCTGGATATAGCGGACGCTGTGAGCGCCCATCTGCTCGCCGTCGAACGCGCGCCCGACATTGGCTTCGCCCGCTACATCGTGTCGGCCACGAGTCCGTTCGAGCCGCACCATCTCGCGGCGCTCGCGCGCAACGCGGCGGGTGTCGTGCGCGAGCTCTATCCGGATTGTGCGCAGCTCTATGCGGCGCACAGCTGGCGCCTGTTCCCGCAGATCGACCGCGTCTACGTCAACGATCGTGCGCGGCGCGAATTGGGCTGGCGGCCCGAATTCGGCTTCGCGCATGTGCTGCACAGCCTCGTTGCGGGACAGGATTTTCGCAGCACGCTGGCGCGCGAGGTCGGGTCGAAAGGCTATCATGGCACGGTGTTCGACGACGGGCCTTACCCCGTCGCCTCGTAAGCGCCGCTGTTGCTGTTTTGCTCGATGCATCAAATGTCTGCGTGCCGTCACCGGGCGCAACATGATCTTTGCCGTTCTACTGTGCATGGGGTTGTTTTCGCGTTTTTTGTGTGACGGCCCCTTCGGCTGCCTGAAAATCAGCCGCGCGCGATCTTGATTCCGCGTTGCAGCGAGATCATTGCGGCTGCTGTGCCAGCGTCCGAAGACAATCCGTCTCAATTCTTATTGAGCGCAACCGCAGTGCACGCCACGCGCTTCTCACCGCTCGCAGATGTGCTAACCTTTTTGCGTCTGTCGCTCGACAGGCTCCAAACTTCGCCTCTCGACTAGCAAAACAAAATAATGTGCAGCCCTGACGGCTGCCTTAGGGGAGTGACGCGATGAAATTCCATCAATCCGTCTATCAGTCCGTCCTGGCGCTTGCAGCGGTTGCGCTTCTTGCGGGGACCAGCGTCGGCAATGCGCAACAGCAGGACAAGAATCGGTCGCTGAAGAAATACGAATCCGGCACCAAGGAATTCTGGACCCATCCGCCGGACGACTGGTTCCTGGGCGACGAGACCGAGGCGCAGAAGGGCCTGGCGCCGCCGTCGGGTCCGCCGACCGGCGCATCGGAGGCCGAGCTCGCGGCGATGATGAAGAAGATCAAGCTGCCGGCGGGCTTCAAGATCGAGGTCTATGCACCCGGCGTGCTCGCCGCGCGGCAGATGGCCTGGGGTGACAAGGGCACGCTGTTCGTCGGCTCGTTCGGCCTCGGCAACGTTTATGCCATCAAGGACAACAACGGCAAGAAGGAGGTCAAGACCATCCTGAAGGGGCTGAACATGCCCACCGGTCTCGCCTTCAGGGACGGCGCGCTCTACGTCATCGCGGTCGACAAGCTGATCCGCTACGACAACGCGGAGGCCAATCTGGACAAGCTCGGCGACGGCAAGGTCGTCTATGACGACATGCCCTCCTATGCCGCGCATGGCTGGAAGTACATCGCGGTCGACAAGGAAGGCTGGTTCTACATTCCGTTCGGACCGCCCTTCAACGTCGGCGTTCCCCCGACCAGCGTCTCGCAGATCCGGCGCGTCGATCCCAAGACCGGCAACGCCGAAGTCTATGCGCTCGGCGTTCGCAACTCGGTCGGCGGCGACGTCGATCCGCGTACCGGCAAATACTGGTTCACCGAGAACGCGCGCGACTGGGTCAGCGACGATCTGCCCAGCGACAAGCTGAACATGATCTCGAAGCTCGGCGAGCATTTCGGCTATCCCTATTGCCATCAGGGTGACCTGCCGGATCCGAAGTTCGCGATGGGTCACAAGTGCTCCGAGTTCACGCCGCCCGTGCTGAACCTCGGCGCGCACGTCGCTCCGCTCGGCATGAAGTTCTACACCGGCGATCAATTCCCCGCCGAGTACAAGAACAACATCCTGATCGCCGAGCACGGCTCCTGGAATCGTCACAAGTACCAGGGCGGCCGCATCATGCGCGTGATCGTCGGGCCCGACGGCAAGAACGCCAAGCAGGAGGTGTTCGCCTCCGGCTGGATCGAGGGTGACCAGGGCTATCTCGGCCGTCCCAGCGACATCATCCTCGCCAAGGACGGTTCGATCCTCGTCGCCGACGACTGGGCCGGCGCGATCTATCGCATCAGCTACAGCAAGAAGTAGCGCGACACGATAACGAGGCTGCGACCGGGTGACGGCCGCAGCCTCGTTCATTTTTCATAGTCCAATGCTGTCGTTCCGGATTGCGCGCCGCTTGCGCGCAAGTCCGGAACCCATAACCCCGATTCGTGGTTATGGATTCCGGGCTCGCGCCAGGCGGCGCGCCCCGGAATGACGACTTCGATAGATCGGAATCCCCATCATGCGCCGGCAGTTCATCTCGCACGCAATCAGCACGGTTGCGCTCATCGCGCTCGGCGCCCTCTCCGCAAGCGCCGCCGACAATGCGGCGATCAAGGAGAAGGCCGCCGCCTGCGCCGGCTGTCACGGCGAGAACGGTATCTCGCAGACCGAGAACATCCCCTCGCTCGCCGGCCAGCCCGATCAATTCCTGCAATGGCAGCTCGTGTTCTTCCGCGCCGGCTCGCGCAAGAACGACCAGATGCAGCCGATCGTCGAGGAGATCGGCAACGAGGACATCCGCAGTCTGGGGGCTTACTTTTCGCAGCTCGCGCCGCCGAAGGGTCCGGAGGACAAGGACCCCGATCTGTCGAGGAAAGGCGCACAAGTCGCCAACGGTCGCCGCTGTGCCTCATGCCACACGGACAGCTACGCGGGCACCAAAGCCGTCGCGCGCCTCGCCGGCCAGCGCGAGGAATATCTCGTGAAGGCGCTGCACGACTACAAGGCCGGCCAGCGCGTCGGCGGCGGCGTCGCCGCGATGGCCGATGTCGCCTACGGGATGAGCGAAGAAGAGATTACGGCGGTCGCGCATTATCTGGCGCATTTGCAGTAGTGGAAAGTGTAGCTGCAAGCACTGCCGTCGTCCCGGCGAAGGCCGGGACCCATAACCACAGGGAGTAGTTTGGCGAAGATTCGTCGTGATGGGACTGCCACCATCCACGACGGATAGATTCCGCGGCATGGGTCCCGGCCTTCGCCGGGACGACACCGAGTGTGTGGCTGGCCGCTACCCCGCCCGCTGCTTCTCATACGCTTTCAAATGCGTATACGCGATGCGCAGCTTCGGCACCGGCACCTTGGCGGCATCGCCGCGTGCGATGAGATCGCCGATGACGTGATCGGCCTCGACCGGCAGGCCGGCCTTGATGTCGCGGAACATCGACGCCGTCATCGGCGAGCCCTCGGTGGTGAGGTTGCCCTTCACCCGCTCGAAGAACGGACCGCCTGGCGGATAGCCTGACGCGGTGGCAATCTCACTGGTCTCATCTAACATGCCGAGCAGGAAATCCCTGCCGCCGGGAGCAGCGAGGATGTTGCCGATGGAGGCGCGCATCAGGCTGGTGGAGGCCGCGAGCGAGGAGAGGAACACCCATTTCTCCCACATGTCCTGCATGATGTTCTGGCTGGCGGTGGCACCAACGATGCCACTCTTGAAGGCTTCGTCGATCGCCTTGACCCGGTCGGACAGCTTGCCGTCGCGCTCGCCGTAGCTGATTGCCTGCATCGGCTGGAGCTGCACCACCTCGCGCTTCTCGTTCAGCGTTGCGGCGATGGCGCAGAGCCCGCCAAGCACGCGCTCCTTGCCGAACTTTGCATCGAGCGTATCGAGATGCTTCATGCCGTTCAGCATCGGAATGATCGCCGTATCAGGTCCGACCGCCGCCGCGAACGACTTGATGGCATCGTCGAGATCGAACGCCTTGCAGCTCAAGAGCACGACGTCGAACTTGTCCTTGAGCTTGTCGGCCTCGACCGTCGGCGGAGCCTTCAGCGTCACGTCGCCGTTCGGGCTCTTGATGACGAGGCCGGCGCTCGCCAGCTCGGCGGCGCGGCGCGGCCGGACCAGGAAGGTGACGTCGCGGCCGGCCTGCAACAGCCTGCCACCAAAATAGCCGCCAATGGCGCCAGCGCCGACCACGAGGATACGCATGGGATTGTCCTTGTTTTTTTCTTGCCGTCGTCCTGGCCTAGCGCGCAATTGCGCACTGGGCCAGGACGGCGTCGAGGAGATTGCTAGCTTTCCAGAAGATGCGAAAATCACTTCCCCGACACCATCTCCTCGACTTCACGCAGCTGCTCCTTGCCAAAAAACATCTCGTTGCCGACGAAGAAGGTCGGCGAGCCGAATGCGCCGCGCGCGACCGCCTCTTCGGTGTTCTTGATCAGCTTGCCCTTCACCTCGGGCTCCTGGGCGCGCGCGAACAGCTTTTGCGCATCGAGGCCGGAGGACGTCAGCGCCTTCGCCGCGATTTCAGGATCGTCCATCTTCTTCGGTTCGCGCCACATGTGGTGGAAGGCGGCCTCGACATATGTCTCGAATACGCCCTCGAGCTGCGCTGCGATGGCGGTGCGCATCAGGTTCAGCGTGTTGACGGGGAAGTGCGGGTTGAAGACGTAAGGCTGGACCTTGAAGCGCTTGATGAAGCGTTCGGTCTCGATCGCCTGGAATTCGCGCTTGTTCTTGATGCCGGCGAGCGTCTCGGCCGGCGACCTGTTGTTGGTCGACTTGAAGATGCCGCCGAGCAGGATCGGCACATATTCGAACTTGACGCCGATGCGCTGTTCGATCGCCGGGATCGCCAGATGGCTGAGATAGGCGTTCGGGCTGCCGAAATCGAACAGGAATTGCGGGGCTGTGCGGGTCAAATCGTTCTCCCTGACGTCGCTGTTTCATTCATTGTGCCGCAGCGTGCGCCACAGGTCCACCGTCTAATGATGGTCATAATACCTTGCTGATCCGGTCAGATCAGACGCCGGATTGCCCGCCTGCGCCACACCAAGATGTAATAGCCCATCTGCAAAACGAACATGGCGCAGAACACGATCGGATAGGCGGCCCATACGCCCTTCAGGCCAATCGTGCGGCTCAGGATGACCGCAGCCGGCAGCTCGATCGCGAGAATCGCGAAGATCGAGAGCAGCATCGGCGTCAGCGCCACGCCGGCGGCGCGCATGGCGCCCGAAAACACCGTTGCCAGGCCGAACGGCACCGAGCTCCACAAGGCAATGATGAGCAGTTCCTTGGCGAGATCGAGCACGGCGCCGTCGGTGATGAAGATGCCGAGCACGGTGCGTGGCGCGAGATAGATCAGCGCCACGAGCCCGCCGGTCAGGACCAGGTTGAACGCGAGGCCGGTGCGCACGATGCCGTCGAGCCGGCCCCTGTCGCCGCCGCCGACGGCCTGCGCGCCGAGGATCGAGACCGCGATCGAGATCGACATCGCCGTGAACTGCGTATAGCCCATCACCTGGTTGACGGCGCCATAGGCGGCGGTGGCGTCGGAGCCAAAGCCGTTGACGAGGCCGAGCAGCACCAGCTCAGCGATCGCCATCACCACCATGCCGATCGCGCTCGGCAGTCCGATGCCGAGAATCTTGCCGAGCACCGATCCGTTGAGCCGCAGATGACGCAGCAACGCGGCATCGGGAGCGAGCGCATGTTGCTTTCGCCGCAGATAGACGGCCAGCGCGATCAGCGTCAGCGCGTTGGCGATCGCGGCCGCCCATGCCGGGCTGGCGATGCCGGCCGTCGGCAATCCGAACGCGCCGCGGATCAGCATCGGCGTCAGGATCAGGCCGATCGCGGTCGACAACGCCAGCGCCAGCAGAGGCGTCAGTCCGTCGCCGACACCGCGGATCATCGCCGTCATCAGCAGGAAGACGAAGCCGAGCGGCATCGTCAGCAGCATGATGCGCGCATAGGCGGAGGCCTGATCGAGAATATCCGAGGGCGTCGCGAGCGCCATCATCAATGGCCGGCTGAACAGGCCGCCGACCAGTGCAATCGAGATCGAGAGCAGCAGGCCGACCGCGAGCGTCGTGCCGACAACGATTTTGATCCGGCCATGTTCACCGGCGCCGAAAGCCTGGCCGATCAGCACAGTGGCGCCGGTGCTCAGGCCCATGACGAAGGCGAACAGGAAGAACATCACCGGGAAGAACGCCGAGACCGCCGCGAGCGCATCGACGCCGATCATCTGGCCGAGATAGACGTTGCTGACGGTGCCGAACAACGATTGCAGCGCGTTGCTCAGCATCAGGGGCGCGAGGAAGCGGAGGAATGTCGTCCAGAGCGGCGTAGCGGCGGACATGGATTGGCCTTTCATCAGGGCGTGCGAAGCCGTTGCCGCGCGAGGCGCGGCTTGGGCCGTCGATAGGGGTTGAGAGAAAGCGCCGCGCGGTTTACGCGCGGTCGCTGTAGGCGAGCTTGACGATGTGGTCGCGGATGTCAGTGGGCCAGTCCGCGATCAGCCCGGTGAAGCGCCGCCGGTCATCCGCGAACAATGCCCGCGAGGCTTCCTCGAATTGCGGCAGGTTGCCCGCCATGGTCGACATGAAGTGATAGGCCGCATCGCGCGCCTGCCGCTCGCGGTCCTTGTCGCCGCTGGCACGCCTTGCCTCGTCGACGAGTTTCCGCAGCGCGACCGAGGCGCCGCCCGCCTGCGCGTTGAGCCACTCCCAGTGCCGCGGCAGCAGCGTCACCTCGCGCGCGACCACGCCGAGCTTCGGCCGGCCGCGCCCGCGCGGCTCGCTCGGTGGTGCGGTCTCCTCAACCGGGGGCGGGACGAGCTTCGTCACCCGCGCCAGCACCTCGCGATCCCCGCCGCGCAGATCGAAGTCGATCGATCGGCCCGTAGAGTCCTCGAAGATGATGATGGGCTCGTCCGGCGGCGGCGCCATCCGCTTGACGACCAGCGCGACCTCTCCGGCCGGCCCGGACGCCAGGCGGCGCTGGCCCTGGAAAGCTGTGAAAGTCCTTTGCATCGGAATCATTGCCATAATTGATGACGTTGGCCTTTTAATACCCGGGTAAATTACTTGCGTCAATATACCCGGGTGAAAATATCCGTCCGGACGGCTCGACATTGCGTTCCCGGGCTGGCACGAACGCGACCAACCGACCACGCCTAGTCTAGGGATCCCGCCGATGCTGACCGTCCATCACCTCAACAATTCCCGCTCGCAGCGCGTGCTGTGGCTGCTCGAGGAATTGGGCGTGCCCTACGAGATCGTGCGCTATCAGCGCCAGCCGGACATGCGCGCGCCGAAGGAGCTGCGCGCCATCCATCCGCTCGGCAAGTCGCCCGTCATCACCGACAACGGCAACACCGTCGCGGAGTCAGGCGCGATCATCGAATATCTCATCGCCACCTACGGTAACGGCCGGCTGATCCCGCCGCCGAACACGCCGGAGCGGCTGCGCTTCACCTACTGGCTGCACTATGCGGAAGGCTCGGCGATGCAGCCGCTGCTGCTCAAGCTGCTGTTCACGCTGATGCCGAAGCGCGCACCGGCGCTGCTTCGCCCGCTGGTGCGCAAGGTCTGCAACCAGGCGCTGACCGCGCTGGTCAATCCGCAGCTCAAGCAGCACATGGATTACTGGGAAGGCGAGCTTGCGAAGAGCGAGTGGTTCGCCGGCAACGAGTTCACCGCAGCCGACATCCAGATGAGCTTCCCGCTCGAAGCCGCGCAAGCGCGCGGCGGGCTGGAGCAGGGCCATCCCAAGGCGATGGCGTTCCTGGAGCGCATCCATGCGCGGCCGGCCTACGCCAGAGCGCTGGAAAAAGGCGGGCCATACCAGGTGGGGCGGTAGTTAGTTTCTGTCATTCCGGGATGGTGCGAAGCACCAGACCCGGAATCTCGAGATTCTCAGGTGCGCAATTGCGCACCATAGTTCACGCTTCGCGTGCCCCGGAATGACAGCTTACCCCTAATCCGCGTGCAGCACGCGACCGCGCGTCTCCGGCAGCGCGAAGGCGGCGATGAAGAACAGCGCGTAGGCCACCACCGCAAACATCGCGATTGCGTTCGCGAGCGACGTCGTCGCCGACAGCGCACCGACGAGGAACGGAAACAGCGCGCCGATGCCGCGGCCGAAATTGTAGCAAAAGCCCTGGCCGGAGCCGCGCAGCCGCGTCGGATAGAGCTCGGTGAGAAACGCGCCGATGCCGGAGAAATAGCCCGAGGCAAAGAAGCCGAGCGGAAAGCCGAGCACCCACAGGATCTCGTTGGTCAGCGGCAGCTGCGTATAGAGCAGCACCACCGCCATGGCCCCGAGCGAGAAGATCAGGAACAGATTGCGCCGTCCGATCCGGTCGGCGAGCCAGGCGCCGGTGAGATAGCCGATGAAGGAGCCGATGATCAGCGTCGAGAGATAGCCGGTCGAGCCGACGATCGACAGATGCCGCTCCTTGGTCAGGAACTGCGGCACCCAGAAGGTGACGGCGTAGTAGCCGCCCTGGCAACCCGTTGCCATCAGCGACGCCAGGATCGTGGTCTTCACGATCGGAAAGGTAAAGATCTCCCAAAGCTTCGGATGACTGCCCGTTTCCGCATGCCTGGCGCGGGCCTCGGCTGCGATCTCCGGCTCGGTGACGGAGCGGCGGATGTAGAACACCAGCAGCGCCGGCAGCGCGCCGATCACGAACATCCAGCGCCATGCCGTCTCGGCCGGCAAGACCGAGAACAGGATCGCCTGCGACAGCACGGCGAGACCCCAGCCGACCGCCCAGCCCGATTGCACCGAGCCGACGGCGCGCCCGCGATATTGCGGCCGGATCGCCTCGCCCATCAGCACGGCGCCCGCCGCCCACTCGCCGCCGAAGCCGAGGCCGAGCACGGCGCGTGCAATCAGGAGCTGTTCGAAATTCTGCACGACCGCACAGACCAGCGAGAAGAACGAGAACCAGATGATGGTGATCTGGAGCGTCCTGACCCGCCCGATATGGTCGGAGAGGTAGCCGCCAAGCCAGCCGCCGATCGCAGAGGCCAGCAGCGTCACCGTGCCGGCGAGACCTGCCGAGGCCGCGTCGACCTTCCACAGCGCGATGATGGTGCCGATCACCAGCGGATAGATCATGAAGTCCATGCCGTCGAGCGCCCAGCCCGCCGCGCAGGCCCAGAACGTCCGGCGCTCCGGCGTGTTCATGTCGCGATAGAAGGCGAGAAGGCTGGTGTCCTCGATCTCGGCGCGTTCGATGCGCTGGTTCGGATCGGCTGTGGTCATGTACGTTTCCCCGGCAGTTTCTTGAAGCCGCGCGGTGGTAGCACGCGTGGCAGCGGGCGCAAGCGAGCGCCCGCTTCGGTGCCATGCAGCGGACGAGTTACTGGCCCGCTGCTTCCGCGCCGCGCGTGCGCGGATCAGGTGCGCCGAGGGGGCCGTTCGGTGTCACCGCGATCGAATTGGCGGAGGTCTGTCCCATCGGCTCGACGATGAGATGGTCCATCGCCTTCAGCTCGAACAGGACATCCTCCGGAAAACCGCGCTCGATGCGCACCTCGTCCGGCAGCCATTGATGGTGCAGCCGCGGTGCGGCAACGGCGGCGGCCACATCCATTTTGTAATCGAGCACGTTCACGATCACCTGGAGCACCGCGGAGATGATCCGGCTGCCGCCGGGCGAGCCCGTCACCAGCACAGGCTTGCCGTCCTTCAGCACGATGGTCGGCGACATCGACGACAGCGGCCGCTTGCCGGGACCTGGCAAATTGGCCTCGAAGCCGACGAGGCCATAGGCGTTGGAAGCGCCGACCGCCGCGGTGAAATCGTCGAGCTCGTTGTTGAGCAGCACGCCGGTGCCATCAGCGACGAGGCCGACGCCATAGCTGAAGTTCAGCGTGTATGTGTTGCTGACGGCATTGCCACGGCTATCGACGACGGAGAAATGCGTGGTGTTGCTGCCCTCACGCGGCGCGGTCGCGGCGGACACCAGCTGTTTCGACGGCGTGGCGCGGCTGGTGGAGATGCCCGCGCGCAGCTTGGCCGCGTAGTCCTTTGCCGTGAGGATCTCGATCGGTGCGTTGACGAAGGCGGGGTCGCCGAGATAGCGCGCGCGGTCCGCATAGGCGCGCTTCATGGCCTCGATCAGGAGATGCAGCGACGCCGGCGAGCCCTGCTTCAGCTCCGCGAGCTGAAAGCCTTCGAGGATGTTGAGCGTCTCCACCAGCACCACGCCACCGGAAGAAGGCAGCGGCATCGACACGATGTCGTAGCCGCGATAGGTGCCGCGCACGGGCGCGCGGATGACCGGCTGATAGGCCTTCAGGTCGGCAGCCGTCATGATGCCCCCGGCGTCGGACAGGGCTTTGGCGAGTTTTTCCGCAACCGGGCCCTCATAGAAGCCGCGCGGACCTTGCGCGGCGACGGTCGAGAGCGTTTCGGCGAGATCGCTCTGTACCAGTCGATCCCCTTCGCCGAGTGAGGTGCCATCAGGCCGCGAAAAAATCCTGGCCGAAGAAGGCCAGCGCATGAGGCGCCGGTGCCAACCCGGCAGGCTGTCGGCGATATCGTCGCTGACGATGAATCCGTCGCGGGCGAGCGCGATCGCGGGCTCGAGCAATTGCGCCAGCGTGAACTGGCCCGAGCCGTATTTCTCCAGCGCCAGCGCGAGTCCTGCGACGGTGCCGGGCACGCCGATGCCGAGCGCGGAATCGCGCGACTTGGCGGTGTCGGGCTTGCCGTCGGGACCGAGGAAGATCTGCGGCGTGGTCGCTGCCGGCGCGGTCTCGCGATAGTCGATCGTGATGTCCTCGTTGCGCTCAGCGGAATGGATCACCATGAAGCCGCCGCCGCCGATATTGCCGGCGCGTGGATAGGTCACGGCCATCGCAAAGCCGGTCGCGACCGCGGCATCGACGGCATTGCCGCCCCGTCGCAGGATATCTGCGCCGACCTGCGCCGAGATCCTTTCCTGCGCCACCACCATGCCGTGCTCGGCTGCAACGGCATGCACCGTGTCGAGCGCGGGCGGGACATAGGCCCGTCGCGCGTCCTGCGCGGTCGCAGGCGCCAGACCGACCGCCAGAGCGGCAAACAAGGCGAAAAACGTCCGCCGTGTCGAAAATGACGTCATCATCAAATTTCCGCCGGGCCCTCGGGACAGTTCACACGCGTCGCTGCAATGCTATACGGTTGCCCCAAGACAGGCAAAACTGTTCGTGATGAGGACTGCGTGATGACGACGATCGCCTCGGATGCGCGCATGGCCGGCGTGCAGCGGACCTATCCGCCGCGCGCTGCCGTCATCAGCTGGATCTTTTTCGACTGGGCCGCGCAGCCTTACTTCACGCTGATCACGACCTTCGTGTTCGCACCCTATTTCGCCACCAGCATTGCGCCAGATCCTGCCACCGGCCAATCGTTGTGGGGCTTTGCGATGGCGGCTGCGGGCCTCGCCATCGCGCTGATGTCGCCGGTGCTGGGAGCCATCGCGGATGCCTCGGGCCGCAGGAAGCCATGGATCGCGGGGTTCGGCGCGCTGCTGGTGCTGGCGTCCTGCACGCTGTGGATCGGCAAGCCCGGCGATCCCTCGGTCATTCCGCCCCTGCTCACCGCGGTCGCGCTCGCCAGCGTCGGCGCGGAATTCGCCACCGTCTTCAACAACGCGATGATGCCGACCCTGGTGCCGCCGGAGCGGATCGGCCGGCTCTCCGGCACCGGCTGGGCCACGGGTTACATCGGCGGCATCGTCAGCCTGATCATCGTGCTCGGCCTGCTCGCGGCGAATCCCGAGACCGGACGCACGCTGCTCGGTCTCACGCCGCTATTCGGGCTTGATCCCGCCAGCCATCAGGGAGATCGCGCCGCCGGACCGCTGACCGGGTTGTGGTTCATCATCTTCGTGACGCCGATGTTCCTGTTCACGCCGGATTATCCGGCGAAGCGCCCGGTGCGCGAGGCGCTGCGCGAAGGCCTGTCGGAGCTGAAGCAATCGATCAGGAGTTTGCCGCAGCAGAAATCGCTCGCAGCGTTCCTGCTCGCCAACATGATCTACACCGACGGCCTGGTGTCGCTGTTCGCATTCGGCGGCATCTACGCCGCCGGCACCTTCGGCTGGCAC
This sequence comes from Bradyrhizobium sp. cf659, assembly GCF_900113725.1. Classification (NCBI taxonomy): domain Bacteria; kingdom Pseudomonadati; phylum Pseudomonadota; class Alphaproteobacteria; order Hyphomicrobiales; family Nitrobacteraceae; genus Bradyrhizobium; species Bradyrhizobium sp. cf659. The sequence continues at coordinate 85,349 of NZ_FOQJ01000008.1, forward strand.
ACGATCCAGATCGGCACCTTCGGCATCATGCTCGCGATCGCCGGCGCGTTTGGCGCCTGGCTCGGCGGCAAGCTCGACGATCGTCTCGGGCCGAGGCGCGTCATCGCCGGCAGCTTGCTGGTCCTGCTGCTGTCGGTGGCGGCGATCCTTCTGGTCGACAAGGACAGCGTGCTGTTCGTCAAGGTCGCAGCCCCCCAGCCCGGCGCGCCCCTGTTCTCAAGCGCCGCCGAGCGCGCCTATCTCGTGCTGGGCTGCCTGATCGGCGCTGCCGGCGGACCGCTTCAGGCCGCCTCGCGCACGCTGCTGATCCACCTCGCACCAAAGGATCGCATCGCGCAGTATTTCGGCCTGTTCGCGCTGACCGGGAAAGTGACGTCCTTCATCGGCCCGCTGCTAATCGGCACGATCACCGCGGCGACCGCGAGCCAGAAGGCCGGCATGGCCGTGCTGGTGGTGTTCTTCGTCGCGGGACTGGGGCTGTTGATGCGGGTGCGGGAAGCGTAATGAGGTCGGCGAGGGTCGTCCTCCTGATCATCGATATCGGAGCGGCGTTCGTCATCGCGGCTGCGTTCGCGTGGGCGCTTCGCGGCGCCCATCGCTTTCCGACGGAGGCTGCCGTCTACGTCACATCCGTACTCGCATTGTTGCTTGCGAACGCGACCTACGTCTGGCGGCATCCGCCGGATTAGTGCCGTAGCCCGGATTTCGCTGCGCTCTATCCGGGCTATGCTCGTGGTGAGGCTCAGTGCCTGAAGTGCCGCGTTCCCGTGAACACCATGGCAATGCCGTTCTCGTCGGCGGCCTTGATCACCTCGTCGTCGCGCATCGAGCCGCCGGGCTGCACCACGGCGGTGGCGCCGGCCTCGATGCAGGCGAGCATGCCGTCGGCGAACGGGAAGAACGCGTCCGAGGCCACCACCGAGCCCTTGGTGAGCGGCTCGGCGAGCTTCAGCTCAGCCGCCGCATCTTGCGCCTTGCGCGCCGCGATGCGGGCTGAATCGACCCGGCTCATCTGGCCCGCGCCGATGCCGACGGTGGCGAGATCCTTGGCGTAGATGATGGTGTTGGACTTGACGTGCTTGGCGACGCGGAACGCGAACTTGAGGTCGCGCATCTCCGCATCGGTCGGCGCACGCTTGGTCACGACCCTGAACGTCATGTCGTCGACTACGGCGTTGTCGCGGCTCTGCACGAGAAGGCCGCCGGCCACCGTCTTGGCGGTGAGGCCGGGCGCGCGCGGGTCGGGCAGGCTGCCGGCGAGCAGCAGGCGAAGGTTCTTGCGCGCGCCGATGATGGCGATCGCTTCCTCGCTGGCATCGGGTGCGATGATCACCTCGGTGAAGATCTTCGTGATCTCGCGCGCGGTGTCGGCGTCGAGCGCGCGGTTCATCGCGATGATGCCGCCGAACGCCGAGGTGGAATCGCAGGCGAGCGCCTTGCGATAGGCGCTGACGAGGTCGGAGCCCTCAGCGACGCCGCAGGGATTGGCGTGCTTGACGATGACGCAGGCCGCGGTGCGCTTGGCGTCGAACTCGCCGATGCATTCATAGGCCGCATCGGTGTCGTTGATGTTGTTGTAGGAGAGCTCCTTGCCCTGGAGCTGCCGCGCGGTCGAGACGCCCGGGCGCTTGTCGGGCGTCGCGTAGAATGCCGCGGTCTGGTGCGGGTTCTCGCCATAGCGCAGCGACTGGATCAATTTGCCGCCGAAGGCGCGGAAATCGGGTGCGTCGATCTCGAGCTGCCGGTTGAACCAGTTCGATATCGCAGCGTCGTAGGCCGCGGTGCGCGCATAGGCCTTTGCGGCAAGCCGCCGGCGCAGTTTCAGCGTGGTCGCACCGTTGTTGGCGGCGAGCTCGTCGAGCACCGCCTTGTAGTCCTCGGCCTCGACCACCACGGCGACGTCGTCATGGTTCTTGGCGGCGGCGCGGATCATCGCGGGGCCGCCGATGTCGATGTTCTCGATGCAATCCTCGAAGCCCGCGCCTTTGTCCACGGTCGCTTCGAACGGATAGAGGTTGACGACGAGCAGGTCGATCGGCGCGATGCCGTGCGCCTTCATCGCGTCCGCATGTTCCTTGTTGTCGCGGATCGCGAGCAGGCCGCCATGCACCTTCGGATGCAGCGTCTTGACGCGGCCGTCCATCATTTCAGGAAAGCCGGTCAGCTCGGAGACGTCCTTCACCTTGAGGCCGGCCGCGGCGATCGCTTTCGCGGTGCCGCCGGTTGAAACCAGTTCGACGTCATGGCCGGCAAGCGCCTTGGCGAATTCGATCAGGCCGGTCTTGTCGGACACGGAAAGCAGGGCGCGGGTGACGCGGCGGGGATGGTCAGTCATGAGCAAGATCCTCTGTCTTAGGAGTGTCTATGCCCAGGCGCGCGGCGTCTATGTCCCGCGCTTCCCGATGGTGCTCCATCCAAGGTCGCCAGTCGCGCGAGCGAGCGCTCGATAGCAGCTTTCGGCCGTTTTCACAACGACGAGATGGGGCCGAATCGTGCGCATCTACAGCGGAAGTTCCGGCTCGCGGCGGGCGTTGCGGCGGGCATTGGTGATCGCGGGCGAAGCGGTGGAGCGGACGAAACTCCAGCGGATCGAGGGCGCCTGGCGGGCATCCTGCCGGATCACGATCTGCGCGGTGCGGCGGGGGCCGTCATTGCCGGCCAGGAACACGCTGTCCTCGAGATCGACCTTGTCGTCGAGCGCCTCGAAGGTCCAGACGTCGCGGTTCGGCAGCACCAGCATGACGCCGCGGGCATCCGACAGCCGGCTCGCCTTCACCGCCGGATGCAGATGGAAGCGGACCGCGAAATCGGCATCCGCGCCCTTGAAACGTCCGCCTTGTGGCGGCGACAACGTGTCCTCGCCGTCGATGCGCGCGCCGTCATTGGCGATCATCAGGACGCGGCGATGGATCGCGCCGAACTTGGCGAGATAGCCGTCATGCGAGGCCGTGAGCAGCGTGCCGTTCTGCACGATTTCGCGATAGCTCTCGACCTCGACGGGGCCGCTGGTGACAGGCGCACCATGCAACAGCCGCTTCATCGCCGACATCTCGACGAACTGGCATGAGGAGGTCTCGTGATAGGTCAGCGTCGAATGCGCCGCCGTGCCGCGCGCGAACGGTCGCCAATTGTCGCGCCCCGTGGTCGGCATGCCGCAATTGGTGACGATGCGGCTGATGCCGGAGGACAATTCGAACGACAGGCAGCCGGCATGGGCGTCGTGGCTGACGCCGGCCGGCGGCGGCGGGCCGGTGTCGATGATCAGCGTGGTCTGGCCGGCATCGAGGCGCTGGAAGCCGGTATGCGGCATGTTCGACATCGGCGCGCCGTGGGTGTCGTCATAGGCGAGCAGCGTCGCGAGCAGGTCCGAGGGCGTCGCGCTCATGCCGTTGAACAGCGCGAAATTACCGTCGCCGTGCCGGAAGAAGCGCAGCATCGGCATCATGCGGTCGATCGCGTTCAGCAGCGCCGGCGGCGGCGCGATGTTGCGCGCGGCGAAGGTCTGCCGCAGCGGCAGCAGGTCGATCAGGAGCTCGATCAGCGCGCCCGGATTGCGGGAGATGTGTCCGCCGTCGGGCAGGATCTGCCGCTGCAACTCGTCCGAAAGTTTTTTCGAGGCACTGCGGATGTGTCGCGCCTGGTTGGCGAGACAGAGCGTCGTGTAGCACAGCGCGATCAGCACCTGGAGCTTCGGCACCCCGTCCGGGATGTTGATCATGGTGTAGCGCAGGAAGCGGATCTCGCGAGCCAGCGCGCGCAGATAGCGGCGGTAGAATTTGTTGTCGGTGTCGTTGAGCACCAAGGGCGCCTGCGACAACAGCGAGATCACGCGCCGCGCCAGCACGTCGGCGCGCCGCGCGACGGGGCGGCGCTTGTTGGCGGGGTTGGCGATCCAGTCCTCGACCAGCGCGCGCGCATTGGCGCGCGTCAGTGCGGTGTCGGCGGCGCGCAGATGGCGCAGCCAGCCGAAGCCGAGCAGCGCAACCTCCCAATCCTCCGACGGCGACTCGAGATCGAAGATCGAACGGCCGTGGCAATTGACGATCTTGCCGGCGAAGACGAAACGGCCGGCATAGATCTCGGCGGCGCGGGTGGCGTCCGCGGTGCGCAGGTCGTGCGGCGCGATGATCAGGCGGTCGGTGCGGCCGGGCCAGACCCGCGACAGCGCAACGGAACCGCCGCTCGCGCGCGCGAGCATGTTCCGCGCGAAGCGGTTCATCACCAGCGTCGAGATACGTCTGCGTTGAGCGACCGACACGCCTTGCCTTGAAGGGGGAGAGGAGGATTCCGACGAATCCTTATTAATCCCAAAATCGGCCGTCTGACACCACCTTGAACGGTGGGAATCAACGTCGGGGTTGTAAAAACCAGTGCAAAATCAGGATTTAACGAGCCGGGCTGCGAAGAATCCGTCGAGCCCGCCGAGCTTGGGATCGGCGTTCGGCAGATGGCTGGGCAGGGTGCGCAGGTCACCCTCGGCGGTGATGATCTCGGACAGCCCTGAGACCTCCGATGCCTCGATCGGGACGCGGCGAAGCGCAGGCTCTGCGGCCAGCAGCGCGGCGATGGCCTGCTCGCCCTCTTCGGGTTCCAGCGAACAGGTGCAATAGACCAGCGTCCCGCCCGGCTTGAGCAGCGAGACCGATTTTCGCAGCAGCCGCTGCTGGAGTGCGGTCAGGGCGGCGATGTCGGACTCCTGCCGGAGCCAGGCCACGTCGGGATGACGGCGGATCGTGCCGGTCGAGGTGCAGGGCGCGTCGATCAGGATACCGTCAAAACCTTCGGCAGGGCCGGCCCATTCCGCGGCGTCAGCGACGACGGTCTCGGCCTGGAGCGACAGCCGCGCCAGATTCTCGCGCAGCCGTGCCACCCGGGCAGGCGAGCGGTCGATCGCCGTGACATGCGCGCCCGCGTGCGCCAGTTGCGCGGTCTTGCCGCCCGGGGCGGCGCAGAGATCGGCAATGGACTTGCCCTTGATGTCGCCGAACAGCCGGGCCGGCAGCGCGGCGGCGGCATCCTGCACCCACCATTGTCCCTCGGCGAAGCCGGGCAGCATGGTCACCGAGCCGTGCAGCAGCATCCGCACCGTTCCCGTCGGCAGCGTCTCGCCATGCAGGCGGCTCGCCCATTGTTCGGCGTCCGACTTCACGGTCAGATCGAGCGACGGCTCATGGCCGAGCGCCAGTGCCATGTCTCTTGCGGTGGCCTCGCCATAATGTGCGCTCCAGCGCGCCAGCAGCCATGGCGGCAGGTCCAGCGATTGCGTGGCGACTTCCTCGACCAGCGCCTGGCCCTCGCGCGCACAGCGGCGCAGCACGGCGTTGACGAGGCCGGCATAGCGCGCCGCGCGCCGGTCGGATTGCACGAGGCGGACGGAGAGATCGACGGCGGCATGATCGGGCACGTCCATCCAGAGGATCTGGGCGGCGCCGATCAGCAGCGCGCTCTGCGCGCGCGGTGCGTCGGAGGGAATGCCCTTGTCGAGCAGGCGGGACAGCACATGGCCGAGCGTGCCGAGCCGGCGCAGCACGGTCGCGACCAGGCGGCGCATCAGCGCGCGGTCGCGGTCGGCCAGCGTCTTCAGTCCGGGATGGGCGCCGCCGCCGTCGAGCTGGTCGTCAAGCGTGCGGTGCTTGTGCAGCACGCCGTCGACGATGTCGGCGGCAATCCGCCGTGCCGCAAGACCAGGCACTTCGGATGGTGGGGCGAAACGTTGAGATGGCATGCGGAAGCAAGGTTCTGAGCGAGCGGCAGTTCCGCCGATATAGGCGCATGCCTTGAGAAAGCGATCTCTGGCACGCGAATATGCCAAATGTAAGAATCGCTTCCGGCTTTTTCAGCCCTCCGGGCCCGATTTCAGGAATGCGTTATTGGACATCGCGTTGCGGCTCGTTCTGCGCTAGAAAGCGCGGCGATGAGTGACCAGCCTCCCGTTCCCGATCGCAAGCCTTTGTCGCCGGCAGCCCAGCGCGCGCTGGCCGAGGCCGAAGCGCGCCGGCAGGCTGCGGCGGTCCAAGCCAAGGACGACGCCAAGGCGACGCCGAAGGAGCTGCAGGGGCCAAAGGGACCCGAGCCGACCCGCTACGGAGATTGGGAGCGCAAGGGCATCGCTTCCGACTTCTGAACCGTCAGCCGGATCGGCTGACGATGTGGGCAAGCTCATCCCGGCCGCTAGAGGTAATGGTGCTCCCGGAGGTAGCGGATGATGCGCTCGCAGGCCGCCTCGGTCGACAGTTCCGACGTGTCGATGGTGATCTCCGGCGATCGCGGTGCCTCATAGGGCTGGTCGATGCCGGTGAACGCCGGCAACTCGCCCGCCCGTGCCTTGCGATAGAGCCCCTTGGGATCGCGCCGCTCGCATTCGGCGAGCGGGGTCGCGACATGGATTTCGATGAACTCGCCTGCCTCGAGGCGGTGGCGCGCCATGTCGCGCTCACTGCGGAACGGTGAGATCAGCGCGACCAGCGCGATCATGCCGGCGTCGACGAACAGGGCCGCGATCTCCGCGACGCGCCGGACGTTCTCCATCCTCTCTGCGCTGGAAAAGCCGAGGTCGCGATTGATGCCGTGGCGGAGATTGTCGCCGTCGAGCAACGCGGCATGGCGTCCGAGTTCGGCAAGCCGCCGGTCGACGATATCGGCGATCGTCGATTTGCCGGCGCCGCTCAGGCCGGTGAACCAGAGCACGCAGGGCCGCTGCTGCTTCAGCCGTGCCCGCACCGATTTGTCGACTGCGAGGTGTTGCCAATGAATGTTGGTGGCGCGGCGCAGCGAAAGGTCGATCATTCCCGCCGCGGCCGTGCGATGGCTGATCGGATCGACGAGAATGAAGCTGCCCATGTCGCGGTCGTCGCGATAGGCCTCGAAGACCAGTGGGCGGTCGAGATTGAGATGGACGTAGCCGATCTGGTTGGCGTCGAGCGTGGTGGCGCTTTCCTGTGCCATGGTGTCGATGGCGATGCGGTGCTTGAGCGTCGTGATCACCGCGCCGGTCGAGGCCGTGCCGCATTTGAGCACGTAGCGCCGGCCCGCGGCCATGGCCTCGTCATCGAACCAGACGAGATGGGCCGCCAGCTGATCCGAGACGAGCGGCGCGGGGCCGGCCGTCAGCACGTCGCCGCGGCTGACGTCGATCTCGTCGGTGAGTGCGAGCGTCACCGATTCGCCCGCCGCAGCCCGATCGCGCTCGCCGCCGGGCGTGAGAATGCGCGCAACGCGGGTGCGAAGGCCAGATGGCTGCACGGCGACGGTCTCTCCGGTCGCGATCGTTCCGCTCGCGATCCGTCCGCAGAAGCCGCGGAAATCCGCATGCGGCCGGTTGACCCATTGCACGGGCAGCCGAAACGGCCGCTGCGAGACGTTGCCGGCCACGTCCACGGATTCCAGATAGGCCGTCACCGTCGGCCCCGTGTACCAGGACATGCGCGTGCTCGCAGCGACGATATTGTCGCCGTCGGGCGCCACGACCGGGATGCACTGGACCTGGGAGATCCCGAGTTGGCCGGCCATGGTCAGATATTCGGCGGTGATCGCCGCGAAGCGGTCTCCGTCGAATCCGATCAGATCCATCTTGTTCACGGCGAGCACGACGTGGCGGATGCCGAGCAGCGACAGGATGTGGCTGTGGCGCCGGGTCTGCGTGATGACGCCCTTGCGCGCGTCGACCAGCACCACGGCGAGGTCGGCGTTGGAGGCGCCGGTCGCCATGTTGCGGGTGTATTGGGCATGCCCCGGCGTGTCGGCGACGATGAAGCGTCGCAGCTTCGTGGCGAAGAACCGGTAGGCCACGTCGATCGTGATGCCCTGCTCGCGCTCGGCCTGCAAGCCGTCGACCAGAAGCGCGAAATCGAGATCGCCGCCGGTGGTGCCGGCGGTCTTGCTCTCGGAAGCGAGCGCGTCGAGCTGGTCGTCGAGCAGCGTCTTCGAATCGTAGAGCAGCCGGCCGACCAGCGTGCTCTTGCCGTCGTCGACGCTGCCGCAGGTGACGATCCGCAGCGTCGGCCGATCCTCCCGGTTCAGCCGCGGCGCATCGGAGGGAGCGATCGTGGGTGCCTCGTGATAGGACATCAGAAATAGCCTTCCGCCTTCTTGCGCTCCATCGACGCGGGACTGTCCCGGTCGATCACGCGTCCTTGCCGTTCGGAGGTGCGCGAGGCCGTCATCTCCCGCACGATCTCCGGCAGGGTTGCCGCGCTCGACGTCGTTGCGCCGGTGAGGGGATAGCAGCCGAGGGTGCGGAATCTGACGGAGCGCATGCGGGGCGCTTCATCCGGGCGCAGCGGCATCCGCTCGTCGTCCACCATGATCAACGCGCCGTCGCGTTCCACCACCGGACGCGGCGCAGCGAGATAGAGCGGTACGATCGGGATGTTCTCGACCAGGATGTAGTCCCAGATGTCGAGCTCGGTCCAGTTCGACAGCGGAAACACCCGCATGCTTTCGCCGGGCGCGAGCAGCGTGTTGTACAGGCTCCACAATTCCGGCCGCTGGTTCTTCGGATCCCAGCGATGTGCCGCGCTCCGATGCGAGAAGATGCGTTCCTTGGCGCGCGACTTCTCCTCGTCGCGCCGTGCGCCTCCGATCGCGGCGTCGAAGCCGTGAAGGTCCAGTGCCTGCCGCAAGGCCTGCGTCTTCATGACGTCGGTGTAGCGGGCCGAGCCGTGGCTGAACGGGTCGATGCCCTGGCTCAGGCCGTCATTGTTGGTATGGACGATCAGATCGAGGCCGAGCTCGCGCGCCCGGCGGTCGCGAAATGCGATCATCTCGCGGAACTTCCATGTCGTATCGACATGCAGCAGCGGGAACGGCGGCTTGCCGGGATGAAATGCCTTCATCGCCAGATGCAGCAGCACCGAGGAGTCCTTGCCGATCGAATAGAGCATGACCGGCTTGCGAAACTCGGCCGCGGTCTCCCGCAGGATATGGATGCTCTCCGCCTCGAGGCGTTGGAGATGGCTGGTGGCATTGTGGCGCAGGGCCGCTTCGTCGGGCGCGGCGCGTGTCGCCGTCGTTCGAGCGATCTGGCCGGTCATGCGGCAGTGCCCAGGCAATCGCCGAACAGGCGCGCGGCGGTATCGGTATCGAGCGAGAGATCGCGGATGCAGGCATCGACCGAGGCGCGGTACATGTCGTGAATGCGATAGCGCTCCAGCACCTCGAGCTGGGCATCGGTCAGCGACGCCGTCTTGCGGCTGCGATAACGGTAGGCGGTGTCCGGGCCATGCAGGCCGACCACGGTGTAGATCTTGGGCTCGCTGAGGAAGGTGACGCCCGAGCCCTTCGATTCGATCTGTCCGCGTTCCTTCCAGTCGGTGACGGCGCCTTCGGTGAAGCGTGTGCCGAGGCCGAGCCGGTCGAACAGCTTTCGCACCGATCCCGTTGCATCCTTGCTGGCTTCGTAGACGTAGTGCGTTACCGGCACGCCGTGCCGCGTGGCATAGCTCTCGACGCGAAGCGCGTTCAGCGAGGAGATCACGTAGTTCTGGATCAGGCGATCCTCGGGAACGCGGTCCGACCATTTCTCGAGCCACGATGCGAGAGAACTCGCGGGATCGCGGTCGAGCATGATCATGTGAAGCTTCTCGGCCGGCCAGCCGGCCTCGATCAGCGGTTGGAGCGGCAGGAACAGGCTTTCGGCCAGCACGTAGGGTCCGGCCATCTCCTTGCTGAAGATGTGCGGCTGCTCCGATGCCTGCGGCACGGCCCAGGGCTGGCCCGCATTTCCAAGCAGCCGATGGCGCAGGATGACCTTCACCGGCTGGAAGTAGGAGGGCATGCCGGCGACGCCGAAGAGATTGGTGAGCGCGGTCGAGCCCACGCGGCAGCGCCCCCACGCGCAGTAGAGCGTCGGGAAGTCTTCGGGAGCCCAGTTCCGGAATGCTTCGCCGAGGCAGTCCTTCATCTCCCACATCAGCTCGTCGAGCGCCGCCGGCCTGGTCTGGTACTTGCCGTCCGGTGCGAGTGCCATCGTGTCGAGCGCGGGATGGTCGCGGCGCACGAGATCGGCGAGGCGGTCGGTTTCGTCGACGGACGTGTTGAGGCTGCTCATCTGCGATTCTCTCGGGTTGAGGATGGATTCGATCACGGCTTCGGCGCGGTGCATGTTGATGTCGACGGCGCCGGCGAAGAAGTGCGCGCCCTTGGTGGGACCGCCGACCGCATAGACGTTCGGATAGGGATTGCCGTGCCGGTCGTGGACGCGGCTGTCGTCGTATCCGCAGCGAATGCCGCCGAGCGCATCGAGCGCAACGAGGCCCTGCCGCTGCATGTCTTGGTAGAGCGGGCTGCTGTCGAGCCGGTAGGACGGCCCCGTCGCGTCGATGATGCAGTCGACGTCGCGATGATCGCCGTCGCCGAGATGCGCGCGAAACCGGCCGTCGACCTCGGTCACATTGCGCAGGCGGGCGCGCGTCGACAGCCTCCCCGACCGCATCAGGTCACGGATCCGAATCGCGTTCTCCAGCGGCATGGCCGAGCGGTTGCGCAGCCAGCCGGAATTGTAGACCTCCATGAACCGCGCCTTTTCGACGTCGTTCATCCGGCTCCAGGCGTCGCACACCACGTTGGCGATGCTGGCGAGGTAGCAATGGACGTTGGGTTCGCTGCTTTCGGCCTGCGCGATGTTGAGCTCGAGGTCGGCCAGCGCGTCGCTCGCGACGTCCCGGCACGACAGGTCGCAGTCGAGGCCGGTGATCTCGACCAGCAGGTCCGAGAGCCGGTAGGCAAACGCGTCCGCCCCGACCCGTTCGCGACCGACGACATAGCGATGCAGGGCGTCGCGGAAATCGTCCGTGATCGCAGGGATCGCGATCGGCTGGACCGTGGGGAACAGGCCGCTTCTGGAGAAGCAGGTCATCCTGACGTGGCGGTGGGTCTTGGCCAGCGCCGTTGCGGTGTCGACGGCGCTCAGCCCGCTCCCGAGGATGCCGATCTCGGTGTCGCTGCGGTCCGTGAAGCTGAACTGGGCATAGGGATCGCGAATGTAGTTCGGGTGGCTGGCAAGACCATAATGATCCTCCGGTGCATTGTGGCCGGTGCAGAGGATCAGCACGGACGAGATATGCGTGATGTTGCCGTCCGTCGTCAGCAGGACATTGTGATCCGTCGAGAATCGCATGCGGATCACTTCGGCATGCTCGACATGAACCGGCACGCCGGCGTGGCGGCATTGCTCGATCGCCTTGATGCGAACACTGTCCAGGTAATCCCGGTAGACCATCCGCGGCAGATGGTCGTTGCGGCCACAGTCGAGGCCGCGAGCCCAGGCCCAGCGCAGAAACTCCTCCGCGTCGCCCGGGCGGATCGACATTTTTGCGGCCTTCATGTTGAGCAGATGGCGGTCGCTTTGGGTGCGGTAGGCGATCCCGCCGTCGAAGCCCGACTTGTCGAACAGCTGGATCCCACCGATCGCGCCCTTGTAGCGCTCGGATGCGGCGAGTTCCGCAAGGTGTCGCAAGATGGTGATTCCTGTCGCGCCGCCGCCGACAATGCTGATGATCATCGCTCCACTCCCTGTCTGACCCAGGCGCGAGCAGCCGCTCGGCGTGGGGACCTCCCAAAGCCGTTGGTAAAATCGAAGCGTCAGAAAGAAGGATTGCGGCCGGCCTCAGGTCGGCCGCACGAGGCGCGGGGCCTCAGGCGGCCCGCACCGTATCGAGGAATTTCGTAACCTCGTTCTTGAGGCGGCCACTCTCGGTCGAGAGTGAGCGCGCGGATGCCAGCACCTGCGTCGACGCCGAACCGGTGGCGCTGGCACCGTGACTGACCTGGGCGATCTTGTCGGCGACCTCGACCGTTCCCTTGGCCGCTTCGCTGACATTGCGTGCGATCTCGGCCGTTGCAGCCCCCTGCTCCTCGATGGTCGCGGCAATGGTGGTCGAGATGTCCGAAATCCTGGAGATGGTCGTGCCGATCTCCTTGATGGCACCGACGGAGTCTTCCGTCGCCGTCTGCATGTCGGCGATCTGTGCGCCGATCTCGTCGGTTGCCCGCGCGGTCTGGGCTGCGAGCGCCTTGACCTCGCTCGCCACCACGGCAAATCCGCGGCCCGACTCGCCGGCGCGCGCCGCTTCGATGGTGGCGTTCAAGGCCAGCAGGTTGGTCTGCTCCGCGATTGCGGTGATCAACTTGACGACGTCGCCGATCCGGCCCGCGGCCTTGAGCAATTCATTGATCCGGACGTCGGTACGCTCGGCCTGCTTCACCGCCTCGCCGGCGATGCGGCTGGAATCATGGACCTGACGGCCGATCTCGACGACCGATGCGCTCATCTCCTCGGCGGCGGACGCCACGGCTCCGACATTGGCGGAGGCTTCTTCGGACGCCGCGGCCACCATTCCGGAAAGCTGCTCGGTCTCCTCCGCTGTTCCCGACAGCGTGCCGGCGGCGGATTCGAGCTGCTGCGAGGCGACCGAAACCGAGTTGATGATGCCGCCGACCGCGTCCTCGAACGCACCGGCCAGCCGGATCATCTCCTGCTTGCGCCGCGCAGCGGCTGCGGCCTCCTGATCCTTCTGTTCGGCCTCCATCTGCTCGATGCGGAGCAAATTGTCCCTGAACGTACGGGCGGCACGGGCGTTGTCGCCGACTTCGTCCCCGCGGGCGGTGTAGGGAATCTCGACGGCCTTGTTGCCGCCGGCGAGTTGCAGCAGCACATCGCCGATGCGACGGATCGGCCGGGCGATGCTCAGCACCGAAAACAGCGCGGAGCCGGCCAGGACCAGGATCACGAGGACGCCGACGGCCAGGCTGACCTGGGTCGCCTGCTCCAGCGCGGTCATGAGCTGGCTCTGCCGCAGAGCCATGAATTCGTTGTTGGCGGCGACCAGCTTGTCGACGCGCGTCGTGATTTCCTTGGCGGCCGGAAGCACGCGCTCGTCGAAAATGCGTCTCTTGGCTTCCTCCGCCTTCATGGCTGCGCCGGTTGCCGCCTTGAAGCGTCCGGCGAGCGCGGCGAGCGCGTCGATGCCGTCGGCGATAGTCTTGTCGCCGGCGGACTGACGGGCCTGTTTCAGAACGCGGATCATGGCGTCAGCGCGTCCGGCGATGCGGTCCTTCTGCTCGGCGTCGCCCGTCGCCGTGAAATGCCAGTCGGCCGCGCTGACCGCCTTGAACAAGGCGTCGGCTTCGCGCAACTCGACCTCGATGTTGAGCCGGTTCTGCGATGCGGCGATTGCGGGCGACGCCAGCAGTGTCTCGAGCGCCTTGTTCCAGGCCTCCTCGATCTGGCTTGCCGCGGCGAATTCGGCGACGGCGGTGCCACGAGCCTCGCCGAGATCGTTACCGGCCTTCAGAGAGGCGTCGAGCAGGATCTTCACCTCGCGACAGAGCTCTTTGGCTTCCGCGCGCCTGGAGCGATCCAATGCGGCGTTGATTTCGGTCGTGGCACCGGCGATGGAGCCACGCAATGTTTCGAGATGTTTGGCGAGACCGTCGGCGGAGGATGCGGATCCGATTTCCGCTATGGCGAGGCGTGCCCGGGTCACTGCGAGTTCGGCGTCCTGAGCGTTGGCCTTGTTCGCGGTGTTGATCACCACCAGCCGGCTCAGCTCCGCGATCTGTTCGTTGCGAACGAGCTGGTTGGCGAGCATGCCGCCGACGAGAAGGACCCCCGCACTCGCAGTCAATCCGAGTTTTGTACCGATGCGAACCTTGATCGATGCCATGCTTACCGCTCCCCCACACGCAAACCGAGTACGCCGCCCTATTACTAAACAACGCGTGAATGTTAAACTCCGTACAACTACAGGAAGTATCGGATGGAGAGCGTTTGGAACAGCGCGACGCGCATGGGTACGATTCTCCATCGGGCAACGATCCGGGCGATCAAGCGATCATCCATCAGTCCCGGGTGCCGATCGTGCCTTGCCGGTTTCCCCGACTCAGTCCTAGCGTGAGTTGATGCGCTTCCACGATCGCCCCAATGCCTATCGGCCGCAGTTCGGCGGTTCACCGTTCGGCCGCCGCTTCTCGGGGCTGTTGCCGTGGATGTTCGTGGTCGGCGTCGCGGTGGTGGCCGTGCTGTTTTTCCGGCACGGAACGAACTGGCCTGTTCCGCATGCGGACGACGGTCGCACGCGCGACGCCGAGATCGTTCTCCAGCAGGCCGGCCATCCCGACAGTCGCGAGCCGGTCGACGTCATTCGCACCATTGACGGCGACACCTTCCTCGCGCGCGTGCATCAGCGCGATGGCCGCGATCTCGTCGTGCGCGTTCGCCTGCGCGGCATCGACGCGCCCGAGATGAAGGCGTCCTGCCGGGAGGAACTGGACAAGGCGGAAGCCGCCACGGACGCGCTGCGCAATCTGCTCGGCCAGGGTGGCGTCACGATCACCAATCTCGGCCCCGACAAGTACGGGCGTGTTCTCGCCGACGTTGCGACCAAACGCACCGCCAACGTCTCGGCCGTGCTGCTCGCGGGTGGTTATGCGCGCAGTTACAATGGCGGCCATCGCGACGGCTGGTGCGCGCGCAGCTGGCGCTTCTGGTAACAAAAAAGCCGCGTCGAGGACGCGGCTCTTTCAATTCTCTCCGATCCCGGCGATCAGCGCGTCACGACCACCGTCGTGCCGACGGAGACACGGCCGTAGAGATCGGTGATGTCGTCGTTGAGCATGCGGATACAGCCATAGGAGACGAAACCGCCGACCGAGCCCGGCACGTTGGTGCCGTGGATCGCATATTCACCGCCGGCGAGCGTCATCGCCGCAACGCCCATCGGGTTGCGCGGCGATCCGCCGGGAATGACGTCGGGAAGCTGCGGCTTGTCGCGCTTCACCTCGGCGGGCGGCGACCAGGCCGGATTGCGATATTTGCCGTCGATACGGGTCGTGCCGGCCCACTGCTTGCCGGACTTGCCGACGCCGACCGGATAGCGCACGGCGTGGCCGTTATCGAGAATGAGATAGAGCCGCCGCTCGTTGGTCTTGACCACGATGGTGCCCGGCGAATAGTCGGCCAGGTGCGCTCCCACCATTTCCGGCCGCGCCTCCGCCGCCGTTGACATCAAGATCCCTGCCCCGATGGTGGCGGCCAACGCCACCGCAATCCTCATCGACATCGATGCTTCCCTTCCGTTGCCCCGAACGGGTCGTCCAAATCTACGCAAACCCGGCAATTGCCCGCTCGCCCACACAGTATTAACCGCGCCCGTTAACCGGATGGTTTCCACGCGCGGCCGCCGAGGGCCAGCCAGCAGGGGAACAAAGGAAATGTTCAAAATAAAGTAAATGACCTGAAAACAACACTTGGCGGGAAACATGCGGCCATGCCGGCACGCGCCCTGACAAGAGCGTGAGGGTATGAACGGCTGTTCTTTCGGGGGGCAGATTGTCTCCGTGTCCCGGACGCGCTGCAGCGCCTTGGCGCTGCTGCGCAGAGCCGGGACCCAAGAGGCCACACGGTACGCCGCTGGATGGGCCCCGGCTCAGCAGCGCACCGCGAAGTGTGCGCTGCGCAGCGTCCGGGGCACGAGGCCTTGGCTTACGCCGACTTCTTGTTCTGCCGATTCTTGACGAGGTCGTCGACCACGGCGGGATCGGCCAGGGTCGAGGTGTCGCCCAGGCTGCCCGGCTCGTCCTCGGCGATCTTGCGCAGGATGCGGCGCATGATCTTGCCCGAGCGGGTCTTGGGCAGGCCCGGCGCGAACTGGATCTGGTCGGGCGAGGCGATCGGGCCGATCTCCTTGCGCACCCAGGTCACGAGCTCCTTGCGCAGATCCTCGGACGGCTGGACGCCGGCCATCAGGGTGACATAGGCGTAGATGCCCTGGCCCTTGATGTCGTGCGGGAAGCCGACCACGGCAGCTTCGGACACCTTCTCATGCGCAACCAGCGCGCTCTCGACCTCCGCGGTGCCCATGCGGTGGCCGGAGACGTTGATGACGTCGTCGACGCGGCCGGTGATCCAGTAATAGCCGTCGGCGTCGCGCCGGCAGCCGTCGCCGGTGAAGTACTTGCCCTTGTAGGTCGAGAAATAGGTCTGCTCGAACCGGGCGTGGTCGCCATAGACCGTGCGCATCATGCCCGGCCATGCCCGCGTCAGGCACAGATTGCCTGATGTCTCGCCGTCCAGCACCTTGCCATCGGCATCGACGATTTCCGGCGCCACGCCGAAGAACGGCAGCGTTGCCGAGCCAGGCTTGAGTTTGGTCGCGCCCGGCAGCGGCGTGATCAGGATGCCGCCGGTCTCGGTCTGCCACCAGGTATCGACGATCGGGCAGCGGTCCTCGCCGACGACGCGGTGATACCACTCCCAGGCCTCGGGATTGATGGGCTCGCCGACAGAGCCGAGCAGGCGGAGCGAGGCGCGCGACGTCTTCGTCACCGGCGCGTCGCCACCCTGCATCAGCGCGCGGATCGCGGTCGGCGCGGTATAGAAGGTGTTGACCTTGTGCTTGTCGATCACATTCCAGAAGCGGGAATTGTCCGGATAGTTCGGCACGCCTTCGAACATCAGCGTGGTCGCGCCGTTGGCGAGCGGCCCGTAGAGAATGTAGCTGTGGCCGGTAACCCAACCGACGTCGGCGGTGCACCAGTAGACGTCGCCGTCGTGATAGTCGAAGACGTATTGATGCGTCATCGCCGCGTAGACGAGATAGCCCGCGCTGGTGTGCAGCACGCCCTTGGGCTGGCCGGTCGAGCCCGACGTATAGAGAATGAACAGTGGATCCTCGGCGTGCATATGCTCGGCCGGGCACTCCGTCGTCACCATCGCTGCGGCGTCGTGATACCAGAGGTCGCGGGTCGGGTTCATGTCGATCTTGCCGCCGGTGCGCTTGACCACGACGACCCAGTCGACGCCGTCGGCCTTGGCGAGCGCAGCGTCGACATTGGCCTTCAGCGGCACTTTCTTGCCGCCGCGCAGGCCTTCGTCCGCGGTGATGATCACCTTGGATTGGCAGTCGTTGATGCGCTGGGCGAGGCTGTCGGGCGAGAAGCCCGCGAACACCACGGAGTGGATCGCGCCGATCCGCGCGCAGGCCAGCATCGCATAGGCCGCTTCCGGGATCATCGGCAGGTAGATGGTGACGCGATCGCCCTTCTTGACGTTGCGGGTGCGCAGGATGTTGGCCATCCGGCAGACCTCGTCGTGCAACTCCTTGTAGGTGATGTGTTTGGACTGCGAGGGATCGTCGCCTTCCCAGATGATCGCGGTCTGGTTGGCGCGCTTGTGCAGATGACGGTCGATGCAGTTATGGGCGACGTTGAGGACGCCGTCCTCGAACCATTTGATCGAGATGTTGCCGGGCGCGAACGAGACGTTCTCGATTTTCGTCGGCACCTTCATCCAGTCGAGGCGCTTGGCCTGTTCGGCCCAGAAACCGTTCGGGTCCGAGATCGAGCGGGCGTACATTTCCTTGTACTTGGTCTGGTCGACCCAGGCGCGCTTTGCCCACTCCGACGGGACGTCGTAAATCTTCTCGGACATATTTTCCCTCCACATGCGGCAAGCCGAGCACAAGCGACGGGCAAGCCGACTTGATCGTTGAACCGATTATGCGTCGGGCTAACCGGCCCCGACAAGGTGCACAAGCTGGACCTTCGGCGAGCGACCGGCCATGCGGAGGATCAAGGTGCGCGGGCCGGCTGTCGCAAATCTGAAACAGGCCGGGAGGCGCCTTTCGGCTCTTTACCGAAATCTCCGGAACGGACCCACGCAGAGCCCCATGCAGCGCTCGGAGGTATTTGGAAACCGCCTCTCACTGATTCGGGACTCGCAATACGGTTCGGAACACCCTAAATGGCCAACCCGGGTCCAAAGAGACCCCTTGGAACAAAAATCAGAACAGCGGCATTGACCGATAACAGGCAGGGTTAAGGCGTAACACTATGATGGATCAGCAGAATCTCGGGACGATGCGGCCCGCTTCAGCCGATCCTGCCGCTGTTGCGCTGGCCAAAGCCCTCGGACAATGGCCGAAACCGGCCGTTTCGGGGCGTCTCAGCCCGAAGAAAGTCTTCGACACGGCGCCCGCGGCGACGGTCGAGGCGCTCGCCAGGGAGCTCGGCCTGCGGCTCGGCGACCAGAACGAGCTGACCATCCGCCGGATCAAGCGCGGCAAGGGCTATTCCTTCGTCCGCCCCAACGGCGCGCATATCCGCGACGCCCGCACCATCCGCCGGCTGCACGCCATGGCGGTGCCGCCGGCCTATCGCGAGGTGCGCTACTCGGCCGATCCGAGCACGCATCTCCAGGCCGTGGGACGCGATGCCGCGGGCCGGCTGCAATATCGCTATCACGCCGACTGGGAGAAGGTCCGCGAGCACCGCAAGGCGCATCGCCTGGAGAAGCTCGTCGGCGCGCTGCCAAAGATCCGCCGCAAGGTCTCGGCGTTCCTGTCGGGCGACGAGCCGACGCGCGAGTTCGCGCTCTCGGCCGTGATCGAATTGATCGCGCGCACCGCGATCCGTCCCGGCAACGAATCCTATGCCCGCCTCAACGGCACCCGCGGCGCGACCACGCTGCTGAAGTCGAACGTGACGCTGGAAGACGATTGCTTCGTGCTGACCTTCAAGGCGAAGGGCGGCAAGGCAGTGCGCAAGGAATGCGACGCGGCCAAGCTGGTGCGCGCCATCGGCATCCTGCGCGGGGTTCCCGGCAAGCGCATGTTCCAGTATCGCGATGCTTACGGTACCGTGCGCGCGGTCAACACCACGCAGGTGAACGCGTTCTTGCGCGAGATCGCCGGCATCAAGATCTCGCTGAAGGATTTTCGCACGCTGATGGCCTCCGCCGTCGTCGTCGAATCCTTGTCGCGGATCACGCCGGCGACCAGCCAGCGCGGCCGCAAGAAGCAGGTGCTGGACGCGATCCGCGCCGCGGCGGACAAGCTCTCCAACACGCCGGCGATCTGCCGCAAGAGCTACGTCCACGACACCATCGTCACCGCCTTCGAGGACGGCATCCTCGAGCGTTTCGCTGCGACCATGAAGGGCCAGCGCTCGCAGGCGAGGCGCGAGCAGCTTCTGGCGCAGGTGGTTGCGACCGCGGCGGTTTAAGCCGCTCCTCGCTACGCCTTGTCTGAAACACCCTTGTCGGGACCGGGATCGTTGCCCGCGGCTGCGGCCGTGAGCCGTTCCAGATAGTGCGCCCAGCCCTTGGCGTGTGCGGCGGCCTGTTCCTCGGTCGGCAGCCCGCTATGGGTCATGCGCAGCAGCGTGCCGCCATCGCGCTCGATCAGGTCGATCTCGATCAGGCTCGAGCCGGGCGGCACCTCCTGGCCGCCCTCCCAGCCAAATGTGTAGGCCAGACGATGCACCGGCACGACCTCGCGGAAGGCGCCGCGGGCGACGCCGCCGCGCGGGCCGACGCCCTTGAGCAGATAGAGCCCGCCGGGATGCGGCTCCGTGGTCGCGTCGGAGCCCATCCAGCTCAAAATCTTCTCGGGATCGGTCAAATAGGCGAAGACGGTCGCACGTGGGGCTGCGATCTGGGTCTCGCGTCGCACTATGAACGGTTCGGTCATTGGCGATCATCCCTGGGCTGACATTGGGACATGGCGGCGGCCGAGCGGCCCGTCAAGGATTGCCTCGTGACAAAGACGGCCTGCCTTCGCCATGATCGGGCCATGCATCTCGCTCCGACCCTCGCCTGGCTCGTTGATGCCGCCTCAGATAGTCCCGGAGCCGACCGCCTGCTTGCGGAACTCGGCGCGCATCTGGTTGCCGACGGCGTGCCGCTTGCGGCCGGCGCCCTGACGCTGGAGGTTCCACACCCGCTGATCGCGAAGCGGACCTGGCTGTGGCGAGCCGAGAACGGCACGGTGATCGAAGCGCTCGGCTTTGCACCAGGCGGATTGGCGCCCGACCCGCCCAACGATGCCGGTCGCCGCTGGCTCCGCGGCATCGCGGACGGCGAGGTGCACGAGGATGTCGTCGGACGGTCCGATGGGCCGTTGCTCGGCTGGATCGGCCCGCGTCCGTTCACCGCGGATGAAATCGAGCAACTGCGCCAGGCCGCGCGTTTTGCCGCGACGCCCCTTGCCGTGCTCGCTGCGCGCGCCACGTTGCGGGCGACGCTGGATGCCTATCTTGGCAAGCGCAGCGCGGCGCGGGTGCTGGCGGCACCGCTGCGGCGCGATCTCGGCGAAACCATTCAGGCCGCGCTGCTCTATGCCGATTTGCGCAACTTCACGATCCTCTCGGAAACCACACCGCCGGCCCAGGTCATCGCGGCGCTCGACGCCTGGTTCGACCGCATCGCCGGTGCCGTTCACGCCTTCGGCGGCGAGGTGCTGAAATTCATCGGCGACGGCGTGCTCGCGATCTTTCCGGTGGTCGAGGCATCACCGCGCCGCGCGTGCGATGCGGCCTTGCGCGCCGCAGGCGCGGCCAGGGCCGGGATGGCTCATCTCAACAATGAGCGCCGCAACCAGGGTCTGCCGCCGCTGTCGTTCGGCGCGGCGCTCCATCTCGGCGAGATGCTGTGGGGCAATATCGGCGCCGCCAACCGGCTCGATTTCACGGCGATCGGTCCCGCCGTCAATCTCGCCAGCCGGCTCGAGGGATTGTGCAAGCCGCTTCGCGAGACCGTGCTGGTGTCGGGCGCGCTCGCCGCGGAGACGGACATGCCTCTCGTTGCGCTCGGACCGCATCCGCTGCGCGGGATCGCCGCGCCATGCGAGGTCTTCGCGCTGCCGGAGACTTGAGTCGGATAGCGTAGCCCGCATGAGCATAGCGATATGCGGGACCCGGATGTCGCTGCGCTCATCCGGGCTACGGCAGCTTCGACTAAATCCCGCCCATCTTGCAGACGAGCTTCCATTCCTCCGCCGTCACCGGCTGCACCGACAGGCGCGAATATTTCACCAGCGCCATGTCGGCGAGCTTCTTTTCGGCCTTGACCGCGGCCATCGTCACCGGCGTCTTCAGCGGCTTGTCGGCCTTGATATCGACGCAGACGAATTTTTCGGTCTTGTCGGTCGGATCGGGATAGGCCT
The DNA here is from genome assembly GCF_900113725.1 of Bradyrhizobium sp. cf659. NCBI lineage: Bacteria > Pseudomonadati > Pseudomonadota > Alphaproteobacteria > Hyphomicrobiales > Nitrobacteraceae > Bradyrhizobium > Bradyrhizobium sp. cf659. The sequence goes on from NZ_FOQJ01000008.1 coordinate 106,288, forward strand.
CCTTGATAATTTCCGCGATGCCGACGATCTCCTTGCCCTCGTTGGAATGATAGAAGAACGCCTTGTCGCCCTTCTTCATGTTCACGAGGTTCTGGCGCGCGGTGTAATTGCGCACCCCCGTCCAGGCTTCGCCCTTGGCGCCCTTCGCCACCTGCTGGTCCCAGGACCACACCGACGGTTCGGATTTCACCAGCCAGTAGTTCATCGCGCGCCCTATCCGTTCGTCATGGCCGGGCTTTCCCGGCCATTCACGTCTCTGCTTCCGTGTTCAATATCAAGACGTGGATGCCCGCGACAAGCGCGGCATGACGGAAGATGTCATTCCTCGGCCTTGAACGGCCGCGTCAGCAGCCCTTCGATCGCTGCGTCGATCGTCAATTTGTCGTCGAGGATGGCCGCGACCGCTTGCGAGACCGGCATGTCGACGTTCCGTGCGGCCGCGAGCTCGACCAGCACCGGCGCAGTGAATGCGCCTTCCGCAAGCTTGCCCGCCGGCGCCGCCTCGCCGCGGCCGAGCGCAATGCCGAGCGCAAAATTGCGCGATTGCGCGGTCGAACAGCTCAGGAGCAGATCGCCGAGGCCGGAGAGGCCCGAGAGCGTTTCCGTGCGCGCGCCGCAAGCGCGGCCGAGCCGTGCCAGCTCGCTGAAGCCGCGCGTGGTCAGCGCGGCGAGCGCGGAGGCCCCGAGGTTGCGGCCGACCACGATGCCGGCGGCGATCGCCAGCACGTTCTTGGCGGCGCCGCCGATCTCGACGCCGCGGACGTCGGTGGAGTGATAGGGCCGGAACGTCGGCGAGCCCAACGCCTGCACCAGGCTGCTGGCCAGCTCTTCCTCCTTCGCCGCCAGCGTCACCGCCGTCGGCAGGCCGCGCGCGACGTCGTCGGCAAAGCTCGGGCCCGACAGGATCGCCGGCTGCGCGTGCAGCGCGGTTTCAGCGATCACCTCGGTCATGAATTTGTGGGTGCCGTGCTCGATGCCCTTGGCGCAGGCGACGACAGGCGTCTGCGTCGTCAGATGCGAGGCCAGCATGTTGACGGCGCCGCGCAGATGCTGCGCCGGCGTTGCGATCAGCAGCATGTCCGCGCGCGCGGCGAGCGCCAGCTCGCTCGTCACGACAATCTCAGGAGCAAGCCGCACGCCGGGCAGCCGTGGATTGTCGCGGGTCGAAGCGATGCGCGTCGCATGCTCGGCATTGCGCGCCCAGAGCGTGACGCTCCGCCCGGCCCGCGCGGCCACCATTGCCAGCGCCGTGCCCCAGGCGCCTGCTCCGATCACCGCAACGGAGTGAAACGCGGTCATGGCTCGATCCCTCTACTCCCTCGCCCCGCTTGCGGGGAGAGGGTCGGGGTGAGGGGGAGTCTCCGCACGGACGGTGAGAGAGAGACTCGCGGAGAGTCCCCCTCACCCGGATTGCATCTCCGATGCAATCCGACCTCTCCCCGCAAGCGGGGCGAGGTGAAAGAGAGCTCGTGGCAACGCGTGTGCATTAGAATCCCGCGCGCGTGTTGCCGTAGCCGGCCGGCGCCGTCGCATTGGCATCGAGCAGCCAGCGGGCGCGGGGCTGTGCTTCCATCGTGTCGGTCAGGCCGAGCGCGAGCCGTTCGGCGCCGGCCCAGGCGATCATCGCGCCGTTGTCGGTGCAGAGCGCGGGCGGCGGCATGATCAGTTGCGTCTTGGCCTGCCGCGCGACGTCATGCAGGGCGCCGCGGATCGCCTGGTTGGCGGCGACGCCGCCGGCGGCCACGAGCGCACGCGGTGCGCCGAACCGCTCGTGGAAAAGTCTCAAGCCGACACTCAGCCGGTCCGCCGTCGAATCCAGCACGGCCGCCTGGAAGCTTGCACAGAGATCGCTGATGTCCTGCGGCGTGATCTCGGCGATGCGGCTCGCTTCGTTGCGCACCGCGGTCTTCAATCCCGACAGCGAGAAGTTGGCATCTGGCCTGCCCTGCATCGGCCGCGGAAAGGCAAAGCGCGCGGCATCGCCGCTTGCTGCCGCGCGCTCGACCTGCGGGCCGCCGGGATAGGGCAGGCCCAGCATCTTCGCGACCTTGTCGAAGGCTTCGCCGATGGCGTCGTCGACCGTGGTGCCGAGCCGCACATATTGGCCGACGCCGGTGACCGCGACGATCTGGGTATGGCCGCCGGAGGCGAGGAACAGGCAATACGGAAATTCGATTCCGTCGGTGAGGCGCGGCGTCAGCGCATGTGCCTCCAGATGGTTCACCGCGACCAGCGGCGTGTCGTGCACCAACGCGATCGCCTTCGCGGTGGTGAGCCCGACGATGACACCGCCGATCAGGCCCGGTCCCGCAGCCGCCGCGACGCCATTGAGCTGGGCGAAGCCGATGCCGGCCTCGCGCATGGCGTGGTCGATGATGCCGTCGAGCAGGTCGACATGTGCGCGGGCGGCAATCTCCGGTACCACGCCGCCAAAACGGGCGTGCTCCTCGACCTGCGACCGCACGATGTTGGACAAGATCTTGCCGCTGCCGTCAGGCGCGCGCTCGATCACGGCCGCGGCGGTCTCGTCGCAGGTGGTTTCGATGCCCAATACCAGCATTGGCGAATTGTTATCCAATTTGCGCCCTTGCGCTCATCCGGAAAGCAGAGTTCTGGTACGTCCGGTAGCATTCCGGGGTCGGCCTGCGCAATCGTCACGCGCAGCCGTCCTCGCGAATGCGTCACCGTCACGCGGTTCGGGAACACAAGCGATGTCCATTCTTGTCACACGGCCGCATCCCGACAATGAGGCGACGGCGGACAATTTGCGTGCGCGGGGTCATGTGGTGCTGCTCGCGCCGGTGCTCAAGTTCGAGCCGGTCGCGTTCCACGACGAGAGCGAGGCGAACTATAGCGCCATCATCGTCACATCGGCCAATGCGATCCGTGCCGTCGCGCCGCAATTGCAGGATCTCGGCCTGTTGGAGCTGCCGCTGTTCGCGGTCGGCGAGCACACCGCGACTGCCGCGCGAGACGCCGGCTTTGCCGAGGTGATCATCGCTGGCGGCGATTCCGCAGCCCTGCGCGACAGGGTCGTTCAAAGCGCGCGCGACAAGGTGCTGAAGAAGAAAAGCACGCTGCTTTATCTCGCCGGCGCGGATCTGTCGCGCGATCTCGGCGGCGAACTCGGCGCCGAGGGATTCAACGTGGTTACGCAGACCACCTATCGCATGGCGCCGGTCAAGATTCTCCCGCGCGATGTCTGCGAGGGCTTCGCCGCGCATGGGATCGAGGCGGTGCTGCATTATTCAAGGCGCAGCGCGCGGGCCTTCCTGGATGCAGCGCGGGACGAAGGCGTCGAAATCTCGGCGCTGGCTATACCGCAATGCTGCCTGTCCGAGACGGTCGCCAGCGTGCTGCGTGATGCCGGTGCGTCGCAGGTTCTGGTGGCCGCGAAGCCGGACGAAAGTGCCTTATTTGACACCTTGGAGCGTGCTTTGCGTACCCGTTTGGCGTAAGAGGTCGGGCCGAATCCGACGCAATCGGGTCCGTCCAAGGATATTTGCCAGGGATCTGTGCAAGGTATGGAAGTGTGAGGAACCGTCACGATGGCCGACGACAAGCCTGAAGACGCAGGATTGGCCCCCGAGTCCGGTCGTGCCAAGCGCACCCCGCCCACCATCGACCTCGAGGCGACCGAAGTCTCGACCCAGCCGCAGGAGGTGGCGGGCGAGCCCGAGGCTTCGCCGGCGAGCGAGCACACCGAGCCCGAGCAGGCAAAATCCGAGCAGGCCGACGCCGAGCCGGAGCGCGCCGAGGCGCAGGCCGCGGTTGCGCCCGCTCCGGCGTCGGTTCCGGTTTCGCCCTGGGTCATTGCACCGTTCTCCGGTGCGGTGGCGGCGGCCGTCGTGATCGCGGTCGGCTGGATGCTGGGCTGGCCCGCCGTGCAGGCGCCGCCTGCCGCGCCACAAGTGACAAGCGCGACGGTCGACGCTCTGAACGGTCGTGTTGCCGCAGTCGAAGCCAAGGCTGGCAAGCCCGCCGCCGATCCGGCCATGGTGGCGCGGATCGATGCGCTGGAAAAATCCGCAGGCAGCCTGCGCAGCGACATCGCCAATCTGCGCGCCCAGTCCGACAAGACCGCGAGCGCTCTGAACGATGCGAAATCTACGCCGGGCGCCGCTTCGCCGGATCTTGCCGCTCTCAACGATCGCATCGCGCAGCTCGAGCGCGCCAGCAAGACGGAGCGGGCCGAGCTCGCGCAGCAGGGCGAGAAGATCGCCGCCGCCAGGACGATGGACGACAAGCCGCTGCGCCATGTGGTCGCGGCGGCCCTGCTCGACGTCGCCGTGCGCCATGGCGATCCCTATGAGGCGCAGCTTGCCGCGGCGCGGTTGCTGGCGGCCAAGCCCGACATGCTGAAGCCGCTCGACTCCTTTGCATCGTCGGGCATTCCGACGCCGGTCGCGCTGAGCCGCGAGCTCCTCACCATCGTGTCAAAGCTGTCGCCGCCGGCGGATGCCCAGTCCAGCGGCACCGGCATCGTCGAGCGTCTCCAGGCCGGCGCGTCAAAGCTCGTCCGCATCGAGCGGACCGACGGGGTCGGCAACGACCGCGGCGCCATCGTGGCGCGGGTGACGGCTGCTGCGCTCCGCAATGATTTCGTCGAGGCGCGGCGCGAGTTGAAGACGCTGCCCGATGCCGATCGCGCGCCGGCGCAGGCCTGGCTCGACAAGGCCAATGCCCGCGATGCCGCGCTCGCCGCGTCCCGCAAGTTCGCCGACGATGCCATGGCGGATCTCGTCAAGCCTGCTCAATAAAGCTTCGCGCAATAATCAGCGCGTATAGGGATCGCCATGCTTCGCATCGTCCTTTTTCTCGTCTTGATTGCGCTGGCGGCGGCCGGTGCGGCCTGGGTTGCCGATCAGCCCGGCGATCTCGTCCTGACCGCGGGCGGTTTCCGCGCCTCAACGACGTTGCCGAGGTTCGTGTTCTTGCTTGGCCTCTTTGCCGCGGCAGTCGTGCTGGTCTGGAGCATCCTGACGACGATCTGGCGGACGCCGGGGCGTTTGCGCCGCCGCCGCCATGACAAGCGCCACGCCCGCGGCCGCCACGCCATCACCCACGGCCTGCTCGCGATCGGCCATGGCGATACCGCGCTCGCCCGCCGTCACGCCGAGACGGCGCGGCGGCATGCGCCGAACGATCCGCTCGCGCTGCTGCTGCACGCGCAGTCGGCGCAGCTCGAAGGTAATCGCGGCGAGGCGCAGCGCGCCTTCCGCGCCATGGCCGAGCGCGACGATACGCGTCTGCTCGGCCTGCGCGGCCTGTTCATCGAGGCGCAGCGCGCCGACGACGCGGTCGGCGCCGTCATGATCGCGGAGGAAGCGATCAAGCTGTCGCCGTCGTCGACCTGGGCCTCGCATGCTGTGCTCGGCTTCCGCTGCGCGCGCGGCGACTGGAGCGGCGCGCTCGCGATCCTCGATTCGAACCTGTCCGCGGGCCTGATCGACAAGCCGGCCTATCGCCGCCAGCGCGGCGTGCTGCTCACCGCACGCGCGCTGGAATTGGAGACCATGGACCGCGACGTCGCACGCGAGAGCGTGATGGAGGCGATCAAGCTCGCGCCGACCCTGGTGCCGGCCGCGGTGCTCGCCGCAAAATTCGAGAGCGAGGCGCATCAGGTGCGCCGCGCCATGAAGCTGGTCGAGACCGCCTGGCTCGCCAATCCGCATCCCGATCTGGCCGAGGCCTATGCACATGTGAGGATCGGCGATTCCGCACGGCAGCGCTTGCAGCGGGTCGAGACGCTTGCGGCCAAGACGCCTGCCGATAAAGCCGGCCATATTGAAGGCCAGCTCGCGCTCGCACGTGCCGCGATCGATGCCTCCGAGTTCGCCCGCGCCCGCGCGGTGCTGGCGCCTTATGTCAACGATCCGACCCAGCGCGTCGCACTGCTGATGGCCGAGATCGAGCGCACCGAGCACGGCGACGGCGGCCGCGCCCGCGCCTGGACCTTGCGCGCGGTGCGTGCTCGCCACGATCCGGCCTGGACCGCCGACGGCTATGTCAGTGATCGCTGGCGTCCCGTCTCCCCGGTCACCGGCCGCCTCGACGCCTTCCAGTGGCAGACGCCGGTCGCGAGCCTTCCCTCCGACAAGGGCGACTTGATCGAGTCCTCAGCCTTCGAGGAAGCTATGCTGGCGGCCCCGCGGCCGAAACGGGTCGCGGCGCCTGCGAACGACACCCCGATGGAACCGGCTCCGGCTGCAGCGGCCCCGGCCGAGCAGGACAATTCACCTCCGGCGGCCAAGGACGAGCCGAAGGCAGAGTCCGTCGTCACGCCCACCGAGCCGGTCGAACCGGCCCCCGAGCCGGCCGAATCATCGCCGGTGGCGGCAACGCCCGTGTTCCGGACCCGCGCCGACCTCGGCAAGCCGGCACCTGCCCCGATCCCCGCTGTCATCCCGATCGTCCGTGCCCCGGATGATCCCGGCATCGATGACGAGGGCCCAAGCGATGAATTTACGGAACAAATCGGCACGCCCAAGGCCCAGGCCGGCGGCTGGCGCGGATTCTGGTCCCGTTGGGGCGCCTAAGCCGCATTTCGCGCCCCGCTTGTTCTTGCCAATTCGGGCCATGCCCGATATCAGGAGCGCGCGTATCGGGGCCGGCATCGCCCGGGCCCCGGCAGGGTTCGCCGCAATAGCTCAGTCGGTAGAGCACGTCATTCGTAATGACGGGGTCGGGGGTTCGAATCCCTCTTGCGGCACCAGCGCCCCGAATTCATCCGATCGCCGCAGACAAGCGTCTTAATCGACCCATCCAGCTCGCATGAGCGTGCGCGGGTTCAAGATCGTCCGGTCGCCTGCGTGATTGTGATCACATAATGTCGCGCGCATCTCGCGTAGCGTCCCCGTCACGCCAACACGGGGAGACTTCACATGCGCAAGATCATTCTGGTTGCCGCCATTGTCCTGGCTTCCGCATCTGCCCAGGCGGACGGCCCACGCAGCCTCTCGCTGGCCACGGCGAGCGAACAGGCCTCGGCTCCACAAGCGACAGCGACAACCACGGCCACGCAGGTGAGCGAAGTCGCACCCGCCACCGAAGCTCCGAAATATGTCGACCGTCCGCCGGCGATCTCCGCCCCTGCGCCTGCCGCGGCACCCGCTCCCGCCGTCACCACGACGACTTCAGCGCCCGCCGCGACCGCAACTCAGCCTGCGCCGAAGACCACGGCGAAAGCCAACAAGCCGAAGCACAAGCATAGCTGGACCGAACACCGGATCATCAGCGAGCTGCATCGCCACGGCATCTACTGGTAAGCGGCGACTTGCCTTCCCCGAAACGTCAATGGCCGGGCAAGAGCCCGGCCATGACGCGTATTGAGATAGCGATTTGATCCGCGCTTACTGCGAAACCGTCTGCACCACGCTTCCGATCGGACGTGCGCTCGAGGTCGGCACCTTCAGATCCTTCAACAGCGCCTCGTCATATTCCGGCAGCGTCTGGAAGGTCGTCTTGGCCTTCATCTGCACGATCTTGTAGCCGCCGGCCTTGAGCCGCGCGAGCAGCGCCGGCATCGCTTCGCCGGTGTGCTTCTGGAAGTCGTGCATCAGGATGATGCCCTTGCCGAGCTTGTCGAGCCTGGTCATCACGGTCTCGACGATCTTCTCCGGCGTGGCGCCCTTCCTGAAGTCGAAGGAATCGATGTCGGTCGAGAACATCGCGACGTTGCGGGTGCCGAAATAGGTCACCATCGCCGGATTGTGCTGAAGCTGCGGGAAGCGGAAGAACGGCGCCGGGTTGGTGCCGAGCGCGAACCTCACTGCGCTGAAGCCCTTCTCGACCTCGTCCTTGACCTGTTGCTCCGTCATCTTCTTGCTGTTCAGGTTGACATGCGACCAGGTGTGCGTGCCGACCGTGTGGCCCTGGGCCAGGACCTGGCGCAGGATTTCCGGGTGGTAGGTCGCGTGCTTGCCGACCGAGAAGAACAGGCCCTTGGTGCATTCATCCGCGAGCGCCTTCAGCACCGCGGGCGTGTTGACCGGCCACGGACCGTCGTCGAAGGTCAGCACGACCTCCTTGTCGGTCAGGAAATCGAACTGCTTGAAGTGCTCGAAGCCGAAGCCGGGACCGCCGGTGGTGTCGATCTCGACCACGCGGGAAACGCCGAGGGCGTTCGGATTGGCGCAGGTCGATCTCTGCTGAACCGGCATGGCCGGAGCGGGCGCTGGCGCCGGGGCGGCTGCCGCCGGCTTGCCCGCGAGTGCCGCGGTGGTCTCGACGTCATCCTTGGCGGCGAGCTTCGCCTGTGCCGGCAATTGATCGGCGGCACGGGCGGCCATTGTCTTGGGAGCGGCCTGATCGGCGCGCGAGGAATAATAAAACCAACCTCCGGCGGCAATCACGACCGCCGCAACTACACTGGCCAGCATCAGGCCCAACGCATTACGCATCGCTACTCTTTCCAATTACGCAACCAAACCTGCGGAATTTCCCGCGCGACGAGCCATTAATGCGAAGGAACAGTTAACGTGACACCAACACGACGGCGTTTGCGCCGGATTTTCAGCGGGGTGCGCCAATGTGATTGAAGTCACAGTTGGGGTGCGCCCCGTGACCGTCATCACAGTGGAAACTGTTTTGCTGGAGCATCGTAGTTCCCATCAACAACGGGCCCGCTTCCTGCGGTGCCAGTGGGAGCTTCAGATGACCAAGTCGTTTACCGCCAAGTCCTTGAGTAGCAAGATCCGAGGTACCAGCCTGGCCCTGGGCTTCGCCGCCATCGTCTCGATCGTTTCGACGACGTCGAGCTTCGCCTTCTCGTCCGAAGCGCAGCAGATGTGCACCGGCGATGCCTTCCGCCTGTGCTCGTCGGAGATCCCCAACATCCCGAAGATCACCGCGTGCATGATGAAGCATCGTTCGGACCTGAGCGCCGGCTGCCGCGCGGTGATGGACAAGGACCTCGCCAAGGGCGCCTCACGCAAGGTCGCTGACGCCCAGGACAAGCAGTAAGAGCAACACAGCGTCGTTGCGTCGGTTAGCTCCCCTCGCGCAGTGCCCCGGCGTCAAGCCGGGGCCACGCGGCGGCGAAGACGCCTCCTGCCAATAAAGCCGTTGCGGCTCAGAGATCGTCGCACTAGCTTCGCCCGCACTTTCTTCCGGGTAAGAGGCATTACGCGATGACCAGATTTCTTTTGATCGTTCCTTTTCTCCTGTGCGCATCGAGCGCATCAGCGCAACAGCAGCCCGGACACGACGCCTGCGCGCGCGACGTCTCGCGCTTCTGCCGCGCCGTGATGAACAATGGCGACCAGGCTGTGCTCGCCTGCCTCAAGCAGAATCGCACGCGGCTCAGCAAAGGCTGCGACAAGGTGCTGACGGAACACGGGCAGTGATTGTCATTCCGGGGCGCGCGAAGCGCGAACTCGGAATCCATCGAGCGGCAATCTCCTGAGAGAAATGGATTCCGAGTTCGCGCCTGACGGCGCGCCCCGGAATGACCAGAGACCTACGTGCTGCTCCCTGCCGCAGTCGCAACCACGGGCAGCACCTCGCTTGCTCCCTGGTCCGGCGTCTCTTCCTTCCAGCGCACCGAGCCGAACGGGCGCTCCAGCATGCGGCGGATCCGCACCGGGTCGGGACCGACGTGGAAGTCGATCGCCTGCTGATGCAGCGCGCGCTCCGATTGGGTCGAACGGTTGCGCTGGCGCAGATAGTCGAACCAGGTCGGGCAGTGATAGCGCTCGGTCCACAATTCGGGATCGGCGATGTCGCGCGCGATCGACCAGCCATAGGCGCCGTTGCGCTGCCTTGAGAGCTGCACGTCCTGCATCACATTGTGGAAGGCGCGCGCGTTCTCCTGGGCGACCCGGTATTCGATCTCGACCACCAGTGGTCCGCTGCGGCCGGTGAGCGACAGCCTGACCTCGGGATCGGCCAGCACCTCGGCGTCCTCGTTGCGGGCACCGACGCGCGGCATCGTGAGCCAGATTCCCAGCAGCGGCGAGATCAGCATCAGGCCTGCCGCGACCAGAAGCGCGACCTCGACGCCGGCATAGTCGGTGAGATGGCCCCAGCCCCAGGCGCCGATCGCGATGCCGCCGGAAATCGAGGCCTGGAACGCCGCCAGCGACCGGCCTGCGACCCAGCGCGGTGCCGAGAGCTGCACGCCGATATTGAACAGCGCGACGGCGGCCATCCAGACCGCGCCGGCCAGCACCAGTGCGGCCGCCGTCAGCACCGGTTCCGTGCTCACGGCAAGGGCGGCCATCGCAAAGGCCATCGAGATGGTGCAGGCCCGGATCGCGGACTCGCCGCTCATGCGCTTGCGCAGTTCGTGGATGTTGAGTGCGCCGACGACCGCGCCCATGCCGAAGGCGCCGAGCATGATGCCGTAGGTCTGCGCGCCGCCATGCAGCAGGTCGCGCGCGACCAGCGGCATCAGCGCCATCACGGCGCCGCCGATCAGGCCCATCACCAGCGTGCGCAGCAGCACGATCTTGATCGGCGGCGAATTGGTGATGTAGCGGAAGCCCGAGACCATGGCGCGGTTGAGCTTCTCCCGGGGCAGGCGCGAGGGCTCGGTGCTGCGCCGCCACAGCAGCAGCACGACCAGCAGCGGCAGATAGAGGATCGCGTTGCAGGCGAACGCCGCCACCGCGCCGAGCGCGGCGACGATGACACCGCCGACCGCGGGACCGAAGCTGCGCGCGATGTTGTAGCTGATGCCGTTCAGCGCGACGGCCGACGGCAGTGCTTCGGGCGGCACCTGCTCGCTGACCGAGGATTGCCAGGCCGGGCCGAACAGCGCGTTGCCGCTGCCCACGACGAAGCAGAAGGCGAGCAGCGTTTCCGGCGTGATCAGCTTAAGCCCGGCCAGGATCGTGAGCGCAGTCGCGCCGGTCAGCGCGATCATGAGCGAGACCAGCGTGACGATGCGGCGGTCATACATGTCGGCGATGGCGCCGGCCGGCATCGAAATGAGCATGATCGGCAGCATCAGCGCGGTCTGCACCAGCGCCACCTTGTCGGCCGAGGCCGCCATCTGCGTCATCGCCCAGGCGGCGCCCACGCCCTGGATCAGCAGGCCGAGATTGGAGAGCAGGCTGGCGAGCCAGATGCGCCGGAATACGGTGTACCGCAGCGGCGCGGCGATGCCGTCGCCGGCGAATTTCTGACGGTTCGGCTGCTCGGTCATATCCCCTTCCAAAAGGGCTGGCAGAAGTGGTCCTGGTGATTTCGGCAAATTCAGTGATGCCCGCGAAAGTCCTTCGCTGTCCAGTGGTTAGGACGCTATAAGCGGTGCGAAGAGATGGTTTTGCCGGGGAGGAACAGATGAAGCTGTCGCGACGGACGATCCTGCTGGGTGCCGGCACGTTGCCTTTCGCGGTTGCGAGCGTCCGGATCGACGCTTTCGCACAAACTACGCCCGCGGCGCAGGGTGCCGAAGTGCCGCCGATCCTGTTCGTCCACGGCAATGGCGACTACGACGCGCTCTGGATGACCACGATGTGGCGGATGGAATCCAATGGCATCGCGCGCGATCGCATGCTGGCGATCAACTTCACCGATCCCCTGGCGCGGAGCGACGACAAGGTCGAGCAGGCGAACCGCTCCTCGACCGAGGACCAGCGCCGCGAGCTTGCCGCCGCCATCGCCGAGCTGAAGCGCCGTACCGGTGCGGCGCGCGTGGCGCTGGTCGGCAGCTCGCGCGGCGGCAATGCCATCCGCAATGTCATCAGGAACGGCGGTGTGGCCGACGTCAGCCACGCCGTCCTGTGCGGCACGCCCAATCACGGCGTGTTCGCGACCGACGACCAGCCCAATAGCGAGTTCAACGGCCGCGGCACGTTCCTGCGCGGGCTGAACGGGGGCGAGAGCGAGGTGACGCCGGGCACGGCTTTCCTCACCTTGCGCAGCGATGGCATGGACAAGTACGCGCAAGCCGACGGCCGCTTCATCGGCAAGCCCGGCACGCCGACCGGTGTCACCACCGAGGGGCCGGAGCTGCAGGGGGCCACCAATCTCGTGCTCGGTACGCTCGATCATCGCGAGGTGGCGTTTCACCCGCGCGCCTTCCGCGAGATCTACAAGTTCATCGCCGGCCGCGAGCCCGCGCGCATCGCGATTGTGCCGGAACCAAGCGTCAGGCTGAGTGGCCTCGTCACGGGAACGCCGGGGGGCGTGTCGACCAATCGTCCGGTGGCGGGCGCAACCGTCGATATCTTCCGCGTCGATCCTGATACCGGTGAGCGCAAGGGCAATGCCGTGCACAGCTCGAAGACCGGCGCCGACGGCCGCTGGGGACCGGCGCAGGTCGAATCCTCCTGGCCGCTCGAATTCGCCCTCGCGTCGCCGGATGCGCCAACCACGCACATCTACCGCTCGCCCTTTCCGCGCTCGTCCGACGTCGTCCACCTGCGCGCCGCGCGCCCGCTCGGGCCGGCGGACAAGGACGCCGGCGCTGTCGTGATCATGTCACGTCCGCGCGGCTATTTCGGCCTGCCGCGGGATGTCGTTCTGCTCGACGGCAAGGAGCCGGCCGACGTCAAGCCGGGCGTACCCACGGATGCGGCAGCAACATTGCGGCTTCCGGCCAGCGAGATCGGGCGTAACATCGTGGCCCAGTTCGGCGAAGAACGGATTGTGGCGCGCCTCTGGCCTGCCTCCGAGAACAGGATTGCGGTTGCCGAGCTGACTTACTAGCTATTTGCCTGCGTCACATCTGCGGGAGAGAGCCATGAACATCGCCAGTGTGCGTCGGCCCATCGTCCCTCCGACGCCGCCGCGTGCGCCGGAGGGCATGTCGTTCCTCGGCCGGGTCGCGGTGATCAGGCAGAACATGATCGCCACCTGGGGGCAGCGCGCCTATGAGGAAGACGTCCTCGAGGGCCGCTTCTTCCTCCACAAGAGCTTCATCCTGAACCGTCCGGACGCGATCCGGCATATCCTGCTCAGCAATTACGAGAACTACACGCGCACGCCGGCCGGCATCCGCATGCTGCGTCCCGTGCTCGGTGAAGGCCTTCTGATTGCGGAAGGTCATTCCTGGACGTTTCAGCGCCGCACGCTCGCGCCGGCCTTCACGCCGCGCGCCACCGCAAATCTCGTTCCGCACATGACTGCGGTGCTCGACGAGACCATCGCGAAGCTGGATGCGCGCAACGGCGAGATCGTTGATCTGCGCGAGACCATGCAGCGCATGACGCTCGAGATCGCCGGGCGCACGATGTTCTCCTTCGGCATGGACCGGCATGGCCCCACCTTGCGCAACTTCGTCATGGAATATGGCGAGCGGCTGGGACGGCCCTATTTCCTCGACATGCTGCTGCCGGTGTCCTGGCCGAGCCCGATGGATTTTGCCCGCGCCCGATTCCGCAAGCGCTGGACCGAATTCGTCGCGATGCTGATCGCCGAGCGGCGCGCCGCCGGGAAAAAGGACGGTGCGCCGCCGCGCGACCTGTTCGACCTCATGGACGAGGCGCGCGATCCTGAGACGGGCAAGGGCTTTTCCGACGCGCAGCTCATCGACGAGGTCGCGACCATGATCCTCGCCGGTCACGAAACCACGGCGACCGCGCTGTTCTGGGCGCTCTATCTGCTCGCGCTCGATCCTGACACGCAGGAGGAGGTGGCGTCCGAGACCCGCGGCGAACATCTCGACAGCATGGCCGATATCGATCGCCAGAAATTCACCCGCGCGGTGATCGAAGAAACCATGCGGCTCTATCCGCCCGCCTTCCTCATCGCGCGTGCCGCGCGCGAGAAGGACAGTGTGGCCGGAATCGAGATCGGCAAGGGCGACATCATCATGATCGCGCCCTGGCTGCTGCACCGGCACGAAAAGCTGTGGGATCAGCCGAACGCGTTCGTTCCAAAGCGTTTCATGTCGACTGAAGCCCCAGACCGTTTCGCTTATTTGCCGTTCGGCGCGGGTCCGCGCGTGTGCGTCGGCGCGCCGTTTGCGCAAGCCGAATCCGTGCTGGCGCTGGCCCGGCTGATCGGTGCGTTCCGCGTCGAGCTGGTCGATACGGCTCCCGTGATCCCGCATGGCGTCGTCACGACCCAGCCGGACCGTTCACCCATGTTCCGCATCACGCGTCGGTGACAGGCGATCGCCTGGCCGATGGCGTGATCCACACTAGATAGAGTTGCGCCATGAGCGACATCCAGGCCCAGTTTTCCGTTCTGAAGCAGACCGCCGATGCGAAGGTGGTCGATGCGATTGCGCGCCTCATCGAGGACGGCGAGGATCACGAGCTCAACCGCGTCAATGTCCTCGATTTCGCCAGGCAGCACGACGTCGACGAAGAGCGCGCGATCTCCGCCTTCCTGCATTCGGCGCGGCTCGGGCTGTTCGATCTCGGCTGGAACGTGCTGTGTCCGGGCTGCGGCGGCGTGCTCGGCGCTCACGCGACCCTGAAGGCGCTCAAGCCCGACGACTATCACTGCGCGCTCTGTGCCTGTGGCTACAAGGCCTCCGTGGACGACCAGGTCGAGGTTTCCTTCACGGTGAATCCGCGCGTCCGGCGCATCGCGGCGCATGACCCCAACTCGCTTCCGGTGTGGGAATATTTCAAGCAGGTGTTCTGGAGCTCCGGCGTCGACTTCAACAAGGAATCCTTCGCGACGCTGGCCAACGAGGTCACGCTGGACACGCTGGAGCTGCCGGCCGGCGAGAAGGCGACCATGTCGCTGCAACTGCCGAACGACTTCATCATCATCTTCGAGCCGGTGACGCACGCTGCCCATTTCATTGACGTGCAGGGCGAGCCGACCAAGGACCGCCAGCAGCTCGCCATCATGTACAACAGGGTGCAGGCGCCGACGGGGACCACGACCATGCGGCCGGGCCCGCTGCGGCTGTCGCTGGAGAACCAGGCCGGCGTGCGCGTGCTGCCGTCGGTGTTCATCGCGGCCGAGGCGCTTCATCACCTCATCGGCAAGCGCAAGCCGTTCCTCACCGCCAAGCGCATGCTGTCGAACCAGACGTTCCGCGACGTGTTCAAGGCGGACAATCTCAGTGTCGACCAGCGGCTCCAGATCACGTCCCTGACATTTCTGTTCACGGATCTGAAGGGATCGACCGCGCTCTACGAGCGGGTCGGCGATCTCGCGGCGTTCGATCTCGTGCGCGCGCATTTCCATGCGCTGCTCGAGATCATCTCCTCCGAGAAGGGCGCGGTGGTGAAGACCATCGGCGACGCCGTGATGGCGACCTTCGTCCGTCCCGAGCACGCGATCGTCGCGGGCCTGCGGATGCGCGCGGCGATGGACGAGCTCAACAAGCAGCGCGGCACCGCCGATCTCATCGTCAAGATCGGCATCCATGAGGGGCCGTGCCTCGCGGTGATGCTCAACGAGCGTCAGGATTATTTCGGCCAGACCGTCAACATCGCCGCGCGCGTGCAGAGCCTGTCGACTGCGCAGGAGATGCACATCACCGGGCCGGTGCTGGATGCGCCGGCCGTGGCGCAAGTGCTGGAGCAGCGCGCGATCAAGCCGATCCAGAAGCAGGCCGCATTGCGCGGCATCGCCGACAAGATGGTGGTGTACGAGATACCGTGAGGGCGCGGTGGCGGAGTCCGCGGGCTCCGTCATTTACAAGCAAAGCACCAAATCTCTCCAACGTCGTCCTGGCGTAAGCCAGGACCCATACCGCGGAATTTATCGATTGCGGATGGTCGTAGTACCGGACGACAACCAGTCTTCGCCAAACGTCTCCCTGGGGTAATGGGTCCTGGCTTTCGCCAGGACGACGTCGGAGAGTCGATTTCGCCGCCCTCCAGAAATCACTGCCTTTAGATTGCCGAAACGTAATGCAGCGCGCGGAACTGACACACGTTGCGCCGGTTGAGTTTCCCGCTCATATAAGGCTGGTAGCCGCCGCGTCCTCGCGGCGTCATCGATTTCGGTAGGACTCCATGCTCGACGGCTTGCGTCAATTCATCGCCGACATTGTGGCCCCCCAAGCCCAGGACCGCGCATTCGGCGACAGCGATTATCGGCTGGCGGGGACCGCGTTGCTGGTTCACGTGGTCTCGCTGGACGGCCAGCCGACGGCGGCCGAGCAGCGCAAGCTGCACAGCCTGATCGAAAGCCATTTCGGGCTCGATCGCGGCACCGCCGATCGTTTGATCGCCGATGCAACCCAGGTCGAGGGCGAGGCGGTCGACCTCTATCACTTCACCAGCGTCATCATGCGCTCGCTCGACGAAGCGGGCCGCAAGCGCATCGTCCAGATGATGTGGGAGCTGGTCTATGCCGACGGCCAGGTCTCCGAGTTCGAGGACAACGTGGTCTGGCGCGCTTCCGACCTGCTCGGGATTTCCCAGCGCGACCGGATCGACCTGAAGCATGCCGTGGCGGACCGTACCGGTAGCCAGGTGAAGGACGGCGCCGTCGGCGGCTGATTTCGCCCAACACGGCAGATTGCCGGTTGTGCAGATCACATGACGAAACTTTAATGTAGCCCCCGGCCGGCTTGTCCCGGATTTGCCCGTAAATCTGCGGGTTTTCTGCCCTCTCTGGTGCCCACTCAAGCGGCCATGCGGTCAGCGCCGCTTGCCTGTCGCGTACGGCCTATGCTCTCGTTCCGCCATTGCAGGACTAAAAAACTTCAATTCAAGAGACTTCGATCGTGACTGAGCGGGTAACGTTGATCACCGGTGCCTCGGCGGGCATCGGCACGGAGCTGGCGCGGGTGTTCGCCGCGAATGGACACCGTCTCGCGCTGACGGCGCGGCGCGCGGACCGGCTCGAGGCGCTCGCGAACGAGCTCTCCGCCAATGGCGGCAAGAAGCCGATCGTCATCGCCTGCGATCTTCAGGAAGCAGACGCCGGAGAAAAGATCGCGGCAGCGCTCGCCGCCGAAGGTGTCGAGCTCGACCATCTCGTCAACAATGCCGGCTTCGGCGTGTTCGGCGATGCAATCGAGTGCGATCGCGACGAGCAGGTTGGCATCGTCGATGTCAACGTCCGGGCGCTGACGGATCTGTCGCTGCGATTTGCCGATCAGCTCGTCAGGAACAAGGGCGGTCTTCTCAATGTCGGCTCGATCGCCGGCTTTCTGCCCGGCCCCGGCATGGCGGTCTATTACGCGTCCAAGGCCTATGTGATTTCTCTCACCGAGGCCTTGCGGGCGGAGCTCGCGCCGCGCGGCGTCCGCGTCACCGTACTTTGCCCGGGTCCGGTGCCTACCGAATTCCAGGCGCGCGCCGGCGTTGGATCCGGACATAATACGGCCCTTCTCAATGTTCCTGCCTCCGATGTTGCACGCGAAGCCTATCGTGGGCTGATGGCAAATAAACGGGCAGTGCTGCCCGGTCTCGGCATCAAGATTGTGCCGTTCGCGCTGCGTTTCTTTCCGCGCGGCTTCATTTTGTCCGCCACCAGTCGCTTCCAGCGGCAGAGGCACTAAAGAACGCTCGAAGCGCCTGCCGTGGCCCGGAGCTTGCTTCCTTAATCGGTGTCGTGTGTGCGCGAACTCACACGATGTTAACCATCGCTTAGCTATGCTGGCGGTCTGAACCGATAGCATTTGGAAAGGCAATGTCGTTCCGGACGGACAGGTTTGGTGGCGCGGAATTGGTGCCCTTCCCGAAGAGAAGGGCCGTTGGCGCATCTGCTGCTCGTCCTGAAGCCAGGTTGCCGGTTCTGATTGTCCTGCACCAGGAATCCTCGACGCCCGGCCGTGTCGGCAATGCGCTGCGCGCGCTCCGTCACCGCCTCGACATCCGCCGTCCCCGCTTTGGCGATCCCCTTCCGGAGACGCTCGATCAGCATGCCGGCGCCGTGGTCTTCGGCGGCCCCATGAGCGCCAACGATCCCGACGACTACATCCGCCGCGAGATCGACTGGATCGAAATTCCGCTCCGCGAACAGCGGCCGTTCCTCGGCATCTGTCTCGGTGCGCAGATGCTGGCGATGCAGCTCGGCGCCCGCGTCGCGCCGCATGCGGAGGCGCTGACCCAGATCGGCTACTACCCGGTCCGCCCGACGGCCGCGGGCCACGCGCTCTGCCCGGCCTGGCCGGCGCAGGTCTATCACTGGCACCGCGAGGGCTTCGAACTGCCGGCCGGCACCGAGCTGCTTGCGGAGGGCGATGATTTTCCGGTGCAGGCGTTCCGCGCCGGCAACGCCTTCGGCGTGCAGTTTCATCCTGACGTGACCTACGCCATGATGCATCGCTGGACCACGCGCGGCTATGACGGGTTCAGTGCGCCCGGTGCGCGCGAGCGGCATCATCATTTCGCGGACCGTGCCGTGTACGATGTCGCAGAACGCGTCTGGCTCGATCACTTCATCAATGGCTGGCTGGCGCGCCGGCCGCTGCTGGCGCAAGCCGCCGAGTGATCGCGCAGACGGCGCACTGGCCCTTGCTTCATCCCTGAATATGCTAGGCTCGCTCCCAACGAGCGCGCGCGAAATTGCGCCGGCAGACAAAGGGAGAGCGTCATGGCCTATGAACACATTCTCTATGAGGTGAGCGACAAGGTCGCGACCATCACGCTCAATCGCCCGGACCGCATGAACGCGTGGACGCCGACAATGGAGCGCGACGTGCGCCATGCGATGGAAGCATCGAGCGCCGACGACAATGTCCGCGTCATCGTGCTCACCGGCGCGGGCCGCGCCTTCTGCGCCGGCGCCGACATGGATGCGCTGAAAGGGCTCGATCCTGATGACGTCAGGCGCGCATCGAACCTGCCGCCCTTCGACATGAATCGCCGGCCCGATTGGCAGACGCGCTACGGCTTCTATCCGTCGATCGGCAAGCCCGTCATCGCCATGCTCAACGGCGCGACCGCGGGCATCGGCCTCGTCCACGCGCTCTATTGCGACCTGCGCTTTGCCGCCGACAATACCGTGTTCACCACCGCCTTCGCGCGCCGTGGACTCATCGCCGAGCACGGCATCAGCTGGATGCTGCCGCGCATCGTCGGCCATGCCAACGCGATGGATCTGTTGCTCTCGGCGCGCCGCGTTTCGAGCGACGAGGCGCTGCGGATCGGGCTGGTCAACCGTCTGTGCTCGCCGGAGAAGCTTCGCGAGGAAACCTACGCCTATGCGCGCGACCTCGCCGATTTCGTCTCGCCGAGCGCGATGGCCGTGATCAAGCGCCAACTCTACGAGGTGCCGTTCCAGACGCTGGCCGAGGCCACGATCGAGGCCAACCGGGAGATGATGGTGGCGCTGGGTGGCAGCGATTTCCGCGAGGGCGTGGCGAGCTTCATGGAGAAGCGGCCGCCGAGGTTTACGGGGAGGTAGGGGGAGATTTTCGGAAGGAGCCCGCCGTCGCCCTTCGGGCTATGGCGCGGCAGCCTTCGCTACGAAGCGGCTTGCCGAGCCGAAGCAGGCGCAGCCTGCGAAGGCTGGTGGAGCCAGGCGGGATCGAACCGCCGACCTCGTCATTGCGAACGACGCGCTCTCCCAGCTGAGCTATGGCCCCTTTGCTGGCCGCTCTGGTAAACGCGGCCGACAACCGGGCGCCATTTAAGTCCCTGCCAAGGTCAAGTCAAGGACGGGCGTAATCCGGTTTTAGCCATTCCGGCGCCCGAACTTCACTTGTTTGGGCGGGGGGGAACCGATATCTAGCAAAAGGCGTCAATCCCGACCGCAGCCAGAGTTTTCAAAAGCCAGAGTCTTCAAAAGCCATGCGTGCCGTTCTCGACATCGTCATCATCGTGCTCGACCTCTACGTCTGGCTGCTGATCGCCTCCGCGATCCTGTCCTGGCTGATCGCTTTCAACGTGGTGAACACCCGCAACCAGTTCGTTTCGGCGGTGGCGGAGTTCCTCTACCGGATCACCGAGCCGTTGCTGGCGCCGATTCGCAATTTCCTGCCCAGTCTCGGCGGGCTCGACATCTCGCCGATCATCCTGATCCTGATCATCATGTTCATCGAGCGGGTGATCCTATACTACATCTACCCGAACGTGATCTGAGCAGGCTGGAGCGCCTTGGTCGCGAAAGAGGCTGGCAAGGAACCCTGGCGTTATTCGGCCTCGGGAATCAGCATCGCGCTGCGGGTGACGCCGCGCGGCGGCCGCGACGACATCGACGGGATCGAGCAACTCTCGGATGGCCGCAGCGTGCTCAAGGTGCGGGTGCGCGCGATCGCCGATGGTGGCGAGGCCAACAAGGCCGTCTTGGTCCTGCTGGCGAAATCGCTGGGCGTCCCCAAGTCCAGTGTAAAACTCCTGTCCGGAGCGACCTCGCGGCTGAAGCAGATCGCGGTCGACGGCGATCCGGCGCGACTTGGCGAAGCCCTGCGCCGGCTTGCTTCGGCCAAATCGACAGACCAAGGGAACTGACATGACGGCCAAGATCATCGATGGAAAAGTCATTGCCGCGGAACTCCGGGCGCGCGTGGCCGACGAGGTTGCCCGCGTCAAGCGCGAGCACAATCTGGTGCCGGGCCTTGCGGTGGTCCTGGTCGGCAACGACCCGGCGAGCGAAGTCTATGTCCGCTCCAAGCAGACCCAGACCCAGGCCGCCGGCATGGCTTCGTTCGAGCACAAGCTTCCGGCCGATGTGTCGCAAGGCGATCTGCTGGCGCTGGTCGCAAAACTCAATCGCGATCCGGCCGTGCACGGCATTCTGGTGCAGCTGCCGCTGCCGAAGGGTCTGAACACCGAGGCCGTCATCAACGCCATCGATCCCGCCAAGGACGTCGATGGCCTGCATCCGAACAATGCCGGCCGGCTTGCGGGTGGGTTCGAGGCGCTGTCGCCCTGCACGCCGCTCGGCTGCATTATCCTGACCAAGAGCGTGCACGCCTCGCTCGAGGGTATGAACGCCATCGTCATCGGCCGTTCCAACCTGGTCGGCCGCCCGCTGGTGCAGTTGTTGCTCAACGAGAACGCCACGGTGACGATCGCGCATTCGCGCTCGCGCGACCTGCCCGGCCTCGTGAGGCGCGCCGATCTCGTCTACGCCGCGGTCGGCAGAGCTGAGATGGTGCGCGGCGACTGGCTGAAGCCCGGCGCGACCGTGATCGACGTCGGCATCAACCGGATCCCGAAGGACGACGGCAAGACACGTCTCGTCGGTGACGTTGCCTATCAGGAAGCGCTCGCCGTGGCCGGCGCCATCACGCCCGTGCCGGGCGGCGTCGGGCAGATGACGGTCGCGTGCTTGCTGGTGAATACGCTACGCGCGGCTTGCGCGATCGCGGGGCTGGCGAAGCCGGCGGTGTAGGTTTTCTTCACCTCGCCCCGCTTGCGGGGAGAGGTCGGAATTCAAGCGTAGCTTGAATTCCGGGTGAGGGGGACTCTCCGCGAGTCCAATTCTCACCGTCCTTGCGGAGACTCCCCCTCACCCCGACCCTCTCCCCGCAAGCGGGGCGAGGGAGCAGATCTCAGCCCTTCTTCTTCTTCTCGCGGTCCATGCCTTCGAGAATCAGCTTGTGCGCGTCCTCCGGGCCGCCCCAGCGCAAGATCTTCACCCACTTGCCCTTCTCGAGATCCTTGTAGTGCTCGAAGAAGTGCTGGATCTGCTGGAGCGTAATGTCCGGCAGGTCGGAATAGGTCTTCACCTTGTCGTAGCGCTGCGTCAGCTTCGATGAGGGCACGGCGAGAATCTTCTCGTCGCCGCCGGCTTCGTCTTCCATGAACAGCACGCCGACCGGGCGCACGCTCATGACGGCGCCGGGGATGATGGCGCGGGTGTTGACGATCAGGACGTCGCAGGGATCGCCGTCGTCCGACAACGTGTGCGGGATGAAGCCGTAGTTACCGGGGTAACGCATCGGCGTGTAGAGGAAGCGGTCGACCACCAGCGTGCCGGCCTCCTTGTCCATCTCGTATTTGATCGGTTCACCGCCCACGGGGACTTCGATGATGACATTGACGTCCTGTGGGACGTTTTTCCCGATCGAGACCGCATCGATACGCATTCAAGGCTCCGTTGTTGCCGAGGTTAAATCGCGCCCGGCAGCGATTTTGGCGCTGTCATACGCGGGCTTGGCCCCCCAATCCATCGTGTTTTTGTGAAATAATGAATCCAGCGACCACCGGCTCAAGAGGCAACGGTATCGACGGATGGGAAAAGCTGCCGGCTAGACTTCAGCAGCTCAATTGGTCCAAGCGAAGGCAACCTTGTCGAGCGACTTCGGCCCGAATCGTTCCGAGGAACGCGCCACCATGCGGCCGCCCAGGGCCCGGTAGAACTCGGTGGCCGGATCGTTGTCCGAGAGCGCCCACACCACCATGCTCTTCAGCCCGCTCTGCATCAGGTCGCGGCGGGCGGCGGCGAACAGGCGACGGCCAAAGCCGAGGCCCTGGAATTCCGGGCGCAGATAGAGCTCGTAGATCTCGCCGTCGAAGTGCAGGCTGCGGGCGCGGTTGCGGCCGTAATTGGCATAGCCTGCGATCTTGTCGCCGAACACCAATACGCTGACGCGGCTGCCCTTGCGGATCGCGCTGTCCCACCACTGCGGACCGCGGCGGTTGATCAGCTTCTCCAGCTCGGCGCCGGGAATGATGCCCTGATAGGCCGAGCGCCAAGCTTCGTCATGGGTTGACGCCACCGCAGTTGCATCTGCGGCTTTGGCCGGCCGGACCTCGATCAGGGTTGTGCTCATGGATACGATCAAACCAAGTCGCCGCGTCGGCGGCAAGACCTAACGTTAATTATCGGTTAACCTGTGGACTTTCTGCATCAGTATTTTATCGATATTGTACCGAAAGAGGACAAGGCGCTGCCTTGAACGGCAACGAACTGCCATGTGTCGGTGCAAAACTCCGCTGTGGCAACCAATGAACGGCGATGGCAACGCAGAAAGTCCGCCCAGGATGATTCGTTCCCGTTAGTCTGGCCTTCGCTGTCCGTGTTCGCCTCCGGCAATTCATGCGGCTTTTCAACATCCTTGCGCTCCTGCCTCTGCTGGCCTTGCTGACCGCGCCGCCTCTGTGCGCTCAGGTCACGTTCGGTGCATCGGGCGAGGAAGGCGAGCCGTTTCGCCGGCAGGAATGGCGTGTGCCATCGCCGGATAGCGACATTGCCGCGCATGCGCTGCTGTTTCGCCCGTTCGGAGCCGGCCCATTTCGGCTTGCGGTCATCGCACATGCCTCGACGCAGAACGGCTTGCGTCGCGCACAAATGCCGCAGCCCGAATACCGCGCGCTCACAGCCTTCCTTGTCGCGCGCGGCTTTGCCGTGCTGGTGCCCGAACGGCTCGGCCATGGCGCAACCGGTGGTCGCTATGTCGAGGACCAGGGCGGCTGCGACGAAGCGGACTACGCGCGCGCGGGTCGTGCGACGGCCGGAGAAATTTCGCTGGCACTGGACCATTTGCGAAAGCAGGATTTCATCCGCCAGGATGCCGCGGTCGTGGTCGGCCATTCCGCCGGTGGCTGGGGCGCGCTGGCTCTCGCCAATGCCGATCCGAAGACGATCTCCGCGATCACAGTGTTTGCGCCGGGGCGCGGCGGCCATGCCAATGACGAGCCGAACCGGATCTGTGCGCCACATACGCTTCTCGCGGCAGCCGCCGAGTTCGGCAAGGCGGCGCGCATTCCCGTCACATGGCTCGTTGCGAGCAATGACAGCTATTTCCCGCCGGCATTTTCGAAGTCGCTGGCAGATGCATTTCGCGGCGGTGGCGGCAAGGTCGATTTCCGCGTACTGCCCGCAGTGGGCAGCGAGGGGCACTGGATGATCGAGCTTGAGGCCGGCGTCAAAGCCGCCAGCAGCGAGCTCGAGCGCGCGCTGAAGCCGGCACTGGCGAAGAAACCATGACGCTGTATTTCCTGGTCAAATACCTGCACGTGCTCGGC
The DNA here is from genome assembly GCF_900113725.1 of Bradyrhizobium sp. cf659. NCBI lineage: Bacteria > Pseudomonadati > Pseudomonadota > Alphaproteobacteria > Hyphomicrobiales > Nitrobacteraceae > Bradyrhizobium > Bradyrhizobium sp. cf659. The sequence goes on from NZ_FOQJ01000008.1 coordinate 130,020, forward strand.
GCCATCATTATCCTCGGTACCGGAACCGGCATCGCCTTCTTCATGCTGATGGCGCATCGCACGCACGATGTGGACTTCATTGCGCGCACCGCCTCGGTGGTGGTGATTGCCGACGCGATCTTCACGCTGTCAGCCGTGATCTTGCAGCCGGTCAGCGGCGGCCTGCTGATGATGCTCTCGGCCACCTCGTTCACCGAGCGTTGGCTGCTCGCTTCGCTCGCGCTCTATGCGATCGCAGGCCTGTTCTGGATCCCCGTCGTCTTCATGCAGATCGAGATGCGCGATCTCGCGCGCAAGGCTTCCGAGCAGCGCGCCGCTCTGCCGGAGCGTTACTTCGTCCTGTTCCGCCGCTGGTGCGCGTTCGGCTTCCCCGGCTTCGGCGCGACGATGCTGATCCTCTGGCTGATGGTCGCCAAGCCGTTTTGAGGGAATGATGAATCAGCGAACCATCCTGGTGCTCGGTGCCTCCGGCCTGATCGGCCGCTTCGTCACCGACGATCTGCGCGCACGAGGCTTTCGCGTCGTCGGCGTGGCGCGCAGCCTGTCGCAAGCGCAGAGGATGAGCGCGCTGGACATTGAGCTGCCGATCCTTTCGCTCGATGCAGACGCGCTGACGCGTCTGTTGCGCGAGCAGGCCGTGGATGTCGTCGTGAATTGCCTCGGCGTGCTCCAGGACGGCCCCGGCAGCGACACCAATGCGGTGCATCGCGGTTTCGTCGCGCGTCTGCTTCAGGCGATCGGCGGCAGCGGCCGCACAATCCGCCTGGTGCACATTTCGATTCCGGGAACGGCCGAAGCCGACCGTACCGCCTTCGCGACGACCAAGCGCGAGGCCGAGCGGTTGATCGCGGCCTCCGGCATCGCCCATGCCATCCTGCGGCCCGGCTTCGTGGTCGCGCCGTCAGCCTATGGCGGCAGCGCCATGCTGCGCGCACTGGCCGCCTTCCCACTCGACTTGCCGAGCGCGGAGATGGCGACGCCGTTCCAGCCCGTCGCGGTCGAGGATATCGCTGCCACCATCGCCTGGCTCGCCGCGCGCGATATCGACGATGCATCCGTGAAGGCCGTGAGCTGGGACCTGATGCTATCAGAGCCGGTCACCATGGCCGGTGTCATCAAGCATTTTCGTCTCGCGTTCGGCACGGCCGGTTGGCCGCGCGTCGCGATGCCGTCTTCCATGCTCGATCTCGGCGCGAAAATCGGCGATTTCGTCAATTATCTCGGCTGGATGCCGCCGATGCGCTCCACCGCCATCGCCGAGCTGCGCCGCGGCGTGCGAGGTGATCCCTCGGCGTGGATTGCCGCCACGGGCATCGTGCCGAAGACGCTGACCGAGACGATCGGGCGCCACCCCGCCACTATCCAGGACAAATGGTTCGCGCGGCTGTTCCTGGTCAAGGCGCTGATCTTCGCGAGCCTGGTCGCGTTCTGGGTCGTCTCCGGCTTCATCGCGCTGTTCGTCTCCTATCGCGCCGCCGCCGGCATCCTGAGCGCGCACAACTTTCCGCCGGCGCTGGTCGATCCCATCACCATCGGCACCAGCCTGATGGACATGAGCATCGGCGTGCTGATCGCCTTTCGCCGCACCGCGGCGATCGGCTTGGTTGCAGGCATCGTCGCCTCGCTCGGTTACATGTTCGGCGCAGCGATCCTGACACCCGATCTCTGGATCGAGCCGCTCGGCGCGCTGGTCAAGACGGGGCCGGCGATCGTGCTGATGCTCGTCGCATTGCTGATGTTGGATAATCGATAGCGTTTTCGAGCGAAGTGGCTCCCGGTTCGCGTGAAGAAAACGCGTCAAAAAGAGAATCCGATGCCCAAATGGCCCGACGACGATGTGATCCTGTTCGACGGCGTCTGCATCTTCTGCTCGCGCTGGGTTCGGTTCGTCGCTGCGCGCGACACGGCGGGGCGGTTTCGCTTCACGCCGATCCAGTCGGATTATGGAACGCGGCTCGCACGAACGTTCGGCATCGATCCCGATGATCCCGACACCAATGCGGTGGTCCATGGCGGCGAGGCGTTTACGAAGTCGGATGCTGCTCTGACCGTGCTGTCGCAATTGCCGGGATGGGGCTGGGTGCGCATGCTATTCGCCGTGCCGAAGCCGCTGCGGGATGCGGTGTACAGCCTCATCGCGCGCAACCGCTATCGCATCTTCGGGAAGTACGACGCCTGCTTCGTGCCCGATGCGGAGTTGCGGGCGCGGGTGATCGAGTGACGCGACGGCGGCTCCACGAATTCGGTGTCGTCCCGGCGTAGGCCGGGACCCATAACCACAGGGCGTAGTTTGGCGAAGACCGGAAGTGAGGGGATCAATCCGCGGTACGAGCACCGCGGTTCATCGAGAAATCACGCGGTATGGGTCCCGGCCCCCGTGCGCAATTGCGCACTAGGCCGGGGCGACGCGGGAGTATGACGCCGCAGCGACGGCGTTTAGTTACGGCTTACCCAATCGCCGCCAGCACTTCCGTTGCCGCTCGCTCGCCGCTGTCCCGCGCGCCATGCGCCGTCGTGAAGAAGGTCGGTGACGTCGCTTCTCCCGAGAAGAACAATCGCCCGTCCACCGGCGCGGCCAGCACCGCACGGTCGCCGGCATGGCCGGGCAGCGCGTGCGAGTAGGAGCCTCGCGCAAAGGGGTCGTGTCCCCAGCGCGATTCGTAAAGCGGCTTCAGCTTGCGGCGGATGTCGTTGCCGAGAAGGCTCGCGATCTCGTTGATGCTCTGCGCGGCAATCGCGCCCTCGCCGGCGTCCTCCAGTTCTCTCGCGAAACTGCCGCCGAAAAAGCCTTCGATGCAGGGCTGGCCGAACGGGCGGATGTGGTAGGTGCCCATCGCGGTGCGCATGGTGGCGCCGCGCAGATTGCCTTCCTTCGGGAAGGCTTCGGCATCGCCAAGCGCCAGCGTCACCTTGTCGTCGACGCCGAGCGGCAGGCCGGCTGCGGCATCGACCTTGGCCGGGAGCTGTGGCGAGAAGCGGATCGCCTCATCGGCGATCAGATTGGTCGGGACGGTGACGATCACCTTGCCGGCGGTCAGCGTGCCCTGCGAGGTCTCGAGGCGGATGCGCTGGCCGGAATGATCGATCAGCGTGACCATGCAGTTCAGTGCCACCGGGCAGGGCGCGCCATAGGCCGCGACCAGCGCGCCATAGCCGCGGCGGATGCGCCAGTTGAGGTCGGTGTCCTCATAGGCATCCCAGTCGAGCGTCGACATGTCCTTCAGCTCGCAGCCGTTGATGTAGGTCGAGATCGCGTCGATCATCGGGTTCCAGCGATTGCCGGGGTCGAGGCTCAGGCTCGCGGGCTCGTCCTTGCCCTTTTGCGCGGCCTGCCACAGGCGCTCATAGAACGCGTCCATCGCGCGCGTGAATTCGTCGCGCTGGTTTTGCGGAAACGCGTTGCTGAAGGCGCGCTCGCGCCAGGGCGGCAGGTCCTTGTTGACCTCGAAATCGAGTTGCTTCGCGATTGCGACGAAGGAGTTTTGGTCCGCCGAATGCAGCCAGCCGCAGCCAACGTCGAACGTCACCTCGGGCGAGGCCTGCACGGTCCAGGCGCGGCCGCCGAGCCGGTCCCGCGCCTCCAGCACGATGGCGGAGAGGCCGGAGCCCGCCAGCGCGTGCGCTGCGCCAAGCCCGGCGGCACCGGCGCCGATGATTGCGACATCAACGGAGGAGGGAAGGGAGCTCATAGGCGGGCTCTAGCACGTTCGCTGGGGGTGCTGAAGCCGCCACAAGCATGACTGTCATCGCCCGCCTTGTGCGCGCTTGCGCACTGGGGCGGGCGATCCAGTATTCCAGAGGCAGTTGTTATGGAGCCGAGAGGCCGCGGCGTACTGGATTCCCCGCCTTCGCGGGGAATGACAGCGAGAAGAGTGGCTTTACGCCACCGCTTCCTTGGACTTCTCCGCGCGCTTGCGCTCGTTCGGGTCGAGGTGCTTCTTGCGCAGGCGGATCGACTTCGGGGTGACCTCGACGAGCTCGTCGTCCTCGATATAGGCGAGCGCCTTTTCCAGCGTCATGCGGATCGGCGGGGTCAGGCGCACGGCTTCGTCCTTCGACGTCGTGCGGATGTTGGTGAGCTGCTTGCCCTTGAGCACGTTGATCTCGAGATCGTTGTCGCGGGTGTGCTCGCCGACGATCATGCCGCGATAGACCTTCCAGCCCGGCTCGATCATCATCGGGCCGCGGTCTTCCAGCTTGAACATGGCGTAGGCCACGGCCTCGCCCTGGTCGTTGGAGATCAAGACGCCGTTGCGGCGGCCCTGGATCTCGCCCTTGTACGGCGCATAGCCGTGGAACAGGCGGTTCATGATCGCGGTGCCGCGGGTATCGGTGAGCAGCTCGCCCTGGTAGCCGATCAGGCCGCGGGTCGGCGCGTAGAACACCAGGCGCAGGCGGTTGCCGCCGGACGGCTTCATCTCGATCAGCTCGGCCTTGCGCTCGCTCATCTTCTGCACGACGACGCCGGAATGCTCCTCGTCGACGTCGATCACGACCTCCTCGACCGGCTCCATGGTGGCGCCGGTGGCTTCGTCCTTCTGGAACACGACGCGCGGGCGCGACACCGAGAGCTCAAAGCCCTCGCGGCGCATGGTCTCGATCAGGATCGCGAGCTGCAATTCGCCGCGGCCCGAGACTTCCATCGCGTCCTTGTCGGCGGCTTCGACGACACGCAGCGCGACGTTGCCTTCGGCTTCGCGCAGCAGACGGTCGCGGATCATGCGGCTCGTCACCTTGTCGCCTTCGGTGCCGGCGAGCGGGGAGTTGTTGACGATGAAGGACATCGACACGGTCGGCGGATCGATCGGCTGTGCCGGCAGCGGCACCTCGACGGTCGGATCGCAGAAGGTGTCGGCGACGGTGCCCTTGGTCAGGCCCGCGATGGCGACGATGTCGCCGGCTTCGGCTTCATCGAGCGGCGTGCGCTCGAGGCCGCGGAACGCCAGGATCTTGGTGATGCGGCCGGTCTCCACCAGCTTGCCGTCGGCGTTCAGCACCTTGACCTGCTGGTTCGGCTTGAGCACTCCGGAGGAGATGCGGCCGGTGATGATGCGGCCGAGATAGGGATTGGCTTCGAGGATCGTGCCGATCATCCGGAACGGGCCCTCTTCGACCTTCGGCGGCGCGACGTGGCGCAGGATCAGGTCGAACAGCGGCTCCATGCCCTTGTCCTTCGGACCCTCCGGGCTCTCGGCCATCCAGCCCTGCTTGGCCGACCCGTAGAGGATCGGGAAGTCGAGCTGCTCCTCGCTGGCGTCGAGCGCCGCGAACAGGTCGAACACCTCGTTGATGACTTCGGTCGGGCGCGCGTCGGGGCGGTCGACCTTGTTGATGACGACGATCGGCTTGAGGCCGACCTTCAGCGCCTTGGAGACCACGAACTTGGTCTGCGGCAGCGGGCCTTCAGCGGCGTCCACCAGCACCAGCGCGCCGTCCACCATGTTCAGGATGCGCTCGACCTCGCCGCCGAAGTCGGCGTGGCCGGGGGTGTCGACGATGTTGACGCGGGTGTCCTTCCACTGCACCGAGGCCGCCTTGGCCAGAATGGTGATGCCGCGCTCACGCTCCAGGTCGTTGGAGTCCATGGCGCGATCGGTCACCTTCTGGTTCTCGCGGAACGTGCCGGACTGCTGGAGGAGTTTGTCGACCAGGGTCGTCTTGCCGTGGTCGACGTGGGCGATGATGGCGACGTTTCGGAGGTTCATGAGTAAGCTTCTTTGCGTTCGAACAATGGGTTAAGCGCGATCTCGCCGGCCAGACCGGGACCTCTTCTCGAAACAACGCTGGAAGACTGGAAACGGGCGCTTTCCGCCCAAAAAGGGAAGCCTGGCCATATCAACCGGGCACCCTGCGCGTTGCGGCGCAATATATGCAAAAACCGCCAAAAAACAATGTGTTCTTTGCCGGTTGGTTGACTGAATTTTGTCCGGGAATCTCCGGGGGTTACGGCCGGGTCCCGGGATGCGCGGGGGCCTTTCGTCCCTTGATGGCCGCCCAGATCAGGGCAACCCCTCCGATACCGATCACCACACCCAGGAAAACCAGCGGCGCCATGTCGGCGGCGATCCGGCCATCCTCGACCACCGACATTCCGCCGAACAGCAGCGCACAGAAACCCGGCAGCAGCAGGATGACCCCTGCGATCGCCATGATCGCAGTCAGGCAGCCGCTGCGTGGCGCGGGCGGGGGAGGAGGCGATGGCAGGGATTCGATGTTGCTCATGATGATGCGACGCTACTGCGGGGGCTTCGGCGGGGTCGCCGCGCGGATGAAGAGGAAGATCGCAATTCCGATCAGGACAAACCCAATCAGGACAAAGGGGGCGCCTTGGCCGCCGAATGCCAGGAAGCATAGGCCGGGGAAAAGCAGCACCACGCCGGCGCCCACCATGAAAGCGGTCAGGCAACCGTCGCGCCGTAGCGGCGCTACCGGAGACGTGTCCTCTTGAAGCGGCGGCTTCGGAGTCGGAGGAGGCGTGCCAGTGTCGCTCACCGCGGGACCTCCTCGCTTTGGCGCGCCTCGCGATAGGTCTGGCCAGCCAGTGCAGCGCGGATGCCGTCGATCTGTCCGTTGCGGTAGAACAGATTGTAGGTGTCGAACGGAATGATCGCGCCCTGCTCCGTCACGAAATGGATGCAGGACCGCTTGACGTTGCCGACGCAGAAATTGAAGCGGTCGAGAAATTGCACGATGGTGACGCGGAAAACGTTCTCGTAGGAGAGCCCATCCGGCACCTCGAAGCTCGGCAGGCAGCACAGCAATTCGCAGACGCGCTCGGAGGTGTTGAGCGGCCCCGACGACAGCGAGAACAGGTCGACGAACTTCTCCCGCAGCATCGGATATTTTTCCGGGCTGATGGTGTTGGGCATCACCGCAACCAGCTGCTCCTGCGGGATCAGCGAGGTCAGCGGCAGCACTTTCTCGCCATTGCGCAGGCCATAGCCGATCGAGATGCTCTCGGGGTTGCAGGGCAGCGGGATCATGTCCTTGTCGCCGAACACGCCGGTCTCGACCACGCGGTTGCGAATCTCCGACAGCATGATGCGGTCGGTGGTCTTGTCGAAATTCTCGTTGCGGCCGGCATCCTGCACCGGCTGAAGCGTGACGCCGCGAACGCATTTCCAGGTAAGCGCGTGACGCACGATGTCGCCGATCTCGGCATCATTGACGCCGCGCTTGATGGTCGCCACCAGCGTGGTCGACACGCCGTAATGCTCGAGATTCTCCAGCGCTTGCTGGCGGATCTTGCGCAGGTCCGCGCCGCGCAGATTGACCAATGCATCGCGCTGGAGCGAATCGAACTGGAGATAGACCTCGAGACCGCGCTTGTTCTCGGCGAGCCGTGCCACGAAATCCTTTTCGCGGGCGATGCGCAGGCCGTTGGTGTTGATCATGACATGGCGGATCGGGCGGGCGCGCACGGCGCCCAGGATCTCGAAGAAGTCCGGATGCAATGTCGGCTCGCCGCCGGAAATCTGCACGAGGTCGGGTTCGCCCTCGCTGGCAACCAGCGCGTCGAGCATTTTCTCGACCGTCGCGAGCGGGGTGAATTTGGTTCGCGTTGGCGCGGATTCGGCGAAGCAGACCGGGCAGGTGAGATTGCAGTGCTCGGTAATCTCGATCAGCGCGAGGCAGGAATGCTGCTCGTGGTCGGGACAGAGGCCGCAATCATAGGGGCAGCCGAATTCGGTGCGGTGTTGGAATTGCAGCGGCCGGTCGCCCGGCTTGATGAAATCCTTGCACAGACGCCAATAGGCCGCGTCGGTGGAGACGAGAGTCGACTGGACGCCGTGCTCCCTGCAACGCTTTTCGTACCAGACCTCGTTGTCGAGGATCTGGATCTTGGTCGGCACCAGCTTCAGGCAGATTTCGCAAAGGGATTGGGTCTGGCCCCAGAAGATGTAGGGGCGCGACTTACGCAACGGCGCGTTCATGCACAGGTCTCGCTTTGGGCGCCGTCGCCAGCATGATTGCGGCGTAGAGCAGGATGGACAGCGACAGCAGGTGAAACAGCGTGAGGGGGCCGATCAGCGCGCCATAGGGCTTGAGGAATTCCCACAGGAAGCGCTGCGCTCCATAGTAGAGCAGAACCAGGTAGAAACCATTGGTGATCGCGAACGCGTTCCGGTTCAAGACCGCCAGCACATAGAGCAGCGCGAAGCCGCCCATCGCGGCGCTCTCGTAGAGCTGTACGGGATGGCGGAGAACGCCGTCGCCGAAATCATGGCCCCAGGGTAATGCCGTCGGCGTGCCGTAGGTGAAATCGTCGAGGCCCGCAAAATAGCAGCCGAGCCGCCCGATCGCGATGCCGAGAGCCAGCGGCAGCGCAAACCGGGCGCCTGTGCGCAAGGCGATGCCGGCGGTCCATTTATAGAGCTCGACCGCCACGATGCCGCCGGCAAGCGCGCCCTCGACCGAGCGCGCAATGCCGCTCTCGCCCGACAGCCACAGATTGGCGGACCCGAACAGATAGGCGCCAAGGCCGGCGCCGAACACCAGCGCGGCGATGTAGGGCAGCTCGAAGGATTGCGCCGGAAACCGCAAGCCTTGTCGCGACAGCCAGTAAACCGCCGCACCCGCCGCCAGCCACGCCGCAACATCGAAGACAGTGTGAAGGAATGCCCCGCTCATGCGGGAGCGAGTATAGCACGATAAGATTCAATAGGGCGGCGCGCATTGTTGTGCCCTCCCCCCTTGTGGGAGAGGGCAGCTCCGCCATAAGCCAAAACCTCGTTCGGGTGAGGGGTCTCTCTCCACAGATGAGTCTGCGGAGAGGACCCCTCATCCGGTCATCCGGCGCCGTAGCCGAAGCTTCGCTTCGGCGTCCCCTTAAGGACGGCCGCCGAAGGCGGCCTTATGCCACCTTGTCCCACAAGGGGAGAAGGGAGATCACCCCGCGCTGCTGCTCGCCTCCTCCGTCGGGTAGACGCCGCGCAGCACTTCCTCGAAATGGGTCTTCACCGCCTCGTTGCAGAGGCAGGCGCGCTGGCGCAGGCCGTCGCGGTTGCGGACCAGGATCGAGCCGCGCCGCGTGTCGAGGATGCCTTCGGTCCTGAACGACTGGAGCACGCGACTCGCATAGCTGCGCCCGACCCCGAGCAGCGTCGCGAGCTGCTCATGCGTCAGCGGCACGCTGCTCTCGTCGCCGGTGCGCTCCATCGCCGCCAGGATCCATTTCGCCGTGCGCTGCTCGATCGAGTGGATCGCGTTGCAGGCGGTCGACTGGAAGATCTGTGCCAGCATGCAATCGGCATAGCGGGCGAAGATGTTGCGCAGCGAGGGCGAGCGCAGCTTGGCCGTCTCCAGCTTGCCGACGTGGATGCGTGCAAACGGCCCGCCGAATTTCACGCAGATGCGGGTGTAGGCCGGCAGAAATCCCTCGCTGACGATGCCGCCGACCGCGCCTTCGCGGCCGACCAGGATGGTCTCGACGTCGCGGCCGTCTTCGTTGGGAACGAGAAAGGTCGCGAGCGACGGCCCGCACGGAAAATGCACGACCTGGACATCGTCGCCGGGACTGTAGAGCAGCTCGTTGGCCGCGGCGTCGTCAACGGTGACGTGTGGCGCGAGCAGCGCATAGTCGGCCGGGCTCAAGCGTCGCAGCAGATTGTTGGCCGGCCGGCTGCCGACCTCCGTCGCCTTCCCGATACGCGCGTCCATCGTAAATCCCCTGCTCTCCTTTCAACACTAGCCAGTCTCGATCGCCGGCTGTGTGCACAAGTGGACAGACGTAAGAACTGTTCTGTGGTGAGTTTCGTTCCGGGAACCCTCTGATCCGCTGGGCGCAGGCGTCGGGATGAGGCTGTCCTTGATCGGTAAGAACATGCAGCCCTCAATAGCTGGGATCATGATACCTGCTTCCCCGGACGACTCGTCCGACGTGCCCACCGATGTCCTGATCGTCGAGGACGATCCGATCATTGCGATCGATTTCGAGGATCGCCTGCTCGGATTTGGCGTGACGAGCGTGCGCACCGTGGGGTCGGTGGCGCAGGCGCTGGCCGCGATCGTGGCGCGCGCGCCCGACTTCGCACTGCTCGACGTCGAGCTCGGCTGCGAGAAAAGCTTTGCCGTCGCCGAGCGCCTGGCGGCCCTGAAAATTCCCTTCGTGTTCGTCACCGGCTACGGCGCCGAGACGCGGATCGCTCCCGATTTCGTCAACCGGCCGCGTTTGCAAAAGCCATGCTCGAGCGATGCGCTCGAGGCCGCGCTGCGGTCGCGCGGCTCATGATGGTCCGCTCTGGCTGAAGCGGCTCAGGCGAGCTTCGGATCGAGCGTCGTCGACCACAGCGCGACGTCGGCGCGGTCGCGCAAGGTCACCGTCATCTGGCCGGAGGCGCCGTCGATCTTGACGTGACCGAAGAACTGCATGCCGGCCGACGGCGGCAGGTTCTGGCTGTCCTTGTCCGGCGCCTTGACGAAGCGCACCTCCGGCCCAAACGTGTTGTCGAGCGCGTTCGGACCGAAAGTGCCTGCGTGCAGCGGGCCCGAGACGAATTCCCAGAACGGCTCGAAATCCTGGAATTGCGCCTTGTTCGGGTCGTAGTAATGCGCGGCGGCGTAGTGCACGTCCGCGGTCAGCCACACCGTGTTGCTGATCGGCGCCATCTTGATGAAGCGCAGGATGTCGGCGATCTCGAACTCGCGGCCACGCACCGGGCCGTCGCCCTGCGCAATCGCCTCCGATCCGCCCTTCGGGGTGTCCGAGACGACGAGGCTGAGCGGCATGTCGGAGGCGATCACCTTCCATGTCGCACGCGAGTTGAGGAGGCCGCGCTTGAGCCAGGCGATCTGGTCCGGGCCGAGGAAGTAGCTGGCGGGGCCGTAAGCGGTTTCGAGATTGGCGCCGTTGGGGCCGCGATAGCTGCGCTCGTCGAGCACGAACACGTCGAGATGCGGGCCGTAGGAGATCTGGCGATAGACGCGGCCCGGCTCGTTGATGCTCTCGCGCATCGGATACATCTCGTGGAAGGCGCGGCCCGCGCGCGCTGCGAGCAGCGTGATGTCGCGCACCTTGTAGGCCGCCGGCAGATCCTTCGACAGCGACCAGTTGTTGGTCACCTCGTGGTCGTCCCATTGCACGAAGATCGGCACTTCGGCATTGAAGGCGCGGACATTGTCGTCAGTGAAATTGTATTTGTGCGCGGCGCGGTACTCGTCCAGCGTCTCGGCGACCTTGGCCTTTTCGGGGATGGTGACGTTCTTCCAGGTCTTGCCGTCGGCGAGCTTCACCTCGGATTGGATAGGGCCGTCGGCATAGATCGTATCGCCCGAGTGCAGGAAGAAATCCGGACGATGCTTGCGCATCGTCGAGAAGGTGAACATGCCGCCGTCATCGGGATTGATGCCCCAGCCCTGGCCGGCGACGTCGCCGCCCCAGACGAAGCTGACGTCGCGGCGGTCGGCTGGCGCGGTGCGGAAGCGGCCGGCTACCGGCTCGCCCTCGATCGCGCTGTGCGAGAGATCGCGGAAGCGAACGCGGTAGAAGATGTCCTGTCCGCCCGGCAGGTTCTCGATCAGCATTTTTGCAGTGAAGTCGCTCTCGGGCAGCGCCGCGATCGGCGGCAGCGCACGCGCGTCCTTGAACGACTCCGTCGTCGCCACCTCGACCAGCATCTGCGACGGACGATCGGCGCGCGCCCAGACCACGCCGCCGTCGACGGTGACGTCGCCCGACTGCACGCCATGGGTGACCGCCGGCCGGTCGGCCGCGCGCGAGAGATAGGGCATTGCGACTGCGCCGAGCGCACCGGCACTGGTGGCGAGGAAACGGCGGCGGGAGAATTTGATCTTCATGATGGATTCGCTGGTTGTCTTAGGCGCATCTAGCGTCGTCATTCCGGGACGGTCCGAAGGGCCGGACCCGGAATCGCGAGATACCGGATTCGCGCTTCGCGCGCTCCGGAATGACGGTAAAGTCTATATTGAGACAATGTGACGCAGCGATTACGCGGGGAAGCGTTTACGCGTTGCCGGCGGCCCGGAATTGCGCGCCGGCGCGTGGCGGGAGCGGCATGCTGAACAGCACGGCCTTGCGGTCGGCAACCGCGGCGTGGAACTGGTCGAGCACGATGTTGAAGGCGGTGAGCCCGCCCTCTTCGATCGCGCCGTGATCGAAGCAGCGCAGCGTATCGCGCAGGATCTCGTCGGCCTCGGCCTGCATCTGATCGAGCTCTTCGGCGGTCTCGCTCTTGCGCGCCGCAGCGATCATGTCGAGCAGGCGTTCGCGCAGATGGCTGTTGTTGTCGCGCTCGTCCTTTTTCAGATAGCCCGCAAACCACGCGCCGAGCGAACCCATGGCGGAGAGCGCCATCAGCGTCCACCAGATGTAATCGCTGTATTTGTCGAGGAAGGTCTTTTCCTCGCCGTCGACGAAGGCGGCGGCACCCGGATGCACGGGGATCACCGCATCCTTGTCAGTGTCCGGCGTCTCGATCTTCGCCGCCAGCGGGAATTCCGTCACCAGTTGCTGGCGCACCGCGAACAGCTGGCGCGTGAACGCCGCGATGGTGGTTTCGGAGACACCTTTGCGCGACACGATGTGGTGCGAGAAGCTGATGGTCTTGACCTCGTCCTCGGGACGATCGGGCGAGCCGCCATAGGTGCCGGCGGGGATCTCCGACGCTTCATAGACCGGATGGTTCTGCGCGATCGCGTCCGCCGAATCGATCGCGAGGAAAGTCGGCGTGCCGAAATCCTTGGTGGAGGCGGCGATCGCATCCGACGTGATCTTGCTGTTGACGGGGCCGGCCGCGAGATAGGCATCGGCCTTCTGGGCCTTGATCGCCTCGGCGGCCTCATTGGCCGGGAATTGTATGATCTCGACCTTGGCGGGATCGACGCCGTATTGCTGGAGGATCACCTTGAGCAGATTGACGTTGGCCTGCGTGCGGCCGACCACGCCGACGCGATGGCCGGCGAGCTGCGCGATCTTGGTGATCTTGGCGCCCTTCTTCTTGCCCTTGCCCTGTACGGACCACAGCACCACGACGTTCTTGCGCAGGGTCGCGACCGCTTGCGCGTTCTTCGGCACGTCGACGTCGCCGCGCACGATGGCAAGATCGGCCTTGCCTTCGGCGATTGCTTCGGCACTGGCGGTGGCACCGTCGGTCTGGATCGGGCGCAGCCGCACATAGCTCTTGTTCTGCGAGAAGGCCTGCGTCAGCGCCTGCACGACCTTGATGTCATCGCTGTTGGCGGGACCGACCGCGATCTTCAGCGTCACCGGCCGCATCGCGAAATAATAGCCGCCGGCGAGCGCGCCGACGATTGCGAGCACCAGCGCCAGAGACACGAGCGCCGTCTTCCGCGCCGCTGATCGCGGCGAAGGCGGAGAGGGCGTTTCGGCCAGGTCCAATCCCCCGGTCATCGATCTCCCAAACAGGCGCTTGAGGCTCAATTTCATCTTGGCCGGCGATTTACGCCCGCAATTGTAGCAAATTTCTTGTCTGGCGGGGTTACATCTCCGTCATGGTTAGCGGATGGGGCAAATCCCGCATGAACCCGGTCGTAAGCACGGTGTTAGGGTAAAGTTCCCCTGAAAGCACGGAGACGACCATGGCAGAACGGCTGACGACGGAGGCGCGCAAGCAGGCGCTGGGCGGAATACCGGGCTGGACCGAAGTTCAGGGCCGCGACGCGATCGGGAAAACCTTTGTCTTCAAGGATTTCAACGAAGCCTTCGGTTTCATGACCCGCGCGGCGCTGGTCGCCGAGAAGATGGATCATCACCCCGAATGGCGCAATGTCTACAAGACCGTGGAGGTGGTGCTGTCGACCCATGACGCCGGCGGCGTCACAGCGCTCGACATCGAGCTCGCCAGGGCGATGAACGCCATCGCCAAGCTTACACCGGGCTGACGTCTTGCAGGCGGAGGCCGCATCCCCATCTTGTGATCAGCAGGGGATGCGGCGATCCGCCGCTCCTGCCTGAACGGGGAGTTTTGGAGCATGGCTGCCGAACACAGCGTCGGCTTCGAGCCGGCCGATCGGCTCGCGGAAGATCGTGAAAGCGTTCGACGCCGCTTCTGGCGCAAGCTGAAGCGTGTCGCCGCGCATCTGCCGTTCGCCGAAGACCTGCTCGCGGCCTACTACTGCGCGTTCGACCGGCAGACCCCGCGCCATGTCCAGGCGTCGTTGCTGGGGGCGATCGCCTATTTCATCCTGCCGTTCGATTTCGTCCCCGACGTGATGCCGATCCTCGGCTTCACCGACGATGCCGCCGTGCTCGCCACCGCCATCCGCATGGTCGCCAGCCACATCACGACGGAGCACCGCGAAGCCGCCCGCGCCGCGCTGAAGCGGGGCGTGGACGAGGCGGAAGCGGGAGAGTAGTTGCTCGCAACGCCTCATCGCCACATCCTCCGTGTCGTCCTGGCGAAAGCCAGGACCCATTATCCCGTCTGGTGATGGTTGCGGGCGGTGCTCGCTCAGAGTCTTCGCCAAACTCCTCTCGGTGGTAATGGGTCCTGGCTTTCGCCAGGACGACGCCGAGAGAGTTACTTCTTCTCGCTCCCCGCCCGCGCCTTCTCCGCATCCCACGCCTGGAATTGCTTGAACAAGGTCTCCTTGTCCGCGTCGGACACCTTCGCGGCCGCGGGGCTCTGCTTCAGGAACGCCTCGAAGCGCTGGCGTGTCACCGGCTCGACGCCGTGCCCGTCGAGCCATTGCTGCGCCACCGGCAGCCTGTTCCAGCCGGACAGGGGCGCCGCGAGCGAGACCTCCTTCCACTTGGGATGGAAGGGTGGGTTCTGGAGCGCGGGGAATTTCGTGAAGAACGCGTCCACGAACAGCGCGAGCTTGCGATAGCGTTCGGTGTTGGGCGCCCAGTTATAGGCCGCGAGCACCGCAGGCACCGCGATCGTGTCCACGCTCTCGCCCTCCTTGATCAGGTTCGGATAGTCCTTTGCGGTCAGCGTCGCCGGCAGATAGTCGATTTGGAGCGGCTTTGCATAGTCGACCTTCGCGAGATGAAAGCGGCCGTCATTGCCGAAGGTCGAGACCGATTTGTACGGCTTGCCGCCGACCACGATGACGGCGTCGATCTCGCCGGCCTTCAGCTTCTCCATCGCGATGCGCTGCTCGACATAGACGAATTTCGCCTTGATCCCGAGCCGCTCGAACACGGTGAGCGCGGTGACGAAGGTGCCGCCGTTCGGCAGGTCGACGCTCACCGTCTTGCCTTCGAGGTCCTTCAGCGTCGCGACCGATTTCGGCGCGATCACCTGCATCTCTTCGTTGTAGAGCTTGGTCACATAGGTGAACTGCCGCTTGATGTCCTTGGCAAAGCCCTTGCGCTCGAGATAGTCGAGCGTGTCGGCGCGCACGATGCCGAGATCGACGCCTTGCAGGAACAGGATGTCGGCGACGCTCTGCACCGAGCCGCGGCCGACGATCGGCAGCACGCGGATCTTGTTGCCGTCGTCGAGCACGGAGGCGAGGTCGGCGCCGAACTGCACATAGGTGCCGCCGATCGTGCCTGTTATCAGCGTGACGGTGTTGGCGTTGAGCGCCTGCTTGGTCGAGTTCGAGCCGAACTGGAAGATCGCCTTCAGGCTGTCCGAGACCTTGGCCGGATCGTATTCGGCCTGCTCGGCGCGAGCCGTGAAGGCACAGATGGTCATGATGGCGGCAAGCGCCATTCCCAAAGCGTTACGCATGATGTCCCCTGAAGAGTTCTAGTTCGAGAGCTGGGTGAGGCGCTTTCGCGCTTCCGTCGATCCGAGGCTGGCGGCGCGCTGGTACCAGTCGCGTGCGGCGACGGCGTCGGCGGTGATGCTCCGCGTGTCCTTGGTGCCCAGAACGGCTGGATCGTAGGTCTGCGCCAGCAGGAACGCCGCCGTGGCATCCTGCGCATTCGCCGCGCGCTCGAGCAGCAGCCGCGCCGCGGCGATGTCGCCGATGGTCAACAGGCTCCTGGCGCGCGTCATCAAGCCAGCCAACGTGTCGGCGTCGAGGCTCTTGGCTGGCGGCGGTGGCGCAGGCGGTGCGGCGGCGACTTGTGTCGGTACAGGCGCGGGTGCCTGAGCCTGGAGCGCGCTCTGATAGGCGGTTGCGATCGCCTCGCGGCTCGGCGCTGCCGGTGCAGCAACATCCTGTGCGTCAGCGCTCGCCAGCATCGCGTTGGTCACACGCGCGGCATCCTTGACCGGACCCTGCCGTGCGGCGGGCGGATTGGCGGCAGCCGCGGCCTCGTTCGCGGCCGCGCCGATCCACGACGCGCCGTTGATGGTGAGCAGCCGGTTGATGTCGGGCCAAAACAGCGCGATCGGGACCGCGATGACCGACGCGGCGAGGACGGCAGCGAGAATGCGCCGGACGATTCTGGCCCGGGTGCGCACGGCCAATGGCGCGAATTCCCGTGGATCCGGCGCGCTGAGCGGATCGGACAAGAACAGTGGCATGGGATCGTGCGATGAAGGATCGATCCGTTCAGCGCGCGCACGAATGTAGGATACGGTGGACGGATGTGATGCCGCTTGTTCGGAGTCGAGCGCCCTCGACCCCCAGGACGGACGGGATGCCGTCGTCTCCATGGTGATGCTTCCCCCAAATACTGACACAACGCGGGGCAATGCCGGTTTTAGTTTTCTTGTTTTTGTCCAGGAGCGCCCTGCAGACTGGAACCGGTAAATCGCAATTTGAATCAGCCCAAAAAGCGACAACGGTTGGGGCGAATCGGGAAAAATTTGGGTTTGATTCGGGCGGCGCGAGGGAGTGCACCACAATTTTGGCGATGGTGGTTGAGAAGGCGCTACCATGCGGTGGCGCGCAACTTTGCGCGAAGTCAGGGCTGTTCACGCTGCCTGCCACGCACTCCGTCGTCATGCCCCGGCTTGACCGCGGCATCCGGGACGCTGCGGCCTCTCGGTTCAATCACGACGTCTTTGGAATACTGGATCGCCCGCCCCAGTGCGCAAGTGTGCACAAGGGCCGCGGTGACAGGTGCGTGCGCAGCGACAGCGTCGCGCCGTCGCCTGCACCGTCACGGATGCAAGATCACCTTGCCCATGGCCTGGCGTCCCGCGAGCACCTTCAGCGCGTCCGCGGTCTGTGCCAGCGGGAAGGTGCGATCGACATGCGATGAGATCTTGCCTTCCGCGGTCCACTTCACGAGCTTCTCGAGATTGGCGCGGTTCTTGGCGGGATTGAGCCGGGTCCAGGCGCCCCAGAACACGCCGCGGATGTCGCAGCCCTTCAGCAGCGCGAGGTTCAGCGGCATCTTCGGAATGTCGCCGGCGGCAAAGCCGATCACAAGGAAGCGGCCTTCCCAGGCGATCGAGCGCAGCGCCTGTTCGGCATACGCACCACCAACCGGATCGAAGATGATGTCGACGCCCTTGCCATCAGTGAGCTTGCGCAAGCCTTCCTTCAAATCTTCCTTGCCGTAGTTCAGCGTGAGCTCGGCGCCATGGGCTTTGGCGAATGCGAGCTTCTCGTCCGACGAGGCGCAGGCGATTACCTTGAGGCCCATCAGCTTGCCGAGCTCGCAGGCGGCGAGGCCCGTGCCGCCGGCCGCGCCGAGCACCGCGAGCGTCTCGCCGGGCTTGGGGCTGGCGCGATCTTCCAGCGCATGCAGCGCGGTGCCGTAGATGATGATGATGCCGGCCGCGCGGTCGTAGTCGAGATTGTCGGGGATCTTCACGATCGATGCCGCCGGCAGCGCGATCTTCTCGCGCGCGCCGTTGTGGCCGCAGGAGGCGACCACGCGATCGCCGACCTTCAGATCGGTCACGCCGGGGCCGATGCTCTCGATCACGCCGGCGACTTCGGCGGCCGGCGAGAACGGGAACGGCGGCTTGATCTGGTACTTGCCCTGAATCATCAGGAGGTCGAAGAAGTTCAGCGCCGCCGCCTTGATCGCGATCACGGCCTCGCCGGGACCTGCCACCGGATCCGGCACGTCAGCGAGCACGAGGTCGTCGGGCTGGCAATATTGCGAGCAGAGAATGGCTTTCATGGCGGCACCCAGGCGTTTCGAGGTGGAATTATAGTTGGCTCGTTTCTGCCGGATTTAGGCACGGGCGACAATCCGGATTCTTTGCCAAAGCGATGCGCCAGCCTATCCTCACGTCATTGCGAGCGCAGCGAAGCAATCCAGACTATTTCCGCAGGACGGATTCTGGATTGCTTCGCTGCGCTCGCAATGACGGAGCAAGACGAAAGGGAGGATTCAAACGATGTTTGAAACGGGTCTGCTGAGGGGCAAGCGCATTTTCGTCACCGGGGGCGGCTCAGGCCTCGGCGCCGCGATGGGACGCCGGTTCCTCGCGCTCGGCGCCGAGCTCGTGATCTGCGGCCGCAAGCTCGACCGGCTTGATGCAACCGCAGCCGAGATGCGCGCGCAGGCCAATGGCAAGGTCACGACCATCGCCTGCGATATCCGCGACGGTGCCGCCGTCGAGAGCATGATGGACGCGATCTGGCGCGAAGCGCCGCTCGACATTCTCGTCAACAATGCCGCAGCGACCTTCATCGCCCAGAGCGAGCATCTCTCCTTCCGCGCCGCGGATGCCATCCTGGCGCCGACGCTGCATGGCGCGATGTATTGCACGCTCGCTGCCGGCAAACGCTGGATCGACGGCAAGCATGGCGGCGTCGTGCTCTCGATCCTCTCGACCTCGACCATCACCGGCCGCGCCTTTACCGTGCCGTCCGCGATGGCGAAGTCGGCGCTGCTGGCGATGACCAAGAGCCTTGCAGTGGAGTGGGGCCCGAAGGGCATCCGCACTGTCGCAATCGCGCCGGGTCCGTTCCCGACCGCCGGAGCATCCGGACAGCTCCGCCCCGAGGGTCGCGACGACGGCTGGACCGCGCGCAACCCGCTTGGCCGGACCGGGGACCACAGCGAGCTCGCCGATCTCGCCAGCTTCCTGGTCTCCGACCGTGCCGGCTACATCAACGGCGAGATGGTGGTGATCGACGGTGGCGCGCATTTGCGCAGTTCCGGTGCCGAGGACCTGCTCGGCTGGACCGACGCGCAATGGGCCGACCAGCGCGCCGCGCGATCCCGGGGCTAGCTGTTGCTAACCCGCTAACTGCCTTCCCAAATTGAACTTTCCCGGTTATCCCTGCCGCGGGGACAATGCGCGGCCGGGCCATCTTCCAGTCACAATATTGAGGGAACCACTCCAGCATGTGGCGGGTGCTATTTTTGGCTTTGATGGCCGGCGTGACGGCGTGGGGAATCACTGATTCCGCGCGGGCTCAGACGGCGCAACCGGCGCCCAAGTCTGCACCCAAAGAGGCCGCACCGAAAGCGGCTACGCCGGCGCCCAATACGACCGCAAAGACGGCAGCGAAACCCGAGAGCAAGCCGGTGACCCCGCCCCCGGGGGTTGCGGGCGGCGCGGAGCCGACCCTGATCGGCCAGTTCGGCACCTGGGGCGCCTATTCGGCCACGCCCAACGGCAAGAAGGTCTGCTTTGCGCTGGCCAAGCCGTCATCGTCGAAGACCAATCCGCCGAACCGGCCGCGTGATCCCGCCTATGCCTTCGTCTCGACCCGGCCGGCCGAGAAGGTGAACAACGAAATCTCGGTGATGATCGGCTACGCGCTGAAGCCGGGATCGGAATCGTCGGCCGAGGTCGGCGGCGCCGCTTTCGCCATGTACACGCAGGGCGACGGCCTCTGGATCAAGAACGCGGCCGAGGAGGAGCGGATGGTCGAAGCCATGCGCAAATCCGCCGATCTCGTGGTCAAAGGCGTCTCGGCCAAGGGAACTGAGACGACCGACACGTTTTCGCTGAAGGGCCTCGCCCAGGCGCTCGACCGGATCGCCCAGGACTGCAGGCGGTAAGACTGCAGGCGGTAATATTGCAGACGTTAAGGCTGCAGGCGGCATCACGGTCGCAATCGGCCGTTCCGGTTGCTATATAGGGGTATCCCAAAGGTACAGCCGTCATGGCCGGGCTTGACCCGGCCATCCACGTGCTAGCCGCAGGCGGAAAAGAGCGTGGATGCCCGGGACGAGCCCGGGCATGACGAGACAGCAGCAATCTCAGGCAACCGATGCAAACGACGACCGAGCCGCACAACGCAACATTGGTGGAGAAGACTCCGCTCGAAACCTATGTGCCGCCGGCGAGGCCGTCGCTCATCGGCCTGTCGCGCACCGAGCTTGCCGATCGCCTCGGCGAGATCGGCGTCGCACCCGCGCAGCGCAAGATGCGCGTGCAGCAACTGTGGCACTGGATGTATTTCCGCGGCGCCCAGAATTTCGAGGAGATGACGTCGATCTCGAAGGGCATTCGCGCCGAGCTCGCACAGCATTTCACCGTCGACCGGCCCGAAGTCGTGGCCGAGCAGATCTCCAACGACGGCACCCGCAAATGGCTGCTGCGGTTGCCGAGCGGCGACAATGTCGAGAAGGCGCATGAAGTCGAGTGCGTCTACATCCCCGAGACCGATCGCGGCACGCTGTGTGTGTCCTCGCAGGTCGGCTGCACGCTGAATTGTTCCTTCTGCCACACCGGCACGCAGCGCCTGGTGCGCAACCTCACCGCCGGCGAGATCGTCGGACAGGTGATGGTCGCACGGGATCGCCTCAATGATTGGGCCGATCGCGAGGACGGCACGCGCCGCGTCACCAACATCGTGATGATGGGCATGGGCGAGCCGCTCTACAATTTCGATGCCGTGCGCGACGCGCTGCTCATCGTCGGCGACAATGAAGGCATCGGCATCTCCCGCCGCCGCATCACGCTGTCGACTTCGGGCGTGGTGCCGAACATCGTGCGCGCCGGCGACGAGATCGGCGTCATGCTCGCGATCTCGCTGCACGCGGTGCGCGACGAATTGCGCAACGAGCTCGTGCCGCTCAACCGCAAGTACCCGATCAAGGAGCTGCTCCAGGCCTGCCGCGACTATCCCGGCGCCTCGAACGCGCGCCGCATCACCTTCGAGTATGTGATGCTCAAGGGCGTCAACGATTCGCTCGACGATGCAAAGCTGCTGGTGAAGCTGCTCAAGGGCATTCACGCCAAGATCAACCTGATTCCGTTCAATCCGTGGCCCGGCACCGCCTATGAGTGCTCGGACTGGGACCAGATCGAGAAGTTCTCCGAATACATCTTCAACGCAGGCTATTCCTCGCCGGTGCGCACCCCGCGCGGCCGCGACATCCTCGCCGCCTGCGGCCAGCTCAAGTCGGAGACCGAAAAGCTGTCGGCCCGCGAACGCCAGACGCTGCGCGCCATGGCGATGACGGATTGATGGTGGCGGCGTTCTCAGCGCTCGTCATGGCCGGGCTTGACCCGGCCATCCACGTTGTGGGCTGTCATTCCGGGGCGCGCGAAGCGCGAACCCGGAATCTCGAGATTCTCAGGTGCGCAAGGGCGCACCGGAGTTCGGTGCTGCGCACCGTCCCGGAATGACACTGATAATCGAC
The DNA here is from genome assembly GCF_900113725.1 of Bradyrhizobium sp. cf659. Classification (NCBI taxonomy): domain Bacteria; kingdom Pseudomonadati; phylum Pseudomonadota; class Alphaproteobacteria; order Hyphomicrobiales; family Nitrobacteraceae; genus Bradyrhizobium; species Bradyrhizobium sp. cf659. Next base: position 151,408 of record NZ_FOQJ01000008.1, read on the forward strand.
AGATCCCTCAGATGTCCCTGATCGGCCGCCTCGTCGTCATCTTCATCGGCTTTCTCGCCGCCTGCTTCGTCGGCGGCATGATCGTGGTCGTCGCGCTGCTGTTTCCGGAGTTCGCCGATCTTGGCGCAGGTCCCGTCGATCAAGGCACGATCGACATCCTGCTCGGATTCGGTTTCATCTTCGTCTCCGGCTTTGCGCTGGTGCCGGCGGCGGTGATCGTCGCGATCACCGAAGCGCTCTACATCCGCAGCGCGCTGGCCTACGCCGTCGGCGGCGGCGTCGTGGGGCTCGCCTGCTACCTCGGCCTCGTTCCCTTTCACTCCGACACGTTGCAGTTCGAAGGGGTCGTGCGGCGCCACCTCGAGATCATGACCGGCGCCGGCATCGTCGCCGGCGTGGTCTACTGGCTGATCGCCGGCCGCAACGCCGGCGCCTGGCGCAATCCGCCGCCCCCGCACAAGCCGCCTCCGCCCCTGCCGTCGAATTCAAGGCCGGATGCAAGGTGAGGTTCGCAGTTGTTTCGTCGCGATACGAAGCTGTGCGCCACATATTCAGTGTCGTCCCGGCGAAGGCCGGGACCCATAACCCCAGGGAGGAGTTTGACGAAGATTCGTCGTCCGGTACCGCTATCGAGCCTCTCCGGATAGACCTCGCGGTATGGGTCCCGGCCTTCGCCGGGACGACGTTGTTGAAGCATTGCGCTTTGACAACATCATGATCGCTCGGCGTCGCCTGCCGCGACCGATTCCGGGGTTTTCATCCCCTCCCCACTCCGCTAAACCGCGCGGCATGAACCGGACCGGACTCTTCATCGCCCTGGCGCTGTGGCTCTTGATTGGCGTCGTTTTCGGCCTCTATCCCGAACTCGATCTCAAGCTCGCCGCGCTGTTCTTCGATCCCGCAACCAGGACCTTTCCGCTCAAATCGAGCGGTTGGGCCGGCGTCGCGCGTGATGCGGCGATGTGGATCGCCTGGGCGTTCGTGCTGCCCTCGCTGGTGGCGCTCGTGGTCAAGCTGTTCCGCCCGGACCGGCCGCTGATGGTGTCGGGGCGCGCGGTGATCTTCCTGCTGGTGACGATCACGCTGTCGGCCGGAATCCTCACCAACCTCACCTTCAAGACCTATTGGGGCCGTCCGCGCCCGGTGGTGGTGACGCAGTTTGCCGGCGACCAGCAGTTTGTGCCGTGGTGGGATCCGCGCGGCGGCTGCGCGCGCAACTGCTCGTTCTTCTCGGGCGAGGGCGCGACAGCGTTCTGGACGCTGGCTCCTGCCGCGCTGGCCCCGCCGGCATGGCGGCCGCTAGCCTATGCCGGCGCCGTGGTGTTCGGCCTCGTGACGTCAGGGCTGCGCATGGCCTTCGGTGGGCACTTCTTCACCGACGTCTCGATCGCCGGCCTCGTCACCTTCGTCGTGATCTGGTTCGCCTACGCCATGATCTACCGCTGGCCGCGGACCCGGTTCTCGGACGCAGCGGTCGATGCCGCCCTGACCCGGCTGGCCTCGCCTGGCTACCGGCTCCGCCAGCGCCTGTTCGGCCGCAAGACGGGGCCAGAGCCGTCAGTTTGAGCCATTAAATGCGTGCCGAGCCCTGCGAAATTTGATATTCGCCCGGTCAACCCGCAACCGCCATCAGCCCCCTGAGACCCGATTGGAAGCCCCATGACCACGATCCTGAAAAGCCTGCCCAAGGGTGAGAAAGTCGGCATCGCGTTTTCGGGCGGCCTCGACACCAGCGCGGCACTGCTCTGGATGAAGCAGAAGGGCGCGCGCTGCTACGCCTATACCGCCAATCTCGGCCAGCCCGATGAAGCCGACTACAACGAGATCCCGCGCAAGGCGCAGGAATTCGGTGCCGAGAAGGCCGTACTCGTCGATTGCCGCACGCAGCTCGTCCACGAAGGCATCGCCGCGATCCAGGCCGGCGCTTTCCACATCTCGACCGGCGGCATCACCTATTTCAACACCACGCCGCTCGGCCGCGCCGTCACCGGCACGATGCTGGTCGCGGCGATGAAGGAGGACGGCGTCAACATCTGGGGCGACGGCTCGACCTTCAAGGGCAACGACATCGAGCGCTTCTATCGCTACGGCCTGCTCACCAATCCGAGCCTGCGCATCTACAAGCCCTGGCTCGACCAGCAGTTCATCGACGAGCTCGGCGGCCGCGCCGAGATGTCGGCGTTCATGACCGCCCAGGGTTTCGCGTACAAGATGAGCGCCGAGAAGGCGTATTCGACCGACAGCAATCTGCTCGGCGCCACGCATGAAGCCAAGGATCTCGAGAGCCTCGACAGCGGCATCAAGATCGTCAACCCGATCATGGGCGTGCCGTTCTGGCGCGACGACTGCAACGTCAAGGCCGAGAAGGTCGTGGTGCGCTTCGAGGAAGGTCAGCCGACGGCGCTGAACGGCCAGACCTTCAGCGATCCCGTCGCGCTGTTCCTCGAAGCCAATGCCATCGGCGGCCGTCACGGCCTCGGCATGAGCGACCAGATCGAGAACCGCATCATCGAGGCCAAGAGCCGCGGCATCTATGAAGCGCCCGGCATGGCGCTCTTGCACATCGCCTATGAGCGCCTCGTCACCGGCATCCACAACGAGGACACGATCGAGCAGTACCGCATCAGCGGCATGCGTCTCGGTCGTCTGCTCTATCAGGGCCGCTGGTTCGATTCGCAGGCCCTGATGCTGCGCGAGACCGCGCAGCGCTGGGTCGCGCGCGCCGTCACCGGCGAGGTGACACTGGAGCTGCGCCGCGGCAACGACTATTCGATCCTCAACACCGAGAGCCCGAACCTCACCTACGCGCCGGAGCGGCTCAGCATGGAGAAGGTCGAGGACGCCGCCTTCTCGCCGGCCGACCGCATCGGTCAGCTCACCATGCGCAATCTCGACATCGCCGATACGCGCACCAAGCTGAAGCTCTACAGCGACACCGGCCTGCTCTCGGGCAGCGAAGGCTCGCAGATCTTCCGGCTCGAGAACGACAAGGGCTGAGGCCTTTGGTCGCCCGACCGGGCGACGCACGGCTTAATGACGGTGTCATGCGCGATCGCTAGGCTTCCTGCTCCTGCCTGGAACGGAATCGCGGAGCATCGAGCATGGTCAAGGGATCGGCACTAGCCTCTCTCATCGTCCTTTGTTGGACGTCGTCATTGTCGGCGCAGACGATCTATCCGATCGATCGCGCCGAGATTCTGGCCGGCGCCCAATTCGACTTCAAGGTTGAATTTCCCGGGCCTGTCGATCCGGCCAGGCTGAAGGTGACGGTGAACGGTGCGGACTATGCCGAGATGTTCGGTCGCGCCGGGACCTTCGTCGAGCGCGAGGACGGCAAGGACCAGTCGGCGCTGATCCTGCGCGACGTCGCGCTGACCAGGCCGGGCAGTGTCACGGTGGACGTGAGCGACGGCACGCATCAGCGCAGCATCGCGTGGACAGTTTACGAGACCGGTCCGCGCAAGGCGAAGAACGTCATCCTGTTCATCGGCGACGGCATGTCGCCGGCGCATCGGGTCGCAGCGCGAATCCTGTCCAAGGGGATTGCGGAGGGCAAGAGCCGCGGCAAGCTCGCGATCGACGACATGCCCCACATGGCGCTGGTGGCGACCGCTGGCTCGGACTCCATCATCACCGATTCCGCGAACTCGGCCAGTGCTTATGCGACCGGCCACAAGAGCGCCGTCAACGCGCTGGGCGTCTATGCGGACCGCACCGCGAGCCCGTTCGACGATCCCAGGGTCGAAACCATCACCAGCCTTGCCCGGAGACGCAACGGCATGGCGATCGGCATCGTCACCAACACCGAGATCGAAGACGCGACGCCGGCTGCGATGGTTGCGCACACGCGCCGGCGCGCCGCCTATGACGAGATCGTCGAGCAGTTTTTCGCCGCGAAGCCGGAAGTGCTGCTGGGCGGCGGCAGTGCGAATTTCCTGCCGAAGTCGACCGCCGGCTCCAAACGCAAGGACGAGGCCGACTACATCGCGAAGTTTCGCGACGCAGGCTATCCGGTCGCGACGACCGCGCGCGAGCTCGGCGCGTCTGTCGCAAAGCCGGAGACAGGCAGGCTGCTCGGCCTGTTCGCGACCGGCAACATGGATGGTGTGCTCGACCGCAAATTCCTCAGGGGTGGCGGCGTGAAGAAATTTCCCGAGCAGCCTGATTTGACCGAGCAGGTGCAGGCCGCGCTCAACATCCTCTCGAAGAACGAGACCGGCTTCTTCCTGATGGTCGAATCCGGACTGATCGACAAATATGCTCACCTGCTCGACATGGAGCGGGCGGTCTACGACACGATCATGCTCGACAATGCGGTGCGTCAGACGCGCGAATGGGCGCGGGCGCGCGGCGACGACACCCTCATCCTGGTGCTGGCGGACCACAATCATCCCAACAGCCTTGTCGGAACGGTCAATGACGACATGGGCACGACGCCCAACGTGCCGCTGCGCGAGCGCGTCGGCGTCTACGAGCAGGCCGGATTCCCGAATTATCCGGCTCCGGATGCCGAGGGCTATCCGTCACGCGTCGATGTGAGCCGCCGGCTCGCCATCTTCTCGGCCAGCCTGCCGGACCACTATGAGACCTTCCGCCCCAAGCTCGACAATCCCAACGAGCCGACCGTCAAGGCCGGTGACGACGGGACCTTCAAGGCCAACGACAAATACAAGGATGTCCCGGGAGCAGTGCTGCGTCCCGGCAATCTGTCGGCGATGATCGGTGCCAGCGTGCATTCGGGCGAGGATGTCATCCTGACGGCGACCGGGCCGGGCAGCGAGCGCGTGCACGGCTCGATGGACAATACCGAAGTCTTTCGCGTCATGGTCGAAGCGCTCGGTCTGGCCGCCGGGCAGTAGCCGCCCCGCGCGACTCAAACAGAAATGGCCGGGATTGCTCCCGGCCATTTTGCATTCGTGGATCGCCTTACCGCGGCGGCGCGGTGCCGGGCGGGGGCGGCGGCAGCGACGCCTGCCCGCCGTTGAGCAGCGGCGTGATGTTGCGGATGGTGACGCGCCGGTTGATCAGGCTCGGCCCTTGCGTCTGCTCCTTCAGATACTGCTCGCCATAGCCCTGCGACGTCAGGTTCTCCGCGGGCACGTTGAACTGCTGGGTCAGCAATTCGGCCGCGGACTGCGCACGACGGTCCGACAATGACAGATTGTCGACCTCGTTGCCGACCGCGTCGGTGTGACCTTCGATCAGGAACACCGCGCGCGGGTTGGCCTGGATCGCACGGTTGAGACCGTCGGCGATCGACTGCAGCTTCTCCGCCTGATCCGGCGGGATCGTCCACGATCCTGTTTCGAAGTTGATCGTGTTGACGTCGATGCTCGGCATCTGCATGCGAACATTGGGGCTGTAGCGGATCTCGTCGAGCGTGTAGCGGCGATCGATCCGTTGCACCGGCGGTGCCACCATCGTCTGGTAGATCACGTCCGGCGATGCTTCCTGGGCGTCGACGATGTAGCGATCGTAGGGAATGTTCACGACCGGCGGCGGCGCATCGACATAGAAACCGCCAACCGACCGCGGATCGCGGTAGCTGTTGTCGATGATGATGATCTCGCGCCCGCCGGGGTCCCTGCGGATTCGCCGCAGCAACCGACCGTCCGGACCGACCACCGTGACGATCTCACTGCCATCGGGACGGATCACGACGGTGCGTGTATCGCCGCCGACGGTATCGGTGCGGATATCTCGGGCGCCGTAGCGGAAGCGATAGAGATCGTTGCCGCGGACGTAGGCCTGCCCGCCCGGATCGCGGATGATGATGCGATCCGGTTCGGTGTAGACGGTGCGGCCACCCTCGATGCTCTCGTGTCGCTGGTTGCGGTAGTCGGCGATGGTCGCGCCGATCACGGCGCCAGCCACGACACCTGCACCGATCGCGAGCGGCGTCAGGTCACGCTGCGGCGGGCGCGGCGCTGGCGGCAGCGGTGCCACGACCGTCGGCGCGGCGCGGAAGGCCGGGGCAACCGTCGGCGCAGCGTATTGCGCCCTGTTGGGCGGCGGCGTCGCGGCCGCAGAGCCCGGGACTATGCTCGGCGCTGCGACGCCGGCGGGAGCCGCGGGCCGGGTCGGGAGGGCGCCGGCCTGGGGCGGCGCAGCCGGCGTTCCGGCAGCGGGCGCGCCAGCAGGAGGCGTTCCACCCTGAGGTCCGGGCGGCGGCGCTGTGGGAGCCGGGGTTGCGCCGGGGGCGGGCGTCGCTGCCGCACCCGGGCGTCCGGGGGGTGGCGGCGTCGGAGCGGCACCGGGGGCCGGCGTGGCCATTGGAGCAGGTGTGGCACCGGGAGCCGGCGTCGGCGATCCTGCAGCCGGAGGCGCGCCGGGACGTACGCCGGGCGGCGGTGCGCCAGGTGTGCTGCCGGGCGCCGGCGTTGCGGTCGGCGCAGGTGTTGTCGTCGGTGTCGCCGTCGGAGCGGGAGTGGCTGCCGGCGCAGCCGCGCCGGGCCTCGCCGCAGGCGCTGCGGATGAAGGAGGGGGCGGGGGCGTCGGCGTCGCTGTGGGCGCAGGCGTGGGCCGCCCCGCGGCGCCCGCTGGAGGCGGCGGCGGAGGTGTCGGAGCCGGACGGGCCGTGGGAGGCGGTGTCGTCGGCGCGTGCTGCGGAGCCGCGGCGGGAGGCGGTGCTGGCGGAGTGGGAGCCGGACGTGCCGCAGGTGGTGCCGGAGGCGGTGGTGTCGGGGCGTGCTGCTGCGGGGCCGCGGCCGGAGGCGGCGACGGCTGCTTCGGAGCAGCAGGCGGCGGCGGTGGTGGCGGCGGCGCGGGGCGTGCCGCAGGGGGAGGCGGTGGCGGAGGCGGCGCTGCAGGGCGCGGCGGTGCGGCAGCCGGCGGAGGCGCGGGCGGGTGGGGCGGCGCAGCCGCGGGCGGCGGTGCGGCCGGGCGTGCGGGCGCTGCAGGCGGCGCGGCCGCAGGCGGTCCCTTCGGCGGCTGCTTCGGTTTTCCGTCAGGGCCCGTCTCTTGCGGCTGGGCCTGCGCGACCACGAGCGGCGCGCCTTGCGCATGCGATGCGGTGTTTGCCAATTGCATCGCGGTGAGAGCCGTCGTCGCAAGCAGCACGAAACGAAGGTTGGTCATGGTGGTGAACTTCCCCGGAAGGTTCTTTGACGAAGTGTTGGGATGAACAGCTACGCGTTAGGCCGCATTGTGGCGGGCGAAGCGGTCGCGGCCCGATTTATTTCTGCACGCAAATCGACTCACTATGGTGACGTTCATTGCGCATTCAGACGCAGGTTTCAATTGCCTCACATGTGATGCTTCGCCTCATCTATGATCTCGCGGCGGCATTGCGTCCGTCGCGGGATTGGGCGTGAGCGGACCGTTCGGCCCGTGCGATGGAATCTCTTCAGGTACGTGACCCGGCAATTCGTCGGGCCGCGGTGATTCGCCGGGCTCGCGCATCGGCGGCGTGATTTCAGGCTGCGGATTGCCCGGCGGAATTGCCGGCGGCGGCTCCGTGGGAGTCCCGGGTGTTGCCGGTGGAATCTCGGGCGGTTCGATCGGCATCGGCATCATCGAGTTCGGTTGTCCAGAGAATGACAACGATGATGCCGCGCCGATGTTCCCTGCCGCGTCGTCTCGGAACGCGCGTCTATTCGGGCGCGTGACAGACGGCCTCGATGTTGTGGCCGTCGGGGTCCAGCACGAAGGCGCCGTAATAATTCGGATGATAGTGCGGACGGATGCCGGGCGGTCCGTTGTCGCGTCCACCGGCCGCGATTGCCGCCTTGTAAAAGGCGTCGACCGTGGCGCGGTCCTTGGCCGCGATCGCGACATGCACCGGCTTGTTCATGGCCCCTTCGCCGCCAATCCAGAAATCCGGCTTGCCGTCGGCGCCGAAGCCGGCGGCCGGATCGTGGCCGGTCTGCTCCGCCGTGACCTCCATGATCAGGCTGTAGCCGAGCGGCGCCAGCGCCTTCGCATAGAACGCTTTCGCGCGCTCATAGTCGGAGACGGAGAAACCCAAATGGTCGATCATCGCAACCTCCGTTGTTCGTCCCCATCAGCGTGACAGGAACGTATTGCTTCGTGTTTTGCGTGCGATCGCAAAGCCGCGCGCGACCATGTCGGCAATACAATCCTGCTGCCATTCCTTTTGTGACAGATGCTCGATCACCACCGCGCGTGGCCACAGCGACTGCGGCGCGTCGCGGAAGAAGCCGATCAGCACGCGGTCCTCGAAGCCTTCGACGTCGATCTTGAGCGCATCGACCTGCGTGACGCCGGCCTCGTCGAGAATGCGTGTCAGCCGCAGCGACGGGACCTTGATCGCATCGGCGCTGGCCGTGCCGGTGACGACGTGGGTCGCGCCGAGATTGCCGCCGCCGCTCTCGATCATCAGCTCGCCGTCGCTGTCGCCTGCTGCGGCCTGCACCAGGCGGACCTGCGTCGCTTTCGACGCGGCATGGTTGAAGGAGAGGCGTCCGAAGGTCAGCGGATGCGGCTCGATCGCGATCACCTTGCCCGCGGGCCCGACCTGCCGCGCCATCACCAGGGCAAACGTGCCGACATTGGCGCCGACGTCCACGAACACGCCACCCGCCGGGGTGTGCTGGCGCAGGAAGTCGAGCTCGTCGAGATTGTAGTCGGGGTTGAACAGCGCGCCGCGCTCGGTCGCGCTGCCCTGGTGGTAGAAGCGGAACGAGGCGCCCTGATACTGCACGTCGACCGGACCGCCGCGCAGCAGATTGACCAGCCGCGACAGCCAGGGCCGGAACGCGCCGCGCTTCAGCCCCGATTGCTTCGCGAGGCGAATGATCGCGGCCTGCGCCGCATTCGGCGCAAACGCGCCGAATGGCGCGGACGAAGGGGCGTTGTCGGGCGTCAAGCAGGTGGTCCTCGTTGCAAGCGGCGCATGCATAGCCGGTTTTGCCGGGGACTCCAATCTCAGTGTCGTCCCGGCCCCCCGTGCGCAATTGCGCACTAGGCCGGGACGACGAGGGAGAGAGAAGTGCCTCACGCCGCCTTGCTTGGCGGAGCCTTGCGCGGGCGCAGGAAGCGGCCGAGCAGCCTGCGCCTGCCTTTGCGCGGGATGAGGTCGATGTCGCTGACGAGTTTCGCGCCGCCCTTGCGCCGCTCCAGCACGATCTTGCGGCTGTGGAAGGCTTCCAGCTCGACGCGGTGCGCGACGCTGACGATGGTCGCCTTCGGCAGCGCGTCGGTGACCATCTTCATCATCTTGTCCTGGCTCTTCTCGTCGAGCGCCGAGGTCGCCTCGTCAAGGACGACGATGTCGGGGCTGTGCAGCAAAAGCCGCGCGAAGGCGAGGCGCTGCTTCTCGCCGCCGGACAACGTCTGGTCCCACGGTCCCTCTTCCTCGATCTTCTCCTTGAGATGGTCGAGGCCGACCTTGCGCAGGGCTTCGCCAATTTCTTCGAGGGTCCAGTCGTCTTCGGCCCCGGGATAGGCGACCGCGCGGCGCAGGGATCCGGAGGGCACGTAAGGCCGCTGCGGCAGCATGAACAGCCGCCGGTCGGGGTGTAGATTGACGCTGCCGCCGCCCCACGGCCACAGCCCCGCGATGGCGCGCACCAGCGTGCTCTTGCCGGTACCGGATTCGCCGGCGACCAGCAGGCGTTCGCCGGGCTCGATCTCCACCTCGGTCTCGCCGACCACGGCAGTGCCGTCGTCGAGCGTGACCGAGAGGTCGTTCAGCTCCAGCATCGCCTCGTTGCTGGTCTCGCCGCGCTTGATGCGGCCGAGGCCATCGCCCTGCTCGGCGCGCTCGAGACCGTCGAGCGACATCATCAGCGCGGCAATGCGGCGCGCGCAGGCATTCCAGTCGGCGAGCCGCGGATAATTGTCGACCAGCCAGCCGAACGCGCTCTGCACGATGGTGAAGGCGGACGCCGCCTGCATCACCTGTCCGAGTGTCATGCTGCCGTCGAGGAATTTGGGCGCGCAGAGTAGCAGAGGCACGACCGGTGCAACGAGGTTCGATCCCTGTGACACCAGCGTGGTGCGCATGTGCTGGCCGGCGAGCCGCGCCCATTGCCGCAGCACGTTGGTGAAGTTGCGGTCGATGCCGCCGCGCTCCTCCTCCTCGCCGCCGAGCAGCGCGATGCTTTCGCCGTTCTCGCGCACGCGCGTCAGGGTGTAGCGGAGATCGGCCTCGGCCTGGTTCTTGTCCTCGGAGACCTGCACGAAGCGCCGGCCGATCACCAGGATCGAGCTCGATGCGATCGCGGCGTAGAGCATCGCGGCGATCACGAGGAAGCCGGGAATGGTGATGGTCGATCCACCGAGCGCGATCGTGAGCGCGCCGCCGATGGTCCAGAGCACGACGATGAAGGTCACTGCCGACAGCAGTGCCGAGGTGACGCCGGCGAGGAAATCGACCGGCGAATCGGTCGCGACGCGCAGATCCTCCGCGATCCGGTATTCGGGATTCTGGTGGTCGCCGCCGACGAGGTTGAGCTGGTAGTAGCGGCCGTTGGCGAGCCACCGCGTCAGCACGCTCGCCGTGAGCCATGCCCGCCAGCGCCGCTGGATGCCCATGCGGGCGAACACCTGCGCCACGCCGAGCGCGATGCTGCCGATCGCAAGCGGAAAGAACACCGCGGTGAGATGAAACACGCTGGTCGCATCGCGCTTCTCGATCGCGTCGAAGATCGCGCGATTCCAGACATTGATGCCGTACTGGAAGCCGACGGTGAGGACGATCAGCATGCCGAGGCCGATCGAGAACGGCCAGGCGAGGCGGTCACCCTTGCGGCCCCAGAAGCCACGCGCGCTGATCCAGAAGCGGGTCAGCAGATAATCCTTGCGGGCCTGCTCGGCCTCTTCAGGTGACAGCTCGGGATCGGGTTCGAGCACTTCGGGCGGCGGCGGAGCCACTTCCTCGCCAGTCTCGCCCTCGATTTCGACGATGGGCGGCTTCTTGCCCTGCTCGCGCTTCCCGGCCGGTTTCTGCATGGCCGGACAACGCAAGGGAAATCAGTCGGTTCCCTGCGGTTCCGGGACTGGGCTATTCGGCCGCGCCATCGCGCACCCGCGCGGCTCTGTGGAGGATCTGCGACAGCTCCTCGATCGAATAGGGCTTCTGCACGAGATCGAAACCGTGGCTGCCTTCCTGCGTCAGCGCCTCGCTGTAGCCGGTGGTCAGCACGACCGGCACACCGATGTCGCGATCGCGGACCGCCCGCGCCAGTTCGAGCCCGGTCATTCCGGGCATGACCACGTCGGAGAACACGACGTCGAAGCGATCCGTATCCACGACCAGCTCGGCGAGCGCGTCGGCGGCATTGTCGACCAGGGTGATGCTGTAGCCGAGCTCGGTGAGTCCATCGGCGGCGAAATTGGCGAGCTCGATATTGTCCTCGACTACCAGCACCGACATGCCGCTGCCCGGCACCGCCGGTGCCGTGTTCGGTGCCTGCTGCTGCGGCAGCAGGTTCGCCGGCACGCGCGGCAGATAGAGCGAGAAGGTGCTGCCCTGGCCGACTTCGCTCGTGACCGTCACCTCGCCGCCGGATTGCCGGGCAAAGCCAAACACCTGGGAAAGGCCAAGACCAGTGCCATGGCCGACCTGCTTGGTGGTGAAGAACGGCTCGAAGACGCGCCCGAGTCGCGCGGCCGGAATGCCGATTCCGGTATCGCTGACGACGACGCTGACGAAGCCACGACTGCCCGGAAGATACGCCAGCGTGTCCGGAACGGTCGTCGCCGCCTCGACCTTGAAGCTGATCCGGCCCTTGCCCTGCATGGCATCGCGCGCATTGGTCGCCATGTTGATCAGCGCCGTCTCGAACTGGCTGGCATCGGCATTGACGAGGCACGGCTCCGCCGGCAGCCGCGTCGTGATCTCGATCGCGGGGCCCAGCAGCGTGGCGAGCATGTCGTGCAGCGACTGCATCCGCTCGCCGACGTCGAACACCTCCGGTTTCAGGGTCTGGCGCCGCGCGAAGGCGAGGAGCTGCGACGTCAGCCTGGCGGCGCGCGCGACCGCATCCGCGATCGCGGTCATGTAGCGCTGCCGCCGCTCCTCCGTCAGTTGCGGCCGGTTCAGCAGGTCGACGGAGGCGCGGATCACGGTCAGCAGGTTGTTGAAGTCGTGCGCAACGCCGCCGGTGAGCTGGCCCAGCGCCTCCAGGCGCTGGCTGTGCTTGAGCGCCTCCTCGGCCTCGCGCCGCTTTGCTGCCTCCGTCTGGAGATGCTGGGTGCGCCGGAAGGCGAAAGCGAGCAGCAGAAACAGCAGTGCGGTCGCGGGAATGCCGAACACCAGATGCTGGCCCATGGTGGCGAACCAGCGCGCGCGGATCGCCGAGGTCTCGAACCCCGCGCTGACATAGATCGGATATTCGGCGATGCGCTTGTAGCCGACGCGCCGCTCGATCCCGTCCGACGGCCAGGCGATGGTCATGAGTCCGTGCGCGGGGTGAGCGGCGATCTGGCGGCCGACCGGCCCGCCTGGATCGAGCCGGAGGTCGCGGTCGAGCCGCGGAAAATGCGCCAGCACCACGCCGTCGGCGCGGCCCATCGCGAAGAAGCTGCCGGGATCGGAGCCGATCCTGGCGTAAAAACTCTCGAAATATTCCGGCAGGACGGAGGCCTGGATCACGCCGATGAAGCTGCCGTCGTCGGAGTCGCGGCGGCGGCTCACGCCGAAGAAGCGGGCGCCCTGATACGGCGGACGCGGCGTCAGGGGCGTGCCGATGAACGTGCCGATGGTCTGGTCGACATGGGCGTAGTAGTAGTCGCGGTCCGTAAAGCTCAGCTCCGGCGGCGGCGAGACGAGGCTGTTGACCAGCGCCTTTCCGTCCGCATCGAAGATCCAGGCCGATTTGAGCTGCGGCAGCGAATCGGCCAGCCGCTTCAGGCGGCGGTGCAGCGCCGGTTCGCGCGTGCGGATGAGGTCGTCGGGGAGGCCGCGCACGACCTCGTTGAGCTCGGCAAGACTCCGGTCGATCGTCTCGAACACTTTGAGCGCATGCTCATGCGCAACATCGAGCGTGCGCTCGATCTCCCGGTCGGCGATATCTTTTGTCGATGTGTAGGAGATCGTGGCGGCGATCGCGAACAGAGCAATCGGCAATGCCAGGGATGCCGCCATCATCCACTGCAACAGCTTCAGCGAATTGCGTTGCGCACCCTGCACAGTCGCTCCGGTCCCCGGACCTGAGCTTAACTGAATTTCCCGCTGGGAAGGAAGTCGCTTATGACGGGAACCGGTGGTTGTATTCCCCGGGAATCGCCCGCGGCGCGGGGTGGTAAAAAAATCTACTCAAATTGACGCAGGCCGCAGAAGGCCCCGGCCATCTCGGCCGGGGATCGAAGCGTGAATGGCGTCTAGATCTGCCGCTCGACCATCTTGAGCTTGAGCTCGGCGATGGCTTCCGCCGGGTTGAGGCCCTTCGGGCAGGCCTTGGCGCAGTTCATGATGGTGTGGCAGCGGTAGAGCCGGAACGGGTCCTCGAGATTGTCGAGCCGCTCGCCGGTCGCTTCGTCCCGCGAATCGGAGACCCAGCGGTTGGCCTGGAGCAGCGCGGCGGGGCCGAGATAGCGCTCGCTATTCCACCAATAGCTCGGGCACGAGGTCGAGCAGCAGGCGCAGAGGATGCACTCGTAGAGGCCGTCGAGCTTCTCGCGGTCCTCGTGGCTCTGGCGCCATTCCTTCTGCGGCGTCGGCGAGGTCGTCTTCAGCCACGGCTCGACCGAGGCGTACTGCGCGTAGAAATTGGTGAGGTCGGGGACGAGATCCTTCACGACCGGCTGGTGCGGCAGCGGATTGATCTTCACCGCGCCGTCCTTCACGTCGTGCATCGAGCGGGTGCAGGCCAGGGTGTTCTGGCCGTCGATGTTCATGGCGCAGGAGCCGCAGACGCCTTCGCGGCAGGAGCGGCGGAAGGTCAGCGACGGGTCGATGTTGTTCTTGATCCAGATCAGGCCGTCCAGCACCATCGGACCGCAATCATTGGTGTCGACGTAATAGGTGTCGACGCTCGGATTCTTGCCGTCGTCAGGATTCCAGCGATAGACGCGAAACTCGCGAATCTCGGTCGCGCCCGCGGGCTTCGGCCAGGTCTTGCCGCCGGTGATCTTGGAGTTCTTCGGAAGTGCGAATTCAACCATTTCTCTAACCTTTCGTCGTTCCGGGATGGTCCGAAGGACCAGGCCCGGAATCTCGAGATTCCGGGTTCGATGCTGCGCATCGCCCCGGAATGACGGCTACTGTTCGATCAATACACGCGCGCCTTGGGCGGGATGTATTGCACGTCGTTGGTCATGGTGTAGTCGTGAACCGGGCGGTACTCGATCTTGACCTTGCCGGCATCGTCCAGCCAGGCCAGCGTGTGCTTCATCCAGTTCTTGTCGTCGCGCTCGGAAAAATCCTCGCGGGCGTGGGCGCCGCGGCTCTCGGTGCGGTTGGCGGCCGAGTTCATCGTCACCACCGCCTGCGCGATCAGATTGTCGAACTCCAGCGTCTCGACGAGGTCCGAATTCCACACCAGCGAACGGTCGGACACTGCGATGTCGGTGATGCCGCTGTGGACCTTCTCGATCAGGTTCTGGCCTTCGCTCAGGACTTCGCCGGTGCGGAACACAGCGCAGTTATTCTGCATCACGTGCTGCATGCCTTCGCGCAGCTTTGCGGTCGGCGTGCCGCCGGAGGCGTAGCGGTAATGGTCGAGACGGCCGAGCGCCTTTTCCGCCGAGTTCGCCGGCAGCTCCGGCTGCTCGGCGTTGGGCGTCAGCTTCTCGGCGCAGCGCAGCGCCGCGGCGCGGCCGAACACCACGAGGTCGATCAGCGAGTTGGAGCCGAGGCGGTTGGCGCCATGCACGGAGACGCAGGCTGCTTCGCCCAGCGCCATCAGGCCGGGAACCACGGCATTGTCGTCGCCATTCCTCTTGGTCAGCACTTCGCCGTGATAGTTCGTCGGGATGCCGCCCATGTTATAGTGCGTGGTCGGCACGATCGGGATCGGCTCGCGCGTCACGTCGACATTGGCGAAGATCTTTGCGGACTCGGAGATGCCGGGCAGCCGCTCGGCCAGCACCGCGGGATCGAGATGGTCGAGATGCAGGAAGATGTGGTCCTTCTTCTTGCCGACGCCGCGGCCTTCGCGGATCTCGATGGTCATCGCGCGCGAGACGACGTCGCGCGAGGCGAGATCCTTGGCGGACGGTGCGTAACGCTCCATGAAGCGCTCACCCTCGGAATTGACCAGATAGCCGCCTTCGCCGCGCGCACCCTCGGTGACGAGGCAGCCCGCGCCGTAGATGCCGGTCGGGTGGAACTGCACGAACTCCATGTCCTGGAGCGGCAGGCCGGCACGCAGCACCATGCCGCCGCCGTCGCCGGTGCAGGTGTGCGCCGAGGTGCAGGAGGCGTAGGCGCGGCCATAGCCGCCGGTCGCGAGAATCGTGGTCTGGGCGCGGAAGCGATGCAGCGTGCCGTCATCGAGCTTCAGCGCGATCACACCGCGGCAGGCGCCCTGGTCGTCCATGATCAGGTCGATGGCAAAGAACTCGATGAAGAATTCTGCCGCATGGCGCAGCGACTGGCCGTACATCGTGTGCAGCATGGCGTGACCGGTACGGTCGGCGGCCGCGCAGGTGCGCTGCGCCTGGCCCTTGCCGAAGTCCATGGTCATGCCGCCGAACGGACGCTGGTAGATCTTGCCGTCCTCGGTGCGCGAGAACGGTACGCCCCAATGCTCGAGCTCGTAGACGGCTTCGGGCGCGTTGCGCACCATGTATTCGATCGCGTCCTGGTCGCCGAGCCAGTCCGACCCCTTCACGGTGTCGTACATGTGCCAGCGCCAGTCGTCCTTGTGCATGTTGCCGAGCGAGGCGGAGATGCCGCCTTGCGCCGCGACCGTATGCGAGCGGGTCGGAAACACCTTGGTGATGCAGGCCGTGCGCAGGCCCGCCTCGCTGCAGCCGACCACGGCACGCAGGCCCGCGCCGCCGGCGCCGACCACGACGACGTCATAGGTGTGGTCTTCGATGGGGTAGGCTTTTCCGTTGGTGGCGGGAGCGCCGTTGCCCTTGCCATTCGTCTCGTTGGCCATGGGTTACACTCCGGATGAAAGTTTCAGGATCGCGTAGGTCGAGGCGAGTGCCACGGCGATCGAGAAGAAGTTGTTGAGCATGATCGCCGTGAGCTTCAGCTTCTCGTTGTGGACGTAGTCTTCGATCACCACCTGCATGCCGATCTTCATGTGCCAGGTGCTGGCGAAGATGAAGAGCAGCAGGACCACGGCGATTGGCAGCGAGCCGAGAATCTGCGCGGCGCCGGCATGGTTGCTGCGGAGCAGCATCATGACGATCACCAGCGCCGGGATCATCAGCAGCGTCATGGCGACGGCGGTGATGCGCTGGCGCCAGAAGTCGGACGTGCCGGAATGGGCGGCGCCGAGATTGCGGACGCGGCCAAGCGGGGTGCGCATGCTGCGCTTCGGCGTATCGGATGCGTTCATCGTCCACCTCCGATCGCGATGGCGATGATCCAGATCAGCACCGTCAGCACGATGCCGCCGATCAGCGCGCCCCAGGTCAGGGCCTCGCGCTCATTGGCCTTGAAGCCGTAGCCGAGGTCCCAGATGAAGTGCCGGATGCCACTCAGCATATGGTGCATCAGCGCCCAGGTGTAGCCGAACACGATCAGCCGGCCGATGATGCTGCCGGTGAAGGCCTGGACATGGGAATAGGCGGCGGGGCCGGAGGCCGCTGCGATCAGCCACCAGGCCAGCAGCAGGGTTCCGACATAGAGGGCGATACCGGTGGCGCGATGGACGATGGACAGCGCCATCGTCAACGTCCAGCGGTAGACTTGCATGTGTGGTGAAAGCGGTCGTTCGATCCGTGCGGTCATGGGCTTTGATGTTGTGTAGCGGCCCAGCAGGGGGCGCGCGGGGATCGCGAAAGGTCGGCTCTATTTACGGAGTCGATTTGGCCTGCGCAATCACCAAATCGCCATAAATCGAACCGTGGTTCAGCGCTACAGCGTTGATGAAACAAGGCCAATCAGGGGCTTGGTATACCAGAGCGATGGTGTGCCGACCAAGAATAGAATATAAGTTCACCCTTTGCGGCGGCGCCTGAGGCGCATTGAAATTACTATTGGAACGGCTCTAGGCCGTCGCGGGCCAGCCACGGTTCGAACCAGTCAGTTCATGACGCCCCGAGCCGGCTCGCATGGCCGACGAGCCACTTCCAATTTCCGCCACGCGCACCGATTTTTCGCATGACGGGTGGATATGCGCGGCCTGCATCCCACCCCGCCGGAGGAATCACCGGCCGAGGGGATCGCTCCCGCGCCACCGCTCGACCAGGAAATCGATGAAAGCGCGAATTTTCGCCGACCCCAGGCGCGACGGCTGATAGAGCGCATGGAGCGGAGCCGGGGCAGGTTCATGCTCACGCAGCAGACGACGCAAGCGCCCCTCGGCAAGTTGCCTTTCGACCTGCCATGACGGCACGCGGACGATGCCGGCGCCGTTCTCTGCGGCGGTGGCGAGCGCGTCGAGACTGTTGATCCAGAGCCGTCCCGCTATCCGGATTCTCGATCCGCCCTTCGCGTCGCGGCCGAATCGCCAGGTCGCTGCGCCGGGCGCATCGGAGAACACCAGGCAATCATGCTGCGGCAGATCGGACGGGCTCTGCGGCTCGCCGCGCTGTGCGAGGTAGCCAGGCGAGGCGCAATGGATCATCTGCACCTCCGCGAGTTTCCGCGTCACCATCTGGGAATCGGGAATGCGCCCGACGCGAAGCGCCAGATGAATGTCTTCCTCGATCAAGTTGACGTTGCGATCGACCAGCAGCAGATCGACTGACAGCGAAGGACAGGCGCGCAGGAAGTCGCCCAGCAGCGGTGCGATCAGCAGGCGCCCCATCAATGTCGGCGCACTCACGCGCAGGCGTCCCGACGGCTCGCGGCGGCTTCCCGCCAGCGCCTCCTCGATCTCCTTGACCTCGCCGAGGATCGATCTGGCGCGTTCGTAGAGCATGCGGCCGTCGTCCGTGAGCGCCAACTGCCGCGTCGTACGTACCAGCAGGCGCGTGCCGAAGTGCTGCTCGAGCGCCGAAATCTGCCGGCTCACCGCCGTCAGCGAGCTCGGCAATGACCGCGCCGCCGCGGACAGGCTGCCGGTGTCGACAGCCCGGATAAAGGTCGCCATTGCCGCGAGCTGGTCCATGGCCATCCTTCCGTTTTCAGCAAGATACTCTGCCCAGCTTCGCCGATAGTAGCGCAATACGAAAGGGTCTATCGCTGTCCTCGAGACCAGGCTTTGGACGTGCTGATGGCGGGACTTGATATCAAGGAGATCGTCGAACTCGCGCTGCTGCTGATCGCAACCGGCGCGCTCTCGGGATTCCTGGCCGGTGTGTTCGGCATCGGCGGCGGCGCGATTCTCGTGCCCGTGTTCTACGAGTGCTTCCGAATTGCCGGCGTGCCGCTCGAGGTACGCATGCCGTTCTGCGTCGGCACCTCGCTCGCGGTGATCATCCCGACCTCGATCCGTTCGTTCCAGGCGCACTACAGGCGCGGCGCCGTCGACATGGCGATCCTGCGCGTCTGGTGGCTGCCGATCGTGATCGGCGTCGCCGCCGGCAGCGTGGTCGCGCGCTACGCGCCGGAGCGGCTGTTCAAGATCGTGTTCGTCTGTGTCGCCTGGTCGGCTGCCGTGCGGCTCATCTTCGCGCGCGAGACCTGGAAGCTCGGCGACGATCTGCCGAGGGGCCCGTTGATGCGCGTCTACGGCTTCTGCGTCGGCATCCTGTCGACGCTGATGGGCATCGGTGGCGGCCTGTTCTCCAACCTGCTGATGACCTTTTACGGTCGCCCAATTCATCAGGCGGTGGCGACCTCGTCGGCACTCGCCGTCCTGATCTCGATCCCCGGCGCAATTGGCTACGTCTATGCCGGCTGGCCGGCAGCAGGGACCTATCCGGCCGTCGCAGCCCTGCAAATCCCGTTCGCGCTCGGCTATGTCTCGCTGATCGGCGCCGTGCTGGTGATGCCGATGAGTCTCGTCACCGCGCCGCTCGGCGTGAGAGCCGCGCATGCGATGTCGAAGCGGACGCTGGAAGCAGCGTTCGGGTGCTATCTGTTTATTGTCGGAAGCAGGTTCGTGATGAGTTTGTTGGGCGGGCAGTGACGGGTTTGGGGCATGCGCGTCCTACACCCTCAGTGTCATTCCCCGCGAAGGCGGGGAATCCAGTACGCCGCGGCCTCTTGGTTCTATCATAGCCGTCTCTGGAATACTGGATGCCCCGCCTTCGCGGGGCATGACAGCGCGTCGCGTGGTGGTTCCTCGACGCAGCTTCTCGACGAGTCCACGCCTCACTTCTTCGCGTAAATATCCTTGTACGTATCCCGCAGCACGTTCTTCTGCACCTTGCCCATGGTATTCCGCGGCAGCTCGTCGACCACGAACACGCGCTTGGGCATCTTGAATTTGGCGAGCCGCCCGTCGAGCGCCTTCAGCACCGAGGCTTCGCTGACGTCCGCGCCCTTGTTGCAGACCAGAACCGCGGTGACGCCCTCGCCGAAATCGGCATGCGGCACGCCGATCACGGCGGACTCGATCACGCCGGGCATCGCGTCGATCTCGCTCTCGATTTCCTTCGGGTACACGTTGAAGCCGCCGGAGATCACGAGATCCTTGCCGCGGCCGAGGATGTGGACGTAGCCCTTGCCGTCGATCTTGCCGAGGTCGCCGGTGATGAAGAAGCCGTCGGGCCGGAATTCGGCCTTGGTCTTCTCCGGCATGCGCCAGTAGCCCTTGAACACGTTTGGGCCCTTGACCTCGATCATGCCGATTTCCTCGCGCGGCAATTCCTTGCCCGTCTCGGGCTCGGTCACGCGCACGGAGACGCCTGGCAGCGGAAAGCCGACCGCGCCGGGCACGCGCTCGCCGTCATAGGGGTTCGACGTGTTCATGTTGGTCTCGGTCATGCCGTAGCGCTCGAGCACCGCGTGCCCGGTGCGCGCGGACCATTCGCGGTGGGTTTCGGCGAGCAGCGGCGCGGAGCCCGAAATGAACAGCCGCATGTGCCTGGTGGTCTCGCGCGACAGCGCGGCATTTTGCAGGAGGCGGGTGTAGAAGGTCGGCACGCCCATCAGCACGGTGGCGCGCGCCATCAGCTTGATGATCAGGTCAGGGTCGAGCTTCGGCAGGAAGATCATCGACGCCCGCGAAAACAGCGTCACGTTGGTCGCCACGAACAGGCCGTGCGTATGGTAGATCGGCAGCGCGTGGATCAGCACGTCCTTGTCGGTGAAGCGCCAGTAGCCGACGAGGCTCAGCGAGTTCGACGCGAGATTGTCGTGGGTGAGCATCGCGCCCTTGGAGCGGCCGGTGGTGCCCGACGTGTAGAGGATCGCGGCGAGATCGTCGCTCGCCCGCGGCACGGTCGTAAAGTCGCTGCTCGCCTTTTCGGCGGCTTCCGTCAGCGAGCCCTTGCCGTCGGGGCCGAGCGTCTCGACCCTGGCCTTCACCTTGGCGGCGATCGGGGCGAGGCCCTCGGCCTTGGAGGGATCGCAGACCACCAGCGACGGCTCGGCATCGCCGATGAAGTAATCGAGCTCGTTCAGCGTATAGGCGGTGTTGAGCGGCAGATAGACCGCGCCGGCCCGCACCGTGGCGAGATAGAGCACGATGTTCGCGACCGATTTCTCGACCTGCACCGCGACGCGGTCGCCGGGCTTCACGCCGCGCGCGACCAGCACATTCGCCATCTGCCCGGCCCGCGCAATCAGATCGCCATAGCTGATACGGGCGCCGTCATGCGTCTCGATCGCGAGGCGTTTGGGATCGTCCAGGCCGTCGAACAGGCGGGAAAACAGATTGGCGTTGGCTGCTTGGTTCATGCAAGATTTCCTGGACCGCAAGGTCGGTCAAAACCGAGGGCTGGATTAGCAAAAACCGCCCCGATGAAGCAACGGAGACAGTTTGCATGACAAAAAATGGGAAACGCGTGGCCTGGGTCACCGGCGGCGGCAGCGGGATCGGGGAGGCCGGCGCCGAGGCGTTGGCTGCCGACGGCTGGACGGTGGTGGTCTCGGGCCGGCGCCAGTCAGCCCTGGATACCGTGGTCGCCAAGATCATCAAGGCGGGCGGGGCCGCCGAGGCCATCGCGCTGGACGTATCCGACGCCACTGAAGCCCAGAAGGCGGCCGATCAGATCGTCGCCAGGCATGGCCGCATCGATCTTCTGGTCAACAATGCCGGCATCAATGTCCCCAAGCGCAGCTGGAAGGACATGGAACTGGAGGGCTGGGACAAGCTGGTCCAGGTCAACCTCAACGGCGTGCTCTATTGCATGCGCGCGGTGCTGCCGACGATGCGCAAGCAAAAGGACGGCTCGATCATCAACGTCTCGTCCTGGGCCGGCCGCCACGTTTCGAAGATGCCGGGCCCGGCCTACACCACGACCAAGCACGCGGTGCTGGCGCTGACCCATTCCTTCAACATGGACGAATGCGTCAACGGCCTGCGCGCCTGCTGCCTGATGCCGGGCGAGGTGGCGACCCCGATCCTGAAGCTGCGCCCGGTGGTGCCAAGCGAGGAGGAGCAGGCCAGGATGCTGCAATCCGAAGACCTCGGCCGCACCATCGCCTTCATCGCGTCGATGCCGGCGCGCGTCTGCATCAACGAGCTCCTGATCAGCCCGACGCACAATCGCGGGTTCATTCAGACGCCGTTGAGCAGGGATTGAGGTATAGCGCGCGCGACAATCTCCACTCGTCGTCCCGGGGCGCGACGAAGTCGCGAGCCCGGGACCCGTAACCACAGGGAGGAGTTTGGCGAAGACTCGTGGTTGCCAGCTCGTGCCACGATATCTTCCTGGGGTTATGGGTCCCGGCTCTGCGCTCCGCTCCAGACAACGCTGCGCGTTGTCGGAGCTGCGCTTGTCCGGGACGACAGCGGAGTGTGTGGACCGCGCCCGCGCACCACACGAAGCGCCCCGCACATAGTTTCACGCATCACAAAGAATTTTTCCCCGAAACCACTTCGCAAACCCTCCCGTAGTTCGGTCCAACGACGGCGCTGCTGCTTCACGTCAAACTGCCGCAGCCGCCGTTGTTGCCCCAACTCAAGCACCGGCCATTGCCGGGCTCAATTCAATCGGGAGACTTTCCATGTCGAAGCGTATTGCCTATCTCGCTGCCGCCGCCTTCAGCGCCCTCGCCATCACCGCGACCGTCGTCGCGCCCGTTCGCGCGGAAGAGAAGACCGTCATGGTCGGCGGCGCTGCGATGTTCCCGTCCAAGAACATCGTCCAGAATGCCGTCAACTCCAAGGACCACACCACGCTGGTGGCGGCGGTGAAGGCGGCCGGTCTCGTGCCGACGCTGGAAAGCAAGGGCCCGTTCACGGTGTTCGCGCCGACCAACGCTGCCTTCGGCAAGCTGCCGGCCGGCACCGTCGACACCCTGGTCAAGCCCGAGAACAAGGCGACCCTGACCAAGATCCTCACCTACCATGTCGTGCCCGGCAAGCTCGAGGCCTCCGACCTCACCGACGGCAAGAAGCTGAAGACGGCGGAAGGCGAGGAGCTGACGGTGAAGAAGATGGACGGCAAGGTCTGGATCATCGACGCCAAGGGCGGCACCTCGATGGTGACGATCTCCAACGTCAACCAGTCGAACGGCGTGATCCATGTGGTCGACACCGTGCTGATGCCGGCGACGTAACACCGCGGCATCCTGTTTCACCCCCGACAGGGTGCGACGAAACGGCGAGCCGGGGCCACCCGGCTCGCTTTATTGTGACCGCGATAGCCTGCCGGCATCGATTCGATCGTCGGCGGGGCGTAACGAAAACGGAATGCCCGGCGTATAATTCCCGACAGACGATCCAAGGGACGGTCCAAGGACGGAACCATCATGGCAAGCCTCACAGTCACCGACGAGCAGGTCCGGTCCAGCCCGGCCAAAGTGATCCAGCCGGCCTGGGTCCGCGTCATGCATTGGATCAACGCCCTTGCCATGATCCTGATGATCCTGTCGGGCTGGCAGATTTACAACGCCTCGCCGCTGTTCGGTTTCAGCTTCCCGCGTGAGTATACGCTCGGCGGCTGGCTCGGCGGCGGCCTGCTCTGGCATTTTGCGGCGATGTGGCTGTTGATGATCAACGGCCTCGCCTATTTGGTCACGGGCTTCGCCACCGGCCGCTTCCGCAAAAAGCTGCTGCCGATCACGCCGGCCGGCGTGCTCCACGACGTCAGGGCGGCGCTGACCTTCAAGCTCGGCCATGACGATCTCACCGTCTACAATTACGTGCAGCGCGTGCTCTATGCCGGCATCATCGTGGTCGGCGTGCTGATCGTGCTGTCCGGCCTGGGGATGTGGAAGCCGGTGCAGCTGCATTGGCTGGTCATGTTGTTCGGCGACTATCCGACCGCGCGCTACGTCCACTTCTTCTGCATGGCCGCGATCTGCGCCTTCCTTGTCATCCACGTCGCCCTCGCGCTGCTGGTGCCGAAGAGCCTGCGCGCGATGATCATCGGTCGCTGAGGGAGAACCGTCATGGCCAAGCGCTCTTTCCTGATCCCCGGCGTCGACAAGCGGCTGCTGATCAAGGACTCGATCAAGACGATGCCTGATGTCACCCGCCGCCGCTTCATCGCGGGCGGCGCCAGCCTCGGCGCGCTGACGCTGCTCACCGGCTGCGACGTGATCGACTCGTCCTCCGCCGAGGAGATGCTGAAGAGCGTCTCGAAGTTCAACGACGCCGTGCAGGATTTCATCTTCAATCCCGACGCGCTGGCGCCGACCTTCCCCGAGAGCGCCATCACGAAGCCGTTTCCGTTCAACGCCTATTACGATCTCGACGATGCGCCGGAGGTTTCGGCCGCGGACTGGAAGCTCGAAGTGCGCGGCCTCGTCGACAACAAGAAGTCCTGGACGCTGGACGAGCTCTATCATTTGCCGCAGGTCACGCAGATCACGCGTCACATCTGCGTCGAGGGCTGGAGCGCGATCGGCAGCTGGACCGGCACGCCGCTGCGCGATTTCCTCAAGCTGATCGGCGCCGACACGCGCGCCAAATATGTCTGGTTCCAGTGCGCCGACAAGGACGGCTACAACTCGCCTCTGGACATGCGCAGCGCGCTGCATCCGCAGACCCAGATGACGTTCAAATACGCGGGCGAGATCCTGCCGCGCGCTTATGGTTTCCCAATGAAGATCCGCGTGCCGACCAAGCTCGGCTTCAAGAACCCGAAATACGTGGTCTCGATGGAAGTCACCAACGACTACAAGGGCGGCTATTGGGAAGACCAGGGGTATAATTCGTTCAGCGGGAGCTGATTGAGGCAGTCATTCCGGGGCTCGCGAAGCGAGAACCCGGAATCTCATGCCATAATCTCCGGATTCCGGGTTCGCGCTACGCGCGCCCCGGAATGACGGCTATGAAGGCCCCACCTTCCGCTGGCACAGCGCCGCCACCGCGCCGAGCGCCAGCAGCGCCGCCGAGACGTTCAGCGCATAACTCAGGCTGCCCAGCGCATCGGTGATCGCGCCGACCACGATCGGGCCCAGCGTCTGGCCGACGCCGAACGAGATCGTCATCGCCGCGATCGCGGTCGGCCAAACCTCGGGCGGATAATTGAAGCGGACGAAGGCCGTGGTCGAGCCGACCACGGCAAAGAAGGCGACGCCGAACACGACCGCCGAGGTCGCCAGCCATGCGGTCGAATGTCCCAGCATCGGCAGGCCCGCGCCGAGCGCGTTGGTGCCGAGGATGATGGCGGTGGCAAGCCCGCCGCGATCCAGCGCGAGGACGCCGCGCCAGACCCACGGCGTGACGAAGGCACTGAGACCGATCAGGCTCCAGAACGCGGCCTGCGCCGCGGCACCACCGCCGCCGTCGCGCACATAGGCGATCATGAAAGTCATGTAGGCGATGT
The DNA here is from genome assembly GCF_900113725.1 of Bradyrhizobium sp. cf659. Classification (NCBI taxonomy): domain Bacteria; kingdom Pseudomonadati; phylum Pseudomonadota; class Alphaproteobacteria; order Hyphomicrobiales; family Nitrobacteraceae; genus Bradyrhizobium; species Bradyrhizobium sp. cf659. The sequence goes on from NZ_FOQJ01000008.1 coordinate 176,269, forward strand.
AGCCGGCGCCGAACAGGAAGTAGCCGGCGAGATAGATCAGCACGGGGAGAATGGCGAAGGCGGCGTGGCTGCCTTCCGTGAAACGCGCTCGGCTCTCGATGCGGATCAGGAACAGAGGCACGGTCATCGCGGCCGAGAGCAGCGTCAGCGCCCACCATACCAGCCACCACGAGCCCGGCCCGAAATGCTGGAGCGTGAACGGGGCGATCAGCCCCGAGGCGAGAATGCCGATCCCGGGGCCGGCATAGAACAGGCTGAGCAGGAAATTCGCCCGCTCCGGGCGCGACTGCGCAATCGAAGCGGCCAGGGCGCCACCGGCGACGAAGCCGGCCGCCGCACCCAGGCCCAGCACCAGGCGTGCCAGGCTCAGCGCCACGAAATTCCCCGTCAGCGCGCAGGTGGCGAGCGCGGCGACGCAGGCCAGGGTTCCCAAGCGGATCGCGGCCGACCAGCCGACGCGCTGGATCAGCCGGGACGCGACCAGCGCGCCCACGAGGTAGCCGACGGCGTTGATGGTGTTCATGAAACCGGCCGCCGAGTAGGACCAGCCGAGGTCCTCCCGCATGTCCGGCAGCACCAGCGCATAGGCAAAGCGGCCGATGCCGAGCCCGACCGTCGCCGCCAGCGACAAGGTCAGGATCAGCCGCGCGGGGTGCGCGTCGGGCGGGGGACGATCAGGGGCGTGCAAAGGGGTACTCCGGCGTCCCGCAGTGTGGCAGGCCCTGCCGGCCTTGCACAGCCGCAGCGCGGCAATGGTGTCTTGCCAAGCGCGCAACGCCGCTCTAGCACTCCGGCCGGCCGTCATTCCGGGGCGCGCCTCTTGGCGCGAGCCCGGAATCCATTCCACCACTCGTTGCGTGGCCTGATGGATTCCGGGCTCGCTCGCTTTGCTCGCGCCCCGGAATGACGAGAGAGGATTGAGAAGGATCTGACCATGGCGACCCACAAACTGCTGCTGCTTCCCGGCGACGGTATCGGCCCCGAGGTGATGGGCGAGGTGAAGCGGCTGATCGACTGGCTCAATTCGGCCGGCATCGCCAAATTCGAGACCGATACCGGCCTCGTCGGCGGCTCCGCCTATGACGCCCACAAGGTGTCGATCTCCGAGGGCGACATGGCCAAGGCGATGGCCGCCGACGCCATCATCTTCGGCGCGGTCGGTGGTCCCAAGTGGGACGCCGTTCCTTACGAGGTGCGCCCCGAAGCCGGCCTGCTGCGCCTGCGCAAGGATCTCGGCCTGTTCGCCAACCTCCGCCCCGCGGTGTGCTACCCGGCGCTGGCCGATGCCTCCAGCCTGAAGCGCGAGGCGGTCGAAGGCCTCGACATCGTCATCGTGCGCGAGCTCACCGGCGGCGTCTATTTCGGCGAGCCCAAGACCATCACCGATCTCGGCAACGGCCAGAAGCGCGCCATCGATACCCAGGTCTACGACACCTATGAGATCGAGCGCATCGCCCGCGTCGCCTTCGACCTTGCGAAGAAGCGCAAGAACAAGGTGACGTCGATGGAGAAGCGCAACGTCATGAAGTCGGGCGTGCTCTGGAACGAGGTCGTGACCCAGGTCCACAAGCGCGAATACCCTGATGTCACGCTCGAGCATCAGCTCGCCGATTCCGGCGGCATGATGCTGGTGAAGTGGCCGAAGCAGTTCGACGTCATCGTCACGGACAATCTGTTCGGCGACATGCTGTCCGACATCGCGGCGATGCTGACCGGCTCGCTCGGCATGCTGCCCTCGGCCTCGCTCGGCGAGGTCGACGTGAAGAGCAAGAAGCGCAAGGCGTTGTACGAGCCGGTGCACGGTTCGGCGCCCGACATCGCCGGCAAGGGCCTCGCCAATCCGATCGCGATGATCTCGTCCTTCGGCATGGCGCTGCGCTACTCCTTCGACATGGGCGCGCTCGCCGACAAGGTCGATGCCGCGATCGCCGCGGTGCTGGCCAGCGGCCTGCGCACCGCCGACATCAAGTCGGAAGGCACCACGGCCGCCTCGACCACGCAGATGGGCGAAGCGATCCTGAAGGAATTGCAGAAGCTGCACGCGTAAGGCTGATGCCGTCATTCCGGGGCGATGCGCAGCATCGAACCCGGAATCTCGAGATTCCGGGTTCGGCTCTCCGAGCCGCCCCGGAATGACAACACAAACAAAAATGGCCGGGCGCGAGCCCGGCCATTTTGATTCGGTGCCTGCGTCCGCCTCAGTACAGCGGGAAATTCTGCGGATAGCCGCCGACATCGGCCGGCGGGGACAGCGGCTGGCGATCGATCGGGCGGTTGAGGTTTTCGCGGGCGAAGGACGGATAGCCGACGGCCGGCGGGAAGGCGTAGTCGGTGAACTTGCGATCGCCCGGGTTGACCTCGGTGCCGCCGTCGAGCCAGGAGCGCTTGCTCACATAGATGCGGGTGCGTCCCTGCTGATAGACCGCGTTGGGGCCGCTCGGGCCGTAATAGGGCCGGCCGCGCTCGTCATAGCGCTTGATCTTGGTGTCGGCCGAGGCCGGCGCCGCGAAGACCATGGCAATCGCGGCGCCCGCCGCAAGCAATGTCGCCAATTTGTTCGCGGCAGAAAATTTCGAGCTCATCACGTCCCCTTCAGGCGGCAAGCCGCCAGTCGATTTCGACCCATACTAGCCCGGTCGGGGTGGCCGCAACTAGGTCTATTGGGTCACACCAGGGCGGAATAATCGTACGCGCCGGCAAAAGTTGCATGAATACCAGCCACTTGAGCTTGATGCCGGTCAAAGCGCTCCGCGCAATTGCGCGTTCGCGGCGCCCAGCAGCCAGTCCGGCGCGCCCTGGGGGGCGCAACCCCTGCGCTTGAGCTCGGCGCGGGCGAACAATTCCGCCAGCTTCGGCTCGTTACCCGAGGTGAGCAGCGTCAGCCGGTTCAGCGTGCAGGCGATGGCCGCGCGCTGGGCGGGCAGCGTATCGCCCTGGCAGGAGAAGCCGGAGATCTGGAGCGCCGGCTCCTCGCTGCGCTTGAGATAGCCAAGGCACGCCTGCGCCGTGCCGGTCGGCCGGAACAGGGCGACCGGGCCGAATTTCGTGTCGATCAGGCCGGCCTGCTCGAGCGGGGCGGCCGCGTCGAGGCCCATCTGAACGGCCAGGTCTGCGGTCGCCGGGCGCGTCACGTCGAATTCGCCGCCTTCCCGGTAAATATCGAGCTCGGCGACGGGCCGGTCCGCCTCGCCAGTCCAGCGCATCACGTCCCTGCGACCGCCTTCGGGATGCCGGAGGATGGTATAAGAGGCTGTTTTCTCTGATGAATCGAGCCGGCTGATCGCGAAGGCGGGATGCGAGCGGTCGGCCACGCTCCAGCCCGGTTTCAGCGCCGGCGCGTCGTCGCGCAGGCTCGGGAGCTGAGCCAATGCCGCAAGGCCAAGGATGGCAAACAGGGCCAGCGTCCCCACATAGGCGAACAGGCGCGCCAGCGTGCCGACGACCTCGTCGGCGAGATTGGCGAGCGCCAGATGGATCTGGGTGGGAGTTGCGGCCGTGCTGGCCTCAGGCGAGTGCATCCATGGCCTTCGGGCATGGTCCAACGTTGTCTTGAGGCCGGTTCTCGCATAGAAGCGCTGCTCTTCCTGTTTAAGCGTCAGCTTCAGGAACGGGCTTTTTCATCGGAGAGTGAACGATGGGTTACAAAGTCGCAGTCGTCGGCGCGACCGGCAATGTCGGACGGGAAATGCTCAACATCCTCGATGAGCGCAAATTCCCCGCGGACGAGGTCGTGGCCCTCGCGTCACGCCGCAGCGTCGGCGTCGAGGTCTCCTATGGCGACCGCACCCTGAAGGTCAAAGCGCTCGAGCATTACGACTTCTCCGACGTCGACATCTGCCTGATGTCGGCGGGCGGCTCGGTGTCGAAGGAATGGTCGCCGAAGATCGGCGCTGCCGGCACGGTCGTGATCGACAACTCCTCGGCCTGGCGCATGGACCCGGACGTGCCGCTGATCGTGCCCGAGGTGAACGCGGATGCGACCGCGGGCTTCAAGGCGAAGAACATCATCGCCAACCCGAACTGCTCGACGGCGCAGCTCGTGGTCGCGCTGAAGCCGCTGCACGACAAGGCGACGATCAAGCGCGTCGTGGTCTCGACCTATCAATCGGTGTCGGGCGCCGGCAAGGACGCGATGGACGAATTGTTCTCGCAGACCAAGGCCGTCTACACCAACAGCGAGATCGTCAATAAGAAGTTTCCCGCGCGCATCGCCTTCAACATCATCCCCCAGATCGACGTCTTCATGGAGGACGGCTACACCAAGGAAGAGTGGAAGATGATGATGGAGACCAAGAAGATTCTTGATCCCAAGATCAAGCTCTCCGCGACCTGCGTGCGCGTGCCTGTCTTCGTCGGCCACTCCGAGGCCGTCAACATCGAGTTCGAGAATCCGATCAGCGCCGACGAAGCGCGCAACATCCTGCGCACGGCGCCAGGCTGCCTCGTCATCGACAAGCATGAGCCCGGCGGCTACGCCACGCCCTATGAAGCGGCCGGCGAGGATGCCACCTATATCAGCCGCATCCGCGAGGACGCCACGGTGGAGAACGGCCTCGTGCTGTGGTGCGTGTCCGATAACCTTCGCAAGGGCGCAGCCCTCAACGCGATCCAGATCGCGGAAGTGCTGATCAACCGCAAGCTGATCAGCGCGAAGAAGAAGGCGGCGTAACGAAGCTCGCGTAGTGCCGTAGGGTGGGTTAGCCGAAGGCGTAACCCACCTCGCTAGTTTCCGCGGTGACAGAAGTGGTGGGTTACGCTTCGCTAACCCACCCTACGAATCACGACTTCACGCCGCGTCCTTGACGCTGCGGAATTCCTTCGCGACCTTGTCCAGCACGAACAGCGATCCCTCCGCGACGCCGAAATAGGCGCCGTGGGTCTGCATCTGGCCGGCATCGACCGCCTTCTGCACGAACGGGAAGGTCATCAGGTTTTCCAGGCTGCGGAACACCGCGGCCTTCTCGATGCGCTCGACGAACTGCGCCATGGTCTCGCGGTCGCGCTGCTCGACCACCTCGCCCGGCTTGATGAACATCTGCATCCATTTGCCGATGAAGTCACCGGGGGTGAGCGGCTCGATCTTGTCGACGAAGGCGCGGATGCCGCCGCATTGCGCGTGCCCGAGCACCACGATGTGCTTCACCTTCAGCACCTTCACCGCATATTCCAGCGCCGCCGAGACGCCATGCGCGTTGCCGTCGGGCTGATACACCGGCACCAGATTTGCGATGTTGCGGACGACGAACAATTCGCCCGGGCCGACGTCGAAGATCACCTCTGGCGAGACGCGGCTGTCGCAGCAGCCGATCACCATCACTTCCGGCGACTGCCCCTTCACCGACAGCTCGCGATAGCGGGTCTGCTCGGTCGGCAGCCGCTGGGTGGCGAAGGCCCTGTAGCCTTCCAGCAAATGCTCTGGGAATGTGATCATGGCCTATGCCTAATCATAGACCGCAGGGGCGAACAAGCCTTTCGAATAGGCATGCCAGGTGCTATCGGCTCAGGTCAGAAGAGCTACGAGGAAACCGGAAGGACCATTCGCATGACCCGCCCGCGCCGCAGCCATCTATTCATGCCCGGCTCCAACCCCCGCGCGCTGGAAAAGGCGCAGAATCTGGCCGCCGACGGACTGATCCTCGATCTCGAGGATTCCGTCGCCCCCGACGCCAAGGCGGTTGCGCGCGATGGAATCGCCGCCGCGATCGCGGCCAAGGGGTTTGGCAAGCGCGAGGTCCTGATCCGGACCAATGGTCTCGACACGCCCTGGTGGGCGGATGACGTCGCGATGGCGGCCAAGGCATCGCCTGACGGCATTCTGGTTCCAAAAGTTTCAAGCGTCGAAGATCTCCAGACCATCGGCCATCACCTCGCCGAGCTCGGCGCCGCACCGACCGTGAAGGTCTGGGCCATGATCGAGACCGCGCGCGCGGTGCTGCATGCCGAGGAGCTGGCGACCGCCGGCCGCGATCCGAAGACGCGTCTCTCGGGCTTCGTCTTCGGCCCCAACGACATCTCGCGCGAGACGCGAATCCGGATGCTGCCCGGCCGCGCCGCAATGATCCCGATGATCACCCACTGCATCCTGGCGACGCGCGCCCACGGCCTCGAAATCCTCGACGGCCCCTACAGCGACATCAACAATTCCGACGGCTTTGCCACCGAATGCGCGCAGGGCCGCGACCTCGGCTTCGACGGCAAGACGCTGATCCATCCCTCGCAGATCGAAGCCTGCAACGCGATCTTCACGCCGCCGGAAGAGGAAGTCGCGCGCGCGCGAAAAATCATCGCGGCGTTCGAATTGCCGGAGAACGTCTCGCGCGGCGCGATCCGTCTCGATGGCGCGATGGTGGAGCGCCTGCACGCCGACATGGCGCGGCGCACGATCGAGATTGCGGACGCGATTGCGGCGATGGGGAAGGGCTGAGGTGTGTCCCCGGCCCGTTCCGTCTTTCTGGATCTCGACGGTACGCTGGTCGATTCGCAGCCGGGCATTGTCGCAAGCTGCACAGCCGCATTGCGTGTGCTCGGGCACGATCCAGCCAAGGCACCTGACATAGCGATTGGTCCACCACTCGAAGAAATCTTGCGGACGCTGCTGCAGGCATATGGCGACGACCGAATCGATGAAGCCGTCGTCGCCTACCGCCAGCACTACGGGGAAAGCGGCTTGCTCGGAAGCGAGCCCTATCCTGGGATCGGCGGAGCGCTCCAGGAACTGCGGCAAGCCGGATTGAGGATCTACCTCGCCACGTCGAAGCGCGAAGTCTTCGCGCGCCGGATCCTGGAGAACCTGAATTTGGCGGTGTATTTCGACGGCATCCACGGCTCGGTGCCGGGTGGCACGCTCGATCATAAGCCTGAGTTACTCGCCCATATCCTGTCTGAATACGGTATCGCCGCCTCGCACAGCCTCATGATCGGCGATCGCCGCCACGACATCGTCGGCGCTCATGCGGTCACGATGCGCGGGCTTGGCGTGCTCTGGGGATATGGCAGCCGGGATGAGCTGGAGGCGGCCGGCGCGGACCAATTGGTGGAGCGACCAACCGATCTCGCGCGCACGGCTCTATCGATGTTGAACGGATAGTTTTCGTCGCAATCCGCGCCGCGTCAGCGCGGCGCGAGATCGGCGCGGTCGAGCGATTCCAGCGTCGCGGCATTGGCGCAGTAGCCGTGATAGTTCTCCGCGGCGGTGCCGTCGGCGAGATCGCGGTCGCACTGTCCCTTGTGACCGCAGAGCGAGCAGACCCGCTCCATGTCGCGCAGCAGCAGCGGCTGTGCCCGGCCGAGCCCTTCGGCGTTGATGCCGAGCTGCTCCAGCATCTTCGGCAGCTCGTCGGCGGCGTGCTTGCCATGACGGACCAGCTCTTCGAGATCGTCGGGTGCGATCCTCAGATCGCTCGCGATCCGGTCGAAATCGGCGCGATCGAGCTGCCGCATCTCGTTCATCTCGCGGCGATGCTTCAGCCAGCTCGCAAAGGAGTCGATGAGATCCTGAACGATGGGATACGGCCTGCTTGCGGTGCTCATGCGAGGCTCCGTTTGGGTCGTGGAATTGGAGCCGAATAAAGCACAATGATGCAGAAGCGCGTTGCGCTGGATCAAACAGGATCCAACGGCAAAATCCGATCTCGTGCCCCGGACGCGGCGCAGCATCGCAACAACCACCGCCGTCGTCCCGGCGAAAGCCGGGACCCATACCGCGAGGTCTATCGATGGTGCGCGGTGCGCGTTGCCATTGAATAATGTAACGGAGGGTCTTCGCCAAACCGCTTCCTGCGGTTATGGGTCCCGGCTTTCGCCGGGACGACGGCGGAGAATCGGCTCTCAGCCAAACCGCTCCGTCGCCCACGCATACAGGCTGCACGGAATCGGCTTTTCGCCGCCGCGGCCCTTGGGTGAAATGTGCAGGCCGATGATCTCGGGGTCGGTGACGAGGCCGAGATAGCTCGAGGGGTCGAAGAACAGCTTTGGCTCGGCGTGCACGGCGTAGAACGACTGCTTCGGCAGGGCACTCTGCAGTTCGCCGGTGCGGCGCGCGAGTGCAGTCAGCGCCGCAGGTCCGAAGATCGCGACACGGATGTCGGAGAGGCGGTTCGAGCCGCCGCGCAGGCGGCGCATCATGAAGGTGATGCGATGGCGCACTGACAGCCAGTTCGGCGTCAGCTCCTCCTGCTCCATCAGCTCTTCGAACGCGGCAACGATGCCGTGCTCGGGCGGCAGGTAGATCACGGAATTGCCGAGCTGGCGCGGCCGCTCCCAGGCGAAGTAGGGCTTTGCTGGATCGATCTCGACGGGCTTGAGCAGCAGCACATCGGCATCGAGCCAGAGGCCGAGATTCTTCGCCATCAGCTTCATGCGGAAGAAGTCGCTGAACTGAAGCGTGGTCCAGTCGCGCCAGCTTCCATCCGGCTGCGGCGGCCGCAGCCGTTCGGAGAATGCATGCGGCAGGATCGCTTCGGCATCCGCATTGCCGACGCCCGCAGGCAGGCCGGGAATGGTGTCAAAGCTGTAGACCGTGACCTTGTGGCCGGCCGCAAGCTGCGAGCGCAGGCAGGTCTGGCGCAGGGCGTCCATCGGGCCGTGCCAGAAGGTGACGATGTCGGGCAGCATGGCCGGAAGCTATACGAGATAATCAGGGCAAAGAAAAAGCCCCGGCGCTATCAGCACCGGGGCTTGAACCGGATATCGAGCTCAGGCCCAGGCGCGTTCGCGCTTGAGCTTGTCCTCATAGGTGTCGATCGAGGCCTTCTTCTCCATCGTGAGACCGATGTCGTCGAGGCCGTTGATCAGGCAATGCTTGCGGAACGGGTCGATCTCGAACTTGACCTTGCCGCCGTCGGGGCCGCGGATCTCCTGGTTCGGCAGGTCGATCGTCAGCGTCGCGTTGGCGCCGCGCTCGGCGTCGTCGAACAGCTTGTCGAGGTCTTCCTGGGCAACGCGGATCGGCAGAATGCCGTTCTTGAAGCAGTTGTTGTAGAAGATGTCGCCGAACGAGGTCGAGATCACGCAGCGGATGCCGAAGTCGAGCAGCGCCCAGGGCGCGTGCTCGCGGCTCGAGCCGCAGCCGAAATTGTCGCCGGCAACCAGCACCTTCGAATTGCGATAGGCCGGCTGGTTGAGGACGAAATCAGGATTCTCGCTGCCGTCGTCCTTGTAGCGCTGCTCGGAGAAGAGCCCCTTGCCAAGGCCGGTGCGCTTGATGGTCTTGAGGTACTGCTTCGGAATGATCATGTCGGTGTCGACATTGATGATCTTCAGCGGCGCCGCGACGCCTTCCAGCGTAGTGAACTTGTCCATGGTTGCGCTTTCCCGGGTGGTTCAGGGGGAACAGGTATTTATCGCGATCGGGGGCCGAATCCTAGGCCGAATTCGGCAGATCTAGTCTGCTTGAGCCTCAATCGCCGCCATATCGTCGTCCGAAAGGCCGAAATGGTGGCCGATCTCGTGGATCAGGACGTGGCGGACGATATGGCCGAGGGTTTCGTCGTGCTCGGCCCAGTAATCCAGGATCGGCCGGCGGTAGAGCCAGACCATGTTGGGCAGCCGCGCCACGTCGCCAAAGCTCTGCTGGGGCAGGCCGACGCCCTGGAACAGGCCGAGCAGGTCGAACTCGCTCTCGCAGTCCATCTCGTCCAGGACCTCCTCGGTCGGGAAGTCGTCGACGCGGATGATCACGCCCTCGCACAGCCCGCGAAATTCCGCCGGCAGGCGCTCGAACAATTCGTGGGCCACCGCTTCCATCTCGGCCAACGAGGGGGCCTTCAATTCCGTCCACATGGACTTCTCTTAGCGCGGGTTCCGCGGCGTTGCATCCCGCATTATAGGATCGGCGTTGACGTCGCGCGTGAAAACGAGGAGCGTACGACGCATCAAGGGGATGGCTCAGGTCAGTGGTGGTGTGATGCGGGCGGGAACAGCAGTACCGGTTCTACTGTGCATGGGGTTGTTTTCGACTTTTTTTGTCGGCGCCCAAACCCCGGCCCAAGCCCAGGCGGCGGGCCCCGACATCCGGCTGGCCCAGGCCGTATCGCCAGACGCCCCGCCGCCGCGCAGGCGGCCCCAGCCGCGCCTGCGCGTCACGCCCTATTACAGCCCGGACGGCGTCTATCCGCGCTACAATCCCGGTCCCGATGCGGTCCGCGAGTGCAACGCAACCTATGTGCAGGAATACCGGCCCAGCGGCACGGTGATCGTGCCGCATATGAGCTGCTACTGGCGCCGGGGCTGACGCCCCCTCAATTCCCGCGGAGCGCGCCGATCAGGCCGGCGCCGACGACAGCTGCGGACGCGCCATAGACCAGGATCGTCATCACGAGCTGAGTCAGCGGGCTCGCCGCGCCGGCCTCGACGCCCGGTCCCTGCGCGGCAATCGCCGAGCTCGCGCCGAGCGCAAGGCTCGCTGCGATCGCGAGGCGAGATATCCGCAATCCGCTGGAATTCGGCATAACCATCTCCTGCATTCGCTTGACCAGAAGATACGTTCGTCGCTGACGGCCGGTTTTGGTGGCGCCTGAAATGTTGCGCAGAGACTCAGGGACTTGTTGCGTGCCCTCTGCATTCACGTCCGGGGCGCGTTCATCCATAGCCTATTCAGTCTCAAGGCTCCAGAGCTCGGCCCTAATCCTTGTGTCGTAACACCATTGGCGCCGTCATGATCGGCGCGGGCATGGTCATCACCGCCGGGCCTGTTTTAACTTGCAGACGGCCTTGTGAAGCCCGCATGCTCAAGGCGCGGAGGTCGTCATGACGCGATGGATTGCATTGGCCGTTATCGTTGGGCTCGCCGCCGGTTTGCCTCGCGCTTCCGCGATGCAGAGGACGACGAAGCCGGATGCCTCGGCGGGGATCGCGGTGTTTGATGCGCGACGACACGCGCGGCACCATGACATTGCGCGGCACTCTGCGCCCCATGATCCGCGCTATTACGCGCGGCCCGTCTACTACCGTCCCTATCCTTACGGTGTGCCCGCGCCTTTCGTATTCGGCTATGGACCGTTCTGGTGAGTTGCTGCTCTAGCCGGCGGGCGCAAATCCTTTGACCAACAGCACTGTCGCTTGTGCGCCTGCCTTTCGGTCTTGCGAGATCTCGACATAGTCGGGCGAGGCCCGCGCCGCATCTGCCGCTGGCACCATTGGCACCGCTGGCACTATCCGTACCGTTATTGGTGATGGGAGCAGTTCGTAGAGCGTCATGCCGGGCTATAGAGGGGAAGCGCGTATTCACCTCTTGCGCAGTCATTCCGGGATGGCGCGTCAGCGCCAGACCCGGAATCTCGAGATTCTCAGGTGCGCAACTGCGCACCGTAGTTCGATGCTTTGCATCGCCCCGGAATGACGTGTCTGGTTCACAGCCAATCCTTCAGCTTCCACGACGCGGACTTCCACCGCATCAGGTTCTCGATCTTCCACTGCCTGAACATCGCCGGCGGCCAGCGGCTGAGCTTTGAGGTCTCCTCGACCTCGGGCTTGGCGACGATGCGCAGCGGTGTCGCGCGCCGCCGGTGCTGGCGCGTCGCCTCGCTGATCAGATCGACATATTCAGGCTTGTTGGCCATGAGGCGTGTCCTCGCGAAGCCGTCGCGAGGACGCAGTGTCGGCGCTGGCGATTAACAGCCGCTTGCCGCTTTAGCTCAAATTGCGGGGAGCAGCTTACCGCCACTCCCTGACATCGACGAAGTGACCCGCGATCGCGGCCGCGGCCGCCATCGCCGGCGACACCAGATGCGTGCGGCCCTTGAAGCCCTGGCGGCCCTCGAAATTGCGGTTCGAGGTCGAGGCGCAGCGCTCTTCCGGCTTGAGCTTGTCCGGGTTCATGGCAAGGCACATCGAGCAGCCCGGCTCGCGCCATTCGAAGCCGGCCTTGATGAAGATCTTGTCCAGACCCTCGGCCTCGGCCTGCTCCTTCACGATGCCCGAGCCCGGCACCACCATGGCGTTGACGCTGGCGGAGACCTGCTTGCCTTCCGCGATCTTGGCGGCGGCGCGCAGATCTTCGATGCGGCCGTTGGTGCAGGAGCCGATGAAGACGCGATCGAGCTTGATGTCGGTGATCTTCGTCCCCGCGGTCAGGCCCATATACTTCAAGGCGCGGTGCTTGGAGAGACGCTTGGCCTCGTCCGCGATCTTGTCGGGGTCGGGCACGATGCCGGTCACCGAGATGACGTCCTCCGGGCTCGTGCCCCAGGTCACGATCGGCGGCAGCTTTGCTGCGTCGAGGCGCAGCTCGTGGTCGAAATGCGCGCCTTCGTCGGAGCGCAGCTTCTCCCAGTAGCGCATCGCCGCGTCCCACGCCGCGCCCTTCGGCGCCTTGGGGCGGTCGCGCAGGAAGTCGTAGGCCTTCTGGTCGGGCGCGACGAGGCCGGCGCGGGCGCCGCCCTCGATCGACATGTTGCAGACCGTCATGCGGCCTTCCATGCTGAGCGCGCGGATCGCGTCGCCGGCGTATTCCAGCACGTAGCCGGTGCCGCCCGCGGTGCCGATCTCGCCGATGATGGCGAGGATGATGTCCTTGCCGGTCACGCCGTCAGGCAATTTGCCGTCGACGGTGACGCGCATGTTCTTGGCCTTCTTCTGGATCAGCGTCTGCGTCGCCAGCACGTGCTCGACCTCGGAGGTGCCGATGCCGTGCGCGAGCGCGCCGAACGCGCCATGCGTCGAGGTGTGGCTGTCACCGCAGACGATGGTGGTGCCGGGCAGGGTAAAGCCCTGCTCGGGGCCGATGACGTGGACGATGCCCTGGCGCTTGTCGAACTCGTTGTAATATTCGATGCCGAATTCCTTGGCGTTCTCGGCCAGCGCCTTGATCTGCTCGATGCTCTCCGGATCGGGATTCGGCTTGGAGCGGTCGGTGGTCGGCACGTTGTGGTCGACGACGGCGAGCGTCTTTTCCGGCGCATGCACCTTGCGCCCGGTCGTGCGCAGGCCTTCGAACGCCTGCGGCGAGGTCACCTCGTGCACCAGATGGCGGTCGATATAGAGCAGGCAGGTGCCGTCGTCGGCTTCGTGCACCAGATGGTCGTTCCAGATCTTGTCGTACAGTGTGGTCGGCTTGGACATGAGCTTAAGCTCCGGGAATGTGTGTCAGCGAAGAGCGCGGGTGGCGCGCGGGGCAACAAAATCGTCAGCGCAGCTTTTAGGCTGCGCGCGTAAGCTCTGACGTTGCCGAGGTCGCGAAGCGTCCGAAGAACCGGCCAGGCAGCCGCGAGCGATCGTCGATGACGATGCGCTTGACGGGGGCGAGGCTGGTCAAATCTGGAAACATTCTAGAAGCTATATAGCATGCAGCGGTAAAAGCGCGAGTGCTTCAAGTTCGTCATTGCGAGCGCAGCGAAGCAATCCAGAAATGCATCCGCGGAGACTGTCTGGATCGCTTCGCTGCGCTCGCGATGACGGTCGTGCAAAGCAAAAAAAGCGCGGGGCGTTCGGCCCCGCGCTCTTCGAAACTTGCCTGGTGGGCGAAAGCTTACTCGCCGACGGCAGTCGCGCGGTCCTGCTTCTCGACGATGCGGGCCGACTTGCCGCGAAGGTTGCGGAGGTAATACAGCTTGGCGCGACGCACCTTGCCGCGGCGCACCACCTTGATCGAGTCGATCATCGGCGACATCACCGGGAACACGCGCTCGACGCCCTCGCCGTACGAAATCTTGCGCACGGTGAAGCTCTCGTTGAGGCCACCGCCGGAACGGCCGATGCAGACGCCTTCATAGGCCTGCACGCGGGTGCGGTCGCCTTCGACGACCTTCACGTTGACGATCACGGTGTCGCCGGGGCCGAATTCCGGGATGTCCTTGCCGGCGGACAGCTTGTCGAATTGCTCTTGCTCGAGCTGCTTGATCAGGTTCATGGGTAAATCTCCATCGGCGCGCCCAGCCTTTTCAAACGGGGGCTGCGCAAAATTCGTCTATCCAGCCATTGCGGATTTGGCCGCTCCTATAAGACAAGCCGGAGCGTTTGTCACCCGTCTGTCTTGTTTTTTGGCGTTTTTTGGCGACCGGCCCGATTCGGGGCCTTCGCGGGGACTTGCGCCCACAAATCCGGCCGCCGGGCCGCCGTCAGGGCCTCGGATTCGGCCCGCCGCCAGGCCGCGACCTTGGCGTGGTCGCCGGAGGTCAGGATCTCCGGGATCGGGACCCCCTCGAACAGCTGCGGACGGGTATATTGGGGGTATTCGAGCAGGCCGTCGGAGAAGCTTTCCTCGGTTCCCGAGGCCTCCTTGCCCATGACCCCCGGTAGCAGCCGGACGCAGGCGTCAATCAGCGCCAGCGCGGCGATTTCGCCCCCGGACAGCACGTAATCGCCGATCGAGACCTCCTCCAGGCCCCGCCCGTCGATCACCCGCTGGTCCACCCCCTCGAACCGCCCACAGACGATCAGGGGGCCCGGACCCTGGGCGAGCTCCACCACGCGGCCCTGGGTCAATGGCCGACCCCGCGGGCTCATCAGCAGGCGGGGCCGCTCTTTTGAAGAATCTTGGCCGATCTCCGCCGCGTCGATGGCGGCGGCCAGAACATCCGCCCGTAGCACCATGCCCGGGCCGCCACCGGCCGGGGTGTCGTCCACGCTGCGATGCCGGTCGGTGGCGGAGGCCCGGATGTCCCGCGATTCCAACTGCCAGAGCCCGGAGGCCAGCGCGCGGCCGGCCAGGCTCACGCCGAGCGGCCCCGGAAACATCTCCGGAAACAGCGTCAGCACCGTCGCGCGCCAGGGTGAGGGGTTGGTCATTGTATCCAAATGTCTCGTCGTCCCGGACAAGCGAGCGTGGCGAGCGCTGATCCGGACCCATACCCACCGCAGCTTGTTTTGCGATGACTGGAGCGATCAGCTTAGCCAAAATTGTCGTCTTTGGTTATGGGTCCCGGCCTTCGCCGGGACGACCCGGAGAGACATCATCGCCCGCGATTTCCTCCGGCAGCGCGATCACGACGCGGCCGCCGGCGATGTCGACCTCCGGCACCACCGCATTGGAGAACGGCAGCAGCAGCGACGTGCCCTTGGGCGGTGCAATCTCGATGATGTCGCCGGCGCCGAAATTATGGATCGCGAGCACGCGGCCGAGCGCCTCGCCGTCCGTGGTGACGGCGGCGAGCCCGATCAGATCGGTGTGGTAATATTCGTCCGCATCGGTCGCGGGCAGCTGTTCGCGCGCGACATAGAGCTCGATGCCGTTGAGGCGCTCGGCCTCATCGCGGGTCGTGACGCCCTTGAACGTCGCGACCAGATGATCCTTGGCCTCGCGCGCCGTTGCGACCTCGAACTGGCGCTTGCCGTCCTTGGACAGAAGCGGGGCGTAGCGCCTGATGGCAAAGGGATCTTCGGTGAAGGTCCACAATTTGACCGCACCGCGCACACCATGCGCGGCGCCGATCCGCGCGACGCAGACCAGCGCCGGCATGGTCTGGCCTTAACCCTTCGCGGCGGCTTCGGCCTGCGCCTTGCGCTCCTTGCGCGGCACGGCCTTCTGCGGGTTGTTGCGGGCTTCGCGCTTCTTGACGCCGGCGGCGTCGAGGAAACGCGACACGCGGTCCGACGGCTGCGCGCCCTTGGCGACCCAGGCCTTCACCTTCTCCATGTCGAGCTTGAGGCGCGCCTCGTTGTCCTTCGGCAGCAGCGGGTTGAAATAGCCGAGACGCTCGATGAAGCGGCCATCGCGCGGAAAGCGCGAGTCGGCGACGACGACGTGATAGACGGGACGCTTCTTGGTGCCTGCGCGGGCGAGGCGGATAACGACGGACATTCAGTTCTCCTTCAAAGTACAGTTTGTTCGGTTGATTGGTATTCCGCGTTGCGCGGGATGCTTATCGATCCCGTGCGACGAATTCCTCATTTCTTCTTGCCGGGAAAACCGCCGAGCCCCGGAAGGGTCGGCTTGCCGCTGAGGCCCGTAAGCCCCGGCAAATTCGGTAAACCTGAGCGAAGACCGGGCGGCAGATCCTTCGGCAGGTTGGGCAGGCCCTGTCCGCCGCCACCCTGCATCTTCTCCTGCATCGCCTTCATCTCTTCGGGCGAAGGCATCTTCGTGCCGCCGCCAAAGCCCATGGCCTGGGCGATGCCGGCGAGCGGGCCGCGCTTGCCCGAGCCCATGGCCTTCATCACGTCGGCCATGTTCCGGTGCATCTTGAGCAGCTTGTTGACGTGCTCGACGCTCTGGCCCGAGCCGGCGGCGATGCGCTTCTTGCGGCTGGCCTTGAGCAGGTCGGGATGACGGCGCTCGTCGCGCGTCATGGAATCGATGATGGCGACCTGGCGCTTCAAGATCTTGTCGTCGATCCCGGCGGCCGCGATCTGGTTCTTCATCTTGGAGATGCCGGGCATCATGCCCATCAGGCCGCTGATGCCGCCCATATTGGCCATCTGCGACAGCTGCTCGCGCATGTCGTTGAGGTCGAACTGACCCTTGCGCATGCGCTCGGCAGTGCGCGCGGCCTTTTCGGCGTCGATGTTGGCGGCGGCGCGTTCGACCAGCGACACCACGTCGCCCATGCCGAGGATGCGGCCGGCGATACGATCAGGGTGGAAGTCCTCCAGCGCGTCGGTCTTTTCACCGGTGCCGATCAGCTTGATCGGCTTGCCGGTGACCGCGCGCATCGACAGCGCGGCGCCGCCGCGGCCGTCGCCGTCCACGCGGGTCAGCACGATGCCGGTGAGGCCGACGCGCTCGTCGAAGGCGCGGGCAAGATTGACTGCGTCCTGGCCGGTGAGAGAGTCCGCGACCAGCAGCACTTCATGTGGGTTGGCCGCGGCTTTGATCGCGGCGGCTTCCGCCATCATCTCTTCGTCGAGCGTGGTGCGGCCGGCGGTGTCGAGCAGCACGACGTCGTAGCCGCCGAGCTTGCCGGCTTCCAGCGCGCGCTTGGCGATCTGCGCCGGCTGCTGTCCCGCCACGATCGGCAGGGTCGGAATGTCGAGATCGCGGCCGAGCACGGCCAGCTGCTCCATCGCCGCCGGGCGATAGACGTCGAGCGAGGCCATCAGCACCTTGCGCTTGTCGCGCTGGACCATGCGGCGGGCGAGCTTCGCGGTGGTGGTGGTTTTACCGGAGCCTTGCAGACCGACCATCATGATCGGCACCGGCGGCACGGAATTGACGTCGATGGTCTGGCCTTCGGCGCCGAGCGTGTTGATCAGCTCGTCATGGACGATCTTGACCACCATCTGGCCGGGCGTCACCGACTTGACGACGGTGGCGCCGATCGCCTGCTCGCGGACGCGCTCGGTGAAGCTGCGCACGACTTCCAGCGCGACGTCGGCCTCCAGCAGCGCGCGGCGCACCTCGCGCATCGCGGCATCGACGTCCTTTTCGGTCAGCGCCCCGCGCCCCGTCAGACGATCGAGGATGCCGCCAAGCCGTTCCGACAGATTGTCGAACAATGCCGTTGTCCTGTTGCTGTCCTCCCGAATGGGAAGAGCGCTCCGTTACTCACCGCTGTCATGCCCCGCGAAGGCGGGGCATCCAGTACGCCGCGGCCTCTCGGCTTTAGCCGAGGCGCCTCTGGAATACTGGATCCCCCGCCTTCGCGGGGGATGACCACTTACCCGGCAAGCGATCTTCCAAACACCTTTGCGCCCGAGGGCGCACAGCGCTGTCGGGCGTTGACCTCTGACCTCCGGGGCCAGTCGGCGGGTCGAAAAGAAAGCCTTTCCGAGAAAGTGGCGGGGTTAAACGCCGCTCCCGCCCAAAAGTCAAGGAAAGTTAGGGTGGTGGGAGCCGCTTCGGAAGGCAAGGCCTTGAAAACACGTCCTTTCCGGCGGTGGGTTCCTTTTCCTCTGGCCCCGCCCATATAGGCGGTGATGCCCTACCGTCCGCACCATCCCTAGAAGCTCGCCCGTGCCGGTCACCCGCCGCCGCCTTTTCGGACTGCTTGCCGGAGCAGCTGCGCTGGTCGGTGTCCCCTCCCTCTGGATGTCACGCATGAAAACCTATGACGGCTCCGTCTCCGACCATTTCGACGGCCTGAACTTCTTCGATCCCGACGGCGCGCCGCCGAAATCGCTTCGCGAGGTGCTGCGCTGGCAGTTCAGCGGCAAGCGGCAGCGGGCGACCTGGCCGGATTGGGCCCCGAGCCCCCATGCCGACACCCCGCCGGAGCGCGTCGACGGCGGCAAGGTGCGGCTCTCCTTCGTCGGTCACGCCAGCTGGCTGATCCAGGCCGGCGGCCTCAACATCCTCGTCGATCCCGTCTGGTCGATGCGGGTGTCGCCCATCAGCTTTGCCGGACCGAAGCGGCACAACGATCCCGGCATCGCCTTCGAGAAGCTGCCGAAGATCGACGTCGTGCTGGTCTCGCACGGGCATTACGATCATCTCGACATCGCGACGCTCTCGCGGCTCGCCAAGAATTTTGCCCCGCGGGTGGTCACGCCGCTCGGCAATGACGTGACGATGGGTAGCGCCGACTCGTCGATCAACGCTGAGGCGTTCGACTGGCACGACCGCGTCGAGCTCGGCGGCGGCATCGCCGTGCATCTGGTCCCGACCCGGCACTGGACCGCGCGCGGCCTGTTCGATCGCAACAAGGCGCTGTGGGCGAGTTTTGTCTTGGAGACGCCGGCCGGGAAAATCTACGTCGTCTGCGATTCCGGCTATGGCGACGGCAGACATTTCCGCCGCGTCGCCGAGAAGCACGGGCCGTTACGCCTGGCGATCCTCCCGATCGGCGCCTACGAACCGCGCTGGTTCATGCGCGACCAGCACATGAATCCGGAAGACGCGGTGAAGGCGCTGCTCGATTGCGGCGCGCAGGACGCGCTCGGGCATCACCACGGCACGTTCCAGCTCACGGATGAAGCGATCGACGCACCGGCCAAGGCGCTGGTCGAAGCGCTGGATGTCGCCGAAATTCCGCAAGAGAGATTTGTCGCGATGAAGCCGGGGCAGGTGGTGGAGATTTAGCTCTCAACACCCATTCAACTCGTCGTCCTGGACAAGCGAGCGGAGCGAGCGCTGATCCAGGACCCATTACCACAGGGAATCGTTTGGCGAAGGCTCGGGGTTACCCGCTTCGCGCTACAACAACTCCCTGGGGTAATGGGTCCTGGCTTTCGCCAGGACGACGGCTGTATTTGTGGCGAGCAGCCTGCCTCTTACGAAGCTTGCTACTGCCCCTGCTTGATCGCCCAGCTCACATTCACCGTCACCGACAGCGTCTCCTCGCCGGGTGCAACGGCGGCGGGTGCGGCCATCGGTGCCGTTGCCATTCGCGTCTTGAACAACGGCATCGGCGCGCCGCCTTCGGAGACGCTGAGCGGCGCGCCCAGCGTGACGCCGGTGGCCTTGGCGTAGATCTCGGCCTTGCGGCGGGCATCCACCACCGCCTGCTCGCGGGCCTCGTCGAGCAGTTTTGACGCCTGCGTCACCTCGAACGAGATGTTGCCGATGTCGTTGGCACCGGCGCCGACCAGCGTGTCGATGATGCCGGCCACCTTGGTCACGTCGCGAATCTTGACGGTGACGCGATTGGAGGCGCGGAAGCCGATCACCGGCGAGGCGCCGGTGGATTTGTTCTGGCCGTATTGCGGCTGCAGCGACAGCCGCGAGGTCTGGTAGTCCTTCTCGGCGATCCCGGCACCCTTCAGCGCCAGCAGCACCTTGCCCATCGCGGCGTTGTTGGCGTCGGTGGCTTCCTTCGCCGTCTTGGCGTCATTGGCGACACCCGCGTCGATCTGCGCAAGATCGGGCGCCACTGAAACGGTGGCCTCGCCGCTCACCGAGATCGCGGAGGGGAAATCGTCGGCGCGCGCAGGCGCGGCCAGCAGCGTGGTGGCAAGAACGGAGGCGAGTACGGCAGGCTTTTTCATCGGTCTCACTTCAGCGGCACGAAAACATTGATCACGAGCTTGTCCTCCGCCGTCTTCAGGGGATCGGTGAGGTACTCCTCGATAAAGGTGTCCTTGGCTTCCAGCCTCTTGTCGTCGAGGTGATTGGTGATCGCCTCATAGGTGTTGTCCATGTTGTCGTAGGAGCCGCGATGGACGAATTTCAGCGCCTTGCCCTCCGGCGATTTGCCGATGCTCATGTCCTTGGGCAGTTTCTGCGGGTCCTGATCGACCGGGATCTCGGCGAGGAAGGTGAAGCCGGTGTCGTCGGTCGAGGTGTAGACGATCATCGAATTGCCGGCGTGCTTGATGCCCTGCTTGTCCAGGAGCGTGTTCAGCGCCTTGAAGGCGTCGACCAGGGTGTCGAAGGCCGAGTCCCAATTGGCAGTGCCCTTGACCATCACGACCTTCCTGGACTCCAGCGTGGTCTCGAGGCCAAAGGGATCGGCGGTCTGGACCGGGGCGGGGGTGGCGGCTGCGGCGGGCGGCGGTGCGCCCGGGCTGGGCGAAGCGCTGGCTGCGGGCGCCGGCGATGCGGCCGGGGCGGGTGAGGCGCTCGCCGCAGGCGAGGATGTTGCCGCAGGGGCAGGCGAGGCACTTGCAGCCGGAGCGGGCGAAACCGACGGGGCCGGCGAGGGACTGATTGGAGAAGGACTTGCCGAGGCGGCCGGTGCCGGGCTCGGCGTCTGTGCCAGAGTGCCGGACAGGCCAAATGACAAGGCCGCTGCCGGGATCAGCGCGGCCAGAACAAGACGACGAAAAGTGTTCATTTTATTCTCCCCAGACCTTGCCCACCAAGGCCTTAACCCGGCCGCGCATCCCGGTTCGCGCGAACTACGCGGTTCTAACACGCGAGCGCCGAATTCGTCCCATGACAGATGCGTCATGGCAGACGACCTGGCGCCCGGCGGCAAAACACTGGCCAAGCGGCCAAGGATCGCCATATAAGGCGGGCGAAATTCGGGAATTTTCATGAGCGCGCTGGCCAACCACGCATTTGCCAAGATGAACGGCATCGGCAACGAGATCGTCGTTGTCGACATGCGCGATTCCGCCTCGGCGGTGACGCCGGACGACGCCCGCGCGGTGGCATCTGCGCACGGCGGCGTGCACTACGATCAGCTCATGGTGCTTCAGAAGCCGCGGCTCGACGGCACCGAGGCCTTCATCCGCATCTACAACAATGACGGCTCCGAAGCCGGCGCCTGCGGCAACGGCATGCGCTGCGTGGTGCGGCGCATCTTCGAGAAGACCGGGCAGGCAACGGCGACGTTCGAGACCGCGGCGGGCCTGCTCAATTGCTGGCAGGGCCCGGCACCCGATCTCTACACCGTCGACATGGGCGTGCCCAGGTTCGGCTGGCAGGACATTCCGCTGGCGGAGGAGTTTCGCGATACCCGCTACATCGAATTGCAGATCGGCCCGATCGACAATCCGATCCTGCATTCGCCCTCGGTGGTGAGCATGGGCAACCCGCACGCGATCTTCTGGGTCGACGACGTCAACGCCTATGACCTCGAGCGTTTTGGTCCGCTGCTGGAAAACCATCCGATCTTCCCCGAGCGCGCCAACATCACGCTCGCCCATGTCGTCGATCGCGACCACATCACGATCCGCACCTGGGAGCGTGGGGCAGGGCTCACCAGGGCCTGCGGCTCGGCGGCCTGTGCCACGGCCGTCGCCGCGGCGCGGCTGAAGCGCGCCGAGCGCAATGTCGAGATCACGTTGCCCGGCGGCAAGCTCGGCATCGAATGGCGCGAGCGCGACGATCACGTGCTGATGACGGGCACCGCGACCTTCGAATATGAGAGCAATTTCGATCCGGCGCTGTTCGCGCCGGTCGGCTGATGTCCGTCGAGATCGTCACCTTCGGCTGCCGCCTCAACGCCTTCGAGGCCGAGGTGATCCGCCGCGAGGCCGAAGGCGCGGGGCTCTCCGACACCATCGTCATCAACAGCTGTGCCGTCACCAACGAGGCCGTGGCGCAGGCGCGGCAGTCGATCCGCAAGCTGAAGCGCGCGCGGCCGGAGGCGCGCATCGTCGTCACCGGCTGCGCCGCGCAGACGCAGAGCCGGATGTTCGCCGATATGGCCGAGGTCGACCGCGTCGTCGGCAATGACGACAAGATGCGCAGCGATGCCTGGCGCGATACGCGCGCTGCCTTCGACATCGGTGCCAGCGAGAAGATCGCCGTCAGCGACATCATGGCGGTGAAGGAGATGGCGCCGCATCTCCTCGACGGCTTCGCGAGCGGCCTGCCGCGCGTGTTCGTGCAGGTGCAGAACGGCTGCGACCACCGCTGCACCTTCTGCACCATCCCGTTCGGCCGCGGCAATTCGCGCTCGGTGCCGATGGGCGCCGTGGTCGAGCAGGTGCGGGCGCTGGCGGAACGTGGTCACGCCGAGATCGTGCTGACCGGTGTCGATCTCACCAGCTATGGCGCCGATCTGCCGGGTGCGCCGAAGCTTGGCATGCTGACCAAGCAGATCCTGCGCCATGTGCCGGAGCTGAAGCGCCTGCGCATCTCCTCGATCGATTCGATCGAGGCGGATGACGATCTGCTGGATGCCATCGGCGACGATTCACGCCTGATGCCCCATCTGCACCTGTCGCTGCAATCCGGCGACGACATGATTTTGAAGCGCATGAAGCGGCGGCATTTGCGGGGCGATGCGATCGCCTTCTGCGACCAGGTGCGGCGCCTGCGGCCGGACATCGCCTTCGGCGCCGACATCATCGCGGGCTTCCCCACCGAGACCGAGGCGATGTTTTCGCGCTCGCTCGATCTGGTCAGGGAATGCGGCCTCACCTTCCTGCACGTCTTCCCCTATTCCCCGCGCCCCGGCACGCCCGCCGCGCGGATGCCGCAGGTTGCGGGGCCGGAGATCAAGGAACGTGCGCGGCGGCTGCGTGCGGCTGGTGAGGCAGCATTGCGTCAGCGGCTGCAAGCCGAGATCGGCGCAACGCGCGATGTGCTGATCGAGAGCGGCAGCCAGGGCCGCACGGAGCATTATCTGCCGGTCGCGATTGCGGGCGCGCGCGTGGGGAGTGTCGTGCCGCTGAGGATTGCCGGCAGTGATGGCGAGCGGCTGACCACGTAATCTGCGGTCATCACACAACTCCATCCCCAACGTCGTCCCGGCGAAGGCCGGGACCCATACCGCGTGATCTATCGATTATGCGCGGTGCTTGTCCCAACGAAGCAGAGTAACTGCTAGCCGTCGCCAAACTTCTCCCTGTGGTTATGGGTCCCGGCCTTCGCCGGGACGACCCCGAGGGGGTGGATGCGGGGTGTCTACGACGCCCGCACCTGCCAGAACCGCAGCGTCCGCCGCGCGTTCTCCGGTGTCATGTGGGCGAAATGGCTTTGCGCTCTCGCGAGGTCGGCCGGCTTCATCGCGCCGGTCGCAAATCGGCTTTCGAGCACGGCAGCTGTCGTCTCCCAGCTGAGCTGCGCCGCCTTGCACGGCACCAGCAGGCCGTCCTCGCGCAGGCTCTGCATCAGCGGGCGAATCACTTCGACGGTGGATTGCGACAACGCCGCCAGCGCCGCGACGGCTTCTTCATAGCGCCGCTGCTTGGCAAAGCCGAACAGCGTCGCCTCGTTGAGCTGGCCGGATGCCTTGAGACCTGCGATGGCGCGCTTGGCGCCTTCGAAATCGCGGACACCTGACATCTCGCGCGCGACGCCGGCGGTGACGGCGGCGATCGCACTCTGGATTTCCTCGAACAGATGCGGCGGCGCGCGTGACAAGAGGCGGGTGCGAACCGCATCGCTCGCCGAGCGCAGCAACTCGCGGCGCAGCTCCGACGGCAGGTCGACGCGGACGCCGACGCTGACGGCGAGCTCCGGATCGCTCTCCGCCTGGCCGACGATGATGGCGAATCCGCCTCCGGAAACGCGCGCGCCGGGGTTGGCGGCAAGCCGCCGGCTGACGCTGGGATAGCGGCGCGCCAGCAGCGCGTCGGTGACGATCTCCTTCAGCCACCAGCGCCCGGCGACCGCGAGCAGATGCAGTTCGCCCTTGGATGATGCGATCCTGACCAGCTCGCCCTCGTCGAGGCGCGCGGATTCCTGGAGCACGGGACCGGCGATGCGGATCTCGTCATTGTTGGCGAGGCGGCGGATGACCGAGGGCGGCGCCTGCGCGATCGGCGCGAGCTGCGCGCTGATCTCGGCCAGCGCGACGCGCGCGCCCATGTCGGCGATGGCGCGCAGCTCGATGGTACCGATCAGGCGCTCGAGCACCTCGTCGAACAGTGCGATCTGCTCGTCGTCAAAACTACCGGCGGAGGACAGAAACAGGTCGGTGACGCGGCGGGCCGTCTCCAGGCCCTTTTCCGCCGAGCCAATCCGAATCGCGGATTCGACCTCGTCGATGATCGATAGCTCGGCCTTGGACATGACGCGCGGCTCGTCCTGAGCGGATTGACGGAAGCTTGTTCTAAGCAACCGCTATCATTAGAGGCGAGCACTGAACGTTTCGTAAACCATGGACCGGTGGACCCTCATCCTGAGGAGCCCGCAAAGCGGGCGCGTCTCGAAGGATCGAGGCCCGTCTGCAGCAGCGGGGCCTTGCATGGTTCGAGATGGCGCTGACGCGCCTCCTCACCATGAGGGTCTACCGGCTGTGCGGGTTATTCCCCGTTCCAGCCGCAGGCGCGCAGCCGCTCGTGCATGTGGGGCGGGGCCGGGGCCACCACACGGACCGGCTCTTTGTTCCGGGAAATCGGCACCACGATCTCGCGGGAATGCAGATGCAGGCGCGGCTCGCCGAAGCGGGGGCCGTTGCCGTAAATGTTATCGCCGAAGATCGGCCAGCCGGTCGCGGCCGAATGCACCCGCAATTGGTGGGTCCGCCCGGTCACCGGTTCCATGGCGAGCCAGGCCAGGCCATTTCCCCGGCCCATCACCTTCCAGTTGGTGATGGCTTTCTGGCCTTCCGGATCGGGCTTCTGCCACCAGCCGCGCTCGGCATTGAGCCGGCCGAGCGGCATATCGATGGTGCCTTCGTCCTCGGCAGGCCCGCCCTCGACCACGGTCCAGTAGGTCTTGCCGATCTTGCCGTGCTTGAACAGCAGGCCAAGCGAGGCTGTGGCTTTCCGATGGCGGCCGAGCACGAGGCAGCCGGAGGTGTCCTTGTCCAGCCGGTGGGCCAGCACCGGCGGCCGCGGCAGGCCGAAACGGAGCGCGTCGAAGGACGCCTCCAGATTGGCGCCGCCCTTGGGGCCGCGATGCACCGGCAGGCCGGCCGGCTTGTCGATGACCAGCATCAATCCGTCGCGATGGAGCACGCGGCCTAAGATTTCGTCAGCGGTCAATTCGGGAACATCGAGCAATTGCAGGACTTTCGGTCAAGACTTTCGTTTGGGAGCCGGAACGGCTAACACACCGCCATCATGAACGATACCACGTCAGATCCCCCCAAGCTGAGCTGGTGGCGCCGCCTGTCCAACGGGCTGAAGCGCACCTCGTCCACGCTCGGGACCGCGGTCGCCGACCTCGTCACCAAGCGCAAGCTCGACCGCGCCATGCTCGACGACATCGAGGACGTGCTCTTGCGCGCCGATCTCGGCACGCAGGTTGCGGTGCGCATCGCGGACGCCGTCGGCACGGGGCGCTACGACAAGGCGATCTCGGCGGACGAGGTCAAGGACGTCGTTGCGACCGAGGTCGAGAAGGTGCTGGCGCCGGTTGCAAAGCCGCTCGCGATCGATACGGCCAAGAAGCCGTTCGTCATTCTCGTCGTCGGCGTCAACGGCTCCGGCAAGACCACCACCATCGGCAAGCTCTCGCAGAAATTCGCCTCCGAAGGCCGCAAGGTGATGCTGGCCGCCGGCGACACGTTTCGCGCCGCAGCCATCGAGCAGCTCAAGGTCTGGGGCGAGCGCACCAGGACGCCGGTCATTGCGGGGGCGCAAGGCTCCGACTCGGCGAGCCTCGCCTTCAACGCGTTGACGGCGGCGAAGGAGCAGAACATCGATGTGCTCCTGATCGACACCGCCGGGCGGCTTCAGAACAAGGCCGAGCTGATGAACGAGCTCGAAAAGGTCGTGCGCGTCATTCGCAAGGTGGACGCGACTGCGCCGCATGCGGTGCTGCTTGTGCTCGACGCCACCGTCGGCCAGAACGCGCTGTCGCAGGTCGAGGCCTTCCATCGCACCGCCGGCGTCACCGGCCTCGTGATGACCAAGCTCGACGGCACTGCGCGCGGCGGCATCCTGGTGGCGCTCGCGGAAAAATTCAAACTGCCGGTGCATTTCATCGGCGTCGGCGAAGGCGTCGACGATCTCGCGCCCTTCACCGCGCGCGACTTCGCCCGCGCGATCGCCGGAATCGAATCATAGGTTTCTTTCGTCATGCCCCGCGCAGGCGGGGCATCCAGTACGCCGCGCCGCTGGTTGTAGATCACAGGCGCCACGGAATACTGGATCCCCCGCCCCAGTGCGCAATTGCGCACAAGGCGGGGGATGACAGCAACAAAGGTCAGGTGATGGACAAGACCCAGCCGCATCCGCTGTTCAAGCTTGCGACCGAACTCGGTCCGCTGCTCGTCTTCTTCTTCGTGAATGCGAAGTTCAACCTGTTCGCCGCGACCGGCGCCTTCATGGTCGCGATCGTCGCGGCGATGATCGCCTCCTATGTGGTGACGCGCCATATCCCGATCATGGCGATCGTGACGGGCGTGATCGTGCTGGTGTTCGGCACGCTCACCCTGGTGCTGCACGACGAGACCTTCATCAAGGTCAAGCCGACCATCATCTACAGCCTGTTCGCCGCCATCCTCGGCGGCGGGCTCCTGTTCGGCCGCTCCTTCATCGCCGTGATGTTCGACCAGATGTTCAACCTGACCCCGCAGGGCTGGCGCATCCTGACGCTGCGCTGGGCGCTGTTCTTCGCCGGCATGGCGGTGCTGAACGAGATCGTCTGGCGCACCCAGAGCACGGATTTCTGGGTGAACTTCAAGGTGTTCGGCGTGACGCCGCTGACCATGATCTTCGCCATCGCCCAGATGCCGCTGACCAAGCGCTATCACCTCGAGCCGGTCTCGCTGGAAACGAGCGAGGCGGAAGCGGGGGATGTGAGGAAGGGGTAATTCTCTCAGCTCGTCATTGCGAGCGCAGCGAAGCAATCCAGAATGTATCCGCGGAGGGACTCTGGATTGCTTCGCTACGCTCGCAATGACGGTCTTGGCTAAGACCCCGCCTTCAACGCCTTCTCCAACTGCGGCAGCAGCACGCTCCGCAGATTGTCCGGCGTGATCGGGCCGACCAGCTTGTAGACGATGGTGCCCTCACGCCCGACGACGAAGGTCTCCGGCACGCCATAGACGCCCCATTCGATCGAGGCGCGGCCGTTCGCATCCACGCCGACGCGGCCGAACGGGTTGCCGTAGCGGCCGAGGAAGCGCCGCGCATTGTCGGAGGCGTCCTTGTAGTTGATGCCGACGAGCTGGAAGCGTTTGTCCTTGGCGAACTCGGTCAGAAGCGGCGCCTCGTCGTGGCACGGCACGCACCAGGAGGCCCAGACGTTGACGAGGCTGACCTTGCCCTTGAACGCGGCGGGATCGAGACCCGGCACCTGGACGTTATCAACCTGCAATCCCTCGAGCGGCGGCAGCATCGTTTGCGGCGCCGGCCGTCCGATCAGCGCGGAGGGAATCCGCGAGGGATCGCCGCTGCCGAGCCGGAACCAGAACAGAACGGCCAGGCCGATGAAGGCGATCAGCGGCAGCACCATCAGGAAGGTCCGGCGCTGCGGCGGTGCGGGAGTCGTGTGATCGCTCATGGCCGATCCATCGCGCTACGGCCCGAACGGCGGGTGATGCCGCTGCGGTCGAGGTCGTGCAGGCGCCGGGTCTGGCTGCGATAGTCGAGCACGATCCAGCCGATCAGGATCGCGACCACGAGGGCGGCGGCGGCATAGGACGTCACGATGAAGGAGGCATAGGGACCGAGCGACATGGTCATGCGGCCCCGATTTCTTTCGACGCGTTGTCGTGACGCGAACCGGCGCTCATTTCGTTCGAAAACGCGATGCGGCTCGCCTGCATCATTTGCAGCGAGCGGACACGGCGGCGCAGGATCTCGTTGCGCATCGCAGCCAGGTGCAGCGTGACGAACAGCAGCGTGAACGCGATTGCCATCACCAGCAGCGGAATCAGGAACGATTTGTCGAGCGACGAGCCGCCCATGCGCATCACGGAAGCGGGCTGGTGCAGCGTGTTCCACCAGTCGACCGAGAACTTGATGATGGGCAGGTTGATCGCGCCGACCAGCGTCAGCACGGCGGCAGCGCGCGCCGCGCGCGAGGGATCGTCGACCGCGCGCCACAGCGCCATCAGGCCGAGATACATCAGGAAGAGAATCAGCACCGAGGTCAGTCGCGCGTCCCATTCCCAATAGGTGCCCCACATCGGCCGGCCCCACAGCGAGCCCGTGAGCAGCGCGAGGAAGGTGAAGGCTGCGCCGATGGGCGCTGCCGCCTTCGCCGCGACGTCGGCGAGCGGGTGCCGCCACACCAGCGTGCCGAGCGAGGCGATGCTCATCACGCCCCAGACGAACATCGACAGCCAGGCATTGGGCACGTGGATGAACATGATCTTCACGGTCGCGCCCTGCTGGTAGTCGTCGGGCGCAAGAGCCGATTGATAGAGGCCGATCGCGAGCAGGATGACGGTCGCGGCCGCAAGCCACGGCAACACCCGCGCCGTCAGCGCGAGGAACCGTGTCGGGTTGGCGAGGTCGATCAGCGTCATGGTATTCTGATAATCACAGGTCAGCACTCACGCAATCAGCATAAAAGCGGGCAGCGAAAGTTGATCGGGGTCAAGGTCAGTCGAGCTCATCTCAGTCGAGCCCATGCCGCAGGCTCGCCGCCGCCGCGAAGGGGCCGATCACGAGGCTGACCAGCGACAGAGCGCACAGGATCGAGAACGGCGCGCCGAACGACATGGGGCCGACGATCACCGCCTGGGAGGCCGCTACCCCGAAGATCAGGACGGGAATCGACAGCGGCAGCACCAGAACCGCCATCAAAAGCCCGCCGCGATGCAGCGTCACCGCCAGCGCGGCGCCGATCATGCCGGTAAAGGTCAGGGCCGGCGTGCCCGCCAGCAGCGTCAGGGCCACCGCGCCGGTCGCGACCATGTCGAGGTTGAGCAGGAGGCCCAGCACGGGGGTTGCGACAATCAGCGGCAGGCCCGCCGCCAGCCAATGCGCCAGCGCTTTCGCCGCGCAGGCGAGTTCCAGCGGCGTCCGGCTCATGGTGATCAGGTCGAGCGAGCCGTCCTCGTGGTCGGCCATGAACAGCCGGTCCAGCGTCAGCAGGCTCGCCAGCAGCGCGCCGAGCCAGAGAATGGCGGGCCCCAGCCGCGACAGCAGCGCCAGGTCCGGCCCCACCGCGAACGGCATCAGCACCACCACGGTCAGGAAGAACAGCACGCCGATCAGCGCCCCGCCGCCGACGCGGAGCGCGATCCGGACGTCCCGGCGGATGAGGGCGGACAGGGCGGTCATGGGGGGCCTCCCGCAAGGGGGGAGGGAACGGAGAGGGCGGAGCCCGGCCGCTTGGAAAGCTGAGGGTCCATCGGAATCATGCCATCGCCCCGATCCGCAACTCGCGTGATTCGATGCCCAGCGCCATGTGGGTCGCGGCGATGATCAGGCCGCCGCGGGCGAGATGGTCGCGCATCAGGCCGCCGAACATGTCCTGGCCGGCCACGTCCAGCGCCGTGGTCGGCTCGTCCAGCAGCCAGACCGGGCGGCGCACCGTCAGCAGCCGGGCCAGCGAGAGCCGGCGGCGCTGGCCGGCCGACAGGAAAGCGGCCGGCAGGTGGGTGGCGTGGTCAAGCCCGACCGTGGCGAGGCTCTCGTGGGCGTCGGAACGCTCGCCGCCCAGAAAATCAGCCCAGAATGACAAATTTTCCGCCACGCTCAGCGCCGGCTTCAGGGCGTCGCGATGGCCCAGATAGTGGCATTGCTCAGGCAATGTCAGCTCGGCATCGCCGCCATCGAGCGCGATTGTCCCGCCGGCCGGAATGAGCAGGCCCGCAATCAGCCGCAGCAGCGAGGTCTTGCCCGAGCCGTTGCGGCCGACGACCGCCACGGCCTCGCCGGAGCCGGCCTCGAAATCGAGTCCGGCAAACACCTCGCGGCCACCCCGCACACAGATCACCCCACGTCCGGAAAGCTGCATCTTGCCTCGTATCAATCCGTCCAAACCAGGCCTCAGGAAAACTTGGGGTAGCGCATGGGAATTTTTGGCTCGCGAATTGCTGCGGCACGATTGTGGCTGTGGCGGCGCGGTTAGAAAGCTTCTATAAGCCCGGAACTACTTGATGCAGCAACTCAACCTGCCCCTGCAAGCGACCCAGCCGGATTCGCTGACGGTGTTAAAATACCCCTTGCCGGGTATAACTAACAATTGGGATTTCCTACATGACCTCGCTCGACAGCTTCAAATGCAAAAAGACCCTCAAGGTCGGCGCCAAGACCTATGTCTATTACAGCCTGCCCACGGCCGAGAAGAATGGTCTGAAGGGAATTTCGAAACTCCCCTATTCGATGAAGGTCCTGCTCGAGAACCTCCTGCGCAATGAGGACGGCCGCTCGGTCAAGAAGGCGGACATCGTCGCGGTGTCCAAATGGCTGCGCAAGAAGTCGCTGGAGCACGAGATCGCGTTCCGCCCGGCGCGCGTCCTGATGCAGGACTTCACCGGCGTGCCCGCGGTGGTTGATCTCGCCGCGATGCGCAACGCGATGCAGAAGCTCGGCGGCGATGCCGAGAAGATCAATCCGCTGGTGCCGGTCGACCTCGTCATCGACCACTCCGTGATCGTGAACTTCTTCGGTGACAACAAGGCCTTCGGCAAGAACGTCGCCGAGGAGTACAAGCAGAACCAGGAGCGCTACGAGTTCCTGAAGTGGGGCCAGAAGGCGTTCTCGAACTTCTCCGTCGTGCCGCCCGGCACCGGCATTTGCCACCAGGTCAATCTCGAATATCTCTCCCAGACGGTCTGGACCAAGAAGGAGAAGATGACGGTCGGCAAGAAGACCGGCACCTTCGAGGTCG
Source organism: Bradyrhizobium sp. cf659 (assembly GCF_900113725.1). NCBI lineage: Bacteria > Pseudomonadati > Pseudomonadota > Alphaproteobacteria > Hyphomicrobiales > Nitrobacteraceae > Bradyrhizobium > Bradyrhizobium sp. cf659. The sequence continues at coordinate 207,158 of NZ_FOQJ01000008.1, forward strand.
CCTATCCCGACTCGCTGGTCGGCACCGACTCCCACACCACCATGGTCAACGGTCTCGCCGTGCTCGGCTGGGGCGTCGGCGGCATCGAGGCGGAAGCCTGCATGCTCGGCCAGCCGCTGTCGATGCTGCTGCCCAACGTCGTCGGCTTCAAGCTGAAGGGCGCGATGAAGGAAGGCGTCACCGCCACCGACCTCGTGCTGACCGTGACGCAGATGCTGCGCAAGCTCGGCGTGGTCGGCAAGTTCGTCGAGTTCTTCGGCCCCGGCCTCGACAATCTCTCCGTCGCCGACAAGGCGACGATCGCCAACATGGCGCCGGAGTACGGCGCGACCTGCGGCTTCTTCCCGGTCGACGCGGCCGCGATCGACTACCTCAAGACGTCGGGGCGTGCGGCACCGCGCGTCGCGCTGGTGCAGGCCTATGCCAAGGCGCAAGGGCTGTTCCGCACCGCCAAGTCGGCCGATCCGGTGTTCACCGAAACCCTCACGCTCGACCTCGCCGACGTCGTGCCGTCGATGGCCGGTCCGAAGCGTCCCGAAGGCCGCATCGCGCTGCCGTCGGTCGCCGAAGGCTTCTCGGTCGCGCTCGCCAATGAGTACAAGAAGGCCGAAGAGCCGGCGAAGCGCTTTGCCGTCGAAGGCAAGAACTTCGAGATCGGGCACGGCGACGTCGTGATCGCCGCGATCACCTCCTGCACCAACACCTCGAACCCGAGCGTGCTGATCGGCGCCGGCCTCCTGGCGCGCAACGCTGCCGCAAAGGGCCTCAAGGCAAAGCCGTGGGTGAAGACCTCGCTCGCCCCGGGCAGCCAGGTCGTCGCGGGCTATCTCGCCGATTCCGGTCTCCAGGCCGATCTCGACAAGGTCGGCTTCAACCTGGTCGGCTTCGGCTGCACCACCTGCATCGGCAATTCCGGTCCGCTGCCGGAGGAGATCTCGAAGTCGATCAACGACAACGGCATCGTCGCCGCCGCCGTGCTCTCCGGTAACCGCAACTTCGAAGGCCGCGTCTCGCCGGACGTGCAGGCGAACTATCTGGCCTCGCCGCCGCTGGTCGTCGCGCACGCGCTCGCCGGCACCGTCACCAAGAACCTCGCGGTCGAGCCGCTCGGCGAGGGCAAGGACGGCAAGCCGGTGTACCTCAAGGACATCTGGCCGACGACGAAGGAGATCAACGCCTTCATGAAGAAGTTCGTGACCGCGTCGATCTTCAAGAAGAAGTATGCCGACGTGTTCAAGGGCGACACCAACTGGCGCAAGATCAAGACGGTCGAGAGCGAGACCTATCGCTGGAACATGAGCTCGACCTATGTGCAGAACCCGCCCTATTTCGACGGCATGAAGAAGGAGCCGGAGCCGGTCACCGACATCGTCGAGGCGCGCATCCTCGCCATGTTCGGCGACAAGATCACCACCGACCACATCTCGCCGGCCGGTTCGATCAAGCTCACCTCGCCCGCGGGCAAATATCTCAGCGAGCACCAGGTGCGTCCCGCCGACTTCAACCAGTACGGCACGCGGCGCGGCAACCATGAGGTGATGATGCGCGGCACCTTCGCCAACATCCGCATCAAGAACTTCATGCTCAAGGGCGCCGACGGCAACATCCCGGAAGGCGGCCTCACCAAGCACTGGCCCGACGGCGAGCAGATGTCGATCTACGACGCCGCGATGAAGTACCAGCAGGAGCAAGTGCCGCTGGTGGTGTTCGCCGGCGCCGAATACGGCAACGGCTCCTCGCGCGACTGGGCTGCGAAGGGCACGCGTCTGCTCGGCGTGCGCGCGGTGATCTGCCAGAGCTTCGAGCGCATCCATCGCTCCAATCTCGTCGGTATGGGCGTGCTGCCGCTGACCTTCGAGGAAGGCACCTCCTGGTCGTCGCTCGGCCTGAAGGGCGACGAGAAGGTCACGCTGCGTGGTCTCGTCGGCGATCTGAAGCCGCGTCAGAAGCTGACCGCGGAGATCGTCTCCGGCGACGGCTCGTTGCAGCGCGTTTCGCTGCTCTGCCGCATCGATACGCTGGACGAGCTCGACTACTACCGGAACGGCGGCATTCTGCACTACGTGCTGCGCAAGCTCGCGGCCTAAGCGCGAATTTGTGAACGGTGGCTCACTGCGACGTGAGTAGAAGGTTAAACGAAGGCGGCCTATCACAGGGCCGCCTTCGCGCGTTTGCGGCATGCTTCGGATGGGCCCGCCCGGCGGAAATTTCGGCCAGGACGGATGAGTGTGTCGCGCCCGTAAGACTACGGTGACCATCAGGCGATAAGATTTCCCTTCCCACGAGCAATGGTGTGCGGCGTTCGACATGACAGCAATGACGGCTTCTCATCCGATTTCACGTTGGTCCGGTGCCCTCTGGTCGGGAGCACTCGGTATCTGTGCGATCGTCGCCGTCATCCGTCCCGCCCAGGCTGATCCCCGCGCCGTGGTCGAGCTCTTCACCTCGCAGGGCTGCTCCTCCTGTCCGCCCGCCGACAAGATCATCGGCGATCTCTCCAGCGACCCCTCGATCATCGCGCTGAGCATGCCGATCGATTATTGGGATTATCTCGGCTGGAAGGACACGCTGGCGGATTCGCGCTTCTCGGCGCGGCAGCGCGCCTATTCGCGCATGCGCGGCGACCGCGAGGTCTACACGCCGCAGGTCGTGGTGAATGGCTCGACGCATGTCATCGGCAGTGATCGTGCCGGCATCGAGAGCGCGATCGGCAAGACCGACAAGGGCACGGGCGTGATGAGCGTGCCGGTGACGATGTCGCTCTCGGGCAAGCAGATTAACGTGTCGGTGGCCGCGAGCAAGGAGCCGGCGATCTCGCACGGCGAGGTCTGGATCTGCTCGATCGCGAGGTCAGTGCCGATCGCGATCGCCAAAGGCGAAAATCGCGGACAGCAAGTCACCTATCACAACGTGGTGCGCAACCTGCTCAAGGTCGGCGACTGGACCGGTCGTCCGGAAAGCTGGACGGTGCCGATCGAGAACCTTACGCGCGACGGCGTCGACGGCGCGGTGGTCTATGTCCAGGACGGCAGCCGCGAGAAACCCGGCCCGATGCTGGGCGCGGCGTACACGTCGCTGCACTGATTCGAATCTCTCGCTAGCGTCGTGCTCGCATCCTCACCATGAGGGGAGAGAGCGTATGTAAGATTGTCTCGGACAATCTGCTCTCTCGTCATTCCGGGGCGCCCCACTTTTTGGCGCGAGCCCGGAATCCATTTCTCAGCTGGGAAATTCGGATTGATGGATTTCGGGTTCCCGCTTCGCGCGCCCCGAAATGACAGCGCGGCAGAAACATCCCGACACAAACAAAAAAGGACCAACTTGCGCTGGCCCTCCTTGTCGTGCGTACAGACCCGATCCTATCGACCCCGGGGGGCTGGGGGCTGAGGAATCCGGAACCGAAAGGACCGGGTCAACGCACACAGGTCTTTTCGCAGTGCAGGGCGGCAGGCGCTGGGCGGAAAAGCGGCGATACTATGATTCCTGCTAACGATCCCGTGACGGTTCGTCGCGACAGAGTTCCACCGTTGCGTGTGCTCCGATTCACGCCCGATTCGATGGGTTGCACCGGGAGCTCTTCCAAAGAGCCCTCGAGAGCCCCTTGCGGCGGGGAACGGTTGGCGCAATCATGCGATTGTCATGATCCGCGGTTCCGGGGACGGTTTTCGCGGACGCGATCATGCCGTGCGATGAGGAGGCGCTTCCCATGAGTCTGATGTCGGAGGATGCCGATCCGAGTGAGCAGCGCGCGGCGGCGCGCCCCGTCGCTGCGAATGCGCAGCCGAACCAGGTGACCTTCAACCGGCTCGAGCTGCGCCGAATTCTCAATCTCTACGGCCGCATGGTCGCGGACGGCGAGTGGCGCGACTATGCCATCGACTTCCTGAAGGACCGCGCGGTGTTCTCAGTCTATCGCCGCGCCTCGGAAGTGCCGATCTATCGCATCGAGAAGGACCCGCGCCTCGCGCGCAAGCAGGGCATGTACAGCGTGATCTCGGCGACCGGCCTGATCCTGCGCCGCGGCCACGAGCTCGAGCGCGTGCTGCTGGTGATCGATCGCAAGCTGGCGGTGGTGTAGCCCAACGCCGTCATTCCGGGGCGCGACGAAGTCGCGAACCCGGAATCCCGATCCGTATTCGCTCACAACTTCCGGATTCCGGGTTCGCGCTTGCGCGCGCCCCGGAATGACCGTGTGAGCCCTACTTCCCCGGCACCGTGCTTGCGCCCTCGCCGAGCTCGCGCTGCATCATCACCGTGTCTAGCCAGCGGCCGAATTTCAGCCCGACATTGGGATGCGTGCCGATCATCCTGAAGCCGCCTTTGGTGTGCACGCCGATCGAGCCGGCATTGGCGGAATCGCCGATCACCGCGATCATCTGGCGGAAGCCGCGCGCCTCGCACTCGGTGATCAGCCGCTCCAGCAGCAACGAGCCGACGCCGCGGCGGTGGAAGGAGGGATCGAGATAGATCGAGTTCTCGACCGTGAAGCGATAGGCCGGCCGCGGCCGGTAGGCGCCGGCATAGGCGTAGCCGGCGACGCGCCCGTCGAGGATGGCGACGAAATAGGGATAGCCGCCGTCGACCAGCGCGCGGTAGCGCCGCGTCATCTCGGCAAGATCGGGCGGTTCCAGCTCGAACGTCGCCGTGCCCTCGCGGACGGCCTGCTGGTAGATGGCGGTGATGGCGGGGAGGTCGGCCTCAAGGGTGGGCCTGATTTCAGGTGTGGACATGGGGAAAGATTAGAGCCTTCCCGCGGCGGCCGGAAGGGGCAACATCGTTTCCACATACTCCGTCATTGCGAGGAGCCCTTGCGACGAAGCAATCCAGAAATGCATCCGCGGAGGCACTCTGGATTGCTTCGCTGCGCTCGCAATGACGGTGTTCGTGGAGGCACCCTGCCCAAAACAAAAACCCCGGCCTTGCGGCCGGGGTTCGTGTCCATTCTCTCGTCGCAGTGCTTAGTCGCGCTGGCCGAGGAGCTGCAGAAGCAGCGTGAACAGGTTGATGAAGTTCAGGTACAGCGACAGCGCGCCGGTGATGGCCGCACGCTCTGCGATGTCACCGCCGGCCGCAGCGTAGCCGTAGATGTAGTCGTTCTTCAGCCGCTGGGTATCCCAGGCGGTGAGGCCCGCGAACACGAGCACGCCGACCACGGACACGATGAACTGGAGCATCGAGCTCGCCAGGAACAGGTTCACCAGGCTGGCGATGATGATGCCGATCAGGCCCATGAACAGGAACGAGCCCATCCCGGTCATGTCACGCTTGGTGGTGTAGCCGTAGAGGCTGAGCGCACCGAAGGTCGCCGCGGTGATGAAGAACACCCGCACGATCGAGGTGTGCGTGAACACCAGGAAGATCGACGACAGCGAGATGCCCATCAGCGCCGAGAACACCCAGAACAGGATCTGGGCGGTCGAGGGTGCCAGACGGTTGATGCCTGCCGAGATCACGAACACCATGGCGAGCGGCGCGAGCATGAACAGCCACTTCAGGGGGCTGACGAACATCGCATAGCCGAACGGCGTCAGGAACAGCTTGCCGACGCGGACGGCTTCCGGGGTCGGAACGTCAGTCACGGCGGCCATGTAGACGCCGAGTGCGGCAAGGCCCGTGATGGCGAGGCCAATGCTCATGTAATTGTAGATGCGCAGCATGTAGGCGCGCAGACCGGCGTCGACCGTCGCGGCGTCAACACGCCCGGCGGCCCTGCCGAAAGGAGAAGCGTAGTTACGGTCTAGGTCCGACATGGTCGATTCCCGTTGGTTGGCCGGTCCGGCATGAGGGTCGCCATGCCGCCGGTTCGTCAAATTCTATCTCGGATACCGATGTCTTCCGACTAAATTTTGGCTAACAATCGGGGCTCCGAACCCATTCGATATGTGGGAAACTAACACATTCGCTGCAACCGTCCACGCGCGGCTGAATGTCGCCCTCGCCCGCAATCCAGACGAGCAGACGTGGTTAATCGCCGGAATCGTGCGATTTCGCACCCGCGCGGCGGCCCGCTACCTTTTGTCACAAATTCCGCAACACCGTGGCGGGCTTTTTGTTCAACGCCAGAAGCGTGCCGGCGAGCCCGAGCCCGACGGTGACGACCAGGGCGGCCACGACCACGCCGGCTGCGCTGCCGGCCTGCCAGACGAAGCTGAGCGTCATCAGCCGCGTCACGATCATCCAGGCGGCGATGCTGCCGGCGATCACGCCGAAGACGGCGGTGGCGAGCCCGATCAGGAGGTATTCGAGCGCATAGGCGCCGAGCAGCCGCAGCCGCGTCGCGCCCAGCGTCTTCAGGATCACCGCATCGTAGACCCGGTGGCGATGGCCGGCGGCGAGCGCCCCGCCCAGCACCAGGATCGCCGAGATCAGGGTCACGGCGCTGGCGCCGCGGATCGCCAGCGCAAGATTGGTCACGACCGAGCCGACCGTCTCCATCACCTCGCGCACGCGCACGCTCGTCACCATGGGGTAGGCGTCGGCGACCTGCTTGATGATCCTGCCGTCGCCTTCGGCGTTGCCGCCGGCTTCGGTCAGCGTCGCGATATGGGTGTGCGGCGCGCCCTTGAAGGCGTTCGGCGAGAACACCAGCACGAAATTGATGCCGAGGCCCTGCCAGTCGATGTTGCGCAGATTGCTGATCTTCGCCGGGATGTCGCGGCCGAGCACGTTGACCACGACCTCGTCGCCGAGCTTGAGGCCGAGCCCGTCGGCGATCTTCTTCTCCATCGAGACCAGCGGCGGGCCGGAATAGTCGGCGCTCCACCACTCGCCCTCGACCACCTTGGAGCCTTTCGGCAGCTCGCCGGTATAGGTGAGGCCGCGGTCGCTTTGCAGCACCCATTCGGAATCGGTGGTCGGCTTGAGCTCTTCGGCGCGGACGCCGCGCGCGGCGACGATGCGCCCGCGCAGCATCGGCACGTCCTCGACCTTGGCGCCGGGCGCGACCTGGCGCAGATAGCCGTCGAACTGCGCCGCCTGCGTGCTCGGAATGTCGATGAAGAAGAACGACGGCGCCTGATCCGGCAGGGCTGCGAGGAACTGCCGGCGCAGATTGCCGTCGATCTGGGTGATGGTGACGAGCACGGCGAGCCCGAGGCCGAGCGACAGCACGACCGAGGGCGTCAGCGCGCCCGGCCGGTGGATGTTGGCGATCGCCAGCCGCAGCATCGGCAGGCGCGTCCGCGGCAGCCGTCGCGCGATCGTCATCAGCAGGGCGGCGATGCCGCGCAGCAGCGCGAACACGACGACCGAGGACGCCACGAACACCGCGGCGATGCGCTTGTCGAAGGACAGGCCGATCACGACCGCGACGAGCAGGGTGATCACGACGCCCATGAACACGAGATAGCTCCAGCGCGGCCGGTGCCATTCGGAGCTGATGGTGTCGCGGAACAGCGCGGCGACCGGCACGTCGTGCACCCGTCCGAGCGGCCACAGGCCGAAGGCGAGCGCGGTCAACAGGCCGTAGACGAAGGACAGCGCGAGTTCGTCGGCGTGCACGGCCGGCACCACCGGCAGCGGCAACAGCTTGCCGAACAGCCCGACGATGGCGAAGGGCATCGCGGCGCCGAGCGCGAGCCCGATCACGGACCCGATCGCTGCCAGCAGGACGACCTGAGCGAGATAGATGCCGAACACGTCGCGGCCCGTGGCGCCGACGGCCTTGAAGGCCGCGATCACCTCGAGCTTCCGGTCGATATGGCTCTTCACCGCGTTGGCGACGCCGACGCCGCCGACCAGCAGCGCGGCGAGGCCGACCAGCGTCAAAAACTGCGTGAAGCGGCTGATGTTGCGCTCGAGCTGCGGCGAGGCGTTGGAGCGGCTGCGGACTTCCCAGCCGGCCTGCGGCGCGGCGTTGCGCGCATCGGCGATGAAGGCGTCGGTGGCACGCTCGTTGTTGGCGGCCTCAGGCAGCTTCACCCGATAGACCCAGCGCACCAGGCTGCCGGGTTGGATCAGGCCGGTGGCCCGCAGGCCTGCCTCGCTGATCAGGAAGCGCGGACCGAAGCCGATGCCGCCGGCGAGCTTGTCGGGCTCGGCTTCGACGGTGCTGCGGATCTGGAAGGTCGCCGAGCCGATGGTGACGCGGTCGCCGGTCTTGAGCGAGAGCCGCGCCAGCAGCGTCGGATCGGCAGCCGCGCCGAATGCGCCGTCACGCTCTGCAAGGATGTCGGACATCGCAAGCGGCGGCGCCAGCGTCAATTGGCCGAGCATCGGATAGGTGTCGTCGACCGCCTTCATCTCGACCAGCGCGAGCTTGCCCTCGGCCGAGCGCGCCATGCCGCGCAGGGTCGCGGCGGTCGAGACGGTGCCGCGCGAACGCAGGAAGGCGACTTCTTCAGGCTTGGCCTCGCGCTGGAACAGCACGAAGGAGACGTCGCCGCCGAGCAGCGTGCGGCCTTCGCGGGCGAGGCCGTCGGAGAGGCTCGCCGACACCGAGCCGACGCCGGCGATCGCCATCACGCCGAGCGCGATGCAGGCGATGAAAACATAGAAGCCGCGCAGGCCCCCGCGCAATTCGCGCAGCGCGTAGCGGAGCGACAACGCGGCGACGTTGGGTCGCGCGAACGGTTCGGCCGCGGCGCTCATGCCGGCGCAGACTGGGTGTCGATGCGCCCGGAGCGCAGGCGGATCACGCGATCGCAGCGATGCGCGAGCGAGGAATCGTGCGTGACCAGCACCAAGGTCATGCCGCGCTCGGCATGCTTGGTGAAGAGCAGGTCGACGATCTGCTTTCCGGTCGCCTCGTCGAGATTGCCGGTCGGCTCGTCGGCGACGAGGATGGCGGGATCGGGCGCCAGCGCGCGGGCGAGCGCGACGCGCTGCTGCTCGCCGCCGGAAAGCTGCGTCGGATAATGATGCAGGCGGTCGCCGAGCCCGACCGATTGCAGCTCCTGCGCCGCGCGTTTTGCGGCGTCGGGATTGCCGGCAAGCTCGAGCGGCACGGCGACGTTCTCCAGCGCCGTCATGGTCGGGATCAGATGGAAGGACTGGAAGACGATGCCGACCTGGCGGCCGCGGAAGCGGGCGAGTGCGTCCTCGTCGAGGGCATTGAAAGGCGTGCCGTTCACCACCACCTCTCCGCTATCAGGACGCTCCAGCCCCGCCATCACCATCAGCAGCGTGGATTTGCCCGAGCCTGACGGGCCGATCAGGCCAATCGTCTCGCCCGAGGCGACCCGCAGGTTGATATCCTTGAGGATGTGAACGCGTGCCGCGCCCGTACCCAATGAGAGATTGACGTTGGAGATGGCGATGGTGTCCGGCGCGGTGCCGGCGAGCGAAGAGGATTCGATGCGAGTGTCCATGGTCCGGTCATATGGCAACTCCGATGGCGCGGTCGAGAGGCGTTACGGAATGTTCATGCACATAGCCGTGTTGATGCTCGCCTTGATGACAATGGCGATAGCGGCGTCGGCACAAGCACAGCCGGCCGCCAAACCAATCAAGCTGGTGGTCCTCGGCGATTCCTTGAGCGCGGGCCTTGGCCTTCCGGCCCAGGAGGCGTTCCCCGTAAAACTTCAAAAAGCCTTGCGGGCCAATGGCATAGAGGTCGACATGACCAACGCCGGGGTGTCCGGCGACACCGCCTCCGGCGGCCGCGACCGGCTCGACTGGTCGGTGCCTGAGGGAACCGAGGGCGTGATCATCGAGCTCGGCGCCAACGACGCGTTGCGCGGCATCGATCCTGGCCTGACGCGCACCGCGCTGACCGACATCGTCCAGCGTCTGAAGGCCCGCAGGATTTCAGTCATGCTGTGCGGCATGCTGGCACCGCCGAATTACGGCGCCGATTATGCCGCGCGCTTCAATTCGATTTATCCGGATCTGGCGAAACAATTCGACGTGCCGCTCTATCCGTTCTTCCTCGACGGCGTTGCGGCCGACGCCAAGCTCAACCAGGCCGACGGCATCCATCCGACCGCGGCCGGCGTCGACATCATCGTCGGCAACATGCTGCCCACGGCGGAGGCATTCTTGCGCAACATAAGCGAGCAGCGCCGTTGAAAAGCAGGCAACGCTAACCCTAATTCCCAGGGTTTTCCCGGGGTGGCCCGCGCGATGCTTCGCAGAGTCACACAACTGCGATAGGAATCAGGGTACCGGTGATTCGTCGCCGGCTCTAATTTGGATAAGGTCCTGCTTCAAGGGGCCGTACCCAAGCATCGGGAGTGAGAAACGATGCCGCGTTTGTTCACTGGTCTGGAAATTCCGGCCGAGATCGGCCAGACGCTTTCCAACTTGAGGGGCGGCCTTCCCGGCGCCCGCTGGATCGATCCCGAAAATTATCACGTCACCTTGCGCTTCATCGGCGATATCGACGGCGTCTCCGCCAACGAGATCGCCTCGATGCTGTTTCGCGTCGACCGCAAGCCGTTCGAGGTGAAGGTGCAGGGGCTCACGAGCTTCGGCGGCCGCAAGCCGCGCGCGGTGGTCGCCACCATTGCGCCGAGCAAGCCGCTGATGGAATTGCAGGCCGAGCTCGAACGCATGATGCAGCGGATCGGCCTCAATCCGGAGGGGCGCAAATTCATCCCGCACGTCACGCTGGCCCGGCTGTACGACGCATCCGACCGCGACGTCGCCGACTATCTGTCGCTGCGCGGTTACTTCCCGAGCAAGGCGTTCATGGCCGAACGCTTCGTGCTGTTCTCGTCGCGCGCCTCCACCGGCGGCGGGCCGTATGTGGTCGAGGACGCCTACGAGCTGTGTGCGTAGCGCAACTCTCGCGCCCCGGCCGCAGAGCCGGGGCCCAGCGCTCCACAACGAACGATATCTGGCGATGAACGAAATAGTGGGTCCCGGCTCTGCGCGTCCGGGACGCGAAAGCGCATACCTCTGGCCTCAATTCACGGCTTGCAATTTCCGTCCGTCTCTGGCGGTAAAGGGCCATGCTCTCGACCCCCAGTTCCCCATTCCGCGAGGCCTTTCAGGCCCAGATCGCCGACGGCGCGATCGAGCCCGATGCCGCGCAGGCCGAAGTCGCCGAAGCCTATGCGGCGCTCGACCAGCGGCTCGCGGCTTACAAGCCGCAGCGCAAGCAGGGCCTGCTCAGCCGCCTGTTCAGCAGTGACAAGGACGAGGCGCCGCGCGGGCTCTACATCCATGGCGAGGTCGGCCGCGGCAAGACCATGCTGATGGACCTGTTCTTCCAGCAGTCTTCGGTCGAGTACAAGCGGCGCGCGCATTTCCACGAATTCATGGCCGATGTGCACGAGCGCATCTACGACTATCGCCAGAGCATCGCGCGCGGCGAGATCGCCGACGGCGACGTCATCGCGCTGACCGCGAACGCGATCTTCGAGGAGAGCTGGCTGCTCTGCTTCGACGAATTCCACGTCACCGACATCGCGGACGCGATGATCCTGGGACGCCTGTTCGCCAAATTGTTCGAGCTCGGCACCGTGGTGGTCGCAACCTCCAACGTCGCGCCCGACGATCTCTACAAAGGCGGCCTCAACCGTTCGCTGTTCCTGCCCTTCATCAAGCAGATCACCGATCACATGGACGTCGCGCGGCTCGATGCGCGCACCGACTTCCGGCTGGAGAAGCTTCAGGGCGTGCCGATGTGGCTGACGCCGGCGGACAGCGATGCGGATGCCGCGCTCGACCGCGCCTGGTCGCGGATGAGTGGCAGCGCCAAATGCAAGTCGCGCGATATTTCGATCAAGGGCCGCATCCTGCACGTGCCGTGCTCGGCCCATGGTGTGGCGCGGTTCTCGTTCGCCGATCTCTGCGAGAAGCCGCTCGGCGCATCGGATTACCTCAGGCTCGCGCACGACTATCACACCATCCTGGTCGACCATATTCCAGTGATGGACTTCTCCCAGCGCAACGCCGCCAAGCGCTTCATCACGCTGATCGATACGCTCTATGACAATGCCGTGAAGCTGATGGCCTCGGCCGACGCCAACCCGATCTCGCTGTACCTCGCCGACGAGGGCAACGAGGCCAACGAGTTCAAGCGGACCGCCTCGCGCCTGATCGAAATGAGCTCGGAATCCTATCTGGCGCTGGCTCACGGCCGCAAGGATTCCACCGCCAGCGGCTCTACCAAGGGCCTGGTGGAGACTTAAGTCCTATTTTCTCCGCTCTCGCCGGTGTCGTTCCGGGGCGCGACAAAGTCGCGAGCCCGGAATCCATCGCGCCACCAACTCTGCAGCCCGATGGATTCCGGGCCTGCGCCTGTCGGCGCATCCCGGAATGACGGACGGGGTATGCTGGCTGCGATATCGGCAAGCCCGACAATTGGGCATCCACCGACTTGAACGGGCGAGGCGAAAGGGATAACCACCCTGTCAGTTTTCCCCTCCTTACGTGTCTAAAGGACAGGTTCACATGGCGCGCGACAAGATTGCTTTGATTGGCTCCGGTCAGATCGGCGGAACGCTGGCTCACCTCATCGGCCTGAAAGAACTGGGCGACGTCGTGATGTTCGACATCGCCGAGGGGGTGCCGCAGGGCAAGGCGCTCGACATTGCGCAGTCCTCGCCGGTCGACGGTTTTGACGCGCACTACACCGGCGCGAATTCCTACGAGGCGCTGGACAACGCCAAGGTCTGCATCGTCACCGCCGGCGTGCCGCGCAAGCCCGGCATGAGCCGCGACGATCTCCTCTCCATCAACCTCAAGGTCATGGAGCAGGTCGGCGCCGGCATCAAGAAGTACGCCCCCGATGCCTTCGTCATCTGCATCACCAACCCGCTCGACGCGATGGTGTGGGCGCTGCAGAAGGCTTCGGGCTTGCCGCACAAGAAGGTCGTCGGCATGGCCGGCGTGCTGGATTCGGCGCGCTTCCGCTACTTCCTGGCCGACGAGTTCAACGTGTCCGTTGAAGACGTCACCGCCTTCGTGCTCGGCGGCCATGGCGACACCATGGTGCCGCTGGTGAAGTACTCCACCGTCGCCGGCATCCCGCTGCCCGACCTCGTCAAGATGGGCTGGACCTCGCAGGCGCGCCTCGACGAGATCGTCGACCGCACCCGCAACGGCGGCGCCGAGATCGTCAACCTGCTCAAGACCGGCTCGGCCTTCTACGCCCCGGCCGCGTCCGCGATCGCGATGGCCGAGAGCTATCTGCGCGACAAGAAGCGCGTGCTGCCCAGCGCTGCGTATCTGAACGGCGAATACGGCGTGAAGGACATGTATGTCGGCGTGCCCGTCGTGATCGGCTCTAAGGGCGTCGAGCGCGTCGTCGAGATCGAGCTCGCCGGCAAGGACCGCGAGGCCTTCGACAAGTCGGTCGGCGCCGTACAGGGCCTGGTCGACGCCTGCAAGAAGATCGCACCCGATCTTCTCGGCCGCTAAGGCAAAGCAATTCCCGCCGAAGATCGAAACCCGGTCTTCGGCGGTTTCACTTCCGGACCCCGACTGCAACTCTTGTTGAAGGCTTGGCGGGTTCCGGCTCAGCAGTCCAGAGATCGATGTCAAAGAATCCGGGTTGCAGTTCCTGTGGTATATGGTATGCCAGCCACAAGACTGAGGTGGGCCTACGAGGTCACCGCCCGCGGGTTCAGGGAGCGACCATATGAATATCCATGAATATCAAGCCAAAGCGCTGCTGGGTGAGTTCGGCGTGCCGATCTCAAAGGGCGTCCCGGTCCTGAAGGCCGCTGACGCGGACGCTGCGGCCAAAGCGCTGCCGGGTCCGGTCTGGGTGGTGAAGAGCCAGATCCACGCCGGTGGCCGCGGCAAGGGCAAGTTCAAGGAAGCCTCCGCCGGCGACAAGGGCGGCGTCCGCATCGCCAAGTCGGCCGCCGAGGTCTCCGAATTCGCCAAGCAGATGCTGGGCGCCACGCTGGTGACCGTGCAGACCGGCCCGGCCGGCAAGCAGGTCAACCGCCTCTACATCGAGGACGGCTCCGACATCGACAAGGAATTCTATCTCTCGATCCTGGTCGACCGCGAGACCTCGCGCGTCTCCTTCGTTGTCTCGACCGAGGGCGGCGTCAACATCGAGGACGTCGCGCACAACACGCCTGAGAAGATCGTCACCTTCTCGGTCGATCCCGCGACCGGCATCATGGGCCATCACGGCCGCACCGTCGCCAACGCGCTGAAACTCTCCGGCGATCTCGCCAAGCAGGCCGAGAAGCTCACCGCGCAGCTCTACGCGGCGTTCGTCGCCAAGGACATGTCGATGCTGGAGATCAACCCGCTGGTCGTGACCAAGCAGGGCCAGCTCCGCGTGCTCGACGCCAAGGTGTCGTTCGACGACAACGCCCTGTTCCGTCACCCTGAAGTGCTCGCGCTGCGCGACGAGACCGAGGAAGACGCCAAGGAAATCGAGGCGTCCAAGCACGACCTCAATTACGTCACCCTCGACGGCAACATCGGCTGCATGGTCAACGGCGCCGGTCTCGCCATGGCGACGATGGACATCATCAAGCTCTACGGCATGGCGCCGGCGAACTTCCTCGACGTCGGCGGCAGCGCCAGCAAGGAGAAGGTCGCGGCCGCGTTCAAGATCATCACCGCCGATCCCAACGTGAAGGGCATCCTGGTCAACATCTTCGGCGGCATCATGAAGTGCGACGTGATCGCCGAGGGCGTCACGGCTGCGGTTCGTGAAGTCGGCCTCAGCGTGCCGCTGGTGGTCCGCCTCGAAGGCACCAATGTCGAGCTCGGCAAGAAGATCATCCGTGAATCCGGCCTGAACGTGGTGCCGGCCGACAATCTCGACGACGCCGCGCAGAAGATCGTGAAGGCCGTCAAGGGAGGCTAAGGCCATGACCCAGGACCATCTCGCCGCATCATCTCCGCTCCCCGAGCACGCGCGCCTCGCCGCGTTCGCCGGCGAATGGGATGGCGAAGAGGTGGTCTTCCCGTCGCGCTGGAATGCGGGCGGGCCGGCCACCTCGCGCACTGTCGCGCGCATGGACCTCAACGGATTCTATCTGATCCAGGACGCGGTCCAGATGCGCGACGGCAAGCAGAGTTTTGCCACCCACGGCATCTTCACCTTCGACCGCGACGACCGGACCTACAAATTGTTCTGGTACGACTCGCTCGGCTACACGCCGCCCTCGCCCGCCTCTGGCGGGTGGGTCGGCAAGACCCTGACACTGGTGCGCGGCTCGCTCCGCGGCAATGCGCGCCACGTCTACGAGATCATCGACGACAATTCCTATGCGTTGAAGATCCAGTTCTCGCCGGACGCGGAAGGCTGGGCCGACGTGCTCACCGGCGTCTACCGGCGGATCCATTAGGGCGAGATCCATGGGTGCTCATCCATACTGGTATTTCGTTCCGTATGAGGACGATTTTGGTGCAGCGTTGCAGAAGTTGCGGGACCGCGAGTTTCAAGCGGGGCGCTACAATCCCGTGACGCCGCGCCAGACCTTCCCCATCGATTTGTCCGCTCCTGTCCCGGGTGCGAAACACGCTTCGATCGAGCAGGTCATGGAGCAGTGCGACGAAACCGGGACCCGATCCATCCTCGACATCGTGCAGGTCGCGCCGGCGCCTTTCGATGGGAGCGGAATGCCATTCATGACGGCCTTCCCGCTGGCTCCGCCCGACGTGGAAGGTCTGTTCGGAACATCAAAGCCGACGCGCAAAGAGGTCGAAACCAATCAGCGAATGTGGGATCGCATCGACCGCGGATCGGCGGTCTACACAGTCATTTTCGAAAAGGGTGAGCCGCACGAAATCTTTTTCGGCGGTTACTCTTTCGATTGAATCGTCACGTTGAGCGGCCGTCATCCGGCCAGGTAACAGTTATCCACGAAAGCAGGCTCGTCTCATGTCCATCCTGATCGACAAGAACACCAAGGTCATCTGCCAGGGCTTCACCGGCAAGAACGGCACCTTCCACTCCGAGGCCGCGATGGCCTACGGCACCAAGATGGTCGGCGGCACCTCGCCGGGCAAAGGCGGCGCGACGCATCTGGGCCTGCCGGTGTTCGACACCGTGCGCGAGGCGCGTGAGAAGACCGGTGCCGATGCGTCGGTGATCTACGTGCCGCCGCCGGGCGCGGCCGATGCGATCTGCGAAGCCATCGACGCCGAGATCCCGCTGATCGTCTGCATCACCGAAGGCATTCCCGTCATCGACATGGTCCGCGTGAAGCGCTCGCTGGCCGGTTCCAAGTCGCGCTTGATCGGGCCGAACTGCCCGGGCGTCATGACTGCCGGCGAATGCAAGATCGGCATCATGCCCGCCAACATCTTCAAGACCGGCAGCGTCGGCATCGTCTCCCGCTCCGGCACGCTGACCTATGAAGCCGTGTTCCAGACCTCGCAGGAAGGCCTCGGCCAGACCACCGCGGTCGGCATCGGCGGCGACCCGGTCAAGGGAACCGAATTCATCGACGTGCTGGAGATGCTGCTCGCCGACCCCAAGACGGAATCGATCATCATGATCGGAGAGATCGGCGGTTCCGCCGAGGAGGACGCCGCCCAGTTCCTCAAGGACGAGGCCAAGCGCGGCCGCAAGAAGCCGATGGTCGGTTTCATCGCCGGCGTCACCGCCCCTCCCGGCCGCCGCATGGGCCATGCCGGCGCGATCATTTCGGGCGGCAAGGGCGACGCCGGTTCCAAGACCGATGCGATGAAATCGGCTGGGATTACAGTGTCGCCGTCTCCCGCCCGCCTCGGGCACACGCTTGCCGAAAAGTTGAAAGGCTAATTCACTTCTTCGTACTTTTCCGGGCGAAGTTTCGCAGCAAATAGGGTAAATGGTGCCAATCGCGCTGGGCCTCTGCCGGGGAGCCCAGCGCCAGCGCCGTTTGTTATGCGCGAACCGAAATCGCCAGGAACTCAAGTATGTCTCGCCAGGACGCGAACGCAGCCTTTGCCCTCTCTTCCTTTTTGCAGGGCACCAACGCCACCTACATCGACGAAATCTACGCCCGCTACGAGAAGGACCCGTCCTCGGTCGACGCCGAGTGGCAGGAGTTCTTCAAGAGCCTGAAGGACCAGCCGGACGACGTCCGCAAGAACGCCGAAGGTCCGTCCTGGGAGCGCGCCAACTGGCCGCTGACGCCGCAGGACGACCTGACCTCCGCCCTCGACGGCAACTGGGCCGAGGTTGAGAAGGCGGTCGGTGCCAAGATCGCCGCCAAGGCGCAGGCCAAGGGGGGCGACAAGGGCGCCGGCCTCTCCTCCGCGGACCTGCTTCAGGCCACGCGCGACTCCGTCCGCGCCCTGATGCTGATCCGCTCCTACCGCATGCGCGGCCACTTCCACGCCAAGCTCGATCCGCTCGGCATCGAAGCTCAGCGCAACCGCGAAGAGCTCGATCCGCGCACCTACGGCTTCAGCGAGGCCGATTTCGACCGCAAGATCTTCCTCGATCACGTGCTCGGCCTCGAATACGGCACGTTGCGCGAGATCACCGCGATCTGCGAGCGCACCTACTGCCAGACGCTCGGCGTCGAGTTCATGCATATCAGCAATGCCGCGCAGAAGGCCTGGATCCAGGAGCGCATCGAGGGTCCGGACAAGGAGATCTCGTTCACCCGCGAAGGCCGTCGCGCCATCCTGACGAAGCTGGTCGAGACCGAGGGCTTCGAGAAGTTCTGCGACACCAAGTTCACCGGCACCAAGCGCTTCGGTCTCGACGGCGGCGAATCCCTGATCCCCGCGCTCGAGCAGATCATCAAGCGTGGCGGCAATCTCGGCGTGAAGGAGATCGTGCTGGGCATGCCGCATCGCGGCCGCCTCAACGTGCTGACCCAGGTGATGGGCAAGGCGCACCGCGCGCTGTTCCACGAGTTCAAGGGCGGCTCGGCCAATCCTGATGCGGTCGAAGGCTCCGGCGACGTCAAGTATCACCTCGGCGCCTCCTCGGACCGCGAGTTCGACGGCAACCGCATCCATCTGTCGCTGACCGCCAACCCCTCGCATCTCGAGATCGTCGATCCCGTCGTGCTCGGCAAGGTCCGCGCCAAGCAGGACCAGCACGGCGATCCGCCCGACATGCGCATCTCGGTGCTGCCGCTGCTGATGCATGGCGACGCAGCGTTCGCCGGCCAGGGCGTGGTCGCGGAATGCTTCGGCCTGTCCGACCTGAAGGGCTACCGCACCGGCGGCTCCGTGCACTTCATCGTCAACAACCAGATCGGCTTCACCACCTATCCGCGCTACTCGCGCTCCTCGCCCTATCCGTCGGACGTGGCGAAGATGATCGACGCGCCGATCTTCCACGTGAACGGCGACGATCCGGAAGCCGTGGTGTTCGCGGCCAAGGTCGCGATCGAGTTCCGGCAGAAGTTCCACAAGCCGGTCGTGATCGACATGTGGTGCTATCGCCGCTACGGCCACAACGAGGGCGATGAGCCGGCGTTCACCCAGCCGGTGATGTACAAGCGGATCGCGGCCCATCCGTCGACGCTGTCGCTCTATGCCAAGCGCCTGATCTCCGAGGGCGTGGTCACCGAGGGCGAGGTCGACAAGCTGAAGGCCGACTGGCGCTCGCGGCTCGATGCCGAGTTCGAGGCCGGCACCAGCTACAAGCCGAACAAGGCCGACTGGCTCGACGGCAAGTGGGCCGGCTTCAAGATCGCCGACCAGGAAGAGGACGCGCGGCGCGGCGTCACCGGCGTCGACATCGCCGCACTGAAGGATATTGGGCGCAAGATCACCAAGGTGCCGGATGGTTTCCGCGTCCACCGCACCATCCAGCGCTTCCTCGACAACCGCGCCAAGGCGATCGACACCGGCGCGGGCATCGACTGGGCGACCGGCGAGGCGCTGGCGTTCTGCTCGTTGCTCAATGAGAACCACCATGTCCGTCTGTCCGGACAGGATTCCGAGCGCGGCACCTTCTCGCAGCGCCACTCGGTCCTGATCGACCAGGAGGACGAGAGCCGCTACACGCCGTTCAACCATCTCGGCCATGAGCAGGGCCATTACGAGGTCATCAACTCGCTGCTGTCGGAAGAAGCGGTGCTCGGCTTCGAATACGGCTACTCGCTCGCCGAGCCGAACACGCTGACCCTGTGGGAAGCCCAGTTCGGCGACTTCGCCAACGGCGCGCAGGTCGTGTTCGACCAGTTCATCTCCTCGGGCGAGCGCAAATGGCTGCGCATGTCCGGCCTCGTCTGCCTCCTGCCGCACGGCTATGAGGGCCAGGGACCGGAGCACTCCTCGGCGCGTCTCGAGCGTTATCTCCAGATGTCCGCAGAAGACAACATGCAGGTGGTCTATCCGACCACGCCGGCGAACTACTTCCACGTGCTGCGCCGTCAGCTGCATCGCGAGATCCGCAAGCCGCTGATCGTGATGACGCCGAAATCGCTGCTGCGTCACAAGCGGGCGGTGTCGCGTCTGGAAGAGCTCGCGAAGGGAACGACCTTCCACCGCATCCTCTATGATGACGCCCAGATGCTGCCGAGCGAGGCGATCAAGCTCGTTCCGGACGAGAAGATCCGCCGCATCGTGCTCTGCTCCGGCAAGGTCTATTACGACCTCTACGAGGAGCGGGAGAAGCGCGGCATCGACGACATCTACCTGATGCGCGTCGAGCAGCTCTATCCGGTGCCGCTGAAGGCGCTGGTGGCCGAGCTGTCGCGCTTCAAGAAGGCCGAAGTGGTGTGGTGCCAGGAAGAGCCCCGCAACATGGGTGCCTGGCACTTCATCGAGCCCTATCTGGAATGGGTGCTGAACCAGGTGAACGGTGCGAGCCGGCGTCCGCGTTATGTCGGCCGCGCCGCTTCCGCCGCGACCGCCACGGGTCTGATGTCCAAGCATCAGGCTCAGCTGAAGGCGTTCCTGGACGAAGCACTGAGCTGAACTTTTTGAACTGCGTCATGCCCCGCCAAAAGCGGGGCATCCGGCATGCCGTGGCGTCCTCGTGAATGCGAACGCCCCGGCTTGCTGGATGGCCTGCTTTTCGCTGGCCGTGACAATTGGAATTCATGACCGCACCGGCGATCCCTTAAGGAAAAGACCATGACTGAAATTCGTGTGCCGACGCTCGGCGAATCCGTCACCGAGGCCACCATCGGCCGCTGGTTCAAGAAGGCCGGCGACCCCGTCGCCGTCGATGAGCCCTTGGTGGAGCTCGAGACCGACAAGGTCACCATCGAAGTCCCGGCGCCCTCCGCCGGCACGCTCAGCGAGATCATCGCCGCTGACGGCGCGACCGTTGCTGTGGGCGCGCTGCTTGGCCAGATCACGGAAGGCGCCGCTGGCGCGGCCAAGCCGGCCGCTGCTCCCGCCAAGGCCGCTGCCGCTCCCGCCGCCGCGGCTGCTGCCGCACCGGCTCCGGCCGCGAAGGCGCCGCCGGCGGACGCGCCGCTCGCCCCGTCCGTGCGCAAGCTCTCGGCCGAGACCGGCATCGACGCCTCGACCGTTCCCGGCTCCGGCAAGGACGGCCGCGTCACCAAGGGCGACATGCTCGCCGCGATCGAGCGCGCCGCCTCCGCGCCGACCCCGGTCAACCAGCCCGCTGCCGCCGTCCAGGTCCGCGCGCCGTCGCCGGCCGATGACGCCGCCCGCGAAGAGCGCGTCAAGATGACCCGGCTGCGCCAGACCATCGCGCGCCGCCTCAAGGACGTGCAGAACACCGCGGCCATGCTGACGACCTTCAACGAGGTCGATATGACCAATGTCATGGCGCTGCGCGCGCACTACAAGGACGCGTTCGAGAAGAAGCACGGCAGCAAGCTCGGCTTCATGGGCTTCTTCACCAAGGCGGTCGTGCAGGCCCTGAAGGACATCCCGGCGGTCAACGCCGAGATCGACGGCACCGACCTGATCTACAAGAACTACTATCACATCGGCGTCGCCGTCGGCACCGACAAGGGCCTCGTCGTGCCTGTCGTGCGCGACTGCGACCACAAGTCGATCGCCGACATCGAGAAGGGTATCGCCGATTTCGGCCGCCGTGCCCGTGACGGCCAGCTCAAGATCGACGAGATGCAGGGCGGCACCTTCACCATCACCAATGGCGGCATCTACGGCTCGCTGATGTCGACGCCGATCCTGAACGCGCCGCAGTCCGGCATCCTCGGCATGCACAAGATCCAGGAGCGGCCGATGGTCGTCGGCGGCAAGATCGAGGTCCGCCCGATGATGTATCTGGCGCTGTCCTACGATCACCGCGTCATCGACGGCAAGGAAGCCGTCACCTTCCTGGTTCGCGTCAAGGAGAGCCTGGAAGATCCGGCGCGCCTGGTGCTCGATCTCTGATCGCTGATGCTCTGCGAGCGCCGTCGCCTCTCGCGACGGCGCGTGTCGAACCATGGAGGGGCGCATGACGGATAAAGTCGTTGTCATCACCGGCGGCAGCCGCGGCATCGGGCGGGCGACCGCGCTCGCGGCGGCCGCACGCGGCTTCCGTGTCGTCGTCGGCTACGCCAGCAACAAGCAGGCTGCGGACGAAGTCGTCGCGCAGATCGCGGCCAGCAACGGCAAGGCCATCGCGGTGAAATGCGATGTCGCCGAGGAAAGCGACATAATCGAACTGTTCAAGCAAGCGGACAAGTTCGGCACGCTCGGCGCCCTCGTCAACAATGGCGGCATCGTCGGCAAGAGCGGCGTCCGCGTCGACGAGATGTCGGCCGAGCGCATCCAGCGCGTGATGGCGGTCAACGTCACCGGCTCCATCCTCTGCGCGCGCGAAGCTGTAAAGCGGATGTCGACCAAGCATGGCGGCAAGGGCGGCGTCATCGTCAATCTGTCGTCGGTCGCCGCCAGGTTAGGCGCACCCAACACCTATGTCGATTACGCCGCCTCGAAGGGCGCGGTCGATTCCTTCACCGTCGGCCTCGGCCATGAGGTCGCGGGCGAAGGCATTCGCGTTGCCGCGATCCGGCCCGGCCTGATCGACACCGAAATCCACGCCGCCGGCGGCGAGCCCGACCGCGCCCACCGTCTGGCCCATATGGTGCCGATGAAGCGCGTCGGCACCGCCGAGGAAATCGCCAATGCCATCGTCTGGCTGATGTCGGACGATGCCTCCTACGTCACCTCAGCCATTCTCGATGTGTCCGGCGGACGCTGACACATCTTTCCACGCTAAACTCACGGGACTTTCTCTCATGGCTACCTACGATCTCGTCGTCATCGGCACCGGACCGGGCGGTTATGTCTGCGCGGTGCGCGCCAGCCAGCTCGGCATGAAAGTCGCCGTGGTCGAAAAGAACGCCACACTCGGCGGCACCTGCCTCAATGTCGGCTGCATGCCGTCGAAGGCGCTGCTGCACGCATCCGAAATGTTCGAGGAGGCCGCGCATTCCTTCGCCAAGATGGGCGTCAGCGTCTCCGCGCCGAAGCTCGAATTGCCTGCGATGATGAACTTCAAGCAGCAGGGCATCGACGGCAACGTCAAGGGCGTCGAGTTCCTGATGAAGAAGAACAAGATCGACGTGCTCAAGGGCACCGGCAAGATCTTGGGCACCGGCAAGGTCGAAGTCTCCGCCGACGGCAAGTCGCAGGTGGTCGAAACGAAGAACATCGTGATCGCCACCGGCTCGGACATCGCGCGTCTCAAGGGCATCGAGATCGACGAGAAGCGCATCGTCTCGTCCACCGGCGCGCTGTCGCTGGACAAGGTCCCCGGCAAGCTGCTGATCGTCGGCGCCGGCGTGATCGGCCTCGAGCTCGGTTCGGTGTGGAAGCGGCTCGGCGCCGAAGTCGTCGTCGTCGAGTTTTTGGATCGCATCCTGCCCGGCATGGATGGCGAGATCGCCAAGCAATTCCAGCGCATGCTCGAAAAGCAGGGCTTTGCATTCAAGCTCGGTGCCAAGGTCACCGCGGTCGACACCTCGGGCAAGACGCTGAAGGCGACGATCGAGCCCGCGGCCGGCGGTGCTGCGGAGACGCTGGAAGCCGACGTCGTCCTCGTCTGCATCGGTCGCGTGCCCTACACCGATGGCCTCGGCCTGAAGGAGGCCGGCGTTGCGCTCGACAATCGCGGCCGCGTGCAGATCGATCCGCATTTCGCCACCAGCCTCAAGGGCGTCTATGCCATCGGCGACGTCGTCGCCGGCCCGATGCTCGCGCACAAGGCGGAGGACGAAGGCGTTGCGGTTGCGGAGATCATCGCGGGGCAAGCCGGCCACGTGAATTACGACGTTATCCCAGGCGTCGTGTATACCACGCCGGAAGTCTCCTGCGTCGGCAAGACCGAGGAGGAACTGAAGCAGGCCGGCGTGGCTTATACCGTCGGGAAGTTTCCGTTTACCGCCAACGGCCGTTCCAAGGTCAACCAGACCACCGACGGCTTTGTGAAGATTCTCGCAGATGCGAAGACCGATCGCGTGCTCGGCGTGCACATTATCGGCCGCGAAGCTGGGGAAATGATCCATGAAGCGTGCGTTCTCATGGAGTTTGGCGGCAGTGCGGAGGATCTCGCGCGCACCTGCCACGCGCATCCGACCCGCTCGGAGGCCATCAAGGAAGCCGCGCTTGCAGTCGGCAAGCGGGCCATCCATATGTAGGCCACGCCACGAGCCGAATCGGGCGGGACAACACATGCTGCGCCGCCTTCTTCAACCGGTCTGGGTCCTGCTTGCGATCATCTTCCTGATCGAAGCCTGGCTGTGGGACCATCTCGAACCGATCGTCGCGCGGGTTGTCGCAGCGATTCCGCTCGCGCGCTTCAAGCAATGGCTGACGGAGCGCGTCGACGCGCTGTCGCCGGCCATGACGCTGATCGTATTCGCGGTCCCCATCATCCCGCTGTTCCCGCTCAAGCTGGTCGGCCTGTGGCTGCTCGCGCATGAATACTGGACCAGCGCCGTCTTCACGATCCTGTTCGCAAAGATGCTCGGCGTCGGCGTCACCGCCTTCGTCTTCGACGTAACGCGCGACAAGCTCATGGAGATGCCCTGGTTCGAGCGGCTCTATGACCTCGTGATGAAGCTGCGCGCCAAGGCCGCCGAGCTCGTCGACCCGATCAAGCGGCGCATCAAGGAGATCATCAGCGGCAACGGCGAGGGCTGGTCCTCCCGCACCCTCCGCCTGATCCAGCGCTTCCGCAAGAGCGTGCACGAGGCGCGCTAGCTACTCGCCGCAAATCACGGTCCCGTAGCCCGGATGAGCGAAGCGACATCCGGGATTCTTTGTTGCCGCTCCCGCATATCGCTGCGCTCATGCGGGCTACAAATCCGGATTGCGGCAATCAGTCTCGCACCGTCACCCTGAGGTGGCCGCTTCTTCAGCGGCCCTCGAAGGGCGACGGCCCGGCTCTTTCCGCCCGGCTGCATCCCGGCCGTTCATCCTTCGAGGCTCTGCCCGCGATGCGCTGCATCGCAAGCCTCGCACCTCAGGATGACGGGATTAACAGCGCGCAGCCCCTCAATGCAAATGCATCAGGTGCGGCCACCACAGGCCGAGCGCGGTCATGAGGAGGCCGGCGAGCGTCAGGATGCCGCTGACGTAAGCCAGCGCGATCATGCCGGTGATGATGGTGGCCGAGGCCAGCACGATGCCGATCTGGAAGGCGGCGGACGCCAGCTCGAAGTGATGGTATTTCGCGGTCGCCTCGTCGCGCTCGTGCTCGGCATGCTTGGCCTTCTCGGCGAGCTGTTCGGTGCCTTCGCCGGTCTCGGGCTCGGAGCGGTAGCGCTGCGCGGTCTTGGTCCAGTCGTCGACCTGCTTCTGCACCGTCGCCTTCATGGCGTCGTCGGTGGTGCCGGCGAGCGTGAGCTTGCCCTGCTCGGCCGCGGTCAGCACCACGGTGCGGCGGATGCTCTTGGCCTGGAAGAACGCCCAGAGATTGGCGGCCTCGACGTTCTTGCTGATCGATTCGGTCTGGGCGCCCTTGCCGAGCGTCTCGGAAATCGCCAGGAACAGCGCCAGCACGGCGATCAGAAGTGCGATCTTCTTGTTCGAGCCGGACGCGTGTTCGGCGTGCTCGGCGTGCTCCATGCTTTCATGTGCGCTCATAAATCCCTCCTGCCTCGGTTCCCCACGATTGACCGAACCGCGGGCGACGCGCAAGAGGCACGCGCGTTATGACGAGACTGTGTCAGTCTGTCGGCTCTCGTGTCCCGGACGCGGCGCGGCGTGTAACGCTGCGACGCAGAGCCGGGACCCAGCCATTCGCCACGAATGGGCCCCGGCTCAGCAGCGCACCGCTGAAGAAGCGCTGCGCTGCGTCCGGGGCACGATGGCTTGCAGTGTGTCAGCGCCGCGGATGCGCGCTGGCATAGACTTCCAGCAGCCGCTCGGAATCGATGCCGGTGTAGATCTGCGTGGTCGAGAGCGAGGAATGGCCGAGCAATTCCTGGATCGCGCGCAAATCGCCGCCGCGCGACAGCAGATGCGTGGCGAAGGAATGGCGCAGCGCATGCGGCGTCGCGCTGTCGGGCAGGCCGAGCGCGCCGCGCAGCCGCTCCATCGCGAGCTGGATGATGCGCGGGCTCAAGGGACCGCCGCGCGCGCCGACGAAGATCGGTCCTTCCGCCGGCAGCGGATACGGGCACATCGCAACATATTCCTGCACCAGCGCGAGCACGTTCTGGAGCACCGGCACCATGCGGGTCTTGTTGCCTTTGCCGGTCACGACGAGCACGTCGCCTTCGCCCGGCTTCGGCACCTCGCGGCGCTTGAGGCCGAGCGCTTCGGAGATGCGCAGGCCGGAGCCATACAGCAGCGCCATCACCGCGGCATCGCGCGCCAGAATCCAGGTCTCGCGTTCCTCGCCAGCGCGCTCGTCGGCGTCCGCAAGACGCTTTGCGGAAGCCATCGGTAGCGGCTTGGGCAGGCTCTTCGCAACTTTTGGCGCACGGATCGCCGAGAGCGCGCCGACCTTGCCCTTGCCCTCGCGTTCGAGGAAGCGGCCGAACGAGCGCAGGCCCGCCAGCGCGCGCATCAGCGAGCGGCCGGCAATATCGTCGGCCCGGCGCATCGCCATGAAGGCGCGCACGTCGGTGGCTTCCAGCGCCGCGAAGCGCTTCAGCGTGACGCGTTCGCCCCAATGATTGCTGAGGAAATCCAGGCACTGCCGCAAGTCGCGGCCATAGGCCTCCAGCGTCTTCGGCGACAGCCGCCGCTCGGCGCCGAGATGCGACAGCCAGCGCGTCATCTCCTGCGCGATGTCAGGATCGGCGCTGGCGAGCTCGATGGGTGGGGCGGCCGCTTTGCTCATGCGCTCTGGACGTGGTGATTCCGCACAGTATATCGCATCACACTCGTTTATCGTTCGCTAAGGCCGCCCCACGGCGCTAGCCTTGAGGCCCCCGGGTTCCGATTCTCAGTTCATGGACCACACGTCCCGCAGCAGCACCGCCTCCGCCAACGCGACCCGCATGGTCGACGTGCTGGTGCCGGTCGCGCTCGACCAGACCTATTCCTACAAGGTGCCGCGCGGGATGGAGCTGAAGGCGGGCGATCTCGTCGGCGTGCCGCTTGGGCCCCGCGAGGTGCTCGCCGTGGTCTGGGCCGAGAACGCCAATCCCGATCCCCGCCTGCACAACCGCCTCAAGGAGGTCAACGAGAAGCTCGACCTCCCGCCACTGAAGCCCGAGCTGCGTTCCGTCGTCGACTGGGTCGCCAATTACACGCTGAGCCCGCGCGGCATGGTGCTGCGCATGTGCCTGCGCATGGGCGAGAATCTCGGCCCCGAGCGGGTGCGCCCCGGCGTGCGCCTGGTCGGCGATCCTCCCAAGCGGCTGACGCCGGCGCGGCAACGCGTGATCGAGGTGCTGTCGGACCGGCTGCTGCACGGCAAGTCCGAGGCGGCCAAGGAGGCGGGCGTCTCGGCCGGCGTGATCGACGGCCTCGTCGACGAAGGTACGCTTACGGTCGAGCTGATGCCGCCGCCTCCGCCGCCGCCGGCCCCCGATCCGGATTTCGGCCGGCCGGACTTCACACCGCTCCAGCGCACCGCCGTCGATACGATGCGCGCGCTCGCGGCCAACGGCACCTTCCACGTCGCGCTGCTCGACGGCGTCACCGGCTCGGGCAAGACCGAGGTCTATTTCGAGGCCGTTGCGGAGGCGATTCGCCGCGGCAGGCAATCGCTGATCCTGATGCCGGAGATCGCGCTCACCGGCCAGTTCCTCGACCGCTTCGCGCAGCGTTTTGGCGTGCGGCCGATCGAATGGCACTCCGAGCTCACCCCGCGCACCCGCGCGCGCAACTGGGCGGCGATCTCCGAAGGCAGCGCGCCGGTCGTGGTCGGCGCGCGCTCGGCGCTGTTTCTGCCTTACGCCAATCTCGGCCTCATCGTCGTCGATGAGGAGCACGACCAGGCCTACAAGCAGGACGAGGGCGTGCATTACCACGCCCGCGACATGGCGGTGGTGCGCGCGCATATCGCAAAAATTCCGATCGTGCTGGCGTCCGCGACGCCGTCGGTCGAATCCGAGGTCAATGCGCGCAAGAACCGCTATCAGCGCATCGCGCTGCCCTCGCGCTTCGGCGGCCAGCACATGCCGCATATCGAGGCGATCGACATGCGCCGCGAGCCTCCGGCGCGCGGCCGCTTCATCTCGCCGCGCCTGGCAGGCGAGATCAGGACCGCGATCGAGCGGCGCGAGCAGGCGCTCTTGTTCCTCAATCGCCGCGGCTATGCGCCGCTGACCTTGTGCCGCGCCTGCGGCCACCGCTTCGCCTGCACCATCTGCGATGCCTGGCTGGTCGATCATCGCTTCCGCCAGCGCCTCGTCTGTCACCATTGCGGCTTCTCGATGCCGCGCCCGCATATCTGTCCGAACTGTTCGGCGGAGGAATCGCTGGTCGCGGTCGGCCCCGGCGTCGAGCGCTTGCAGGAGGAAGCGGCGGCGCTGTTCCCGGAGGCGCGCACCATGGTGCTGTCGAGCGATCTCATCACCTCGATCGAGACCATGCGCTCCGAGCTTGCCGAGATCGCGGAGGGCCGCGTTGACATCATCATCGGCACGCAGCTCGTCGCCAAGGGGCACAATTTCCCGCGGCTCAATCTGGTCGGCGTCGTCGATGCGGATCTCGGCCTGTCCAATGGCGATCCGCGCGCGGCGGAACGCACCTGGCAATTGCTCAACCAGGTGATCGGCCGTGCCGGCCGCGAGCAGGGCCGCGGCGTCGGCTATCTCCAGACCCACCAGCCCGACCATCCCGTGATGAAGGCGCTGATCGCCTGCGACCGCGAGGCCTTCTACGACAGCGAGATCGATCTGCGCGAGCGCACGCTGTATCCGCCGTTCGGCCGGCTCGCCAGCCTGATCATCTCGGCCGGCGACCGCCCGAGCGCGGAAGGCTTTGGCCGCCGCCTCGTCGCGCTCGCGCCGCGCGACGAGCGCGTGGTGGTGCTGGGCCCGGCGGAAGCGCCGCTCGCCGTGATCAAGGGCCGCTACCGCTTCCGCATCCTGGTGAAATCGGCGCGCGGTTTCGACCTGTCGGACTATCTGCGCAACTGGCTCGCCGTTTGCCCGAAGCCGAAGGGCAATCAGAAGCTCGAGGTGGACGTCGATCCGCAGAGCTTTTTGTAGTTCCCGCCGTCATTCCGGGGCGCGCGGCAGCGCGAGCCCGGAATCCATTTCACCGCAGATTCTGTCGCCCGATGGATTCCGGGTTCACGCTTCGCGTGCCCCGGAATGACAGCAACAAAAAAGCCCGCCGTCCCCCAAGACAGCGGGCTTGTTTCACGCGTGATGCGCCTTAGGAGACGACTTCCGCGGTGACGCGGCCGACGCCGGCGCCGGTGAGGCCGATGGCGCGGGCAGCACCCGTGGAGAGATCGAGGACACGGCCGCGAATGAACGGGCCACGGTCATTGATGGTGACGATGACGCTCGAGCCGCCATGGGTGACGCGCAGCTTGGTGCCGAACGGCAGCGAACGGTGCGCCGCGGTCATGGCGTTCTGGTTGAAGCGCTGGCCCGAGGCGGTCCTGCTGCCGGACTCGTTGCCGTAATAGGAGGCCATGCCGGAGAAGCTGTGCCCGGTGCCCGAGGACGGCGTCATCGCCGCGTTGGCGTTGCGCCAATCCGAGCCGGCATTGGAGTCGTTCTGGACGTGGTGGCGATGATGGTGCCGGTGATGCCTGGATTTGGCGGACGCTTCGGTGGCAGTTCCCCCAATGAGAAGAGTTGCGGCAATGAAGGCGATCGCCGTGCGCGGCCGGGTCACAGTGCCCAGCGTCTTGAAAGACAGCATTTAGTGGTCCCTAATCTAGTATTGCCACATATGTGGCCAGTGGAGCCCCCATCAGGTTGTGAGCGGATTGGCGTTTCCTTTCGCAATGCGGCATGAATTGGGCAGTAAATCTGTTCTATGTCATCATGAAATATCTTGTGATCTGTTTCGATATTCAGGCGATATTCCGTAATAGTTGGGTTTAACGATTTGTTAACTATCTGATTACTTTCCAATACTGTAAAACGAAGTCATCGCTCCCCGCGTTTAGAGTTGGGTAAGTATTCGCCGGGTGGAACTGACGAGGCGGGAATCACGCCTCAGCGATCCGTGTTCATGGCCGCTATGCGCTGAGGGCAGGAACCAATGGGGGCGACGCGGACGTAAGGCTCGCGGCAATTCCGTGGCGCGGCAGGTCGTCGTGCAAGTTGGTGGTCATGTCGTCGTTGCGTGTCGCGGACTGCGACGAACTGGCGACAGAACCTCATGCCTTTAATTTGGCGTCATGTTGCACGTGCGCGCCTGCTATGTTAGCAAAGCCGCGATTTTAACGAGCCCGGCACTTCCCGTGCTGGTCGAAAATCGAAGTCCCGCTTGAATTCCAAGGGCTTGGATCGCTAGGCGCCGCTTCGTGGCGACGGTTTTTCCCTTGCGAATTTGACAGCTAAAAGAGCGCGTCTGTGGCTGCAGAAGATACGTCCGTTTCCGGTGTGTCCGGCCGTTATGCAACGGCCTTGTTTGAACTGGCCCGCGACCAGAAAGTGGTCGACGAGGTCAAGGCCGACCTCGACAGGTTCGAGGCCTTGCTCGGCGAGAGCGCCGATCTGAAGCGCCTCGTCCGCAGTCCGGTGTTCGCGGCCGATGCCCAGTCCAGGGCCCTCACGGCCGTGCTGGACAAGGTCGGCATCGCCGGCATCTCCGCCAATTTCCTGAAAGTGCTGACCGCCAACCGCCGCCTGTTCGTGGTGGCTGACGTCATCCGCGCCTACCGCGCCCTCGTCGCCAAGTTCAAGGGCGAGGCGACCGCTGATGTCACCGTGGCGGAGGCGCTCTCGGACAAGAATCTCGACGCCCTCAAGGTTGCCCTGAAGTCGGTGACCGGCAAGGACGTCGCGCTGAACGTGAAAGTCGATCCCTCGATCATCGGTGGCCTCGTCGTCAAGCTGGGCAGCCGCATGGTGGATGGTTCGCTTCGCACCAAACTCAATTCGATCAAGCACGCGATGAAAGAGGCAGGCTGATGGACATCCGCGCCGCGGAAATTTCCGCGATCCTCAAGGACCAGATCAAGAATTTCGGCCAGGAAGCTGAAGTCTCCGAAGTCGGACAGGTGCTGTCCGTCGGCGACGGCATCGCCCGCGTCTACGGTCTGGACAACGTCCAGGCCGGTGAGATGGTCGAGTTCGAGAACGGCACCCGCGGCATGGCGCTGAACCTCGAAACCGACAACGTCGGTGTCGTTATTTTCGGTGCCGACCGCGAGATCAAGGAAGGCCAGACCGTCAAGCGCACCCGCGCCATCGTGGACGCGCCGGTCGGCAAGGGCCTGCTCGGCCGCGTCGTCGACGCGCTCGGCAATCCGATCGACGGCAAGGGTCCGATCCAGGCCGACAAGCGTATGCGCGTGGACGTCAAGGCACCCGGCATCATTCCGCGCAAGTCGGTGAGCGAGCCGATGGCGACCGGCCTCAAGGCGATCGACGCCCTGATCCCGATCGGCCGCGGTCAGCGCGAGCTGATCATCGGCGACCGTCAGACCGGCAAGACCGCGATCGCGCTCGACACCATCCTGAACCAGAAGCCGCTCAACGCGCAGCCCGACGAGAACATCAAGCTGTACTGCGTCTACGTCGCGGTCGGCCAGAAGCGTTCGACCGTCGCCCAGTTCGTGAAGGTGCTGGAAGAGCAGGGCGCGCTCGAATACTCGATCGTCGTCGCCGCCACCGCGTCGGATCCGGCGCCGATGCAGTACATTGCCCCCTTTACTGCCTGCACCATGGGCGAATTCTTCCGCGATAACGGCATGCACGCCGTCATCATCTATGACGATCTGTCCAAGCAGGCCGTCGCTTACCGCCAGATGTCGCTGCTGCTGCGCCGTCCGCCGGGCCGCGAAGCCTATCCGGGCGACGTGTTCTATCTGCACTCCCGCCTGCTCGAGCGCGCGGCGAAGCTCAGCAAGGATCATGGCTCGGGCTCGCTGACTGCGCTGCCTATTATCGAAACCCAGGCCAACGACGTGTCGGCCTACATCCCGACCAACGTCATCTCGATCACCGACGGCCAGATCTTCCTGGAAACCGACCTGTTCTTCCAGGGCATCCGTCCCGCGGTGAACGTCGGTCTGTCGGTGTCGCGCGTCGGCTCGTCCGCGCAGACCAAGGCCACCAAGAAGGTCGCCGGCAAGATCAAGGGCGAGCTCGCGCAGTACCGCGAAATGGCGGCGTTCGCGCAGTTCGGCTCCGACCTCGACGCCTCGACCCAGCGCCTGCTCAACCGCGGTTCGCGCCTCACCGAGCTCCTGAAGCAGCCGCAGTTCTCGCCGCTGAAGATGGAAGAGCAGGTCTGCGTGATCTGGGCCGGCACCAACGGCTATCTCGATCCGCTTCCGGTCAACAAGGTGCGCGCGTTCGAGGACGGCCTGCTCTCGCTGCTGCGCGGCAAGAACGCCGACATCCTCAATACGATCCGCGACAGCCGCGATCTCTCCGACGACACCGCTGCCAAGCTGAAGTCGGTGGTCGAAGGCTTCGCGAAGAGCTTCGCGTAATAACGAGCCGTCATGGCCGGGCTTTTGTCCCGGCCATCCACGCCTTGCCGCGTGGAAAGACGAAGACGTGGATGCCCGGGACAGGCCCGGGCATGACGACAGAGACAGGCTAGCGGTTTGACCGCAAGGGATCGAACCGTCGGGGACGAAGAATGGCGTCACTTAAAGACATGCGCGTCCGCATCGCCTCCACCAAGGCGACGCAAAAGATCACCAAGGCCATGCAGATGGTCGCGGCCTCGAAGCTGCGCCGCGCGCAGACCGCTGCGGAAGCTGCACGTCCCTATGCCGACAAGATGAGCGCGGTGATCTCCAACATCGCCGGCGCCGCGGCGGGCTCGCCCGGCGCGCCGGCGCTGCTGGCCGGCACCGGCAGGGACCAGGTTCACCTGCTGCTGGTCTGCACCGGCGAGCGCGGCCTGTCCGGCGCCTTCAACTCCTCGATCGTGCGTCTCGCCCGCGAGCGCGCTTTGGCGCTGATGGCGCAGGGCAAGGAAGTGAAGTTCTTCTGCGTCGGCCGCAAGGGTTACGAGCAGCTGCGCCGCCAGTTCGACAAGCAGATCGTCGAGCATCTCGACCTGCGCAGCGTTCGCCAGCTCGGCTTCGTCAACGCCGAGGACATCGCCAAGAAGGTGCTGGCCCGCTTCGATGCCGGTGAGTTCGACGTCTGCACGCTGTTCTATTCGCGCTTCCGTTCGGTGATCGCGCAAATCCCGACCGCCCAGCAGATCATCCCGCTGGTGGTCGAGGAGAGCGCCGCCGCCAGCACGACGTCTTACGA
Organism: Bradyrhizobium sp. cf659; assembly: GCF_900113725.1. Classification (NCBI taxonomy): domain Bacteria; kingdom Pseudomonadati; phylum Pseudomonadota; class Alphaproteobacteria; order Hyphomicrobiales; family Nitrobacteraceae; genus Bradyrhizobium; species Bradyrhizobium sp. cf659. The sequence continues at coordinate 239,722 of NZ_FOQJ01000008.1, forward strand.
ATACGAGCCGGAAGAGGACGAGATCCTCACGCGCCTTCTGCCGCGCAACCTCGCGGTCCAGGTTTTCCGCGCGCTGCTCGAGAACAACGCCTCGTTCTACGGCGCGCAGATGAGCGCGATGGACAACGCGACGCGCAACGCCGGTGAGATGATCCGCAAGCAGACGCTGGTCTACAACCGCACGCGTCAGGCGCAGATCACCAAGGAACTGATCGAAATCATCTCGGGTGCCGAGGCCGTCTGATCAAGGCGCTTCAATACCCGTCAAACGCAACATCCCGGTCAAGCTGACCGCGGTTCAGAAGTTCGGATCGAAGGAGACATTCAATGGCAGCCCAGTCCGGTCGCGTCACCCAGGTCATCGGCGCCGTCGTCGACGTGCAGTTCGAAGGCCACCTCCCGGCCATTCTCAACTCGCTCGAGACCAAGAACGGCGGTAACCGCCTGGTGCTCGAAGTCGCCCAGCATCTCGGCGAATCCACCGTGCGAACGATCGCGATGGACACCACCGAGGGTCTCGTCCGCGGCCAGGAAGTGACCGACACCGGTTCGCCGATCCGCGTTCCCGTCGGCGAAGGCACGCTCGGCCGCATCATCAACGTCATCGGCGAGCCGATCGACGAAGCCGGCCCGGTCAAGTCGGAAGGCCTGCGCGCTATCCACCAGGAAGCGCCGACCTACACCGACCAGTCGACGGAAGCTGAGATTCTCGTCACCGGCATCAAGGTCGTCGATCTTCTTGCTCCCTACGCGAAGGGCGGCAAGATCGGCCTGTTCGGCGGCGCCGGCGTCGGCAAGACCGTGCTGATTCAGGAGCTGATCAACAACGTCGCGAAGGCGCACGGCGGTTACTCCGTGTTCGCCGGCGTCGGCGAGCGTACCCGCGAGGGCAACGACCTCTACCACGAGTTCATCGAGTCCAAGGTCAACGCCGATCCGCACAATCCGGATCCGAGCGTGAAGTCGAAGTGCGCGCTGGTGTTCGGCCAGATGAACGAGCCGCCGGGCGCCCGCGCCCGCGTCGCGCTCACCGGTCTGACCATCGCGGAAGACTTCCGCGACAAGGGCCAGGACGTGCTGTTCTTCGTCGACAACATCTTCCGCTTCACCCAGGCCGGCTCGGAAGTGTCGGCGCTGCTCGGCCGTATTCCTTCGGCGGTGGGTTATCAGCCGACGCTCGCGACCGACATGGGCGCGCTCCAGGAGCGCATCACCACCACGCAGAAGGGCTCGATAACCTCGGTGCAGGCCATCTACGTTCCGGCCGACGACTTGACCGACCCGGCGCCCGCGACCTCGTTCGCGCATCTGGACGCGACCACCACGCTGTCGCGCTCGATCGCCGAAAAGGGCATCTACCCGGCGGTGGACCCGCTCGACTCGACCTCGCGCATGCTCTCCCCGCTGGTCGTCGGCGAGGAGCACTACGCGGTCGCCCGTCAGGTCCAGCAGGTGCTGCAGCGCTACAAGGCGCTCCAGGACATCATCGCCATTCTCGGCATGGACGAGCTTTCGGAAGAGGACAAGCTGACGGTGGCCCGCGCCCGCAAGGTCGAGCGCTTCATGTCGCAGCCGTTCCACGTCGCCGAAATCTTCACGGGATCGCCGGGCAAGTTCGTCGACCTCGCCGACACCATCAAGGGCTTCAAGGGCCTGGTGGAAGGCAAGTACGACCACCTGCCGGAAGCCGCCTTCTATATGGTCGGCACCATCGAAGAGGCGGTCGAGAAGGGCAAGAAGCTGGCGGCGGAAGCGGCCTAAGTTTCAGATGTCATTGCCGGGCAAAAGCGCGAAGCGCGTCTTCGAGCTAAAGTCCCGGCGATCCATCGAAAGAGAATTTTGATGGATGGACCCGCGGGTCAGGCCCGCGGGTGACAGGCAAAGCAAGCGGAAACACCATGGCCACCTTCCACTTCGATCTCGTCTCTCCGGAAAAGCTCGCATTCTCGGGTGAGGTCGACCAGGTCGACATCCCCGGCGTCGAGGGTGACTTCGGCGTGCTGGCGGGACATGCGCCGGTCGTGGCTGCGATCCGGCCCGGCATCCTCACCGTCACCGCCGGCGGCAGGCACGAGAAGATCATCGTGCTCGGCGGTCTTGCCGAAGTCTCGGAGAGGGGCCTGACCGTACTCGCCGACGTCGCGACCTCGCTGGCCGAGCTCGACCGTGCCCAGTTCGCCGAGACCATCGCGGAGATGGAAGAGGGGCTGAAGGAGCACGAAGGTGGCGAGCTCGATCAGGCCATCGAGCGGCTCGACCACTTCAAGAGCATCCAGCAGCAGCTCAATACGACGGCTATGCACTAAGCCCCGAGGCATCGCTTCGGGGCTCGAACGCGAAATTCCTGCAAGAAATTCCTGAATAGATTCAGCGCTCGTCACGGAAGTGGCGGGCGCTGAAACTTTGTTGCACCGCGCCGCCGATAGCGGCATTCTTCGCCCGCGAATTTGTTCCGGGGCGGGTCACAGATGAAACGCAAGATCGCAGCGATTTTCGCAGCCGATATTGCCGGGTATTCGAGGCTGGTCGCGGAGGACGAGGAGGAGACGCTGCGGCGCCTTGCCTCCTACCGCGAAGTCATCGACGATTTCATCGCAAAGGCGAACGGCCGCATCTTCAATACCGCCGGCGATGCCGTGCTCGCGGAATTTCCGAGCGCGGTGGACGCGGTGCGCTGCGCGATCGACATCCAGGAGTCGTTGCGGACCCGCAACATGGCCTATCCGCCGAGCCGGCAGATGTCGTTCCGCATCGGCATCACCATCGGCGACGTGGTCGAACGCAACGGCGATCTGCTCGGCGACGGGGTCAACATCGCCGCGCGGCTGGAAGGCCTCGCCGAGGTCGGCGGCATCTGCGTGTCCCGTGCCGTGCACGAGCAGGTCGCCAACAAGCTGTCGGTGCAGTTCGCCGATATCGGCGCGCAGGAGGTGAAGAACATCCCGACGCCGGTGCACGCCTACATGGTGGCGATGCGGCGCGAGGACGGCACCTATTCGAAGCCGCAGCTGAAGAAGCCCGCCTCCAAGCTGGCCGCCGCGCCCGTGTGGATGTGGCCGCTGGTGGTCGCAGTCGTCTCGATCGTCGCCATCGGCGTCACCGGCTTCCTCTACAACACCAAGCTCAAGCAGACGGCGAGCGTCGCAGTGACGCCGGCCGCGACACCTAGTGCCGCGCCGAGCCCGACACCGACCCAGATCGCAAAGGCGCCGGTGACACCGATGGCGCCGCCGAACGCCGGCGCGGCGATGGCTCCGATGCCCGCGCCGTCGCCATCCGCCGCGCCGATCTCAGGCAAGTTTGCTGCCGACAGCGTGCCCTTCATCAACGAGCGCGTCCGCAACTACCTGGCTGGCGACTATTCCGCCGCCGGCGACTACAAGGCCTTCGCACTCAACATCGGCGGCTTCACCGGCTCGGCGTTGAACCAGCCGAACGAGGAGGCCGCGCGCAACGCCGCGCTCGACCAGTGCCAGAAGCGCGCCGATGCCGCGCAATCGCCGCGGCGCTGCGAGCTCTATGCGGTCGGCAACACCATCGTCTATGCGCACGGCAAGCCGCCGATGCCGCCGCAGCCCTGGGTGCGGCATGACGCCATGACCGAGCGGGCCTTCGCGTCGAAGGACTTTCCGATGGTGCGCGATCCGCAGAAAGTCCGGCTCGAGAACATGTTCGTGCCGGCGGCGAAATCCCGCTCGGTCGCGCTCGGCCCGGGCGGACAATATTTCATGGTGCTGGGCGCCTCGTCCGCCGACGACGCGGCGCGGCGCTCCCTGGAATCGTGCGGCGCGATCGCGGGCGTCGCCTGTATGATCGTCGCTGTCGACGATAATTTCGTCGTGCCGATCCCGACCCTGCTGAGGATCACCGGCTTCTTCCACGCCGCGAGCAATGCCTCGATCGTGGCCGACGCCCGCGACGAGGTCGTGCGCAAGCTCGCCGACGCCATGGGCTGGAATGCCGTCGCCGTCGGCACCGCAGGCCGCCCCGGCCTCGGCCTCGGCCTGAAGGCCGCCGACGAGCAGACCGCCGTCAACTCCGCGCTGGCCGATTGCGCCAGGCGCGACAGCGACTGCCACGTGATCGCGATCGGCCCGTTCACGGTCGGGCCGACGAATTAGCCCGGCAACCCGACTTGCTCGGGCTGCCTCTGACCGGGGCACCGCGAATGATCGCTACCTGGACCCAGGCACGGTCGGACCGCTGCATTGTGTACATGTGCAAAGCCACGTGAGTGGCGCACGTCATTTCTTCGTCAATGCCTGCTGGGCCAATCCGAATGCCTGCTTAAAGTCAGCCTCGCTGGACGGATACCAATTCATGTCCATGGATCGCTTGTCAGCCGGTGTGCCGTTGCACGTGATGACCGGGGTCTTGAACTTTCCCCGCTCGGTAAACTGCCAGAAGTGCCTGCTGGGATATTTGTCGCCTGTCTTGCCGGGCGGGTAAGCGGCGTCCTTCGGCAGGTTTGGCATCCGCCAGCCGTTTCCCGGATGGGCGTCATGCCACTTCCTTGGCTCGACAGGATATTGTGCCAGCCACAGCGAGTACTGCTTGACCAAGCTTTCGCCCTCTGCGCCCAGCATCTCCTTCCAGTAGCTCGTCCGGGTGTAGATGATCGGTATCATCGACGTTGCTTTCGCGACCGTCTCCAGCCAATCCCTGAGCCTCTGCAAACGTTCGCCCTTGGGCACATCAACCCAGCCGTCGCAAACGTAATAGACGTCACCTGCCGATGACTTCTTGATGCGGCAGGTCTGCGGGTGGGATTCGTAATAGTCGCTGTCCCTGCTGACGGGATCCTCTTCAAAATCAACGACCGGTGCGAGCTGCGCATCTTTTGGATTGACGACCGATAGGAAATGCTTGGCCTGCTTCAGGCCGTCATGACCCGCATCAGACGTCAACCAATGGTAGGATCCCCGGTAGATTTGTCCCTTCGTATGAAAGTTCGCCAAGGCTTTCCAATAAATGGGAAAGCTGACGTCTGGCTTGACCGCCCCGACACCCGTGGTCGCCTTCATGTAGACGAATCTCACGCCATGAGCGTTCGCCTTGCTCCAGTCGATCTCGCAGCGCTTGCAGTTGGGGCCGACGCAGTCCGTATTGTGATGGGAAACGTCCGCGCCATAAACGCCAGAGAAAGCCTCACCGCCCGGCTCCAGTACAAAAGGAGGTGGAGGCGGCGCCACGCTAAGCCCAGTTATCTCGGGCGGTAGCCACAGGTCGCGAAGCTCCTGAACCGAAAAAATCTCTCTCACATCATCGGCCGCCCAAACCGCGGAAGGGAGACCTCCAATCATCAACCAGACAGCAGAAATTAACAGCCTGCGAAAAGCGCGCACAATAATCTCCAATTCTATCTTTGGCGTGAACAAGCCGGATCGTAAGCGTACTTTCGAAAAGCAATGACGGTGCGCTTGCCTGCTACCGGGAACGTGCTGCCGATCGTCGAGTAGAACGTGCACTTTCCATCCGCAAACTGGACAGCATTGCATTTTGGGTCTCCGCGACACCGCGAGAGGCAGGCAGTGCTCGACGGTATGGGCGACGACATTGGGCTCGCCGCGCCATAGAAACGGGCACGGGCAATCGATTCGAACTGGTTGCAATTCTTCCTTTGATCTTCCGTTACCGGGATCGTACCGGGCGTATCCTTGACGGCCACCCTCGGCTTTCCGAAAGACTTTGGAATGCCGGTGTCCGAGGACACGTCGAACTTCAAGACGAGATCCTGAGTGGAGAAAGGCCGGCCCTTTTCCTTTGCTAGGTCAATCTCCGCTCTCTTCAAATAGCAGAACTGTGCCCACTTATCGTAGCTGAATGCCGCGCAAATCTCCGGATGCGCTCCCGTGCACTTGGCAGCACAGGCGAGAATGGATGGTGTCGGAAACGAATAATACTCGTGGCCCGGAATGTCGTAGTTCGGGCGCATTGTAAATGAGTTCAGGATATCTGACGTCGGCCGTCCTTCCGATGCTGGCGGACTTCCTTGACCCCATCCGTTAGCGACATTCTCGATGCGAACAGCATAAGAGGGATGGCTAAAGTCCTCATCTTCAGTTGCCATGGACTTCAGCGCGGCGGTCGTCTCATCGAGCGTCGCCCCCATCCGCCCGAGGGTGAATGCAGCCCAGAAGTCTGCCTCCAGTTCGAGGCCACGGCTGAACTCGCTTGAAAAGAACTGGATACAAGACTTCGGTACAGCCTGCTTGCCCTGTCGGCATACCGTCTCAACGAGATTGTGGTTCAAGGCGACGTGAGAATATTCGTGTGCGAAGATAAACACCCATTTCCAGTAACTGTCCCCTCCCTTCGGCGCTAACCGCACGGCGTCCAGAAATTCCTGAGGGAACAGCATGATGGACGTGCCATCTGGGCAAACGTCGGCTTGCGGCGCGATGCCCGCTCCCTTGATCGTCCTTATTCGTTTGAAGCGCGGATAAAACTTCCGCAATTGCGAGAAAATATTCTGGATGTCGGGATCAGCCTGCTTCTGATCATCCGGTGGCCAAAACGGCGCCGTCGCACAAAAATCCGCTGCACTATTTGCTAAAGCACCTTCGGCCGAGAAAAATAAAGCTGTGGCAGCGCATGCCGCCCGGAAAATACTGGCGAACCTCAAGGCCCTCCCCCTGCGAGACCCATGTCCAGGAATTAAAGCAAGGGTTGCGCCGACTGACAAGAACATCTTAACTGCCGCGTCCATTCGTCTCGCATGGAAGGGGGCGGCAATGTCGCGGTGGACTATCGGCGATCCTGGCGCCGACGGCCTTGCAGTCCCTTTGGTTGTGCTCGTACGGCGTCAGCCGCCGAGCTGTCCGTGCTCTCGACGATAAGCCGTCTGGAATGCGCCAATGAAAGGCTGTGCCTTCAACGAAGCGGCAATGCGATCGGGCGCGAAGGACGCCGCTTGATCTTCAGATCGCCGAGCGGAGCACGGCCCGTGTTTGCAGACGCCAAACGCGACTGTCCTCGCTTCGGAGGAACGTCAGCAAACCATCGGTGCGTCCGTCCGCCAGCACGAGGGGCGCTGGGATTTTCTGTTCGATGCTGACGGTCTGAGACCGACCGATTAGGGAACGACGGCGTTCGATTCGCGCATCGGCGAACCCTGTTGCGCCGATTGCGTGTTGCTGATCATTTCTGTCGATGTTTCAGCAACTTCGCAACGACCACCGGGGCCCCGCGCCGGCGGTGGCCGGCTACTGTGCATGGGGTTGTTTTCGACGTTTTAGTTCGCGAAGGGCGCGAACTGCTTCGCCACGGCCTGATAGACCTCGCGGCGGAACGGCACCACGAGATCGGCGACGCGATCGAGACGTTCCCAGCGCCACGCGTCGAACTCGGCGGGCTGTCCGTTCTGCGGCGTCAGCGGATCGATCTCGTCATCCTTGCCGGTGAAGCGCAGCGCGAACCACTTCTGGCGCTGGCCGCGGAATTTCGCCAGCCGGTGCGTCTGCGGTCCGTCATAGGGCGGGAATTCGTAGGTGAACCAGTCGGTCTCGCCGAGATAGCTCGCGCTGACGACATTGGTCTCCTCCCAAAGCTCGCGCATCGCCGCATCGCGCAGGTCCTCGCCCTCGTCGACGCCGCCCTGCGGCATCTGCCAGTCGAGGCCCGGCAGGATGATCTCGGGGCCGTCGCCCTTGAAGCGGTGGCCGATCAGCACGCGGCCATCGGCATTGAACAGCGCGATCCCGACATTGGGACGGTAGGGTTTGTTGTCGTTCGACATGCGGTCACTTCTCTGATCGTCATTCCGGGATGGTCCGAAAGACCAGCCTCGGAATTCCGAGATCCCGGGTTCGTGCTTCGCACGCCCCGGAGTGACGGTGCAAACTATTCCTCCGCCAGCGCGGAAAACTCCTTCACCACGCGCTCATAGACCGGGCGTTTGAACGGGATGATCAACCCGGTCAGATTCTTCATCGGCTCCCAGCGCCAGCTGACGAATTCGGCCTTGTGGCCGCCACCGCCGGGGTTTTCGACATTGATCTCGCTGTCCTTGCCGGTGAAGCGCACCGCGTACCATTTCTGGCGCTGGCCGCGGTAGCGGCCCTTCCAGGCGCGCCCCGCAACCGTGCGCGGGATGTCGTAGATCAGCCAGTCCGGAACCTCGCCGAGCCGCGCGACCGAGCGCACGCTGGTCTCCTCATAGAGCTCGCGCTTGGCGGCCTCCCAGGTGTCCTCGCCGGGATCGACGCCGCCCTGCGGCATCTGCCAGACATGGGCGTCGTTGACTTGCTCGATGCCGCCGGCGCGGCGGCCGATGAACACCAGCCCCTTCGTGTTGATCAGCATCACTCCGACGCAGGTCCGGTAGGGCAAATCCTCGTAACGCGCCATTCCGCCAGACCTCTTGCGTGCTCTCGGTAGGGCTTGACCGGCCCCGCCTGGAGCTGTGCCGTACCAATTCGTTGATTTAGCTGGATTTTGATTTCAGCATCGCGGTTGTCAATGGCACCAAAAGGATGCCCCGGTCGCCCAATGTCCTGGTCCAGGCGCCGATGCGCTCGATCGAGACGGGGAGGGCGGAGGCGGTGCCGATGGCCGCGCCGCGCTCGCGCGCCGCCGATTCGAGCTTGTTCAGCGCACGGTCGATCTCGGTCGGGGTCGGCACCACGTCGATCGCGATGTCGCCCTTGCCGAACGGCATCGCCTGGCTCGCTGCCGCCTGCGGCGCGATGCTGCGGGGCGAGGAGCCGTCGTCGAAGAAGCCGAGGCCGCGCTTGGCCGCCTCGCGGATGATCGGCTGCATCGCCGCGTCCGTCGCCACGAAGCGGGCGCCCATGAAATTGGTGATGCCGGCATAGCCCTGCATCCGGCTCAGGTGCCAGTACAGGCGGTCCATGTTCTGGTCGGCGCTGAGCGAGGTCAGCAGCGTCTGCGGGCCCGGATCGTTGTCCGGGAAGTCGTAGGGCTCCATCGGGATCTGGAGGAAGATCTCGTGGCGCTGGACGCGGGCCCGCTCGGCGAGCTTGCCGGGATCGGAGCCATAGGGCGTGAAGGCCAGCGTCACCGCGGCCGGCAGCTTCATGATCGCGTCGGTGGTCTTGGCGGCGCCGACGCCGAGCCCGCCGATCACGATCGCGACCACCGGCATCTTGGCGGCCTTGGCGCGGTCGGCGTCGGCCGCGTAGACGTTGAACGGCTTCAATCCCGCGGCGGCCACCGGGATCATGCCGTAGCGCGATTTCTCCAGCAGCTTGGGGTCGATCCCCGCCATGACGGGCGGCGGTGCGGAGGCCGCCGCATCGCCCTTGTCGGTGGCCTCACCGGCGCCGATCACCACGTCGTGGCGCGCACCGGTGGAGCCGTCGATCATGGTGACGGTCTTCTGCTCGCCGGGAGCGGCCTGCTTCGGCGCCTCCCTGGTCTCTTGCTTGCCCTCTTGCTTGCTTTCCTGGCCGTGGCCGGAGGGGGCCGGCTTCTCGTCCGTGGCTTTCGGCTCGCGGATCGCGATCCGGGTCATCGGCTCGCCGCCGAGCGGGTCCTTGTTGAAGATGGCGAAGCCGGCAAAAGTGACGAGGAACAGGCCGAGCAGCATGGCCAGCGCCTGCATGGCCGTGAACGGCAGCCGCAGCCGGCGTTTCCGGCGCGGCTTGTCCTGTCCGAGCGGGGCGCTCAGATCATCGGCCGTTTCAGTCATGCGCGATCCCGAATCACTCACCAATGACGATACCACGCCGAGGTCAAGCGACGGCAGGCCGGGATAGGCCGGGGATGCCAGGAGTTCCAAGCAAAAAGGGCGGCTCCAGGAGCCGCCCTTTGCGTTGGATCGCGCGGTACGCCGACTTGGCTCGCCGACTTAGTTCGCGGCCTTGGGCTTGTCGGTCGCGGCCTTGTCGGCACCCGGCGTGGGCGCTGCGGAGGCGCTGTTCTTGATGCCGTGGAGCAGGTCGTCGGCGAGCTTGAGCGCCTTGTCGTCCTTGGCGTCCGGCGGGACATAGGACTGCGAGCCGGTTTTCTCGTCGCCGTCGTTCTTGAGATGCCCGCGCAGCGAAGCCTCGCCCTTGGTGTCGGTGCGCGACTTCAGCTCGTCCGGCACGTCCTGGAGCACTTCGATGTCGGGCACGATGCCCTTGGCCTGGATCGACTTGCCCGACGGCGTGTAGTAGCGCGCGGTGGTCAGCCGCAGCGCGCCGTTGCCCGAGCCGAGCGGGATGATGGTCTGCACCGAGCCCTTGCCGAACGAGCGCGTGCCGACGATGGTCGCGCGCTTGTGGTCCTGGAGCGCGCCGGCGACGATTTCGGACGCCGAGGCGGAGCCGCCATTGACCAGCACGATGACCGGCTTGCCCTTGGTGAGGTCGCCGGCATGCGCGGTGCGGCGCTGGGTCTCCTCGGCATTGCGGCCGCGGGTCGACACGATCTCGCCCTTCTCCAGGAACGAGTCGGAGACGGTGACCGCTTCCTCGAGCAGGCCGCCCGGATTGTTGCGGAGGTCGATGATGTAACCCTTCAGCTTGTCGCCGATCTGATTCGAGAGGTTGGCGACCTCGCGCTTCAGACCTTCGGTGGTCTGCTCGTTGAAGGTGGTGATGCGGATATAGCCGATGTCGTCGGCCTCGATGCGGGCGCGCACCGAGCGGACGCGGATGTTGTCGCGCACCAAGGTGACGTCGAGCGGATTGTCCTGGCCCTTGCGGATGATCTTGAGCTTGATCTTGGTGTTGACCGGACCGCGCATCTTCTCGACCGCCTGGTTCAGGGTCAGGCCCTGCACCGCTTCGTCGTCGAGATTGGTGATGATGTCGTTGGCCATGATGCCGGCGCGCGAGGCCGGCGTGTCGTCGATCGGCGAGACGACCTTGATCAGGCCGTCTTCCATCGTGACCTCGATGCCGAGGCCGCCGAACTCACCGCGGGTCTGCACCTGCATGTCGCGGAAGCTCTTGGCGTCCATGTAGCTCGAATGCGGATCGAGGCCGGTGAGCATGCCGCTGATGGCGGATTCGATCAGCTTGGTGTCGTCGGGCTTCTCGACATAGTCGGAGCGCACGCGCTCGAAGACGTCGCCGAACAGATTGAGCTGGCGATAGGTGTCCGCGGTGGCGGCTCGCGCGCTGGAGCCCATGAAGACCGCGCGCGGCTGGGTCACGAACAGCGTCAGTGCCGCACCGGTGGCCGCGCTGAGGAGGATAACTGAAGTCTTGCGCATCATCCGCGAACCTTCTCGCCTTCATTTGCGGCCCACCATGGGCCTGGATCGATTGGAGTGCCGTCTTTGCGGAACTCGACATACAGCACAGGTTGACTCGCGTTCGTGGCGAGAATGGAGGCGACTTGAGAGGTCGACCCCATGGTCGCGACCGGCTCCCCCGTGAGCACAAACTGTCCGATGTTGACCGAAATGCGCTCCATCCCGGCGATCAGGACATGATACCCGCCCCCGGCGTTGAGGATCAAGAGTTGTCCATAGCTGCGGAACGGGCCGGCATAGACCACCCAGCCGTCACACGGCGTCGTGACCTGGGAGCCGGGCTTGGTCGCGAGCGAAATGCCCTTCTGGACCCCGCCGACCCCATCGGAACCGCCAAAGTCCCTGATCTTGTTACCGTTAACCGGAAGAGGCAGCAGGCCCTTGGCGGACGCGAAGGCGATTGCGGGGGTGGTCCGGGAGCGGTCCTTGAAAGCGGCCGGGCCGGACTTGGCACTGGCGGCGGCTTTTGCCTCGGCCTGCCTGGCGGCCTCAGCCGCCTTCTCGGCCGCCTTGGCGGCGCTTTGCAGGTCCTGCTCCATCTTGGTGATCAGCCCCTGGAGATCGCCGACCTGCCTTGAAAGCATGATGGCGCGCGAGTTCTCGGCATCCAGATCCTTTTCGCGCGCGGCCTGCTGGCGCTGCCGCTCGTCGACCAGGGCGGCGAGCCGGCTCTGGTCGTCGCGGACCCTGTCGCGGTCGCCGGCGAGCTGATCGCGTTCGGTGGCGATGTTCTTGCGCAGAGCCACGAGCTCGCCGAGCTCGCTCGCGATCTTTTCGGCGCGGCCGCGCAATTCCGGCACGACGGCGCCGAGCAGCATCGCCGTGCGCAGCGATTGCAGCGCATCTTCGGGCCGCACCAGCAGCGCCGGCGGCGTGCGCCGGCCGGCGCGCTGCAAGGCCGCCAGCACCTCGACGATGTCGGCGCGGCGCGAATCAAGTGACGTACGCATCTGCTGCTCACGGCCGTTCAGCGTCTTCAGCCGCGTTTCGGCTTCGTCGATCTTGGTCTCGACGGAGCGCACATTGGCGGCGGTGTCGATCAGCTGCTGGTTGAGCTGGGTGCGGTCCTGGCCGAGCGAGGTGATCTCGGCCTTGAGCTTGGCCTGCGCCTCTTCCGCGCTCTTCTGCCTGGCGCGCGCGGCCTCCAGCTCCTGCTCGCGCTGCTTGATCGTATCGGGCGAGACGGCTGCGGTCTGCGGTGCCGGCAGCGTCTGAGCTTGCGCGAGGCTTGCGTCCAAGACACTTGCGTCCAAGACACTTGCGCCTGTGAGGCCAGCGATCAGCAGCAGGTTGAGGACAGGCGCTCGCATCGCTTTAGGCAAAGGTGCTCGTTGTGGCGCGGATCACGCGCGGTGATAGGGATGGCCGGCCAGGATGGTGGCGGCCCGATAAAGCTGTTCCAGAAGCATGACGCGGACCATTTGGTGCGGCCAGGTCGCAGAGCCGAACGCGATCGCGAGCTTGGCCTTACGGCGCAATTCGGGCGAAAGTCCGTCCGCCCCTCCGATCACGAAGATAGTATGACCGGCACCCTCGTCGCGCCAGCGCCCGAGATGCCGTGCGAATACGGTGGAATCGAGATTCTGGCCGCGTTCGTCCAGCGCCACCAGGATCGACTTGTCCGGGATATGCGCGGAGATCGCCGCAGCCTCTTCGGCCATCCGCGTCGCGGTGTCGCGCGCGCGGCTCTCGGGGATTTCGTGGATCGACAGCTCGCGGAATCCGAGCTTGCGGCCGGCCTCGTCGAACCGCTCGAAATAGCGGTCGGCAAGCTCCCGTTCGGGGCCCTGCTTCAGCCGGCCCACCGCAATGACAGCAACACGCATGATATCTTCAGGGTCGCGTTTTCAAGACCGCGCGCAATATGCGCGCGCACGACGCTAGCATGCGCGTCAGCCGATTCGAAATCGGCTCAGTGAGCCTAGATCGCCTTCGCCGCCCCTGGGCCCTGCGTGTACAATCTCTCGAGATTGTAGAACTCGCGGACCTCGGGTCTGAACACGTGCACGATCACATCGCCGGAATCGATCAGCACCCAGTCGCAATTGGGCAAGCCCTCGACGTGGATGCTCTTGATGCCGTTTTCCTTGAGGCTTTTCGTGACGTTTTCCGCGATCGCGCCGACGTGCCGGTTGGCCCGGCCCGTGGTGACGATCATGTAGTCGGAATACGCCGATTTGCCGCGAAGGTCGATGGTGACCGTCTCTTCCGCCTTCATGTCCTCGAGGCGGGAGAGGATCAGGCTCAGCGTCTTGTCGGCGTCGGGTTGCGCCTTCAAGGCCGCAGCTTTGGTCGATGTTTTACGCGTAGGCTTAGCAACCTTGGGTAAAACAGACTTGGACAATACAGATGTGGCCAGGGACCATTCCTTTCACTGTATCGCGAGAGCCGAATCCGGCCCTCACTGGTTACACTACATCATGTGGGGTTAAGGGTTTCAATATGCCAGAGAGCCCCAAGCCACACTACGCCCGCACAAGTCTGTCTCACTTCGTACCTTTCCAGCTCCCGTCCGGGTTCCGCAGGCCCGTCGAGGACAGGTTCAGCTTCAATCCGGTGAGGAAGACCCAGGCCGGCGCCGGCCGGTCCGCAAGCAACGCCGCCTCATTCTCGGGCAGGCGGTAACGCGATAACGCCTTGGCGGCCGGTGAAGCGAGGGCACGGAAACTCTGTGGCGGGCGATCGATCACCGCAATCGGCATCTGGCCGGCGATGCGCCGCCAGTCCTGCCAACGGTGGAATTGAGCGAGGTTGTCGGCGCCCATGATCCAGACAAAGCGCAGGCCGCGGAGGCGGCGGCGCAAGGTGTTGATCGTGTCGATAGTGTAGCGCGTGCGAATGACGGATTCGAGACAGCTCACCTCGATCCTGGGATCGTTGGCGACGTCGCGCGCGGCCTGCATGCGCGCGCCGAGCTCATGCAGCGTGCCGTTCTCCTTGAGCGGATTGCCCGGCGTCACCAGCCACCAGACGCGATCAAGCTGCAATCGCTTCAGCGCGAACTGACTGATCGCGCGATGCGCCTGATGCGGCGGATTGAACGAGCCGCCGAGCAGGCCGACGCGCATGCCCGGTGTCGAGGGCGGGATCGCTTGCGCCACGAAACGCGGCACGACGAAATTGTTGCTCAATTGCCCGCGCCTCGCGACGTTACCTACGGCCGCGTCTGCCCGGTGCCATGAACGCGATACTTGAAGCTCGTCAACTGCTCGGCGCCGACAGGGCCGCGGGCATGGAACCTGCCGGTGGCGATGCCGATCTCGGCACCGAAGCCGAACTCGCCGCCATCGGCGAACTGCGTCGAGGCGTTGTGCAGCACGATGGCGGAATCGACCTCGCTCAGGAATTTCTTCGCGGCAGCCTCGTTCTCGCTCACGATCGCATCGGTGTGATGCGAGCCGTGGTTCTGGATATGCGCGATCGCGCCGTCGACGCCGTCGACCACCTTCGCCGCGATGATCGCGTCGAGATATTCGGTGTCCCAATCGTCGTCGTTCGCAGGTTTCACGCGCGTGTCCGTCTTCTGCACGGCGTCGTCGCCGCGCACTTCGCAGCCGGCCTCGATCAGCATCTCGACCAGCGGCTTCAGGCTCGTTGCGGCAGCTGCGCGATCGACCAGCAGCGTCTCGGCTGCACCGCAGACGCCGGTGCGACGCATCTTGGCGTTGAGCACGATCGATTTCGCCATGGCGAGGTCGGCGCTGCCATCGACATAGACGTGGTTGACGCCTTCGAGATGCGCGAACACCGGCACGCGCGCCTCCTGCTCGACGCGCGCGACGAGGCTCTTGCCTCCGCGCGGCACGATCACGTCGATCGCACCGTTCAATCCCGACAGCATCATGCCGACCGCCGCGCGGTCGCGCGTCGGCACCAGCGTGATCGCGGCTTCGGGCAGGCCGGCTTCGCGCAGGCCCTGCACCAGGCATTCGTGGATGGCGCGGCAGGAGCGGAAACTGTCGGAGCCGCCGCGCAGGATCACGGCATTGCCCGACTTCAGGCACAGTACGCCAGCGTCGGCCGCGACATTGGGCCGGCTTTCGAAGATCACGCCGACGACGCCGAGCGGCACGCGCACGCGCTCGATGGTCATGCCGTTCGGCCGCTGCCAGCTCTCGGTGACGAGTCCGACCGGATCGGCGATGCCGCGCACGATGCCGATGCCCTCGGCCATCGCTTCGACGCGCGCCGGCGTCAGCGTCAGGCGGTCGATGAAGGAGGAGGTCGCATTGCCGGAGGCGCGCGCCTCCGCAACGTCCTCGGCATTGGCGGCGAGAATCGTCGCCGCGTTCGCGCGGATCGCCCGCTCCATGGCCTCGAGCGCCCGGTTCTTCTGCTCCGGCGGCGCCAGCGCCAGCACGCGCGCGGCAGCGCGGGCACGGGTGGCGAGATCGGACATCAGCGCCTGGAGATCGGCATTGCCGTCGACGGCTTTGAGGGGGGCGGCCATTGGGGTTTCAACCTTCTGCTAAGGCAGTGTCCTAGCACGGAAATCCCGGGTTTGGCGAGGCTGGGAATCAAGCGGGCAGGGGGCCGCAAGGCCGGTGCGGGCCGGCACGAATTCGCACGGCGGCGCCGGAAAAACACCCGTCTGTCAGTGGCGCCCCAGCCGATGAAGCAGGTCGTCCGGTCCCGGCTCCTCGCCATGATCCCTGATCCAGGTTGCCGACATGCTCCTGATCTCGCCCGGGGTCAGTCCAAACTGCCGGCGAAAGGCGCGGACGAATGTGGAGTCGCTGCTGAATTGCAGATCGACGGCAAGATCGATCAGGCGCCGGCCTCGCGACGCCGGCGAGATCAGCAGCATCAAGGCGCGATTGAGCCTTTGCTCCTGCACGTAGCGTGCGAGACCCCGTCGTCCTCGAACAGGCGATAAAGGCTGGCCCGGGAGATCTGGAAGCGGCGGCAGAGCTCTTGGGCCGTGAGCGCTTCGATGTCGAGATTGGCCGCGATGTGGCGCTTGATCATCGCGAGATACAGATGCCGCTCGGCCCGCTCGACGGCGCCGTCCACGTCGGCCGCGCTGCCGGCGGCCCCGGCGATGATATCGGTCATGGCCTCGATTGTGGCCTCGATCGTGGCGTTGGGGTCGCCGGTGCCCGGCTCGGTCGGCCGCCAAAGCGCGGCAAACTGGCTTGCCAGAAGGCGGGCGTGGAGGTGTCCGGCCGGCAGGGATGACGCCGTCGCCGAGTCCGGATGGGCCAGCCGCGGCGCCAGCAGCGGACGCGGCAGGATCAGCGCCATGTGGTGGGCGCGCGCGTCGTCCGCTCCCGTCAGCACGGTGCGGTTCGGTTGCGCCATGTCGATCAGGCAGATGTCGCCAGGCCGCAGCGTCACCTCGCGGCGTCCCGAGGCGAACTGCATTTCGCCCTGCAGGCAGAGGATGACTTGATAATGATCGAGGCCGCCGCGCGCGACGTGCGCGGGTGTCCTGTCGTATTTCAGCGCGGTCGCAAAGGATTCGACCAGCAAGGCATTGCCCAACGCCATTGTCGCCGTGGAAACATGGAAATCATCATCGGCGGTCAGCGGAATGACGTCGCAGATACCCGATGTTGCCGCCCGCAGTTGTGCGAGCGCTGACGCGCCGCGCCCGGTCTCGTCGGCCGGCATGGTCTCGCTCATTCGTACCTCGTGGACATCGCGCTTCGACAACGACAAGGCCGCACACAGCGTGGACCGATGCGAACGCCGATATCGGCAGCATTCATTAACGATCCGAAAATCGCGTCGCAAGCAACACTACCCTGGTGAGGTCGTGCGAGGCTGGCGCAGCCGAGCGGCTCTGTGCTCCGCGTGCATCAGCATCCGGTGAAATCATCGCGTGAGACGCTGAGCACATCGCCCGCATAGACAACCTGTTACCCCTCTGCGGCGTCTTACGACGTCGCGAATGCCCGACTTGCAGGCAGGCGCGGCAATGCTTCCGCTTGAGGTTCGCGACATTGAAGTCCACCGGACTGCCGCTGCGCTTCGCGCTTCTCGCCACTACGCTCGGTCTCGCCTGCGAGGCAAACGCAGCCACGCTGTTCGTGATGACCACGGCCGATAGCGGCGCCGGGAGCCTGCGGGCGGCGATCACCAGCGCCGGCAATGGCGACACCATCATGTTCCAGACCGGCGGCACCATCACGCTTGCGAGCGAGCTGCCTGTCATCACCAGGAACCTGACCATCGATGGCAACGGCAACAACCCCGTCATCAGCGGCGCCGGGACCTATCGTCCGTTCTTCATTGGCGATGCCGGGACAACCGGTTCGACCTATTCGGTCACGATCGCGAATCTTTCCATCGCCAACGCGGCGGCGCAGGGCGGTCTGGGCATCGACGGTGGTGGCGGCGGCGCCGGTCTCGGCGGCGCGGTGTTCGTGTCGAGCAACGGCGCGCTGACGCTCAGCAATGTGAGCCTGAGCAACAACCAGGCGAGCGGGGGCGCGGGCGGCGCCTTCACCAACAACCTGGCCGGCGGCGGCGGCGGTATGGGAGGAAATGGCGGAAGCAGCTCGAGTTCAGCCGGTAACGGCGGCGGCGGGCTGGCCGTCGGCAGCAATAGCGTGAGCGGTCTTGGCACCAATGGCGGCGGCACCAACGGCGGTATAGGCACGACCAGCAGCGGCGGCACCGGGGGTAACGGAGGGTTCGGTGGCGGCGGTGGCGGTGGCGACAATAGTCTTACGCCAGGCAACACGCAGGGCGGCAACGGAGGGTTCGGCGGCGGTGGTGGCGGCGGCTCCAACTTCGTCGGTGACCAGGCTATCGGCGGCGCGGGCGGGTATGGCGGCGGCGGCGGCGGCGCATATAGCGGAGTTAGCGCCGCCGGTGGCAATGGCGGTTTCGGTGGCGGCGGCGCCGCTGCTTACTCAACGACGCGCACCGGCGGCGCCGGTGGCTTCGGTGCAGGAGCCGCGAATGTCAGTCTGCTCGTCGCGGGCGGCGCGGGCGGCGGCGGCGGGCTCGGCGCCGGCGGCGCGGTCTATGTCCAGACCGGCGGTACCGTCACGGTCACCGGCTCGTTGACCGTCAATGGCAACGGCGTTGCCGGCGGTGGTGGTGGCGGCGGCTACGGCGATCCAGGCAGCGCCTTCGGGTCCGGCATCTTCTTCCAGGGCACCGGCGGCACCCCGACCACACTCGCCTTTGGCGCCGGCAGCCAGTCGATTGCGAACGGAATTGCCGACTACATCGGCTCGGGCGGCACCAATCCCGGCGGCGGCACCAACGCCGCGGACCAGGGCGGCAGCGTCGCGCTCACCAAGAGCGGCGGCGGCACTCTCACCCTTGCCGGCCCCAACACCTATAGCGGTGGCACCACCATCAACGAGGGCACGACGCTCGTCGTCGGCAATTCCGGCGCGCTCGGTAGCGGCGCGCTGACGCTCAACGGCGGCGTCACCGGCGTCACCGTGAACTTCGACGGCAGCTTCACTATCGCCAACGACATCACGGCAACCGGCGATCCGACCTACAACGTTCTCACCGGCAACACCGTCAACCTGAGCGGCGTGCTGTCGGGGTCGGGCGATGTCGTCGTCAACAACCAGAGCGGCTATGCCGGAACGCTCGTCCTGTCGGGTCTGAACACGTATAACGGCCCGACCGTGGTCGAGGCCGGCACGCTGCAGGCCGGCTCGACCAGCGCCTTCGGCAACAATTCCGCAATGACGGTTTTGGGCGGCGCGGTGCTCGACCTCGGCGGATTCTCCAACGCCGTGGGATCGCTGGCCGGCGCCGGCACCGTGACCAACAGCGGCGGCGCCGCCGTCCTGACCGCCGGCGGGGACAATAGCTCGACGGTGTTCTCCGGTACGATTCAGGACGGCACGGGAGCGATGGCGCTGACCAAGACCGGCAGCGGCCTGCTGTTGCTCACCGGTGTCAACACCTACAGCGGCGCAACCCTTGTCGGCGGCGGCGAGCTGCGGGTGAATGGCTCGATTGCGTCGTCGGGCCTGACCACGATCGGCAGCGGTGCCATCCTCAGCGGCAGCGGCACGCTCGGCAATACGCTGATCCAGGGCGGAGCGATCTTCGCGCCCGGCTCGGGGACGCCGGGCAGCGCAACGACGATTGCCGGCAATCTCGCCTTCCAGTCGGGAGCGGTCTATCTGGTGCAACTCAATCCGAGCGCTACGACCGGCGCCATCGTCACCGGCAGTGCGACGCTCGCGGGCGGCGTGACCGCGGCGTTTGCGTCCGGAACGTATCTCACCCGCAGCTATTCGATCCTTCATGCGGGGGCGATCAGTGGCAATTTTACCGCCTTCTCCACCGTCGCCCTGCCGGCCGGATTCAGCGCCGGCCTGCGGACCACGGCAACCGACGTGCTGATCGACCTGACGGCGCAACTCGGTGCGCTTTCTCCCGGCGGGTTGAACCGCAATCAGCGAAACGTCGCCGATGCGCTCAACGGCTTCTTCAATGGCGGCGGAACGCTGCCGCCCGGCTTCGTCGCGCTGTTCGGGCTGACTGGCACGCCGCTGGCGGGCGCACTGACCCAGCTCTCCGGCGAAACCGCGACCGGCGCGCAGCAGACGACCTTCGATGCCATGGACCAGTTTCTCACCGTGCTCACCGATCCCTTTGTCGACGGTCGCGGTTCGCGCGGCGCTGATGCCGATGGTGCGATCGGCTATGCCGCCGCGGCCGGCGAGCGCCGCGGCGCCGAGCGCGAGGCCTACGGCATGATGACCAAGGCGCCGTCGCGCGCGAGCTTCGATTCGCGCTGGAGCGTTTGGGCCGCGGGCTTTGGCGGGTCGCAGACGACCGACGGCAATGCGGTGACCGGCTCCAACACCGCCACCAGTCGCGTGGCCGGCACCGCCGTCGGTGCGGTTGTATGGCTGTCGCCGCGCACGGTCGCCGGCTTCGCGCTGGCCGGTGGTGGAACGAGCTTCAACGTCGCCGCGGGCGGCAGCGGTCGCTCCGATCTGTTCCAGGTCGGCGCTTTCGTGCGGCATACCGCCGGGCCGTCCTATGTCACCGCGGCGCTCGCCTATGGCTGGCAGGACGTCACCACCGACCGCACCGTCTCCGTGAACGGCAGCGAGCGGCTGCGGGCGCAATTCGATGCCAATGCCTTTTCCGCACGCGGCGAGGCCGGCTACCGTTTCGCGGCGCGATGGCTCGGCGTCACGCCTTATGCCGCCGCGCAGGTGACCGCGTTCGATCTGCCCGCCTATGCCGAGCAGGCGCTGGCCGGCTCCGGTACCTTTGCATTGAGTTACGCGGCGAGGACGGCGACTGCGACGCGCAGCGAGATAGGCTTGCGCACCGACAAGTCGCTCCTGATCGATCAGGCGGTGCTGACCGTCCGCGGCCGTGCCGCGTGGGCGCACGAATACGGCGTCGATCGCAGCATCGTCGCCACCTTTCAGGCCTTGCCCGGCGCAAGCTTCGTCGTCGGCGGCGCATCGCCCGGTCCTGACGCCGCACTGGCCAGTGCGTCCGCCGAGATCGCGTGGCGCAATGGCGTCTCGATCTCGGCGTCGTTCGAAGGGGCCTTCTCGGACGTTGTCAGGAGCTACGCCGGCAAGGGCGGCATCCGCTACGCGTGGTAGGCCATGATCGTCAGATGGGATCGGTCGGGTTCTACCCGCCCATCACCAGATCGTCGCGGTGGATCATCTCGGCGCGGCCGCTGATGCCGAGGATGGTCATCACGTCCGGAGAGGAGCGGCCCTTGATCCGCTCGGCGTCGTCGGCGTCATAGGCGATCAGGCCGCGGCCGATCTCGCTCATGTCGGGGCCGCGCACGATCACGGCATCGCCGCGGGCGAACTGGCCCTCGACCTTGGTCACGCCGGCCGGCAGCAGGCTGGCGCCGGCGCGCAGCGCCGTCACCGCGCCGGCGTCGATCGTCAGCGTGCCCTTCGGCTCCAGCGTGCCCGCGATCCAGCGCTTGCGCGAGGTGATGGGATTGGCCGGCGTCAGGAACCAGGTGCAGCGGCCGCCATTGGCGATCGCCTGGAGCGGGTGCTCGATCTTGCCGGAGGCAATCAGCATATGCGTGCCGCCGGTGGTCGCGATCTTGGCCGCCTCGACCTTGGTGCGCATGCCGCCGCGCGACAGCTCGGACTCGGCGTCGCCCGCCACCGCCTCGATCTCCGAGGAGATGCTGTCGACGACGGGAATGAGCTTTGCGTTCGGGTTGTTCTTCGGCGGGGCATCGTACAGCCCGTCGATGTCCGACAGCAGCACCAGGAGGTCGGCGCTCGCCATGGTGGCGACGCGCGCGGCGAGGCGGTCATTGTCGCCGTAGCGGATCTCGGTGGTCGCGACCGTGTCGTTCTCGTTGATCACCGGGATGGCGCGCCACTCCAGGAGCTTGCCGATGGTGGAGCGCGCATTGAGATAGCGGCGGCGCTCTTCGGTGTCCTGAAGCGTGACCAGGATCTGGCCGGAGTCGATGCCGTGCGCGCCGAGCACCTCGGACCAGATCCGCGCCAGCGCGATCTGGCCGACCGCGGCGGCGGCCTGGCTTTCCTCCAGCTTCAACGGGCCGCGCGGCAGCTTGAGCCGGCTGCGGCCGAGCGCGATCGAGCCCGAGGAGACCACGAGGACGTCGCGTCCCTCCTTGTGCAGCTTGGCCATGTCGTCGGCGAGCGCGGCGAGCCAGGACGTCCGCACCTCGCCCTTGTCGGAATCGACCAGCAGCGCGGAGCCGACCTTGACGACGATGCGGCGGAATTGACTGAGTTCGGGGCTGGCCATGTGTGTATGTGTTGGCGCGTGTGACGAATTGCTCGGTGTGGAACGGCGGAGCAGATAAGCGGCGCCGGTAAGGCCTGCTTTTGCAGCAGGACGATGGCCGGCGCAAGGCGGCGGGGATGGTAAACGGCGCAAGCTGGCTTTGTCTTCGGCCTTGTCTTGAGCACCGGTCCGGCTCTAATGCCGGCAACCAAAATGGGCTGGGAGAGGAAACGTATGGATCGCCGCAAATTCATGGCCGGATGTCTGGGGCTGCCGCTAGTCGCGCAGGCGGGCGGGGCGCAAGCGCAGGCCGGGCTGACAAAAATGATCTTTCCGTTTGCGGCGGGAGCCGGCGGCGACACGCTGTGCCGGCTGATCGCGCAGGAGATGGCGCCGGCGCTGCAACGGACCATCGTGGTCGAGAACCGCACCGGCGGTGACGGCCTGATCGGCATCAAGGCGGTGAAGGGCGCGAGCCCCGATGGCAGCATGGCGCTGGTGACGACGGGCCCGACCATGTACCTGCTGCCGATGGTGGAGGCGACACCGAGCTTCGATACGGCCAAGGATTTCATGCCGGTGTCGCTGCTGGCGCGGTTCGAGTTCGCCGTTGTGATTGGCCCGGCGATCGATGCTGCCGATTTCAAGTCATTCGTGGCGTGGCTGAAGGCGCATCCGGACAAGACGTCGTTCGGGGTGCCGAGCAACGGCACCATTCCGCATTTCATGGGCTCCAAGCTCGAGAAGGATCTCGGCATTCCCCTGACCCGCGTGCCCTATCGCGGCAGCGCGCCGATCCTCAACGATCTCATCGGCGGCCATCTGTCGTTCGGCATCGTGACATTGGCCGATGCGCTGCCGCAGCATCGCGCCAAGGGCGTGAAGATCATTGCGGTCTCGAGCGCGGAACGCTCGCCCTTTGCGCCGGAGGTTCCCACGCTGAAGGAGAGCGGCATCGATCTCGTTGCGGACGCCTGGTACGGCATGTGGCTTCCCGCCGGCAGTCCGCCGGAATTCGCCAGCAAGCTCGGCGCCGCCGCGAGCGCCGCGCTCGCCAGGCCCGAGGTGAAGGAGAAGCTCACCGCGATCGGCCTGATCCCGGTCGGCAGTGCTGCGGATGGGCTGACGAAGGAGCTCGCCGCCAACACGGCGTTCTGGCAGCCGATCGTGAAGGCGACAGGGTACAAGATCGAGAATTGAGGTCTTCTCCCTCTCCCCGCTTGCGGGGAGAGGGTCGGGGTGAGGGGGAGTCTCCGCGGGGACACCGGCAGTTGGACTCGCGGAGACTCCCCCTCACCCGCCGCGCTTCGCGCGTCGGCCTCTCCCCGCAGGCGGGGAGAGGCGAAGAGCAACTTACATCTTCGCGCGCTGCGCGATGCCATCCTTGATCGCCGCAAGCTCGGCCTCATCCCATATGCCGATCAAGACGCCGCCCTTCACCTGTAGCTGATTGTCGGCATAGGCCGCGATCTTCTCATGCGGCGTGGTGATATGGTCGTTGGGGTGCAGCGCCCAGTC
The DNA here is from genome assembly GCF_900113725.1 of Bradyrhizobium sp. cf659. Lineage (NCBI taxonomy): Bacteria > Pseudomonadati > Pseudomonadota > Alphaproteobacteria > Hyphomicrobiales > Nitrobacteraceae > Bradyrhizobium > Bradyrhizobium sp. cf659. The sequence goes on from NZ_FOQJ01000008.1 coordinate 263,135, forward strand.
GAACAGCTCCGCCTGAAGGCGCGCGATGATGCCGGCGCATTCGGGATCGTCGCCGCGATCCGAAAACTCTTCCGGATCGGTTTCGAGATCATACAGCATCGGGCGGAAGCCGGAGGCGTGGATGTATTTCCAGCGGCCGTCGAACACCATGAACAGGCGGCAGCGTTCGATCGGCTGGTTCAGTTTCAGCCGCACGTCCTGCATGGCGTAGTCGTATTCGGAGAACGCGACCTTGCGCCAGTCTGACGGCGTCGGCCCGCGCAGCAGCGGCAGCAGCGAGCGTCCTTCGAGAATGTGGCCCGGCACCTTGCCGCCGAAATAATCGACGAAGGTCGGCGCGAGATCGATTCCTTCCACCAGCGCATCGCTGCGCGTGCCGCGGGTGGCGTCGGCCTCCTTCGAGGGGTCGATGATGATCAGCGGAATCTTCGCCGACTGCTCGTGGAATAGGTCCTTCTCGCCCATCCAGTGATCGCCGAGATAGTCGCCATGATCTGATGTGAATACGATCATGGTCGTGTCCAGCAGGCCGCGCGCCTCCAGGAACTTCATCAGCACGCCCATCTGGTCGTCGATCTGGGTGATCAGGCCCATATAGGTCGGGATCACCTTCTCGCGGGCATCGTCGCGCGCCATGTTGCGGGAGTAGCGCATGTCCATATAGGCGCCGAACACCGGATGCGGGCTCGAGCGCTCGCGCTCGGAGCGGATCACCGGGATCATGTCCGCTGTCGAGTACATGCTGGCATAGGGTTCGGGTGCGATGTAGGGCCAGTGCGGCTTGATGTAGGACAGATGCAGGCACCACGGCTTGCCGTCGGTCTCGGCCTCGGTGATGAAATCCATCGCGCGCCGCGTCATGTAAGGCGTTTCGGAATGCTCCTCCGGCACGCGCGCGGCCTTGTCGGCATGCACCAGCAGCCAGCCGTTCTGCAACGAGCCGTCCTCCGCTGCGCCGGAATTGGCCCAATGCTCCCAGGGATTGGTGGCTTCGAATCCCTGCTTGCGGAGATACTCATCGTATTTCGGGCGCGGCCGTCCCGTCGGGTGCAGGCCGTCGTCGCGCTCATAGGGCTCGAAACCGCATTCGGCGACATGCACGCCGATCATCGACTCCGGCGGGATGCCGAGCGCCTTCATGCCTTCGAGGTCGGGCGCCATGTGGGTCTTGCCGACCAGCACGTTGCGCACGCCGATCTTCCTGAGGTGATCGCCGAGCGTGGGTTCGCCGACGCGGAGCGGCCAGCCGTTCCAGTGCGAGCCGTGCGAGCGCATGTAGCGGCCGGTGTAGAACGACATCCGCGAGGGCCCGCAGATCGGCGACTGCACGTAAGCCTTGCTGAAGAGCACGCCGCGCTTCGCCATGGCGTCGATGTTGGGAGTCTTCAGCGTGGGATGGCCGGTGCAGCCGAGATAGTCATAGCGAAGCTGGTCGCACATGATCCAGAGAACGTTCTTCGCGCGCGCCATGCGTCATCCCTGCTGTTTCTTGATTGTTGGATGCTGCGCTATTGGAGCGCCGGTGACAACCTGCCAGTGATGCGGGTACCCGCCGCTCTACATTCTTTTGTCGTCCCGGCGAAGGCCGGGACCCATAACCCCAGGATGTAGTTTGGCGAAGACTGGGTGTTCGGTACTACGAGCGCTTGCAACCGATAGATCACGCGGTATGGGTCCCGGCTTTCGCCGGGACGACAATTACGCCGACCACGGCTCCGCTTCGGCGGCGCTCTTGGCCTTGGCGGACACCGGGGCCTCGCCGATCACCGCGACGAGCGCGCGCAAGGCTTCCTTCACGCCCTCGCCGGTCGCGCCGGAGAGCAGCAGCGGCGTCTTCTTGGCGGCGCGCTTGAGCCGGTCCTTCTGCTTCTTGAGCTCGTCCGGCTCGACCGCGTCGATCTTGTTCAGCGCGACGATCTCGATCTTGTCGGTGAGCAGCCCGCCATAGGCATTGAGCTCTGTGCGCACGGTCTTGTAGGCCTTGCCGGCGTGTTCGCAGGTCGCATCGACGAGATGCAAGAGCACGCGGCAGCGTTCGACATGGCCGAGGAAGCGGTCGCCGAGGCCCGCGCCTTCATGCGCGCCCTCGATCAGACCTGGAATGTCGGCCAGCACGAATTCGCGACCGTCGGCATTCACGACGCCGAGCTGCGGATGCAGCGTGGTGAAGGGATAGTCGGCAATCTTCGGCTTGGCCGCGCTGACCTTGGACAGGAAGGTGGACTTGCCGGCATTGGGCAGGCCGACGAGGCCGGCGTCGGCAATGAGTTTCAGCCGCAGCCAGATCCAGCGCTCCTCGCCGGGCTGGCCGGGATTGGCGTTGCGCGGCGCGCGGTTGGTCGAGGATTTGAAATGCGCGTTGCCGAAGCCGCCATTGCCGCCCTCGGCCAGCACGAACTTTTCGCCGACATTGGTGAAGTCGTGGATCAGCGTCTCGCGGTCCTCGTCGAAGATCTGCGTGCCCATCGGCACCTTCAGCACGATGTTCTTGCCGTTGGCGCCGTGACGGTCCGAGCCTGCGCCATTCTCGCCCTTCTGGGCCTTGAAATGCTGCTGGTAGCGGTAGTCGATCAGCGTGTTGAGCCCGTCGGCGACCTCGATGATGACGTTGCCGCCGCGGCCGCCATTGCCGCCGGAGGGGCCGCCGAATTCGATGAACTTCTCGCGGCGGAACGCCACGCAGCCGTTCCCACCGTCACCGGAGCGGATATAGACCTTTGCTTCGTCGAGGAATTTCATGGGCCATAGGTAGGCCAGCCGGTCCCCCGCGGCAACCCGGACTTACCCGCAAATCGGCCGAAATTCCGCGAATTTCGCCCCTTGCTTAACCCAAGACGACTTCAGAGGGGCCGTCGCCGGATCAGGAATTTCTGCGTGCCCTCCAGCACCAGCTCCTTGCGCTGGTTGAACACGGTGCTTTTGAGCGTCATCACGCCGGTCGAGCGTCCCGGCATCAGCTCGGTGACCTCGAGCGCGGGATAGATGGTGTCGTCGGCGAACACGGGTTTGAGGAACCGGCTCGATTGCTCGAGGAAGCCGACCAGGGAGTCCTCGACCATGAACGGAAACAGGCCGGCGCCGGGCGCGGTGTGGATCAAGGTCTGGAAGCCGTGGGCGAGCAGATGCGGCATGCCGCGGCTGCGGCAATATTCCACGTCGTAATGCACCGGATGGGTGTCGCCGCTCGCGGTCTGGAACGCCACGAACACCGCCGAGGTCTGGGTCCGGCTCGGCAGCACGAAGCGTTCGCCGACGACGAAATCCTCAAACCAGCGTTGCGTGGGGATCATGCGGTGCCGGGCTGGATCGAAGTCGGTCATGTCAAAGCTCTCTTTGTCGATGAGGCGCCTATCGCTATCGCGATGCGAAGAGTGCGACAATCCGTTCAATTCGGCGGTGGTGGGCTTGTCCTGGTCGCCCACGTCATTAAAACGACCGCAAGCGACGCTAATCGCCGGTTTTTCCGTGCTCTCTCCGCCCGTCATTGCGAGGAGCGAAGCGATGAAGCAATCCAGACTGCCGCGGTGGAGACAGTCTGGATTGCTTCGCTTCGCTCGCAATGACGACCTCTCACACTCCGACTCGCTCCAATGCCCTTCTTCAAGAATCTCTCCGCCTATGACGACCGCTCCGCGCGCCTTGCCGGCATCGCGCTGATGGTGCTGTCGATCTTCATGTTCTCGTTCGGCGACGCCATGGGCAAGTTCCTGGTCGGGACGTATTCGGTGGGGCAGCTCTTGTTCCTCCGCGCCTGCGCGGCGCTGCTCTTGCTGTCGCCGATGATCTGGCGGCATCGTCAGGAATTCATTCGCCTCGAACGGCCGTGGTTGCAGCTCGTCCGCGTCACGCTGTCGACGCTGGAGGTCGCCGCCTTCTTCATCGCAACAGTCTATCTGCCGCTCGCCGACGTCATCACCTATTACCTTGCCGGCCCGATCTTCGTCACCGCGATGTCGGCGATCTTCCTGCGCGAGAAGGTCGGCTGGCGGCGCTGGACCGCGATTCTGATCGGCTTCTGCGGCGTGCTGATCGCGTTGCGGCCATCGGCGCAGACCGTCAGCCTGCCGGCGCTGATCGCGCTCGGCGGCAGTCTTTCGTTCGCGACCTTGATGCTGATCACGCGCAGCCTGCGTAAGACGCCCGACATTGTGATGGCGTCCTCGCAATTCATCGGCACGTTTTCACTGGGCGCAGTGTTGTCGGCCTACCACTGGGTGCCGCCGACCCCTGGTAGCCTCGTGATCTTCGCTGCCGCCGGGCTCATCTCGGTGACGGCGCTGTTTTGCGTCAACCGCTCGCTCAAGCTCGCGCCGGCCAGCGTCGTGGTGCCCTATCAATATTCGATGATCGTCTGGGCCGTGATCTTCGGCTTCGTCGTGTTCGGCGACGTGCCTGAGGTCGCAACCATCGTCGGCGCCGCCATCATCATCGGCGCCGGGTTCTACATCTACTTGCGCGAACGGGATCTGGGGCGGCAGAGCGCGGACGTAAATCCGCCGGCGTGAACTGTCGTCACACCGTCGTCCCGGCCTTCGCCGGGACGACACCGGTGAGAGTTGCGCGCCTACCTCATCCTTCGCGCACTGCTCCAGCTCTTCAGCGACGCCCACACGCCGCGCGACAGGCGGAAGCAGTCGACGGGCGTGGAGGAGCCCAGCGCCAGGAAGCGGTGCAGCTGGACGCCGCTCCACTGGAAGCCGCATTTCTCCAGCACCTTGCGCGAGGCGGGGTTGGTGACGCGCGCGCCGGCATAGAGGTGATCGTCCTCGAACTCCTCGAAGAAGAAGTCGATCGCGCCACGTGCGGCCTCGGTGGCGAAGCCCTGGCCCCAATGCTCGACGCCGAGCCAGTAGCCGAGCTCGGCATTGTCGGGCTTCGCGCAGTCGATCCCGACCATGCCGACCGGCCCGCTGTCGTGCTCGATCAGGAACACGGTCTCGCTGCCGATCTCGGCGGTGGCGCGGACGAATTCGACGGCGTCGTCCTGCGAATAGGGATGCGGCAGGCGGCGCGTGTTCTCGGCGACACGGCGGTCGTTGGCGAGCCGGGCGATGGTCCTGACGTCGGCGAGGGTCGGTCGCCGCAAGGTCAGCCGCTCGGTGGCGACGACGCTAGGTCTCGCCTCCCGCAAGGTCACGCTCGAGAAATCCTGCAACATGTCCGGCTCCGTGAAAGTCACTAAGTTAAAGTGAGCAAGTCAAAGATAAGGGGAGGCCGGTTTCCCGCCTCCCCTGGAGCCTATCTGTGGACTCCGCCGGTTTGGTAGGACCCGGCGGACTCCAAATTTGATCCACCGTCTATTCAGCCGCCTCTGCGATCGGGAGCACCGATACGAACGTGCGGCCGTTGGCTTTGGCCTGGAACGTGACGCGACCCTCGATCTTGGCGAACAAAGTGTGGTCCGTGCCCATGCCGACATTAAGGCCGGGGTGCCAGGTGGTGCCGCGCTGACGCGCAATGATGTTGCCGGGAATCACAACTTCCCCGCCGAACGCCTTGATACCGAGGCGCTTGCCCTTGGAATCGCGACCGTTGCGCGATGAACCGCCTGCTTTTTTGTGAGCCATGGCTCGTCTCCGAAATCCTGAGTAGTTCTAGATCAATTCCTTGACGGAATCATTTCACAATTTCTCACGCATCAATTCGTGAATTGGCGTGATCAATTTATGCGGCGGCGTCTTCCTTGGTCGCTTCCTTGGCGACCTTCTCCTTCTTCGGACGCGGGCCCTTGGTGGGCTTGGCGTTGTCCGTCAGGATCTCGCTGACGCGCAGCACCGTGATCTCGTCGCGGTAGCCACGCTTGCGGCGCGAATTCTTGCGGCGGCGCTTCTTGAACGCGATGACCTTGGGGCCGCGCTTGTGGTCGAGCACCTCGACCGCAACGGACGCACCGGCCACCGTGGGCAGACCCAGGATCGGCGTGTCGCCGCCGACCACCAGAACTTCATTCAGCTGCACGATCGAGCCGACTTCGCCTTCGATCTTGCCTACTTCCAGAACATCATCCGGAGCGACGCGGTACTGCCGGCCGCCGGTTTTGATGACTGCGAACATCGTTGTTTTCCTTCGTGTTCAATCCCGGCCTCGCGACAGTTTGTCGGGGCCGGCTTTTTGTCAGTCGCTATGGGTTTATGCGAGTTTTGTGCGGGCGGGAGTTATCCCTTTGAAAACCCACACAAAAACAAGCGGCGCGAGAAACGCCCCGCGCCGGGTGTGGGTCTTATAGCCGCCGGACGCCGCAAGTCAAGGAAAACCGCCGAAAAAGGCCCGGATTTGAAGGATTTGGCCGCCCGCCCGCCCGTCAGCCGATTCTCCGCCGGCTTTGCAACCAACGGGTTCCCGCGCCGTTGTCCCCGAGATTTCGCAAGCGGGCAAGGGCACCCATGGCAACGGACGAACTGGTCGCGACGACGGGCATTGCGCAGCACGGCGCGAGCCGCCTGCCGTCGGTGGATGTCGACAGTTTCAACATCGAGATCAAGGACGAGGACGGTTTTCTCGGCGACCGCGCCAGCAAGGGTGCGTTCCGCGACATCCTCGACCGCTGGCGCAAGCCGCTGCGCAAGACCGGCGAGGACCCGTTCGGCAAGGAGCCGTCGGACCAGATCAGCAAGAAGACACTGGATGCGATCCTGATCGGCGACGACACCGAGGCCTCGGCGCTGGTCCACAGCGCGATCGAGGATTTCGCCCAGGAGCTCGCTTATGTCACGCGGCGCTTCCTCAAGACCAAGGCCTGGGCCAAGACCGAGCGCATCATCGTCGGCGGCGGATTTCGTGATTCCAGGCTCGGCGAGCTCGCGATCGCGCGCACCGAGATCATCCTGAAATCCGAGGACTTCAAGATCGATATGCAGCCGATCCGCCATCATCCCGATGAAGCCGGCCTGATCGGCGCGCTGCATCTGGCGCCGTCATGGATCTTCGAGGCTCATGACAGCATCCTCGCCGTCGATATCGGCGGCACGAATATCCGCTGTGGCCTCGTGGAAACGAGCTGGAAAAAGGCAAAAGACCTGTCGAAGGCCAAGGTCGTGACATCCGAGCTGTGGCGTCATGCCGACGACGAGCCGACGCGCGAAGGCGCGGTCAAGCGCCTCACCAAGATGCTGAAGGGTCTGATCACCGAGGCCGAGACCGAAGGCTTCAAGCTCGCGCCCTTCATCGGCATCGCCTGTCCCGGCGTGATCAACGCAGACGGCTCGATCGAGAAGGGCGCGCAGAACCTGCCGGGCAATTGGGAGAGCAGCAAGTTCAACCTGCCGGCGAGCCTGAGCGAGGGCATCCCCGAGATCGGCGAGCACGACACCGCGATCCTGATGCACAATGACGGCGTGGTTCAGGGCCTCTCCGAGGTGCCGTTCATGCAGGATGTCGAGCGCTGGGGCGTGCTCACCATCGGCACGGGCCTCGGCAATGCGCGCTTCACCAACCGCCGCAAGGACAATGGGAAAGACCGTGATTCTACCGAGAATGGGAAGAAAAAGGCTAAGTCTGACAAGGAGTAACCTTGACTGGTTAGGTTAAGGGACGGATTGCGTTGCGGTGCGTGGGGCACCCGCTACGGTCGAATTGTCGCCTCACCTGGCCGGCGAAGCCGCCCTTCCTGGCCAGCATTTCAATGAGCGGCACCGGGACCGCCAGTGTTTACCGCGTCTGGCGGTCCCGACCCCTCTTTCGAGTCCCAGAGCGTTTTCGAGCGAAGTGGATGCCGCTTCGCGTCAAGGAAACGCGTCAAAACAAGAATCGAGCGCCCCGTTCCGATTCCATCGGAACGGAATTGGCGTTCGAGCTTCAGCTCCAGCCGACGCGCTGAAAGAACGCCGCGATCTCCGCGGCCGCGCGATCCGGATCTTCCCGATGCGGGAAGTGACCGGCGCCGGGAAACATCGCGAGATCGAGCGCGCTGAACGTCTCGCCGAGCCGATCGGTCCACGCATAGGGAAACAGCGGATCGTGCTCGGCCCAGCGCACGCAGGTCGGCACATCGATCGGCGGCAGCAGCAAGGCTTCGCCCTTCATCATCGCGACGCGCCCGGCATGCGAGGCGCGATAATGCGCAAAGCCGCCGGCGAGATTGCCGTCCTTGAAGAAGTTGTCGGCGAAGGCGTCGAGGACGTCGTCGAAGGCGTCTTTTCGATGCGCCCAGCCCTTCAGGAAGTGGCTGATATAAAGGCGGCAGTTGTCGCGGCTGGCGCCGACGAGCGCGGGCGCCATCTCCATCTGGTGGAAGGACTGGTACCAGATGTGGTTGAGCCTATCGGGCGCCGCCATGCGCGCTCCGATGCCGGGATAGACGAAATCGAAGAAAAACAGCCCCGCGAGCTGCCCCAGTGCCCGCCGCGCCAAAGGCTGCATCACGGCGCCACCGACATCGTGGCCGACGACGCCGAATCGGTCGATGCCGAGCCCGTCCATCAGCGCCAGCATGTCGGCCGCATGCCCGTCCGGCCCGTAAGGCCCGTCAGGCTTGTCGCTGTCGCCGAAGCCGCGCAGATCGGGCGCGATCAGCGTGAAGCGATCGGCCAGCCGGGCCATCACCGGCTCCCAGGTCAGCCAGAATTCCGGCCAACCATGCAGCAAAAGCAGCGGTTTGCCGTGGCCGGCGCGGACCAGGTGGAAATCGGCGCCATTGGCCTTGATCGTCAGATGCTCCACAGCGGTTCCTCCCGGGCTGAAGGACGCGGGGGTGAAAGAGGCAGCGGATTTTCCCCTTTCGCGCCTTGTCTGGCCCGCCATCCTCGCCTATTAACGCCCCCAACCACAGGGGCCCTGCTCCTAATATGGCGCCTTCAGGAGAGGTGGCAGAGTGGTTGAATGCACCGCACTCGAAATGCGGCATAGGTGCAAGCCTATCGGGGGTTCGAATCCCTCCCTCTCCGCCATCCAAAGTGACGATCGGAAGTCACCCTTCGCCACTTTCTGAGGCCTAAAAAAATAATTGCGGACAAGGTTTTCGGCGCATTTCGAGAGAATGTAGCCGTGTCTGTAGCCAACAAAGTAGTTCCCGGTCGCTATCTCGTCGTCACCGGCTTCCACACCTATTTCCAGATCAGGGTGCCGAAAGCGCTTGCCGGTTGCCGGAACCTCCCCCCTCTTAGAGTGAGCCTCGGCGTTCTGCCGCGCCGAGAAGCACAGCGGCGGGCCGAGGAGCTCGCCGTGCTGGCGCGGCGGCTATTTGCGGAGAGGCGATCGATGGGCGAGGGCGAGGAAATACCGCCGAGTGGCACCGAAGAGTGGTTGAAATGGCTCAAGGGGGTGCTGATCCGGGGCGCGGTGGCGCTGCGGCAAGGACCGCCGCCACGGTCGCCGCTGGAGGTGGCTGCGCATGCGGCCATTGGTCACCTCGTCGAAATCGAGCGGGAGGTCGGTAAAGGCGAGGGTGGTAGCCCGATCGTCGTGGCGAATGCTGACCGTCTGCGTCCGGTCTATTACGATCGGTTGCGCACGTTGGGCGCCTTGTCTGATGCGCTCGTCACAGACCGCGACAAGGACGCCCTTTACGATAAGCTGAATGCGTTTGCCGACGCGTCGTTGGGGCAGCCAACGAGGGCGGCGAATACGCCGCCGATGGCCGCCGCTACGGCAACTTCCGAGCTCCTCATCTCGACACCTGATGCGCCCATGGTGCCGATGCAGCAGTCCGCAATACCGCCTGAGTCGGTGCCGCGGGCACTGACTACTGTTGTGTCGACGGCACCAAAATTCAGCCAGCTCCTGCATGACTACATTGCGGTGCGCGCTGCGGCAGGGGCAGAAAAAGGTGAGCTGGATACGCTGCGCCTTCGCTGCGATACTTGGATCGGGGTTATGGGCGATCGTTCGGTCGATCAATACAAGCCGCGCGACCTTCAGACCTACGTCAACGCGATGCAGTATTGGCCGCAGGGCGTCACCAAGCGCAACGATCCGGAAATGGAGGGCAAGAGCGTTAAAGAAATCTTGGAAGCCAATAGAGACTTGCACCTCAAGCCACTCAAGCGCAAATCGATGGAAGACGGCTATGTGGCGAACATCAAGACCGTATTTAGCCATGGCATTCCCGACCATGACTACACCTACCCATTTGCCAACGTCCGTTTGCGTTGGCCGCCAATTTATGCGCCGTCGGCGCGACGGGAGCCGCTGAGTCTCTCGGTCCTCAATCAGGCCTTCATTCTTGGCGTGCAAGACCGGGTGCTCGATGGGGCGATGTTGCCGCTGCTCACCTATCTCACGTCGCGCCGGATCGGAGCGTTGTGTTATCTGTGCGGTGAAGATATCCGTCAAAAATATGGCGCCTGGGTCGCGCGAACGGACGGCATTGTTTGCGAGAACGGTGTTTGGAAACGCGTCCCGATAAAGACGGACGAGAGCACTACTCCGTTCGTGTTCCACCGCACGTTCGAAGAGATCGGGTTCATCGATTGGGCGCGTCGCCAGAACGGGTTCGTGTTCAAGATGATTCACGACTACGCCAATGCCGCCAAGCAGACGTCGAAGAACTTAAATCGCCTTCTGCGTCGCGCGGGCGCCATCGGCGGCAACATTGAGGTCTTGCACTCGATGCGTGGCGACATGATCGATGAAATGCGCGACCGCAAAGTTGACCCGCGTGCACGGCGTTTGCAGGCTGGTCATGAGCTTGGCGACGAACACGAGAAATACGGCAGGCGTGCACTGACGGCAGCCGATTGTCGCAAGCTGCGCAACCTGAAGCTGCCTAAGGACCTTGATTTTTCGGTATTTCACGGGTTGGACTTTGATGCCCTTGCAGCGGGGCGGCGGACGATGGGGCGGAAGACTAAGGGGCCCGAATGATTGCCGTTCCGATGGTCGACTTGGCCCGCGGCACGGATCGATAGCGCACTTTGCAGACGCAGCGCCAGGTAACTGCGGTGCTCTTGCAAGAAGGCGGCCTCTGAAGCATTGGCTTCGGACAGGATTTAGTCGAGCTCAGCGATCGGGCGTATGTCCTTTCACCGATATGTCGCGTGATCGGCGGGGAAATATCAAAAAGACGAATGAGGGAGAAAAATCGAGGTAGTGGAATCGACTTATTGAGATAGGCCTATTACGATTTTGTTCCCTAAGGTTGTGGCGCTCCGGCCGCTCAACAGAGCTATGCCGGTTCGATCTCGGCCGACCGCACCAATTCGCTTGTTGATCCTCACCCCCGCATGCCTGTTCTCAGCGATCAAATTTTGACGGACTTGCTTGGCAGTATCGAAGCCAACCGGCTGATGCTGCTTTGTGGCGCTGGCCTTTCGATCCCCTCGCCTAGCAGTCTCCTTCCCGCATGGAAGGTGGCCGAAATTTGCTACGAGAAATGGCGAGCGATTGAGGTGCTTCCCGAACCTTTACGAAACGATCTTGATGCGTTGGCCGGCCACTTTCATCAGGCCGGTCATTTCAAAGATCGCTTCCTGGGGCTTGTTCCGTGGGCTGAGTTACTTGGCCAGCCCAACGCAGGGCATGCGGCCGTGTCCGATCTTCTTGTGGCGCGCGCCGCGCACTCCATCCTCTCTGCCAACTTCGATCCACTGATCGAGTCCTGGGCCAAAGCGCGGAAGGTCGATTTGCGCGGCGCTCTTGACGGTGCGGAGGCGAACGAATTTAGCGCAGCAACCAATCCACTTCTCAAATTTCACGGGTGTCTCGATCGGGACCGACCAGCAACTCTATGGACCCAGCGACAACTCCAGGAAGCTGACGTCCAGCAGCGCATTCAGAGCATTAAGCACTGGCTTGCCATAAACCTGCCAGGCAAGGATTTGTTGATCGTTGGATTTTGGACTGACTGGGGATACTTCAATGCTGTCCTCGCTGACGCGATTGCCGTGGGCGGCATCCGCAGCGTGGTGGTGATCGATCCTTCGCCGACAGAGGCACTTCGCCAAAAGGCGCCGGAGCTTTGGGCCAACCTAACTGCCGGGACGCACTTCACGCATGTTGCCAGTTCGGGCGATGCGGCACTCGATGAGCTGCGTACAGCTTTCTCAAAAGTGTGGGCACGTAGGTTCTTCGGGCTCGCCCAGCCCATGACCCCCGGCGTTGCCCCGCCAGACCCGTCCAACTGGCAGGGCGACGAACTCTATGATTTGCGTAGGGACGCCGAAGGCATCCCCTATAACCGGGCCGCCAAACAGAAAATACCCGGCCCGGAGTCCGCGCAGGCTGCCCTTGCTCATGTACTTTTGACGCAGGCAAACGCGACACGCGAAGGCGCCTGGTATAGACTTAACGACAAGACCATTAGGGTCGTCCAGGGAGGAGGCCAATCGCTCTCCACAGTGCGAGAACGATACGACGAGCCGCCGGCACTTGCATCGCCCGACATCGTCATTTGTGCAGGTGCCATTGACCTTACCATACCGGCGACCGTCATTCCGGCCGGAGCTGGCGCAAGTGTTGTCCGGCCAGCAAGAGGGGGCACCGCGAAATGGCTAACCTTGGAACAAGCGCGCGCGGAACTTGAGATATGACAGACCTGCTTTCGACTCTTCAGTTGGTTCTCAAGGACGGCGGGTATCAATGCTGGTTAATGCCGGTTGATCGACGCGCGGGAGTATCGTTTGAGGACGATGCCTTGTTGGGTTTTGGCTATATCTTCGACGACCCCCAAACACTGATCGAGCGCTGGCAGGCCCAGGAGGCTGCAACCCTGAACCGCTTCGCTTCCCGTCTTCGCGAAGCAAATGACAAAGCCTGGAACATTTACTCGCTCTTCATCTGCGCCGCCCCAGCCGATGAGGAACAATCACGGCTGATCCGGCAAATCGAGGAGAACCTAGAACGAACCCGCAAGATAGCAGCCTGCGGCGTCGGGACGGTCGATGAAGTTATAACTGCTCTGCTCCCCATTCTACCGCTGCAATATCGCCCCTCACTTGAACAAGAAAACTATGCTGATCGCCTGCGTCGCCGTATCGCGGACTTCGCACCCGAGGCCGCGGACGCGGCGCTTAACGAGGATGTGCCCGCCGCTGAAGTCGCCGCCATGCTGGGGACCAGATGATGAAAATCGAATTCGTCGAGGTCGCCGGATTTCGAGGCTTCAGGGAGCGGATACGCTTCGAACTGCCGGCTGGTTTTGCCATCCTTACCGGGCACAATGGGGCGGGCAAGAGTACGGTGCTGGACGCCATTGATTTTGCCGTGACTGGCTCAATCAATAAATACACGATCCGCAATGCTCGTGGCGGTGGGCTGGAAGATCACATTTGGTGGGTCGGAACCGGTGAAGCCAAAGAAAATTTTGTCTCGGTAGGGTTTGTTAAAGATGATGGGAACCGCTTCACGGTCACCCGCACGCGCCGTGGTCTCGTAGACAAAGCCCGGGACAACATCAATCTATTATGTGGCGGCGAAGACACCCGTGTCTCGGCCGAGACGCTGATGAAAACGACGCTCATCAGGGATGAATCGATTGTTCGCTTAAGCGTTGACCAATCGGAGCAGGCCCGATTTGAGGCTGTCCGCGAGGCTATTGGCGGGCTAGTCGGTCCAGACTTTGCCGAGAGAACGCGGGAAATCCTCGACGCAGCCGTCAGCACGAGAGACAGCCAGCAACGGCGTCTAGAAAACCTCCAGGTCGAACTTGGGCGTGCCTTAAGCTCACTTACGGAAGCGCGAAGCTTGGCCGAGAAATCGCCAGACGTCGCCGAAGCCATGAAGACGCTCGAAGACATGACGCTTTCGCTTCCCTCGGAAGGCGGCAATGATGCGCTACGCCAGATCGTTGCAGACAAAAAGCAACGCCTTGCCGAGCTTGAGAGGCTTGTCTCTGGCGCTTTTGATTTAGAGCCGGATCTTGCGACCATTCGGTCAAAAGAATGGAACGACGATCTATCCGCGAAACGGACATTGCTTGCGTCAGCGAAAGATCGGCTAGCGGCTGTCCAAAGCAGTCTCAGTGCAGCTGTCCGAGCTCGTGATGCGGAACGCGAGAGCGACCTCTTCGCGTCCCATCTCGCCGCTCTCGTCGATCACGGCTCACAGCTGGGCTTACAGGACGGGCACTGCCCTCTCTGCAACGCTTTTCGGTCGAAGGAGGAGTTCGAGGCGGCTGTGTCCGCAGCGCGGACTAAGCTCGCGGGACGCGACGCAATGCTGACACAGGCCGAGTTGGCCGTGACAGAAGCTGAACGAGCAGTTTCTGCCGTACGAGAAGACATCAATCAAACAAGCGCCGCAGAAGCCGCGCTAACAATGCGCAGCAACCAAGTGCTCCAAGCCATCCGTGACATAGGGCGCGGATTTGAGAGGCTCGGATTCAAAGCAAATCCGGAGGAGCCTGATCTTGCGCAAGTCGCATTGCTGGATGAGCAGGAAGAAATCGCGCGCCTCGAACGGGCGCTGTTCATTCTGGAGGCGTCAGGAGCTGCGGACCGCGTCGCAACCTGGCAAAATCGAGTGGGCGGGTTGCGTACGACCATTGATAGCGAGTCAGCGAAGTTAGCCGACGCCGAGCGAGCTGTCGCAAGGGCACGTGAGATTCAGGCCGCTGCCAAGACCGTCGCCAACCAGATTTCTGCCGAGCAGTTCGATACCGTGATGCCGCTCCTGCAAGAGCTGTATCGCCGTCTTCGGCCACATTCGGAATGGCGGGAAATTGAGTCGGACTTTGGTGGAAAGGTGCGAGGTACTCTCAATTTCACGGTCGGCGACGGCCGTAATGTTCAATTTCTGTTTAGTAGCGGCCAGCGGCGAGCGGCTGGGTTAGCGTTCCTGTTGTCCATCCACCTTTCTCGGCGTTGGTGCGAATGGCGGACGCTTTTGCTCGATGACCCTGTCCAGCACATCGATGACTACAGGGCGCTTAATCTTGTTGAGGTGCTATCCGCCATCCGGCGCACAGGTCGCCAAGTCATCGTCGCCGTCGAGAGCCGGGCGCTAGCCGATGTGCTCTGCCACAAGCTCCGAAGCACATCTTTGGAGCTCGGTCGCCGCTTCGATCTAACGATGTCGACGACCGGCTCTGGTAGCGTTGCGGAGATCCAAGATATTGTCCCCATGCCTCGCGAAATACTGCGGCCTGCACAGGCTTCCTAAGGCACACTCTTATCCACCGGACCGCAATGAAGGCCCGAATTTACTCGTCTCGGTAGTCGTTGCGCTGACCCATTTCAAATCCGAAGGTGCGACCGTCTTCGGACGATACAATGCATTTTATCGCGTTGTTTTGCCAGGCGGAGGGGGGGAAGGGAGGAAAAGGGGGAGGTGCTATGGATCGGATTTCGAGAACCGCCGGTCGTCGTGGCGGGTCTTCAATAAACGCAGCGGGCGCTTGGCGTGGCGCTGGCTTTTGGGAAAGACGATCAGTTCTCCGCCAGGGAGCCGCGCGAGTTCTTCCGCCGTCATCAGGCGCGCGGCAGTCGGCGCAGTGGTTGTGCTTGTCCGCCTCTTTGAGCTGCTGACGTCATTGCTGTGCGACTCTTGCATGAGCGTAAAATTCGACAAAGCTCTCGACCAGAAGTCGCACTCGTCAGGATCGACGCTGGCCGGATCAGAAAGAGTGACGAATTCGGCCGTGCGCAGCAGCGTTGCGGCATCATCGCGCCCATAGATCGCCGATATCTGACTTCTGTCCTGCCAAAAGGTCCACAGGCTCGCTTGATATCCAGGCAGCTCGCCGGAGGCGACAATCAACTCCGAGAACCGCCCCAACGCGCGGGCCTCATCGACGAAAATTAGGGTGCGCTCAATGGGCGGATGTCTGCGGATTGCAGTGAACAAGTCCACTAAGAACCATCTGATGAATGGCCCTAGCACTTCCAGTGCCTCTGTCGGCAGGGTGAGAAAGATATCGATTTTATCGCGGCAGAGCTCGTCAAAACGAAATGTGCTCCGGTTCGTCAGCCGCTGCATGCGGTCATCGTCGCACCACTGAAACGCCTGCTCCGCTGTCGAAAAAATTGGATCGCGCGTGCGCGCCTCCATGGCCAGCAATGTGCGCACACGGGCTGTAATGATGTCGTTGTCTAGTGAAGCAAGGTGCTTAGAAAGTTTATCCGGATCGCTAAGCAACTTCGAGACGAATTGAGGTTTCGCCTCGTTCGCTGCGATCGCCGCTCGCATAGCGGTAACGATCACATCGCTCGCGCGGTTCTGGAAATAAGCGCCTTCAGATGTCGTGGCGGCGGGCAGCAGAGCGCGCGCGATACTTTGCATATAGAGGACATCAGTCGCATCGATGGCCTGCATGGGGCACCATCCATCAGTACCGCCGACCAAATTCATCGGATCAAGACACACCACGCGTCGCCCAAACGCGCGCCGCCGTTCGGCAACGGCCTTGAAGACTTGCCCTTTGGGGTCGATGACCACACTGGGACCACGCCAAGTATCGTCTCCGAGCGCCCAAAGATTCGGGATTGCTAGCCCCGAAGTCTTACCCGTCCGGGGCGGCGCAATCGTCAGAAAATTCCCTTCGAATGCGACTCTGAGTGGCCGCCCAGTATCCGGATCGATGCCAAGTTCGACACCTTCGCGCATCGCAGCCTTCTCGCCGGCATTTGCCCACCGCGCGTTGCCAAAGGTGCCGCGCGGATCACGGGCCGGCAGCGCTCTCTTTTGCAGCAGCCACCCCGCGGCGGCTATGGGCGCAAGAAAAATTGCGAGCACGTGCCAGAGTCCCCCTGCAGGGAATGCAGGACTGATGGCACAGGCCATGTCAACGTAGGCCTCGAGATTGACGAGCGCGTCGAGCCCGCGGATCGTCCAGAACCAGCCGCTCGGCCGGATGACGACATCGGGCCAAACGTCGATGTTAAAACCATGGACGGTGAGCGCGGCGAGTGGATAGCCAAAAAGCGCCGCAGCCAAAGACACACCGCAAAGGGTGACGTATCGTGAGAGAGAGCTCATCCTTGCGTTTATATAATTACCAAGTGTGGTCGTCTCCAGCATCGGTTGGTTGGGCCAACAATGTCCCAATAAGAATTTTTCATTCCATCGTCGGGCCAACTTCTGCCAAGCAGGTCCAACAAATTGCCAATCAAAGTCCAACAAAAGAAACATTCACACCCCACGCACTAAAGTGAGCGAAGCCGACAGCGTCCTGTCAATGGCCCTTGTGGGCGGCGGCTCCAGCGCCCACGTACCGAGCATCACATGATGGGGGCTTTTTTGAAGACAGCAGTGACAGTTCAGCTCAAGATCGAATTGCCGTCCGGTGTCTTTCAGGCGCTGAGGCAGGCTGCGATGCAAAGCAGAACTTCTGCCGAGCAGCTTGCGGCGGACTGCGTGTCGCAATCTTTCGAAACTGCCCTGCGTCACCGCGTGCTCATCGAGCGCCAGGAAGAAATCGATCAAGCGCTACTCACCATTGCCGAGTTTGTTGGAGCTCTTGCGTCAGCTTCCGTGGCTCCTCCGGCAGAGCATTTTCCTGTCAGGGACAAGAGGTGACGGTTTCTCTGCACGTGCTCGGTTGCGGGCCGAGTGCGGGCAGCTATTACACGGATGATCCGAACCGCGAGGCGAAGCCCCGAGCGCGCGACGAGTACTACGCGAGCGAAGGCAAAGGGCATTGGTGGTCGACCGGGGAGAGCCTCGTCCGCAACGGCGCTCCGATCGAGCGAAGCACTTTCCGCGATCTCTGCAGCGGTATTGATCCCCGTAACGGCGCTGCCCTAGTGCGTGGCGCTGGCGCTCGACACCGCGCCGGCTGGGATCTGACGTTTTCGGCACCGAAGAGCTTTAGTCTTTTGTGGGCGGCCGGTACCCCGGAGCAGCGCGAGAGGCTTGAGCAAATTCAACGCGAGGCAGTGCACCAGGCCCTGCAATTTCTCGTGCGAGAACGTCTCGTTTATGTACGTCTCGGAGCCGGTGGGTGCCGGCGAGAACAACCGACAGACATCATCGTCGGCCTCTTTGAGCATTTCACTTCGCGGGAAGGCGACCCTGCCTGCCATGTGCACGCGGTCCTCTTAAACTTGGCCCGCTCTGCGGACAGAAAATACCGCAGCTGTGATACCGACCATTACGAATGGCAGCTCGCAGTAGGCAGCGCGTTCAGGTCGGCGCTCAGTGCGGGGCTGCGGTCGCTCGGCGTCACGTTCCGCCGCGCAGGTCGAGATCAGTTTGAGATAGCGGGCATCCCGCAATCGCTCATTGACGCATTTTCTAAACGGTCTCTTCAAATCGAGGCGGTCACAGGTCGCAGCGACTCATCAGCTGCACAAAAGGAACTTGCTGCGCTCGCCAGCCGCAGAAGCAAGGCTGACGTGCCGACCGGTCTGGCGCTCGAGGCTCGTTGGAGGCGGGAGTTTGATGCACTTGACGTCGATCCGTGGACCGCGGTTACCAGTCCAACCATCTCGGTGACAGCCGGCGATGAATTGAATCCCGATCATGAGTTTGAGGCGCCTGAAATCGCCGGGAATACGCCGGTTGCGCGCGCCGCGTCAGCGCATTTTCGGCATGAAGCGATCCTGAGCCGCCGCGTGTTGCTGCAACATTCACTGGCTGAAGCAAGCTTGCACGGAGGCAACATCGAATCAGTCTACGCGGAAGTCGCGGCGCTAGAGAGCGCGCGCAAGCTTTGCGGCCTCACACAAGCGCCAGCTCAATGCTGGACCACGCCGACGATCGCTGCGGCCGAGGCAGCAATGTTGCGTGCGCTTGTGCGAGAGAATGGAAGCTGGTTCGATGCGGCAGCTGTCATGGCAGTCCTTGCATCCGCGCCACACTTGAGCGAGGAGCAAAAGAGCGCTGTTCTGCATGCGACTTCGGCTGCGCCGATCAGTATCGTTGAGGCTGGCGCTGGGACCGGCAAGACTACCTTGGCGAAGGCGATCGTCAACTCAGCGGCGCGGTCGGGCCTGCGGACTGTTGGTCTTTCTCCAAGTTGGATTGCTGCCGATGAATTGACCAAGTCGACGGGAATAGAAGCGGTCGCGGTTGCCAAGTGGCGACACAGCGTGACAACAGGTTACTGCCGATCACCCGACGAGAAGAGCTTGATTTTGATTGATGAAGGCGGGATGGTCGGAACTTCTGATTTTTCGTACATCATGCAGGTGGCGAAAGACGTCAACAGCAAGGTTGTGGTTATATCTGACATGCGTCAACTTGCTCCCGTACCTGGAGCGACGCCGTTGCGTGCCATAGCCGATGTCCTCGAACGCCAAGCCTCTCTATCTCAGGTTCGCCGACAACAGATCGACTGGCAACGAGCGGCATCAACCATCATGGCGCGCGGTGACGTGGAGGCGGGGCTGAGAACCTATGCCGCGCAGGGCCGGATCGAGCTGGTCGCCGGATCCGAACTCGCGCAACGCCGGACTGTGGCTCTTTGGCGTGAGTTACGGGAAACATACGGCGATGATGCAATCGTTATCACGCGACGTAACCGTGACGCCGCCTCAATCAATCAGCAGGCCCGCCAGGTTCTCCGGGAAGAGGGGCGGATTTCGACAGTCGAACACCAAGTGTCCGCGACGGATCATAGCGGCAAGCTCATCACCATCCCGATCTCAGTCGGAGACCGAATCCGGTTTGGCGAAAACTTACCTCAGTTCGGGGTCCGCAACGGTACGCGCGCGTGCATCGAGTGCGTTAGTGCTGATTGCATGGGGCAGCCACGTCTCACCCTTACTCTGGATAGTGGAAACACTATTGAAGCGGCGTGGTCGGAACTCACGAATAAGAATCGGCAGAAACCAATTGCTGCGCCGCGTGTCACGCACGCCATCGCAGGAACCGTGTATGCCGCTCAGGGTAAAACAGTGTCTGCGGCGGTGCTGCATGTCCAGAGTGCGACCGATGCGCGAGAGGTTTACGTCGGTCTGACAAGGCATCGCGGCGACGCCTATGTCGTGATTGAGTCTAGCAGATTGGAGGCAGCCTGCCGCGCGCGGCAGGCTGATCCTCGGATAGCGCCCAGCCGCCACGCGCTAATCGAGCGGCTCTTTGCCGAGGCACGAAGATATCACGAAAAGGCCAATGTCGTTGACCACGTCGATGATCGCAGGCGCTTTGTTGCGAGTGGAGAGATCAGGCTCGCCGAGCGCGACCCGCGGCTGAATATTGCACGAGCGATCGAAGCCGCGTCGCTGCGGAAGGCCGTCGGTCGGGAGCTTGGCGGCAGCGTGTGGACCTTGATGAAGACGACGACTGCGGAAGTGGCAATGCGCTCGTTCGAGCGCGTCGACAGGATGCTGCGACAGTTGATCACGGGATTGCGCTCGCGCGTTGCGGCTCGACTACGGGAGCGGAGGGAGCCCGACTGGGAGCAAACTCGCTAGTTGATTTGGAAAGTCGTCTTCGCCATAACGCTTTGAAATTACAAAAAGAACTGATATTTGCTACTTAGGCGGGCGAGGACTTGCGAGCTTCGTAAGTGGAACGGGGGGCAGATGGACGAAAGCTTCAGATCGGAAGTCTCTGCCACCCCTGGGGCAGGGCGGCGTCCAGGTTCGACGGACTATCATGCGAAATATTTTGCGCATGAGCTGACGAAACGGAGCCCATCCGACAGCATCGAAATGCTCGCCGGCGTTTTGGCGGACGCACAGGTTGACCTTAATCCTCACCAGATCGAAGCAGCGCTGTTCGCTTTTCGTAATCCGTTTTCGCGTGGCGCGATCCTGGCAGACGAAGTTGGGCTAGGAAAGACCATCGAAGCCGGTCTGCTTCTCTCCCAACGATGGGCCGAACGCAAGCGCAAGCTGCTTATCATCATGCCGGCCAATTTGCGCAAGCAATGGAGCCAGGAGCTTGCCGATAAGTTCCATTTGCCTTTCGGTCATCATGGAAGCCCGGAGCTTCAACGAGGTTCTTCTGGCCGACAATGTCCTTGAGTTTCTGAATCTGCTGAGACAATCGCGCTCGGCACGGAGATGGTCCATTCAAATCGACATGCACCGCAGCAACGTCAGCAGATTCGTGGGCGCCTCGTCCGATACGATCTTAGTCCGACGGCTCATTTGTAGGGGCTTGACCTCCAACTCAGTCGGGTAGCAGGATAGATTGACCGCAACTCAGCAAATTCACCTCAGGCTTACATGGTCATTTCTCTGGGAGAAATTTCATTTGATGAGGAGATCGTCCTTCGGAAGCTGAAAAACGACTTTCGCGATGATTGGTTTCCCGATCCGATTGGCTTTGCCGATTTCATTGAAGAGGGACTACTATCCCAGATTATCACCGAGAACTTTGATAGAAATCACGGCGCCTACGTTCCGTCGCAGGCGTTGTTGCTAAACATACCCAAGGCCAATTTTACGCTGCGGTACGCATTAGAGACGAGTATGTCGGACCGAACCGTGTATCACGCGCTCGCGTCGTACCTTCTCCCGGTCTATGATGACATTCTGTCTTGGCGAGTTTTCAGTCATCGTACCAGCACAAGCGCCGCGAATGACGACGACGCTCGAGACTCCAAGAGATATACGTTTCGCAACGGCATTTCTGCCTGGAATGACTTTTTGGGCTGCGTGAAATCCGCATTGAAGCCGCAAACTGTTCTACTATCGACGGACCTTGCGAATTACTTCGAGAACATCAATGTTCCGAAGCTAAAAGAGGTGATGCTCAATCTGATTCCTGAACTGAAGATTTCGGGAGACGAGAAGGCCAAAGTCCGAGCGCATGTCGGTCATCTATTCAATTATCTGTCTGCGTGGACTTTCTCCAAAGATAAGGGCTTACCCCAAAACCGAGATGCTTCATCGTTCTTGGCGAACGTCTACATGTGTAGCGTTGATCGCATTATGATTGAGAAGGGGTATGACTATTTCCGATACATGGACGATATCAAGATCATCTGTGGCGATATTCCATCAGCTCGGCGGGCTTTGAAAGACCTTACTCTAGCGCTGCGACCGATTGGTCAGGTAGTGAATTCCGGGAAAACGCATTTTGTCCATTCAACCGACGAAGAGGGACTTCAAAAATGTCTGGCGTCGGGAAATGTGGAAATGAAAAGGATAAATGCGGCGTGGCAATCTAAATCGCTTAAGGAAATTTCACGCTCGTTCGTGCCCTTGAAGGAGTTAGCTCTCAGCGTTCTGAAATCAGGTGGCTATGACAGTAGAGAATTTCGCTTTTGCATCAATCGGCTTGAAACATTGGCTCGTTGCAGCGAATTTCATGTTCCCGCAAAGTATTTCGAGGACCTCACTCCGCTCGTGCTAGCGGGCCTAGATGATGCGCCGGTTGCAACGGACCAAATCTGCAAATATTTGCGCGCTGTAGACTTGAGCCAAGCTGACCTTCAGACACTCTTCAACCATTTAACGGACAGCTCTCGGTCGTTTTATAATTGGAAGAATTACCTGCTGTGGATTCTTCTGACGCAGAAGGGTTTTAAAACAGTCGCCGCGCTTGATTATGCTCGGCTGCTAGTCTCAGAACGAGAAGATGATCCGACGCGGGCCGGCGCAACAATTTACCTAGGCGCGCTAGGAGACACTTCCGACAGAGCACGTATAGCGGAGCACTTTAAGAATTTGAATACGTTCCTAGGTCAACGAAGTGCTGTAATCGCAGTGCAAGAGCTTCACTTTCGTCCGACCGCAGCTGGTGGTCCCAGCATCGACACTCATGTGAGACCCCATCTCCGCACGGATTTGAAGGGAGCGTATCGCGCACTCAATCGAGCCGGGCTTTACGTATCGCAATTGGAGCCGCTTTCCATAGCTCGATTTGTTGATTTGGAGCGTGACTACGATGGGTGATGTCTTTCTTTTGTACAAGCCTGATCCGTTTGGTGTCGGGGGCTCGCGCTATTTCCGGGCCAGCGCGGAAGATGCAGACTATATTCAGGCGGAGCAGGTAGGCGACATTCAGGACGAAATCATAACCTATGAAGCGGCAACGTTAATTGACGACCTGCGACGGAATGGCGCTCAGCTTCCGTCCAAGATGATCGACATGAGCGAGGCGATCCGGCTTCTTACCGGATTGTCTCGTGCGGATGGCGGAGAGCCGAAATGGAATTTCTGGCGGCGCATCAGAACCGCTTTTGATAACGAAAGCGACTGGCTAGCTATACGTGCGATGCACGAGTCGCGTGAGATCCCAGAATCGCCAAACGAATTTGAGCTCTTTTCTGCATTCGCTAGTGCAACAGCGAGCCTATGGTCTCTGCTGAAGACTGAACTTGAGGAAGCGAATGAATCAGACAGATTTTTTCAGGTAGAGATTCCCGTCGCCAGGATTTTCCATGCACGTCAGTTTAAGGGAGTGAGCATTGATGCGAGCGCAGTGGATGCAAGCCTCAAGAGTGCGTCAAACGAAAAGTATGAGGCTTATCGAGATGTTGCGGACCAACTGGGGATTAGCCCGACAGGGCTAAATTATTGGAATGTTTCACGCCATTTGCCACTGGCAGAATCGAGCGTGCTTCAAGAAGTCGTCAAAGGATACGCACTTCGAGACCAGCTAAGAATTTCGGCAGATGTTTCCAAATTTGCGAAGGCTTTTACAAATCTCATGGATGCATCTCGGGATGTAGACATTCTCACCCGATTGACGAATGCGCATGGCCGGACGTTTCCTACTTTTCATTCGTTTGGGACTATAAGCTCCCGAATTTTGGTGTCTGATCCCTACTTGCAGGAATTGCGAAGACGACATCGGAAGGTTTTCTCCGCCGATCAGGGACGCCATCTAGTGTACTTCGATTATTCACAGTTTGAGCCTGGAATAATGGCATCATTGGCCAACGATGATGAGCTTATCCAAATGTACAACGACGGCGATATCTATGCCGCGTTCAGCACGGCATTGTATGGCAATGCGGATCATAGGGATCAATGCAAGAAGATTTTTCTCGCTTTCAGCTACGGCATGAATGAGCACGGCATTGCCAAGTTGTTGGCAGGTGACGACTCAAGCGCTGCGGATAGATCAGCGATAGAGATCAAGGTGACCACATTCTTCAGTCGATTTAAGCGCTTGAACGATTTCAAGTCTGCGCTCGAACTACTCTTGTTGAAGGATGGCCGTATTTCGACTCCAATGGGAAATCGACGCAAACGGAGCAGTTCGGGCTCGGAATTGACCTCCCGCGAGCGCCGTTGGGCCACTAGCCAACGGGTACAGGGGACCGCATCTTTGATATTCAAAACGGCTCTCATCAATTTGGCATCAACCTTCGGTCCTGACGCCATTCTCCTACCCATGCATGACGCAGTACTGATGCAGTTCAAGACCGATGAAGATACAAACTCGAATGTGGGTCAGGTCAAAGAGATTATGGCGGCTGCCTTTGCGAAGTGGTGTCCTGCCGTTAACGCCAGAATCACGCACGGGCCGTTTTCTTAAGATCAAGCTGCTAAGGCATCGGTGATGATGGTCTCACCGTAAGATCGCCGCAATACATCGGCATCCGGTCTTCCCTGAGTAGGATACAAATTCGTCAGTAGCCCCGCGATTCTCAGCGGCCAATTCTTCCATTTGAGCCGGGAACTGTGCTTCGACGTGTTGCTTGGCTATTCTCCGGATCGTAGATGGATACTTGTGAGTTCACCAGCGCCCCTAATCGGCTTTACGTAACTGAGCTCGACATGAGTAACGCTTCCCGCTTCGAGCCGTGACTGCAGAGCCCAAAAAGCATCTGAAGGCAGGTACGCCAACACGGATCGCTGATTGCGCTTGAGCGTTACAGGCAAAAAGAAGGTACCACCTGCACCGCTCTTCGGAGAGCTCTCATCAAAGCGTCGCGCACAGACCAAAGAGCACTCCAGCTCTGCGCCGAGATGATCTGCATTTGGAGGCTGCATTTTGACGACGGTCGTGCTCAGATTAATGATCGCCTCGTCGTCCAAGAATTGATGTCCCTCCGTATGATGACCCGCAATAAAGTAGCTGAACGATGTCGAATGAATTCTGCCGATCAGGCGGTATTCTGGATCGACGTTTGCATTGCGCTTCCTCGCGGCAGCCATGTGCTTCTCCGTTCGACTATTGGTCGCCCACGATGGTACTCTGGGCCATGCCGGGCACGATTAGGCTAACGCGCAAGCGTGCCATGTAATTCTTGAAAGTCTGCGGATAGAATTTCCGCCCGGTTGTCGTCGTGAGTCCCGCATCGTTCAAGTGCCGTGAAATTTCGCTGTAAGAACGCCGCAATAGATCCGCATCCAGTTTTCGCTTGAGCTGAGATGCAAATTTGTCAGCGGCGTTGCGATTCTTCGCGGCCAAATTCCTTCCGTTTGATCCGAGGATTTTGCCTCGGCGTTTTTGCTTTACCTGTTCGCCTAGCGAACCACGAAGCTCATCGCTCAAGCAAAACGGGCTGAGGGCTGAGACGCGCCTGACTGTGGACCCTGATACTCAGCGCTTTGAAGTGATTTTCCGAGACGGTCAGGGCATGACGCTGTTCGTCGATCCTGAAGAACCGGCCAAGTTCATCCAGAAGGTGAGTGGTAAGGCGCCGGATTTCGACGTCCTTTCCGCTGACGGCATTGTTGTCCAGCTGCGAGCTGACGAGCCCACGCTCGACGGGAAATAAAGAATCCCAAACATGTCACTCAGAGAACTCAAATTACCCGTCGGGAAAATAGCGGGATCGGATCACGTAGCCCTGATCGCTTACCTGTTTCTCGCGAATTCCAGGATTCGATCCACTTCTCTTCGGATAGGGTCGAAGTAAAACTTCTGCCCTAGCACAACGAAGATTTGGCGACACGGGTCAACTAACTTGAAAATGTGACCAATGGCCTCATCGGCCAACTCATGGCTATCCACGGCGGCGTCTGGAAAGAAGTAGCCAGCATCATTCCACAACAAATACTCATCTAAACGCTCATCAAAATGCTCAAGGGCGTTCCTCAATTCGCGTCCGTATAACGGTGAGGATTCATCGATCCCAAAGTGCCGCCGCAACCGTTCTCCGCGAGCTGAGGCGACGCCCTGTAACCGAGCGGGCCAGAAAAACCGAGATAGCGAGGCCGCATGCGACAATGCTTCGTGAACCGAGGATACGATTTCATCCGCGGTCGCCCCTGAGTCGAGACCATGCTCATACCGCATGAATGCGTCGTGAGCTCTTGAAGCCGAATACAAAACCGAGCGCTCGTAAAACACGCTGTAGATAGGCAGAATACCTCCCGCCTCCTTTACAAGGGCTGTGCGCCGAGCTCTCTCCCGAGCTTGCTCCGTCTCAGACATTTTGTTCAACCCTTGCGAAATACTAGAATGACCTTAGCACTAAAGATAGCCATTACTCGTCAAATGCGAGTTCTCCACGAGTATGCGAACTAACAAGACATTGGAGGGGGCTTTGTCGATGGAGCCGCTAACTGTTGGACAGGAAAAAGATCGGCGCAATCAGCTATGGACGGAGCTTGCGGAGAAAGCAGAGGCTTCGTCGGCCCCAGCATCCGTACTGAACGAACTAAAGATATTCTATGGAGGTCGCGGCATCTGGGTCGACAAGGCAAATACTCAAGGGATCGGCGGCAGCGAGCATGGAGTTACAGTGGGTCTACTACACTCCGGAGCAGCGTATGCTGATGACTTGTTTGATGATGGCGCGATCTACCATTATCCCAGCACAAGAACAGCGGGCCGTGATCGTGCAGAAATAGAAGCAACAAAGGCTGCTGGGCGCCTTCGCTTGCCTTTGTTCTTCACGATCGTTCCACAACGAGGACAAAGCCGCGTTGTTAAGCTGGCCTGGGTAGAAAAGTGGGACGATAATCTACGGCTCTTTTTTGTGAGCTTCGGCGATCAGCCGGAGCAGCCTCAAACAGATGGTCGAACGGATGAGGACGATTTCGAGCTAACCATCCATCGCTCCTCCGAGGAGAGGCGTGTCAATCGACCCAAGCGCGCGGCTCGATTCAAGTACGATGTACTCGAGTATTATGGCCAGTCGCGCTGCTGTATGTGCGGTATCCGAGCCAGCCAACTATTGGATGCAGCACATATCGTGGATGTTAGTGCTGGCGGCAGCGATCACAAGAGAAACGGCCTGATCCTTTGTGCTAGTCACCACCGGGCTTATGATGCCCATCTGATTGCAATTCGCCCCGACACTCATGAGATCTTGGCCGCTACTGATGATCTAACCCTCGAAGACCTGGGCATAAGTTCCGATTCGCTGGCCCATCTCCCGAGAAAGCCGCACATCAAGGCTCTCACCTGGCGTTGGGATCGGTGGCAGGCTCGATCGAAGTTTGAGGTCGAGCAGATCGCAAAAGATAGTTCTTGACCGTCTGCGCGTAGAACTTCCGCCCGGTTGTCGTCGCGAGTCCCGCATCGTTCAAGTGCCGTGCAATTTCGCTGTAAGAACGCCGCAATAGATCCGCGTCCAGTTCTTCTCTGAGTTCGGATGCAAAGTCGTCAGCGGCCTTGCGATTCTTCGCGGCCAAATTCCTTCCGTTTGACCCGAGAACTTTGCCCCGGCGTTTTGCTTCGGCCAACGCTGCCTTTGTCCGTTCGGAGATCAGCCGGCGCTCCTCTTGTGCAAGGGCAGCAAAGTTGTGCAGCTGGAAATCGGTGGCGTTGGGCATTTCAGCACATACCAAGCCAATTCCTTGCTTAAGGATGTTGGCGATGAAGCTGACCCGACGAGAGAAACGGTCCAGGCGAGCGATTACAATCTTGGCGCTCTCGCGCTTGGCCAGATGGATCGCTCGCTGCAATTCTGTGCGGGAATCGTCCTTCCCGGATTGGATATCGCAGAATTCAGCGATCAGCGTGCCGGCGCCTGCAACGAAATCAGCGATCTTGCGACGCTGAGCGGCTAAGCCGAGACCAGACTTGCCCTGGCGTTCGGTGGACACACGGAAATATGCGATGAATTTTGACAAGTGCCCCTCATAGGTAAGCGAGGGGCGTGATCATCCAAACGAAGAACTCAGACAACGGATCGTTTTAAGCATCTAGAGCCCGTTGATCAGCCGCCATCCTTCCGTTCTGAATAGTATTTCTTGAACTCGACGCGCTCAGAGAGTGCAGAGGGGCGACACCGCCTTCTCTACTGGCCCGCACACGCACGTCATGGGCCGCAGGATCGACACGAGAGGTGCATTCATTGACAAGAACGATGCCGACCACTCGTTTGATCTCATGGCCTACGGGAAAGCATTTACGCCGTGGATGCACCAGCATCATCACAGGCGAGCCGATCAACGCCGACCGCGTCACATCGCTCGGTAAAATCGCCTTTCAGAACGCTGTAAGCGCCTGCGGCTCGCGCTGGCTCTACATCATTTCCGCAGTTGACCGGCAAATAGCCCGATTCGCAGCTCGTAAAGCCCTTTTTGTGCGGGATACACCCTTGAATCACAGCCACGTGACCTTGTAACCGGAACTTGTCCTGCCCAGATTCCCGCCAACCGCCGAGGAGGGCCGGGAAATGATCACCGAGGACGACTTTTTAGCTGCTGCTGATTGTCCGCCCGATCTGGCGTTTGTGCGCCTGGAGCGCAAATTCCGGGAAATGCTGGAGAGCAACCTGGAGAGCTCTCAAAACGGCAACATGTACGAGCATTTCGTCATTGAGTACATGAACCACACGTTGGCAGCCGCCAACGCCCTTGGTCTGGATATTCTGGAGTTCTTCTCGGTCCCCGACCCCAACAACACCTCGAACCTGACCCAGACCTACAACCACTTCCGCCAAGTGGTCGACGGCTACACCGTCGGGGTCCACATCAGGAATATCCGGGTTGGGCCGGCAACGTCGCTGCCCTTCGACGAGCACGAAAAGAAGCACATCCGGGCCTACGTCACGAAGATTAAGGAAATCGTCGACGCCTCAGCCCTGGAGGCCGCGAAAAAAGAGGCGCTGATGAACCGCCTCAACGCCTTCCTTGCTGAGGTCGATAAAGACCGCACCTCGATGCAGCGCTTCCAGGACTTCATCATGTCGCTTGCCAAGACCACGGCCGACGCAACCGAAGAGCTAGAGCCGACGTGGAAATGGGCACGGCTCATCGCCGCCATCTTCGGTGTCCGCCAGGACACGGAGAACGCCAAGCTGCCGCCGCCGCCGAAGCGGATCGAGAGGCCCAAGCAGCAGATACCGCCGCCGTCTGCACGTAACGGCACCAGGCGGGCTGATATGGACGACGATATCCCCTTCTGATGAACCCCCGGCAGGACATCTACAAAGCCTCCCGCGAGGGGCAGGATAAGTACACGTACTTCCTGCTCGCCGCCGCCGGCGCAGCCATCGCCTTTGCCGTGACGCAGTCGCAGACGGCGACGCTGTCCTGGTCAAAGCTGCCGCTTGCCCTTGCCGTCCTATCGTGGGCTTTCAGCTTCTATGCCGGGTGTCGGCAGCTTCGCGACGTGGCCAACGTCATGAGCGCGAATTACGACATGCTGCGGGTCCAGGAAGGGATCCACCCCCAGTATCCCAATCACCCACAAGTCCTCGAAATTATCGAGGAAGCTGTGCGTAAACTCGCCGACAAGACCGGCAGGTGGGGCGTGTGGCAGTTTCGCTTTCTTATTCTCGGAGCGGTCTTTTACGTCCTCTGGCACGTCACTGAAATGGCGCTGCGCACGCCCGGCTTGACCGTCCCTTATCTCGGGTACTCATAGCGGCCCGCTTTTGGTTAGCGGGAGATCAGTCCCTTCATCACGCCACGCCCGATGGCCCCCAAGAGAGTATTGGGACCAAAATCTTCGAGGTAAGAATCAATACTCAAGCCCCGCCGGACCTTGCATTGCACGTCCTCGATCCTACACATGACCTCTGGCTCTACGAGTTTCCCGTCGAAAAAAACAGCGACCTCCAGCCGCTCTTTCGGATTGAGAAAGGCGGCGGTCAACCTCACGCTGGAATATTGCTCTACCGACGCTACCTTCATTAGCACGTCTGTCTGCAACAGCAGGCTCGATGCATTCAGACTCGGTTGAACGAATTTATGCGGCCCGGGCAGCAATATCTCAAACGAAAAATTGGCAATGGAGGTATTACCGTTGTTATAGGCATGCACCTCCGCTCGGTTAAGTGAGTCCAATTCCTGCTTATTGATCGTGACTTTCGCGATCTCTCCGCTCCGCGCCTTCAGTGAATCGGTCAGGCTCTCCGACTTCCCCGCAAAGAGGATTACCCGCTTGCGCTTCTGCACCAGCGTATAGGTCACAGCCGCGCCGATCAGTGCGCCTACCGTCGCCCCAATAATAGGGGCAATCGGCCCGACGTACAGCGTCCACCATTCCGGCATATCCACACCCCCCAACCCGATTCGCCCGTAGGTGGCATATTACAGTGAGTCTATGGTCTAAGTTAAGGATAACGCGCAGAGTGGAGCCTTCCGCGCGGCGTCACGTGAGCCGATTGCAATTCGTGCGTGTTGCGTGTGTATTGTTGTCCCGGTGCGGGGAGACAAAATGCCGAAGAAATTGAAGAAGACCGGGAAGCAAAGCGGGGATTTATTCCCGGATTCGTCAACTCTGAATCGGCTCCGCGATCATGACCGTAAGCTGGAAACGGAAATAGCGCACAAAATCGGCGAACTTTTTCAAGCAGCGAAATTAGATCTGACTACATTGCCCGATGGTGGCCGAGCCCGTCCAGGCGATCTCTTATTCAAGCGGACCGACTTCGGGCAAGAGCGGCGCTACATCATCGACTGTGTGCAAGAGATTAATCCTGCAACGGTAAAGCGGGCTTACGAGGACTTCCGCTATTCGCTGGATATGTATAAGCGCCAGGACTTCGATGAATACTGGCTGGTCGGTGCACGTAGCGTCGGCAATCCGATGCGGAAGCGGCCGGAAAATGACCGGCGCTTCCGTGCGCTGGACTTGAAAGAGCTCGAAGCTCTCCTAGCTGTCCCGAAGCCGAAAAAGAACAAGGCCAATACAAGGGTCGGAAAAGCTGTTCTCGCAAACGAGAAGGAGATCAATCTCGCGATCGACGCGCTTGTTCTCCAGATCGACGCTAGACTTGAAGTGTTGAACGCCGAGCGCCCTAATTCTGCCGACGCGCGCGCCCGAGTCGCTGCGGAGATTTCCGTCTTCGAGCGCATGAAAGCCGAGGTCGAACGCATCCGTGAATTGGTCGCGTCGTTCAAAAAGGGCAAGGCGCCTGAGCAAGAGATTGTGAAGGCGACTAAGACATTTCGGCAGGGTGTTGAGCAATGGTGGACCAATAAGAGCGACGACATCCTTAATTCCACTGCGAAGAGCGCGGTCCTGGTTTCGTCAATCGGTCTACTCGCTATGATGAAGGCCGATAGCGTTGCGGCCATCACCGCTGTTGCCGCTGTCGTAAACGGTGGAGCAATCACGCAGAAGGCCAAGCAGATCGGGAAAGCCGTCAAACGCATCGCCAAGCGGACCTTTGTTTCCGGGGATGACGGCGCGGTACAATAGGCTCGGTAGCTCTTGTTTCCAGTCGGCGGTCCCGTGGGCTCAGTCCTGTCACGGCACGGTGACTTGCCTGCCGTGACTGGCAGACCATTAACCACCTACAGATCGGGCTGACGGCCAAACATTTGGTCTATCCAACTCGTTATTTCAGTTTTGAAGCGGGGCGAGAAGCTCCCGCCCAGGACAGCCTCAATCCACTCCCGATGCAATACCGGACCGGGAGGCTCGCGAATTTGCGGCGGCCCTCTTTCCCGGTAAGGACTTGAGGACCTACCGGAACGGCCGGCGCGCGCTAACCCGCCTTGTTATGGGAGCTGACCGCCTGGACCAGCTTGCTTACACGCGGGACGACGACGACCAGGAAGCAAAAAGGGTGGTTGAGGATCTTCTGCTCTCGCCGTTGCTTCAGGCTTTTGCAGAAGCCAATACCGCGCTGGTTCTATTCGGGTGCCACGATGGGAGTGCGGCCCAATCGCAAAGAGATCGGGGACGACGACGCAAAGCTCGTAGCGAATATCCTCATTTCTCAGCACAGGGGACCGGTCGTCATCTACGACGTCGGCTGCTACGCGCAGGACCACCACGCCGCTCTCATACGGCTGGCGTCTGCACGCTCTTGCCCGAAAAGCTGCGCAGCCGTGCGTCCATCCTTATGCCGAAGGTGAGGAAGGGATGCACTTTTGAAGACGCGGATGAATTAGCGAAGTACCGAAAACTGCGTCCCGACGCGACGCGCCAGGACAATCCATATAACCGGTTCATCGACCAGGTGATGCTTAATCCTTGATCGACAAGTATTCCCTGTAAAGCAAGATAAGCTTTTTACCCTGCTTCGACGGTCGCGATGAGACCCAAAAGAAAGCCAGCGGCAATAGAGCGCTCATGCTCAGGGCAACAGAATAAACGGGGAACTGGTCCATACGGTCCAGCGACTTCGATTGAATGAGCGTCGCATACAGCACGGCCGTACCAGAGAAGACCAGCAAAAGGAAAAATATCGTCTTCGGCATGAACGACTCGACCAGGCCATTTGCTTTGAGCCGGTCCACCGCGGCGTTATTGGAAAGGAGCAGGCCGACCGGGGAACGGCCGCGAGTAAGGAACAGCCGCAAATCCGACGGCGCCGTTCGACGAACGATTCGCAGTAATTCTTCCGGATCGTCGCGGTCGTCGAGAATTGCGTCGAGTAGCCCGCGCCACACAGCTGATAGTTGCTCGTCCTTCTCGTCGACTTCGGCGGACGCTTCGGTCCACTCAACGATGGACTTTGCTGCCTTTACGGACACGTCTTCGGCAGATGTCTTCTTTCCCTTCTTTGTGCGCTTCTTTTGGACCGCCTGGACGTGGTTCTCTGTGTTGCCGCGCATCTTCGCGTCAAGTTGGTCCGCCCACACATTGAACGGGACCGAGATCAGCCGGTCGATGGCCGCACCGGTCCTTTTAAGGGGAATTGGTACACCCGTGACTGCGTTTACCGCAGCTCCCAGCGCATCTGACTTATCCTCGCCCCCGTCTTTAGCCGCCATGCCCTATCCCCGCTTTGCGAGCATTCGCCGCATGCTACACTTGCGGGATGAATAATGCAGCATTCCAGCTCGGGAAATCATTCAGCGGCAAAGCGCAAGAAGCAGCTCGGCAAGAAGGGCATGAGCGAGACGATTCGCGCACTGACGAACAGGCGTGGAGCACGGTGCCGGTGCCGTTTTGTGAGCGGCATCTGGCGGTGTTTGAGCAGGACGACTGACATCCTGCCTTTTGCGACATTTCCAACCCGAGGAGGTGGCAAGTAGCGCTATCGGCAGTGTTGTGGTAGTCGGGACGAATGTTCGAGGACATTCCTGATAGCCCTCTAGAGCAGGCCAGGATGATGGAAAATATCCTGCTCGCCGCCTGTGAGGGCAATCGAGCCGCGTCAGGTATGTACTCGCAGCTACGCGGAATGTTGATGAACGATAACGTGCTCAAAGCGCTGTTGCCGGAGTTCGTGCGGACCTGCCGCGATCTCAACCATTTTTGGTCCTATGCGAAGGAACTACCAACCGGCACGAGCCAACATTGGGAGAAGCGTCGTCGGCATGTTCGTGACGGTTTGACCCCCCTGTTTGACCATTTCGAACAGAGGAACACCGCTCCGGTGGACAACGTCGCATCCGATGTATTGAAATCCTTTGACGCTGACGGCGTGCATGTCGTTTGGAATAGAGCCCTTGAGCGTCGTCACACGGACCCCGAGGGTGCGATCACCAGCGCCCGCACTCTACTGGAAACCGTCTGCAAACACGTTCTTGACGAGACCGGCGGTACTTACACAGACACGGATGACTTGCCGTCGCTCTACCGAGCCGTGGCCACGACGCTCAACATCGCTCCCAGCCAGCACACTGAAGATGCTTTCAAGCGGATACTTGGTGGAGCGACGAGCGTGGTGGAGGGCTTGGGTTCGTTGCGGAATAAGATTGGTGACGCCCACGGGAAGGGAAAGGCGGCCGTGAAACCGGCAGCGCGCCACGCTCAGCTAGCGGTCAACCTCGCAGGCGCCATGGCTACATTTATCGTAGAGACGTGGCGCGAACGAACGCCTTAAAAGACTCAGGGCGTGTTCTGAGACGACACGCTGCCCTCGTAATAGATGAACCCCGCATCCGATTGAGGCGTCCGATCCGTTGCGGCCCAATACTTCGCGATCCGCGCAGGCGTGACTAGCGCAGAGCCTTGTTTCAGGTCGCAGTTGAAGGCGGTGATGGCCGCCGCCGGAGCCACCAGCTTGGTCGGGTTCGGCATCAGACCGGCGGTGACGCAGGTCTTGCGGATGTCCTCATAGGCTTCCGTCAGCACGGCGAGGTCGTCGTGGGATCCGATGAAGTCGTCCAGGTACACCGAAATGCACACACCCTTGGCGATGGCCCGGTCGATGGCGTCGGCGACTTCGGACTTCATCAGAACGAGGCTTGCGAGCAGCGGTGACTGGACGAAGCCGATTGGCAGGGCGTGCGGCGGACCGGGCGTCGGGTTCTTGACGCAGGACCACATAGAAAAGGCGTTGGCACCGGGATAGGCCCAGTGACGCAGAGCGCGGGTGACCCGCATGCGCGCTATCGAATAATAGAAATTCTGAATATCAATTTTGAAGAAAAGCTTGTTGTTGAGGTGCGCGTGCAGGGCCGCTACGTGGCCGCCCTTTTTGAAGTGATACATGTAGTCGGGAAAGATGACCCGCTTTTTGAAAAACGCCAGCATGCGCCGGCCCCGGCGCTCGCACTTTTCATTCGGTACGAAAAACCACTTACCGCGCGACCGATACTTGTAATCGTAGTTGACGATCATGGCAGTTGGCGACCTTACCCACAATTTCGATCAGAAGTTTGATGGCCGAAAGCACCGGCACCAACCATTCCGCGATCTTGCGGGTAAGGGTCGCCACACGTGCTAAAAACTTGCGCATGCGGCATCTCCATCGTTCACCGCCAGCTACCCGCGACCCAATAACTTGGAGTCGTCAACCGAGAAGCACCTGGTCCATAGCGTAACACCACGTACCAGTTGTCCGAACCGAACGTTCCATACCATTACGTACAGATCATCCGGGATCGCCAGGTCATCGCCAGCGGAGGTGCTCAACGTGGAGATGCAAGTTCCATCTTTCAAGGCTATTGACTTAAATTCTTGTGTTTCACCTTTGTTCTCTATTGTGTTGGAGAAATTCCGCGAGGGGTGGCAGCTCGACTGGCGCATCACCGCTCGGTCCGCCTGGAGCAATCGGGACGGCATGAAAAGCAATCAGGCGTGCTCGTACAGCTACGACCTGGACCTCAGGACCCTCGTTTGGACCCGTGGCGCTGCCTTCCCCCTCTCAGACCTCGCGGCTAGACAAATGCCCGCGATGCGACTCGCGGCGCGTCGCATTGATTTTCATGCACGAGAGAATTGCGGTAGCAAAAGCAGGGAGATGTATCGAACGTAAGTGCTCTTGCGCATCTTTTTGTTCTCCGCCTCGTCGGAGGAGTAGATGCTGTTCTTGCTGATGCGCCAATATTCGAGCTTGCGTCCTCTGACCGCACGTTGCCACGGCATGCCCTTGCCGTCCGTGTCGTCGAGGTTAGCTTCCAGACCGGTGAAAAGGTAGGTCACTGCCTCAAGCAGCTTCTCCTCATCCTGGGAGAGCTTGGGTTCAGAATCGAAGCATCCCGCAAGGGCAAAGGCTGCGCCCATCGCAGCTATCAGCTTCAGCCGCAGCATCACTCGACCCCAGCTATGCGGCGGAGCATTTGCGTATCTGCGCTTACCGTTATCGGCCATTGCCGCCTTGATGTGGCATTCCCGCGCCGCCAATTGATCGCAACCTTAATAGATTGCTGGCCAAGCGCTTCAATGGAGACGCCGCCCTGGAATTTGGGCAGCAGGATCAACTCTTTGCTTTCCGTGGGCTTCAGCATAAAGGGCGGAAACATGCCTTCCTCGACTTGGCCGCGGATAAGGTTTCCGGTCACGAAGTCCTCAGAGAGGAAATAGACGCTGCGCTCCTCTTTCGCGCCTGTCACGATCACATCGTATTGGGTCGTGTTCGTTATACGAATCGCGAGCAGCTTCCGGTTTCCGCCTATCGCACCGATCACGCCTCCAATCGTGCCGACGACTGCGCCAACGATGGCGAACCAGCCCACTTACCTCTCCCCACCTTCGTCCGGTAAGTTGTACCATTTCCCCGCCTCGCGTCCATAAGCTCTCCGAATGACCTCGATCAGCTTCGCGTCCAGGTTGTATGTGAGCGACTTCCGCGAGAACACGCTTCAGGGTGGCCCACACGATAGTCTCGGCTTATTCGGGTTCTGGGAAGGCGTCGCAGCTTGATATGCCGCCGGTGTCACGTGAGCCGCTAATATCCTTCGTCCGGTTGCGCTGGCATGGTCAGGATGATGCGCTTGAGTTCGCCGACCTGAAACTGTGTGTCCATGAGCTGCTGGAATTGCGCATACATCTGCTCATTCCCGAGGCTGAGCTGCGGGGCCATTTGGATTGTCGGCGCGGTGTGAAACCAATCAACTATAGCTCCCCACGGGACGTTAGAGAAGGCATCGATCAGATATCCGAGCCCGTACGCCGCAAACCCGATCGAACTCAAGAATTGGATGATCTGCTGGACCACGAGAGCCATGCTGAATCCCGTCAGTGATCAGGACGCAGGAGAATAACCCGATTCGCAGCGGTCACCGTCTGTGAATTGCGGGGATTGCACATTAGGATCGCAAGTTACTGGCTCTGCGTGCGTATTTGGGTGACAGGGGAGAGAAATGGCCAAACGGACCAAAAAACCATCGGACCGGGAGTTTTCATCAGCTCTCCGTCAGATCGGTGCAAAAGATAAGGTTGAGGAGGCGGAGTTCGAGCGGCGGGTTGTTGCTGCATTTGACGCAGCGAAATGGAAGGCAATCCGCTTGCCTGATGGCGGCCGTACACGCCCCGGCGACTTGCTTGCTATCCGCAGCGACCTGGGCCAAGAGCGCCGATACGTCATCGACTGCACGCGGGAGGTCAACCCCGGCTCTGTCAAGCGAGCCTATGAGGATTTTCGATATTCTTTGGAGACTTCTAAGCGAACGCCGGACTTCGACGAGTATTGGCTTGTTGGTCCGTACATTATCGGCGAGCCGATGCGGAAGCGGCCGAACAATGACCGGCGCTTCCGTGTGTTCGACCTGAAACACTTGGAAGCCTTGTTGGCTACGCCGAAGCCCAAGCGGGGTGCGGCGACTACTCGGATCGGCAAAGCCGTCCGGGCGAACGAGAAGGAAATCAATCTCGCGATCAACGGCCTCATTCTGCAGATAGATGCTAAGCTCGAAGCGCTGAACGGAGAGCGTCCCAATTCCGACGATGGGCGTGCGCGGATCGCCCGGGAGACTTCTGACTTCAGGCGCATGAGAGCCGCGCTTGAATGCATCCGTGAGATGGTCGCAGCGTTCAAAAAAGGCAAGGCGCCGGAGCAAGAGGTCGTGCGGGCGACCAAAACGTTCAGGCAAGGGGTCGAGGAGTGGTGGACCAATAAGAGTGAAGAGATCATGACATCGACCGCAAAAGGGGCCGTGCTAGTTTCTTCGATTGGTCTTTTAGCGCTTATGAAGGCGGATAGCGTCGCGGCCATTACTGCCGTGGCCACCGTCGTCAATGGTGGGGCAGTCCAAAGGGTCAAGCAGATCGGCACGGCAATCAAACGACTCGGCAAGCGAACTTTCGCTGCCGATAACGACGGCGCTGTGCAATAAAAGTCTCTGGTTGGCGGTCCCGTAGCACATCGTGCGCTCACCCTCATCTGCACCGTATCGGTGCGCGTTTCTCGCGAAGCATAATGGCCACTTCGCGTCGCGGAGGAAGCGCCGCCAAACCAGAGCACAATTTGTATGATGTACGAAAGACAACCCGATCGGAGCCGGATTGATGGCGCTCAAACCTTGGGATGACCGCCCGCACCCTAAGAGGGGGGACAAAAAGGCGGATGCTACGTATGCGGCGGTCGGGCGCGCCCTCACACAGTGGGAGTATCTGGAAACGAGGCTTGCCGAATTGTTTTCGCAGTTGGTCGGCGGGGAATGGCCGAGCGGTGACGACAAGGTCTATCACCCTGCCGATAGAGCCTACGGGTCCGTTTTGGGCAGCTCAGCAAGGCTCACGATGATCGACGAAGCTGCCAGGGCTCATTTTCAATGGTATCCGAACGCACCCTTGGAAAAGCGGCTTCATTATCTTATCGGCACCGAATGTAAGCATTTTGCCGGCAAGCGAAACAACATCGCGCACGGCATTGTGGACATGCGCTTCAGCGATCCACCCAAGCTGAAATTGGGCTATTGGCTCGTTCCAAGCTTCTACGCGACCAAGAAGCACCCGCTCAAAGGGCCAAGCGCGTATGCCTACACTTCTGCCGAGATCGGCTACTTTACCCGCGAGTTCGACCGGCTTTGGGTCGAAGTGGGACAACTGACGAGCGACATCGCCAAGGATCAGCGCTAAGAGGCGCTCGGCAATATGGCAGCCTTTCAAGTCCACTGAAAGTAGCCAACGAATATTCCGACGTCGTAACTCGTCGCACACGCGAAATACAGAACAGAGCCGGGCGAATGATAGCCGCAGAACAGCTCATCGATGAACTGGTCCACGCCGTTAAGCCGCACATCCACGCTCGCCCGTGGCTGAACCGCGTTGGGAAGCGGCTAGCTACGGGCCGGCGCGAATGTGCGAGCCCAGCCACCCCGCTGGCACCGTGGTCTGCGCATAGCCAGTCCCGGTGAGCCAATAGCGCAGGGTGATCTCACCCTCTTGCTGCCGCGTGACCACGGCCGGGTAGCCGGCGCGCCAGGCGCCCACAAACTCCCGGCCGTCGGGTAGCGTCCATTTCACGATCCGGGTCTGGGGCGAGACGACAATCCGCAAGGCAGTGTTGCGCCACGCGGTGAACGCGAGCCCTACTAATGCCACGAGAACGATGATTGCAGCGGCGGTACTCCATCGGCGGCGGAGGGCGGGAAGCCCGGCCACGCTGGTCCGGCGACCCTTCGCCGCGGTGCGACGCGGCAGGGCGGAGCCGATCGAATCACGCAGCCGCCGTCGGTCGGCCGCCGTCAATGCCGGATCACGCAGATGCTCCAGCCGCTCCCGCGCCGGTCGTTCCAACAGAGTCGCGAGGCGCTGTCCACTGGCGCGCTCGACCGCGGCTTGCGCCGTCGCCGCGGCTGCCGTCGCCTCTTCAATCACCGTTTGGGGGCTACCCAGAGCCGCCGGCGCGCTGATTGAAGGACTCTTTGAATGAGCTGCCTTGGTACTTTGCGCCGCCGGTCTCTGAGCCGCGCCGCTAGATGAGGCATTTGTGCCACGACCCGGTCTCGGCGCGCCAGAGTTGCGCTTGGGCGCAGGCGGAGCGCCATTGGAATTCGGGCGCCGCGCGCGCGAACCGGAGCGAGAACTCGCGCCCGGATTCGAGGCTCTACCGCACAGGAGGCGCAGGATCATGCTCCAGACCGCCTGCAGCCAGCGCAGGCAGACAGAGAAGATAGCTGCAAGCCTGTGCGCCATCACGATACCAGCCAGCGAGCGGCCGGCTCGATCGCGCGCATCGCCGCAAGGCGAAAGCCCGTCAAATCGCGCTGGATGCGCAGGCCCCGCATGAGCCCATATTTCTCGCCCAGTCGCTTGGTGTCGAGCGCTGGCACTGAAGCCAACCCGCCCGCATGCAGGATGGCCTCAGCTTCGGGATCCATGTGATGATGTGCTAATCGGGTTACGGTGGCTCCGTCCGCGATACGTTCAAGCTGCTGCGGAGCAACCGGACCGTGAAGCTGGTTCTCGATGAGAAATCGCGCCGACGCCCACGGCGCAGCGATCTCGTTGAGGATCGGGACCGAGGCGAGGGCGCCGGGTTCGGCCGTGGTGACGATCGTAAGACCGAATTCGACGCCGACCTCGCGCAACTCGTCCGCCACCTCGGCGAGCGTCTTCAGCAGCACCGCTGAGGTATTCGCCCCGACGTCCACAAGGACCGGCAGCGTCGCGGATGCAATCGCGTCGACGAATTCATCGAATTCCGCGCGAGCGGCGAGACCGCCGGTGCGTTCGATCTCCTCGCGCGTGGCGCGCACAGGAAAGTGCCTGACGCGAGACCCCAGTTCGACCAGGCGGCAATCCGCATCCAGCTCAAACACCGGTGCGTCCGGGACTGCTTCTCCGCCAGCGCGCACAATCGTGCTTTTCCCGGCGCCACCCTTTTCCTGCGCCACAGCCAACACCTTGGTCATCTGGTCTGTCCTTTCAAAAGGGGTTGAAGGTTGGCGTAAGCTTCTGCGCGAAACGCACTTTCCGAGAAGGTCGTGGCGGGCTGGCGGGACTTTGTTGCAAGCTCAGGTGCGATCGTCGTCACTTGGCCATCGCGCTTCGGGACCAAGTCAGCTCCCACGCGTCGTTTGCGCGCACGACGCGCCTCGCGCTTCCGGATCGCTGATAGGAGGGCACAGAGCCGTCGTCCTGTGAGCGGCTTGCGGTCAGCGCACTGAACCGCACCTTGCTTGGCCAATGCGGCGGCAATCACTTCCCAAGGAACGTTTTCGGCGCGCAGATGCTCGATCGTTGAGAGAGCGGCCGTGATGATCTCGGTCGCTCCCGTGCGCCGGCGAAGGTCGCGAACCTTTCGGATCTCCAATAGGCCGCTCGCGTCCGCCATCAGCTGTCTTGCGTTGACTTTCATGATTCTAGATGTCGCGCGGCGGAGGCACATCGGTGACCGGTTCGAACGGGTACTTGGCCTCGCGCAGGAGGGCGATGCATGCCGCTCGCACATCGTTCCACTGCTGCTCCAGCGCCTCCTCGAACCCGGCCTGATCATCATCCAACAGGCGGCGGATTTGATGATCAACACCGGTCAGGTGCAAATCGGTGCGCGCCGAATTCAGGATCTGGTGGATCCGAATCGTATAGGGGAAGCTATCGATCGCGCGCACGGCACTGGCCATGCTCTCGCTCGTGGAGAAGCCACGAAGCATCGAACGGAGCTCGACTGCTTTGAACGTGGTGCCGTCGATTTCCGGCAATGGATGTTGATCGCGACGCATGAACAACTGCAGGCAAGCGCTAACGCAGTCGCGGGCGATACGGTCACGAGTATTGTTGATCGGCATGTTGGCTCCTTCGGTTGATCCAAACATGGATCAAAACGACAGGGGCGCAAGATCAGTTACTGCCGCGGTGAGAGCTTCGAGCCTCACAAGTGGCGAAGCGGGTATTCGCGTTTTTGTCGGTAAATTTTGCTGTGCTGGCACTAGCCGGTAGCTATCCACACGCCGCGCGAGATGCTCAGCGGCCCTTGACGCAAAAGTATCGGCGCCAGTAGTGTCTTAGGTATCGCAACTTAGCCGAACCACGGTTTTGCAAGTGTTTTGAGGCGCTTCTGGAAAGTGGCGGAGAGTCCCTCCCTCTCCGCCATAATAATCCGCCATAATAAAACGGCTTCGAGAAAGCCCCGCAAAATCAGCCTGATGTCGTCGCCGCCCGCGCGGATTGCCCCGCCAGCACCGTCCGCGCCATCGCCACGAACGCCTGCGCCGCCGGCGACAATGTCCGTCCCTGGCGCTGCAGCAGCGATACCGGTCGCGTGATGGCCGGACGTATCAGTGGCCTTGCGATGAGTGTCGGAAACTGATCGGCAGGCAGCATCGTTGCGGGGAGGATGGCGAGGCCGAGACCCTGCGCGGTCATGGCAAGCGCGGTGTTGATCAGCGTCACCTCATAGGTCGGGGCGAGGTGCTTGCCTTGTGCGCCCAGCGCCTGATTGATCTGCATGCGGATCCGCGTCTCGCGCCGCATCGCGATCGTCGGGAATTGCGCCAGCTCGTCCCACGTCAGCGCGCGCCGCGCGGCGAAGTCGGCCGTGCGCCGGCCGATCGCGCTCAGTCGCCCGCGGGTCAGCGTCTCGATCGTCATGTCCGCGAATTCACCCTCCACGCTGCCGATCGCGAACTCCGCGTCGGTTGCGACCAGGCGCGGAACGAGATCGTCGGCGGCAACATCCCGCATGTCGATCTCGATGTCGGGATGGGCCGCGCGGAATTTTGCGAGCACCAGAGGCAGCAGCGCCGAGGCGGCACCGGCCGAGGCGAGAAACGCGACGCGACCGGCGCGCGCTTGCGCGAGGTCGCGCATGCGCCGTGACAGGCCCAGCGCATCGCCGAGCATCCGTTCGGCGGTGAGGAAAGCCTCATTGGCGGCCAAGGTCGGCTGCACCGAACGCGTGGAGCGATCGAACAGTTTGACGCCGAGCTGGGATTCGAGCTGCTGGATCAACAGGCTCGCCGCCGACTGCGTGATCCCGAGCTCGCGCGCGGCCCGCGTGATGCTGCGGGTGCGATAGACGCCGGTGAAGGCTCGCAATTGGCGCAAGGTGACATTCATAGGCAATACTCATGAATTGATGAGTTCTTTCTGGCTTATCTCATAAGCGAGCCTGCAATAAAATGCATGCTGCGCGGACGGAGAATCCGTGGCGAGGCAAGAGGAGTGGAGATGAGCATGAGGACACAGGTGCTGGTCGTGGGCGCCGGGCCCGTGGGATTGACCGCGGCCATGGATCTGGCCTCGCGCGGGATTGACGTCGTCGTCGCGGAGATTCGCCATGCCGGCGATCCGCCCAGCGTCAAATGCAATCACGTCTCGGCGCGCTCGATGGAAATCTTCCGCCGGCTCGGCGTCGCCGCAAAGCTGCGCGATGCAGGCCTGCCGGCGGACTTCCCGAACGATTGCTCCTACCGCACCACGGCGACCGGCATCGAGCTCTGCCGCATCGACATTCCCTCGCGCGCGCGCCGTTACAGCGCAACCGGCGGCCCGGACACCTGGTGGCCGACGCCCGAGCCGCCGCACCGGATCAACCAGGTCTATCTCGAGCCAATCCTGTTCAGCCATGCCGCCGCGCAGCCGCGCATCACCATTCTGGCGCGTACGGAAATCACCGACATCGAACAGGACGACGGCCATGTGACCGCACTGGCGCGCGACCTCGACAGCGGCAGCTCGCTTCGTATCGAAGCGTCCTTCGTGATCGGGTGCGACGGCAGCCGTTCCCTGGTTCGCAAATCGATCGGTGCCAGCCTGTCCGGCACGCCGGTGATCCAGCGCGTGCAATCGACCTTCATCGAAGCGCCCCAGCTCAAGGGACTGATGGGTGCACACAAGCCGGCCTGGATGGTGCTCTCGCTCAACCCGCGACGCTCGGGCACGACGGTTGCGATCGACGGTCACGACCGCTGGCTGATCCACAACCACCTCAAGCCCGACGAGCCCGAGTTCGATTCGGTCGATCGCGACTGGGCGATCCGCGCCATTCTCGGCGTCGACGAGCGCTTCGAATACCGGGTCCTCAGCAAGGAGGACTGGGTTGGGCGCCGGCTGGTGGCCGATCGCTTCCGCTACCGCAGGGTCTTCATCTGCGGCGACGCCGCGCATCTGTGGATGCCCTATGCCGGCTACGGCATGAATGCGGGCATCGCAGATGCCGTCGATCTCTGTTGGCAATTGGCGGCGCATCTGAACGGGTGGGCACCGGCCTCGATCCTCGACGCTTATGAAGCGGAGCGTCAGCCCATCACCGAGCAGGTGTCGCGCTTCGCGATGGATCATGCGATGAAGATGATGGCGCAGCG
Source organism: Bradyrhizobium sp. cf659 (assembly GCF_900113725.1). Taxonomy (NCBI): domain Bacteria; kingdom Pseudomonadati; phylum Pseudomonadota; class Alphaproteobacteria; order Hyphomicrobiales; family Nitrobacteraceae; genus Bradyrhizobium; species Bradyrhizobium sp. cf659. The sequence goes on from NZ_FOQJ01000008.1 coordinate 306,577, forward strand.
CGGCGGCGTGTCGGCGGAGATCGAGGACGACACGCCGCGCGGCCATGCGGCGCGCGCAGCGCTGGCCAAAGCGGCCTACGATCTCAACGTGCAGCAATATTGCTGCGCGGGTCTCAATTTCGGCTACTACTACGATGCCTCGCCAATCATCGCCTATGACGGCGAAACGCCGCCGGCTTACGCGATGGGCAGCTTCACACCCTCCACCGTGCCCGGCGCCCGCGCGCCGCATCTGTTCCTGCGCGACGGACGATCGCTCTACGACGCATTCGGAGCCGGCTACACATTGTTGCGGTTCGACCCGGCGATCGATGTGGCGCGGCTGCAATCCGCCGCAAGGGAGCGCGGCATCCCGCTCGCACTGGTCGACATCGCGCCAGACGAGGCGAACGGCGCCTATGCCGAGAAGCTGGTGCTGGCACGGCCAGACCAGCACATCGCCTGGCGCGGGCAGGTCGGTCCCGAGAATCCGCTGGGCTTGCTGGCGCGCATCACCGGCGCTGCGGCGTAAGGCGACTTGAAGCGGACGGTCTGGCGGCGCAGGCCGCCCGGTCGTGGTTCACAAACAAGAACGTACCGAGGAGGGGAACGTGTTTCACGTTGCAAGGCGCCGCATTCTGGCCGTGCTGACGGCCGCGACTTTCGCCGTGCTGCCGCTGGAGGCGAGCGAAGCCGCCTATCCGGAGCAATTGATCAAGATCATCGTGACCTTCCCGCCCGGTGGCAGCGCCGATACCGTGATCCGTGCGCTCGAGCCGTTGGTCTCCGCCGAGCTCAAGCAGAGCCTGGTGATCGAGAACCGCGCGGGTGCTGGCGGCAACATCGGCATGGCCGCGGTCGCGCAGGCAAGGCCGGACGGCTACACGCTCGGCGTCGCGCCGGCGGGCGCGCTGACGGTGAACCCGCATCTCAACTCGTCGATGCCGTTCGAGCTGAAGGATCTCGCGCCGATCACGCTGCTTGCGGAAATTCCCTTTGTGCTCGTCGCCTCTGCGAACATACCTGCGCACAGCACGGCGGAGACGGTCGCGCTCGCCAAGGCAAAGCCGGGTGCGCTGTCGATCGGACATGGTGGCAATTCGACGGCCATGCATTTGACGGCGGCGCTGTTCACGCAGAAGGCGGGCATTGCGATGGAGCTGGTTCCGTACCGAGGGACCGCGCCCGCGACGGTCGATGTCCTTGCCGGCCATGTCCCCTTCGCGGTGCTGGATATTCCCGCATCGAGGCAACTGATCCTCGAAGGCAAGCTCAACGCGATCGGCGTCTCCTCGGCGCGCCGCCTTTCATCCCTGCCAGATGTGCCGACGCTGGCGGAGACCGGCATTGCGGGTTTCGAATCCGTGGGCTGGTTCGGGCTGGTTGCGCCGGCCGGCACGCCCGCCGACATCGTCGCCAGGCTGAACGAGGCTTTCACGAAAGCCCTGAAGAACCCATCGGTGGTCGAGAAGATCAGGACCCTCGGCGCAGAGCCCGCGCCAATGTCGCCGGAGCAGTTCGGCCGCTTCATTCAAAGCGAAAGCACGAAATGGGGCAAGCTCATCAGCGAGGCCGGCATCAAGCCGAACTAGGCACGGCTTTCGCACCGCCCGGTGTGAACGCGCACAGCGTCACATCCGGGATTGGCGGGGTGCCAATTGTCGTGGTGTAATCGACAACTGGTGCCCCGCAACCAGAGCAGTGCCCAGTTGAACCTCCCATCGCCGCGGTCCGACCAACAGCATCCCGCCGGCTGGCAGGAAGTCAGGTGACCCACGACGATGTTCGACAGAACCTACCGGCAACGCCTCGAAGCTGATCTAGCGCAATGGGAAGCCGACGGCGTGATCGCGCCGGCGGCCGCCGTCTCGATCCGCAATGCGCTGCCGCCGCTCTCGCCCGGCGTCAACGTCGCGGTGGTCGTCGGCATCGTCGGCGGCCTGCTGATCGCAGCCGCATTCCTTGCCTTCGTCGCGGCGCACTGGACGGAGATCGCGCGGCTGCTGCGGTTCGCGATCCTGATTGCCGGCATGATCGTCGCGGGCGGACTCGGGGCGTGGTTCGCCGGCACGGGTCGCACGGTTCTCGCCGATCTCTGCGCCAGCATCGGGGCGATCATCTTCGGCGCGGGCATCGCGCTGGTCGGGCAGATGTATCATCTCGGCGACGACTTCGCCGGCGGCATGCTGCTGTGGTCGATCGGCGCGCTTGCCGCGGCGCTGCTGACGGAATCGCGCGGCGCGCTTGCGGTCGCCCTCGTGGCCGCCTCCATCTGGACCTGCATGCGGATTTACGATGCGCCGGACGCGCTGCATCTTCCGTTCGTGGCGGTCTGGCCCCTCGCCGCCGCTCTGGCCCTTGCGTGGAATTCCCGCGTCGCGGCTCACCTCGTCGCGATCGCGGTGCTTCCCTGGTGGATCGCGACGTCGCTTCGCTTCGAATTCGATGGGGCCCAGCCGTCATTCGTGCTCGCGAACGGCGCGGCCCTGCTGTTCGGGGCCGGGCTCGCGATCGCGGCCGCACCGTCGCCGAGGGCGCTGCGGCTTGGGAGCGTGCTGTCGATTTACGGGGCGTTTTCGCTGGCCGCCGTCGCTTTCCTGGAGGTGACGACGGTCGACGACATCATCCGCTTCCGGACCGGCACTGCGCCAGCTCAACCGCTTTGGGCAATTCTGTGCGGGGGCGCCGGCGTGATCCTTGCCCTTGCGTCCGCCGCAATCACCAGGCGCGCAGGTGAAGTTCTGGCAGGATGTTCAATCGGGCTCCTCCTGCTCGCGGCGCCGCTCTGGCCGGCATCCACGGCCGGCGAGCCCTGGTTCGCTTATGCCGCGCTGCTCTGCGCCATGCTGTGCCTCGTCGTGTCAGGCATGCTCGACGAGGTGCGTCCGCGGATCGTTGCCGGCTGGCTCGGGATCGCCGGCGTCATCGCCGGCATCACCTGGGCGGTGAAGGGCTCGCTGCTGCGCCGCTCGGCCTTCCTTGGGGCGGCCGGAATCGTGGCCGTCGCATTTGCAACCGCGCTCAATCGCGCGCTGCCGAGGACCGGGCGATGATGGAGATGGTCGCATCCGTTACAAAACTCTGGCAGCGCATCCCGAAAGCCGTGCTGTTCGGTGTTGCCATCCTGTTGCAATGCGCGCTGCTGGTCCTGATGGTCGCCGATCGCATGCAGGTCCTGCGCGAAGGCCGCGAGGTGACCTTGCAGACACAGCCGGTCGATCCCCGCGATCTCCTGCGCGGCGACTATGTCGTGCTGCGCTACGACATCTCGCAACTGCCGGCGGGCGCACTCGCCGGCAAGCCGGCCACCGAGCGCAATCCCACCGTGTTCGTCAAGCTGGTGCCCAATGCCAACGGGCTCTACGAGGCCGTCTCGGTGTCCGTCGAGCCCGTCACGGTCACGGCGCCCGAAATCCTGATTCGGGGGCATGTCGCCCATTCCGGAGGTACCTGCGGTCCAACCGGTCGCACCTTCTGCGACAAGCTGACCATCAAATACGGTCTCGAAAGCTATTTCGTGCCCGAAGGTGAGGGCAAGAAGCTCGAGCAGGCCCGCAACCAGCAGAAGCTGCGGGTCGTCGCTGCCGTGCTGCCGTCAGGGCGCGCGGCGATCAAGCGCCTGCTGCTCGACGGCGAGCCGGTGTACGAGGAGCCGTTGTACTAGCGGTCGATCTGTTTCGCCTTCAGCGCCCGCCGCAGCACGTCCCACACCCTGGGATCGCTCATCTGCGCCACGTTGAACCGCATGAGGTGCGATGCCGTCTGCGACACGCTGAACACGTTGCCCGGTGCGAGCACGACGTTCTCCTCGAGCGCGGCGCGCGCGACCGCGGTGGCATCCTGTCCGCCCGCGAGGCGGCACCAGAGGAAGAAGCCGCCGCGCGGCGTCAGCCAGGGCTCGATGCCCAGGGCCTGGAGCTTGCGTGCCACCTCGCGCCGGGCGCGCGTGAGCCTTTGCCGGAGCTCGTCCATGTGCTTGCGATAGCTGCCACCGGCCAAGACCCCGGCGATGATGTCGGTCGCGACCGGGCTCGGGCCGCCAAAACTGGTTGCGACCTGGAGATCGACGAGATGCTCGATCCAGTCGGCGCGCGCGGCGATGTAGCCGCAGCGCACCGAGGCCGACAGCGTCTTGGAGAAGCTGCCGATGCGGATCACGCGATTGAGGCCGTCGAGTGCGGCCAGGCGCGGCGAGCGTTCCGGCTCGAAGTCGCCAAAAATGTCGTCCTCGATGATGGTGAGGTCGTGCGCCGCGGCCGCGGTCAACAGCCGGTGCGCGGTCTGGAGCGATAGCGTCGCGCCGGTCGGATTGTGCAGCGCTGAATTGGTGATGTAGAGCCGCGGCCGCTCGCTGGTGAGGATCTGCTCGAAGCGCGCGATATCCGGACCCGACGGTGTGTAGGGCACGCCGACGATCTTGGCCTGATGCGCGCGCAACAAGGCCCGAAAGTTGAAGTAGCAGGGATCGTCGATCAGCACCGTGTCGCCGGGGCGAAGCAGGAAACGGCAGACGAGGTCGGTCGCTTGCGTGCCCGAGCCCGTCAGCATCAGCTGGTCGACCGACGCCTCGATCGCGTCTTCCGCAAGGCGCGTCAGTAGCAGCCGGCGCAGTGCGAGGGAGCCCGAGGTCGAACCGTAATTGGTCAATACGCTCGCATCAGTGCGGGCGAGTGCGCGCGCGGCGCGGCGCAAGGCCTCTTCCGGCATCCACTCCGGCGGCAGCCAGCCGCAGCCGGGTTTGAGCACGCTCTCGTCGGCATCGAGCGATTGCCGCGAGACCCAGAACGGGTCCACGGCACGATCGCGGCGCGGCTCGACCTCGGTCAACGCAAGCGGCGGCGTGACGGTCGGCGAGACATAAAACCCTGAACCACGGCGGGGGCGGATCAGGCCTTCGGCGGCGAGACGATCATAGGCCTCGACGACGGTGGAAGGCGAAACACCCATCGTCGCGGCAAGGCTGCGGATCGACGGCAGGCGGTCGCCGGCCCCGAGCGCGCGGCCCGCGACCTTGGCGCGGATCGCGCTCATCACGTCAACGGTCCGGGTGCCGCCCCGGCCCTTCGTTTGCGCGCCACTGTCCAAGGTGTACTGCCTTCCATATCCATACAGTTTGGCTGGATTGTACTGGATTGTGGCTGTTCTTGCCACCGGGGAAGGCCGAGTATCGCCGCCCAAGGAGCGAGGCGGACATGCAATCGGCGAGCAGCGGCTGGGGCAACGGGCTTCTCGGCGTCATCATCTTCAGCGGCTCGCTGCCGGCGACGCGCGTGGCGGTCGGCGGCTTCTCTGCGCTGTTCCTGACGTCGGCGCGCGCGGTCATCGCCGCGCTGATAGGTGCGGCCGTGCTCGGCCTGCTCCGTCAGGCGCGGCCGCAGCGAAACGATCTCGCCTCGCTCGCCATCGTCTCGATCGGCGTGGTGGTCGGCTTTCCCCTGCTGACGGCGCTTGCGCTCCAGCACATCACCTCCGCGCATTCGATCGTCTTCATCGGCCTCTTGCCGCTGTCGACCGCGATCTTCGCCGTGCTGCGCGGCGGCGAGCGGCCGCAACCCCTGTTCTGGCTGTTCGCGATCCTCGGCAGCGCCACGGTGGCCGGCTTTGCTCTCTCCAACGACGGCTCGGCGTCAATCACCGGCGATCTGCTGATGGTCGCCGCGATCGTCTTGTGCGGGCTCGGCTATGCCGAAGGCGCCGCTTTGTCGCGCCGCCTCGGCGGCTGGCAGGTGATCTCCTGGGCGCTGCTGCTTGCAGTGCCGCTGATGGTGCCGGTCACGATCCTGACCTGGCCGTCGACATGGAGCGGCATCGCTGCGCCGGCCTGGATCGGGCTCGCTTACGTCTCGATCTTCAGCATGTTCGTCGGCTTCATCTTCTGGTACCGCGGCCTTGCGATCGGCGGCATCGCGCGGGTCGGTCAATTGCAGCAGCTCCAGCCGTTCTTCGGTCTCGCGCTCGCCGGCTTGCTGCTGCACGAGCCCGTCGCATGGAGCATGATCGCCGCGACCGCGCTCGTGGTCGTCTGCGTCTTCTTCGCGCGGCGGTTTGCCTGAGGCAGTGAATCGCAATTCCTGACCAAGCAGGTGCGGGGCACAGATGCTGCGCCTGGTGCCATTGTCTTGTGACCGCCAACGTTGATCTAGATCAACGCCTGTTCCGGCGCGCGGTCTCTCATTGGATGAGGAGGGTTATTTCCCTCGTGCATCGCGCGCCATCTCGCGCTGACGGTATCAATGTCCGCATGGCCGGTATCCCCTGCTCGTTTTGCTGATGGGGCGGTGATCGGCCTCCTCGCTCGACTGACAGAAATCCGCCGATCATTGCCGGAGTGTCCATGGTCAATTGAATTCTCGACATCAGAGTAGTTTTAGGAGTGGAACTGGCTGCCCGCACCCGCCGGCAAGTTCGTTCTGATGCTGCGGATGTACTGGCCGAACGAGAAGGCGCCTTCGATCATCAACGCCAGCCGACTTCAATCGCCTACGCTCAAAGCTACGTTGATCTTCTCTCTTGTATTCAGGCTGCCGGCGTGGCGAACCCATCGCCCTCGGCACCTCTAAAGGGCGCAAGCAAGAATCGAAACGCGAAATAGCTTGGTCAGAAACTGGAACGAAGGAGGACGTCATGCGACACGGAACTCATTTTTGGTTGGCCGGCGCCGTCATTCTCTGCGCAGCGATGAGCTCGGTGGAGTGGTCGGAAGAAGCTGGTCTTTCAGTGTCGATTCAGAGCGCAGAGGCTCGCGTAGGACGACCAGCGACCCCGGCGAGTGTCGCTGGCGTTGCGCGTCGAACGACGCGCCGTGCCGTCGTCGGTGGAGCAGCCGTAGGTGCAGCAGCCGCAGGAGCTGCTATCGCGGCGCCAACTTGCACCCGCGTGCTGGTCAACGGCGCCTGGGTCTGCCGCTAGGAGCCCTAGCTTTCCTTGGAAGGTGATCGCGGCGACCACGCTCGTGGTCGTCGCGCGGCGGTTCGCGTGAGGTCGCCCCTCACGCGCCTCCCATCACGGTCTTTGTCAGCGTGCTCCTCGCGAACTTCTTCAGCGGCATCGGCTTGCCGAACAGGAAACCCTGCACGAAGTCGAAGCCGATCTCGTTCGCGGCGACGAGGTCGGCGCGGCTCTCGACGCCTTCGGCGATCGCGCCCGCGCCATAGCCCTGCGCAAGCTCGACGATGTGGCGGCACACCGTGCGCTTGAGGCGGTCATTGCCGCTGCCGGTGACGAAGTGCCGGTCGGCCTTCAGCTTGATGAAGGGGAGCCTGTCCCGGTCCATCAGCGACGGCCAGTTGGCGCCGAGATTGTCGATCGACAGGCCGATATTGTGCAGGCGCACTTCGCGCGCCACCTCGCCGAGGAGATCGAGGTCGCGGATCGCTTCCTCGCTGTCGATCTCGATCGTCAGTCCGCCGAAGGCCGGATGCGTCGGCATGCGACGGCAGAGATCGCGCACGGCCTGCGGCTCCTTCAGATACGAGGCCGGCAGGTTGATCGAGAGATCGACCGGGCTCTGCTGCTCCAGCAGATAGTGCCAGTCCTGCACGGCGCGCTCGATCACGAATTCCGAGAGGTCGCGCAGATGCGGATCGTGCGCCTCGGGAATGAAATAGGCCGGCGGCACCACGCCCCAGGTCGGGTGGCGCATCCGCACCAGCGCCTCCGCGCCGCTGCGGATCAGCGTCTTCGCGTCGATCTTGGGCTGGTACCACAGCTCGAGCCAGCCGGCATGCAGGGCCTCGCCGACATGCACGGCCGGGCTCGGCGCCGGCTCCTCCGGCAGCAGCATCGCGACGCGCTCGCGCAGCGTCTCGGCGGCAAAGGGCGTCGTCAGCGGCGGCAGCATCGCAAGGCCATATTCCTCGCCGACCTGCTGCACGGCCCTGACGATGATCGACTCGCGGGCGCCGACGGCGAGAACCTTGCCGTCGAAGGCCTCGCGCACCAGCGTCTGCAGAAATGTCCCGGGCTCGATGCCGTCCGCGGCGATTCCGAGCAGGATCAGGTCCGGCAATTCGCTCGTCAGCACGGTTTGCAGCTCCTCCGCGCTGGCGCACTCGGTCGTGACGAAGCCGAGATCCTCGAGCACCTCGGCGAGGAAAGCACGCAGATGGCGCTTGCCGTCAGCGACGCAAGCGCGCGGCGTTACCTTTCGCCGTCCGAAGGTCTTGGGCCTTCGTCCGGCGAGTTCGACAATTTGATCGTTCATCGCAAACCACTCCCGTTCGGCGACGGTGTTAGCGATGGGAGCAGTTTCAAATATGGAGGGCTTCAGTCGATTGTCGGATTATCTGGGTAACGTTAAAGCCCTCATCATTCCTAAAATTGTTCGGATTTCGTTCGAGAAATCTTTACGTCTGACCGCGTGTGACGGGCGCATGACACGGTCATCGCGAGAGATTTTTTGAAAGATGCTGCTGGTGCGAGAGCAAGGCCGGTGTCCTGCAATTGGACGACGCCGTTCGCGTTCCGCCCAATTGAATAACGACGGCCTCAATTGCCTGTGGCTTTGTCGTGCTGAGCCATGCCGACCGCCCTGTAGTCGTAGGTCGGATAGAACTCGGTGCGGTACGCGCCCCACGCGGTATCTTCGATGACGCGATTGACCTCGCGCAGTCGCGAGGCCGGCAGGCGCAGTGTGATCACCTGGCCGATGCCCATCATCACGTACCAACTCACGACCTCGATTCCGGGCGGCGGAAACGATTTGCGGAATCCCTGCTTATCGAGCTGCGCATTCAGCTCGTCGAGCGGGCGGGACTGGTCGTGCTTGAGGAAGACGGTGAGCAACACCGCGTTGTCGGCGGTCGGCGCGGCATTGTCTTGCGGCGGCGAGGTCTGTGCCATCGTCGTCGATGTGAGCGCCAGCGCGCCGGCAAGCAGGGCCGCCATCGTCAATGTCCGTCGGTTCGATCTCATCGCGAATTCCTTCCCAATGCGCATGCAGTGCACCGGAGAATAGGAGCGACGGCTGCGGCCGAAGAACTCATTTTCGCGCGATGCGCGCAAGTTCCGCCTCCGCTCGTGACGGTTCTGCGACAATGCGCGCGGCCGCGACGGCGCAAGTGTGAAATAGATCACATGCGGCTTGCTGCACCTGCGCTATTGCTCCAGGCAGCCGGTGGTGGGCTGTCGAGGATCGCAGCAATGACGACGCGGCGAATATTGTATTGGTGGTTCAGGTTCGTGCTGTCAGGGCGATTTCTCGATCGCTTCCTGTGCCTGCCGCGCGCGCATTGATTGCGCCGCCGGATGTCAGGTCTGTCCGATCAATTTGCGAAACGCTGCCGCGCCGTCCTGCACGGCGTCGCGTCCCTTCCAGGCCAGGTAGGACAGCTTGCCGCCGAGCGTATCGTGGCTGCGTAGCCGGCGCGAGCCGAGAATGTGTCCGACATTGGCCGGGAAGCGGCTCACCTCGGCGGCCACCAGCGCCGCGATCGCGTCCATCAATTGTTGGAGGCGGACGCCCCATTCGCAATGTTCGATGCCGTCGATGCGGACCTTGAGCGCATATTCGATGTCGTAGATCTCGGCGAGCAGGTCGCGCGCGACCAGCACCCGGTTGTGCCGGAGCGCGATCCTGAGAGCGAGGCGCTTGTCGTCGAGCCGGTCGAGCACCATGGCAACGACGCAGGCATAGGGCGTGGCGGCGACGTCGGCCGCGCTCTTGCTCGCGGCGGCCTTGGTGGCGAGGCGCGCCAATTGCCAGGACGTCTTCAGCCGCCGCGCCACCAGCGCCAGCGCGAAGGGCAGCGCCTCGGGATGGGCCTTCTTGAAGGCATCGAGCTGCGCGGTGATCTGGGCGACCTGGCCGTCGTCGAATTTCGCGATCTTCTCGGGCAGCTTTTCGTTGAACTTCGGCAGCGCGGCGCCGGCGCGCAGCACCTGCTGCATCTTCTTGACGTCGTCGAAGGCGCTGCGCGAAGCCGTGTACTGCGCGAGCTTGCCGCGGGCGAACTCGGAGCTCTCCGCTGATGCGAGGGTGTTCTCGAGGACCTTGACGACCTTGGTCTGGAAGGTCGACGCGATCTTCAGCACTTCCTTCGGGTTGTTGGCGGCGACCTGGTCGTTGATCGCCTTGATGTAGTCGCGCGCCATGGTCGGCAGCAGGTCGCGGCAGATCCACTCCCAGATCGGGGTGAGGGTGTTGCGCGAAATTCGCCCCATATTGGCGTGCTCGGGTGCACCGTCGATCAGCAGCAGCTCGAGCGGCGCGAAGAAATAGCGCGAGGGGCTGGTGGCGCGCGCCTGGGTCGATCCGTCCTTGCGAAACTCGGCGCGCAGGCGGGCCTGGACGTCGGCCGAGCCCGGCATGTCGATGCCGCACAGCTCGAGCCGCTCGAGCTCGCTGAGCAGACAGCTGCGTGAGAGCGGCGTCAGCCTCTGCAAGAATTCGGACAGCCGATCGATCTCGTTCATGGCACGCAATCTTCCGCAATGATTCCAGCAAGCCTACCGGCCTAATGCATGGAGGCATTTGCGCGCTCTCAATCGGATCTAGAGAAGCAAGTCGCCGTTAATTTATCCGTAAAATCCGGGGGCGGCGGACGATCGTCTGGGAGACGGCGGTTAAGGAGGCTGCGGCCCCGTTTGCCCGGGATTTGGGCGAAGCTCTCAACCCTTGCATGGTCAAGGACAGCTTCACGCAAGCATAAATTGTGCCGATGCCGGCGTTTTAGCGCAAAACTGCCAAAATCACCGTAGTCTTACGGAGCAGAAAGTTAACCACAGATCGGTCCGGGTTCCGCTAAACAGGTCACATGGGGTCACAGAACGATACGGCGACCGATTCGCGGCCGTCGGAATGGTACGAAAGCAGCACTGCTCCGGCTGAAGAGCTCGATTTCGTCCGCCTGAACGCCGCCCGTGCCAAGGCCGCCGACGAGATGGCCGCCGCCATCGCCCGCGAGCTCAACGGCCCCCTGACTGCGCTCCTGCTCTACATGGGCGAGATCAAGCATCACAGCGATCAGCTCGCGCCGGTTACCGGCGACCGTGCCTATTTGCAGCGGGTGGTGGAGAATGCGCTGACGCAGACCGAGCGCGTTTGCGGCCTGGTCAAGCAGCTTGCCGGTCCCCACAAGGGCGACTCGCCGGTCCCGCCCCGGATCGAGGACGCCGAATCGAAGGCCGCCCGTGTGCTGCAGCCGCAGCGCGTGCCGAGCACCGAACTCCTGGGCCTGTCGGGCCAGAAGCGGCTGACCAAGCGCGAGCGCGAGGTGCTCCGGCTGATCAGCGAGGGCTATTCGAACAAGCAGGGTGCGCTTCGGATGCAGATCAGTCCGCGCACGTTCGAGAGCCATCGCGCCGAGGCGATGCGCAAGCTCGGTGCGCGCAACACCGCGGACCTCGTCCGCGCGGCGCTGCTGCATTCGATCGATTGAGATTCTTGTCTTGCGCCGCCGGTGGCGGCGCGGGGCCGGAGCGGCCGATCGCGTTCAGAAATAGTCTTCGGAGAAGGGGCGCGCGCGCGAGATGGGGCGCAGCGGCTTGATCTCTTCCTTCGGCGCGTTCGGAATGATCGTGATGGTCCAGCGGGGAGGGATGCTCGATTCCTGCTCCAGCACCGAGCGCACGAAGCCAGTCACCGTCGACTCGCCAGCCTTCACCGTCGCCATTCGGCCGTTGAACTGTGCGATGCGGAAGCGACGGACCTCCTTCTGGTCCGCAGTCTCGTAGGTGAACATGGAAACCCTCCTGGTTTCCGGCGACTATCGCCAGCTATGATTAGCCATCTGTGAAAATCCCAAACCGTAGAAGTACGGCGGGGTTGCATCAGTCTCGTTATGCCTGCGGCTCCTGCGCGCGCGCGGCGGCGTAGGCGGCATCCATGCGCGCCAGGAGATCACTGAATTCGGCCTCGCCGAGCGTCTCCGCGGTCTTCTCCAGCCGCAGCGCCAGCGCCGCGAGCCTGACATAGCCGAACGTCCCGGCCGCGCTCTTCAGCGAATGCGCTTCGCGCGCGATTTTGGCGGGATGCTGCGCGAGCGAGAGCGTGCGGAACAGTTGCAGGCGTGCGCAGGTCTCGCTCCAGAACACGGCGCGCACTTCGCCGGCGCCGTCCTCGCCGATCTCGCGCACCAGCGCCGCGTACGCGCCCGGCTCGCGCGCGGGCTCGGCATCGAGCGCTCCCTGCGCTGGCGCATCGGTCATTTCAAGCATGGCTTCGCCTGCCCTGGTCACGGTTCGTTTGTCGCGCGGCGCGTCCGGCGCGAGGCTCGGCCCGTGTCTACGGCATTTGAATTTCAGTTCCGGTAGCAGGACGGCGGGTGTTTGCAGGCCGGCATTAGCCGCAGGTTTACCACGCGACGGCGCCGGTCAGCGCTGGCCGAGCAGGCGGTCGTACTGGGCCTTCACGGTGGCGTAGCATTCGCACGCGGTCTGGCGCAGGCCGTCCAGGTTCAGGATCTGGATGTGCCCGCGGCTGTAGTGGATGAAATTGGCCTGCTGCAAGGTATTGGCCACCAGCGACACGCTGTTGCGCCGCGCCCCGATCATCTGCGCCATGGCCTCCTGGGTCAGCAGCAGCCGGTAGTCGCCCGACAGATCATGGGTGTGCAACAGGCAGCGCGACAGCCGCGATTCCACCGGGTGGGCGGCGTTGCAGCCCGCGGTCTGCTGGACCTGCGCGTAAACCGCCAGCCCGTGGCGTGTGAGCAACGCCCGCAGGGTGCCGCTCTGGTCGGCCGCGATGCGCAGCCGGTCGAGATCCATCATCGATGCGACGCCGGGAATCAGCACGATCGCCGTGTTCAGCGCGCATGCATCGCCCATGGTCGAGAGCGTGCCGAGCAGGCTGTCGCGGCCGATCATGGCGACCTGCACGTGCTCGCCCCTGGCGAGCTTCACCACCAGCGAGATGACGCCGCGGTGGGGAAAGAACGCGCGCTTGAGCGTCTCGCCGGTCTCGACCAGCACGGTCTCGTGCGGCAGATCGACTGTGCGCAGGTACGGGCGGATCAACTCATAATCGTCCGCCGACAGCGCGGACAGGAAACCGTTGGATGGACGCGCCATCGTTTCCAAAGCTGCCTCCCGTCTCGTCAGGCAGGGACTTGCGAGAGCGAATTTGCCGATCCCGGCACGGGTAGGCTCCATCATGTTCCCGTCGGGATATATAGGCAATTGAGACAAGATGTCCGGGTGCGACGTCACCCTTGCGCCGCTGTGTGCACCTCGGCATGCAGATCGGCCGCGTCGAGCTCTCGTCACCGCGGCGCTCCGAGCAGGCGTGAATGGAGGGCCTTGACCGCCGCATAGCAGTCGCAGGACGTCGCCTCCAGCGCGGGAAGGTCGATGATTTCGATCTGCCCGCGGGTGTAGCGAATGATGCCAGCCCGCTGCAGTGCATGCGCGACGAGAGAAATGGCGTTGCGCCGCACGCCCATCATCTGTGCCAGCGCCTCCTGTGTCAGCGGCAGGATCGCGCTGTCGGAGAGGTCGTGGGCCCGCAGGAGCCAGCGCGCCAGCCGGGCCTCGACCGGGTGCAGCGTGTTGCAGAGCAACGATTGTTGCGCATGTGCGAGCAGGACCTGCTCATGACGCACCATCAGACTTCGAAACGGGACGCTCGCGGCGGCGATCGTCCGGAAAGCCGCGATTTCAAGCATGGAAGCCGTGCCGGGGAAGAGCACGACCGCGTCCGCCGGCGCGACGCCGTCGGCAAGCGCCGCGCCGCCGCCCACGACGCTGTCGCGCCCCAGCATCGCGATCTCGATCATTTGTCCTTCGGACAAGCCCAGCGTGATCGAAACGGACCCGCCGTGCGGGAAGTAGACGTATCTCAGCGCGGCGCCCGCCTCGCCCAAGACAGATTTCCTGACCATTTCGACTGTCGCGAGATGGGGGCGCAGCAGGTTGAAATCCGCCGCATCGAGCATTTGCAGCAACTGATTGGGCGGGGAGCCGCTCGCGGTCATGCAGGATCAATTCCGGCGCGTTCAATCTACGATCGACGCCGCGCCCGTTTCGTCGGTCAAGTTGCACGCAATAAAGCATATTGTACAGGTTGTGGCACTGTCCATATACCCGTTAGAGGGCAGACAGGCTGGCGCATTTGCGGCGGAAATAAGTACTGCGCGCTGATTCGCTCGGGAACCGTCGCGCCAGTCCTGCGAGGCTGCGCAGGAGAAAGCGGCAGGGGGGCCTTCATGAGCCGGGAGCACTGCATCCGCGCGGCGATCGGACGCCGGTCAGTCCGCGCAGCCTCGTCTATTGGACGAGTGGTTACAGCAACCGGACATCGCTCCGAATCATGGCGCCGCATGGCTGCAGATTTCGCATCCGTCGTTTCCGTTTTCCTGGCTCCGCCAAAGATGTTTGCGACCGTCAATTGTTCGATCCCAACCAGAGGAGAAAGGCGTGCCCCACGGTTCAATTATTGAATCGCCGAAACTGGAAGCTCAAACGGGGACAGAAAGTCTGCACCATATTCTCGTTGTCGACGACGACCCGATGGTGTGCATGGCCATCGAGGTCTATCTCCAGCGAAACCATTTTCGGGTGACGATTGCCGAAGGAGGCGAGGTCGGACTGCGCGCCCTCAAACACGAACATTTCGATCTGATGATCATCGACATCTTCATGCCGCACATGCGCGGCTTCGAATCGATCAGGATCTTCCACGAGCGGGCGCCCGCCATTCCGCTGATCGCGATGTCCGGCTACGCTTTCGCAAATCTGAATTCACCCGCTCCCGATTTCCTCCGGATGGCGCTCGAGCTCGGCGCGGCACGCTGTCTGCGCAAGCCGTTTACGCCGCACGCGTTGCTCGCCGCCATCAACGATTGCCTCGCGGTGCACCGTTCCGACGACGTTGCCTCGGCTGCGCGCCTCGGTTAGCGCGGCACAGGCCGTCGTGGCGGCGGGGTAAGCAATTGTTTACCACAACCGCGAGCCTTGCGGATCCCGGCAAGGCGCGACGCGATGGTCGCAAGAGCGCTCCCGATTGCGGGCGATCGGCTTCGATCCCACGCGGGCCGTGCATATCGTCTTTGACGAGCAGGACTTTTCGCGCGTGTCGTCTCGCCGTTATCGGCGCGTTTACCTAACGCTTCCTTTCGCGACGGTTCGGTGCCGGTTTTGCCGAAAATCGCTGCCGCATGCGGCCGACCCGCAAACTTCTCTTCAATATCCGTATTAGCACGGAGGATGAAATTAACGGGACCGTGAAAGGGGATGTCTAACGATCCAGCGCGGACTTCCGTTGAGGCCAAGCGTGGCTCAGGCGCCGAAGCCCAGCTCAGTAAGGCGTAGCTCATGGATGATCTGTTGCGGGAGTTTTTGACGGAGACCAGCGAGAGCCTGGACACCGTCGACAATCAGCTGGTGAAGTTCGAGCAGGAGCCGAACAACGCCAAGATCCTGGATAACATCTT